>CAZGXY010000010.1:0-359750 GCA_964530145.1 uncultured Acidobacteriaceae bacterium | reverse complement strand
AGGCAGGCATATCAAGAAAAAATATTTTGGCGGCGGTGCGCTATACCGAACATGTATTCGCGATTGCGCTATCCCTAGCACGAAAGCTTAAGAGCATCCCTGTCGCAATTAAGCCTTCATCTAGTAGGGTAATTGATGCTGCAAGAGAAACCCGCCAACTGATGAAACTAGATCCATCTGAGCCGCTTGTGAACATCATCCGTGCGCTTGAGCGAGCTGGAGTCTGGTGCTTCGCCATGCCCTACCTAGAGGACGGTGACGCCTTTTGCTTGTGGATGGAGGTTGAACAGCGCTCCATTCCGATTATTGCGGTATCGGCGAAAGCGCCCGTTGACCGTCTGCGTTTGAGCGTAGCTCACGAGTTGGGCCATCTGGTAATGCACAAGGGGCTGATACTTCGTTCTCGGAAGGAGGTCGAAGAAGAAGCGTTCTCCTTTGCCGCTGAGTTTTGCTTGCCAGCAGAAGCTATGGAACGAGAAATGGCCGGGGCAATTACCTTAAGCTCCCTTGCCAGATTAAAACTTCGATGGGGAATTTCGATGGCTGCGTTAATTCGCCGTGCCCACGAACTGAAGCTGCTTACGACTCGGCAATATCACTATCTATTTCAGCAACTCTCGTTTAAAGGTTGGAGAACTGAAGAGCCTCCACAGTTGAACATCGCGGTAGATAAGCCGCGCCTGGTAAGGAATATGGCGGAACTGGTGTATGGCTTTCCTATCAACTATGCGCGATTTGCGGCTGACACAAGGGTATCGGAGCAAGAACTTCGTTCAATTATGGCTCTGTACGCAGATCGGAAGGAGTTGTCCCTAGAAGACGCACCGAAGGCTAAGGTGTTTGCATTTCCGAAGGGACTTTTGGAGGGCGTCTAGGGAGCCTTACAAGCCACGATTCCCAGGAACTCTGCGGCAATTTTCTTTCAACACAAGTTTTAGGACACTAACGGCCTAGTTGCTCATGTTGGCGCGCCGCCTTGTAGCTAAACTGTTCAATGGCGGCGAGCTTCGCCGACTGTCAAAATCAATCGAAAGTTACACATATTCTTACACACTAACACACCGCTGCCGATATAACCTATTTGTTTTCAAAACGAAATTGGCAGACGCAGCGGACTTAAAATCCGCAGGTCCCTAAAGGACTGTGGGGGTTCGATTCCCCCTCCCGGCACCAGCCGATTCGTTGTGCAGGCCAGCCGAGATCTAATCGGTTTGTTTTCAGCCTCGCTTTTCGTTGCACCCTTTCGTGCGTCCAGGCCGACGATCAGGGCAACAATCCGTAAACATCCAAATTAGTCGTCGTGCCCACGTAGACGCGGCCATTGACCACTGTGGGCGCGGTCTTATCAGCGGCGCCGTCCAGAGCATCCCGCGTGGGGTTCTGGTCGGTGCCGTAGATTTCGGTTGCCATGTTGGTGTGATTGTATGCGTGGAGGAGGCTCGACTCCCATTGCAGAACCCAGACCACGGCGTTGGTATTTCCGTTCGCCGAAATTACCGGCGCCGGAGCGTTCATCGTGGCCGAGCCTTTGTTCACTGCCCGCTTCGATAGTTTTCCATCGGTCAGGGTAAAGACCTTGAGCACGTCGTGCAATCCGA
Organism: uncultured Acidobacteriaceae bacterium; assembly: GCA_964530145.1. GTDB lineage: Bacteria > Acidobacteriota > Terriglobia > Terriglobales > Acidobacteriaceae > Sulfotelmatobacter. Next base: position 358,152 of record CAZGXY010000010.1, on the reverse strand, counting down.
AGATATAAACGAAGCCGTTCCAATAGGCCGCTTCATTCCAGACGCCGTTGACCGACTGCCCCGGAATCGAACCGAGAATCGCTCCCACCAGTTGCTGCGGAATCTGGCCGTTGCCATTGGCGTTGTAGCCGCCAAGGGCGTCGCGGTTGAGCAGGTAAACGGTTCCTTCCTTGCCGCCCGCAATCGCAAGATGTGGATAAGTCCCGGGCTGATCGGGCAAAATCGATATTCCAGCCGTGCCCACATCCCAGTCATAGGTGTTGAGCTTCGCTTGATCGTACGGCGTGAAGTATTGATCTACCGATAATGTTCCGCTGACGGTGTTCTGCGACATCTGGATTACCGACTCGCCGTAATCGAGGCCGCCGGTGTTAGCGTCGAAGGTTCCGTTGCCCGTGCTGAAATAAATCTCGCCGTCGGTATCGGCAGAGAGTCCGGCGCCGTTCTGCCAGATTCCGCCTTGTTCGCCGTTTGGCGTAGCGAGCCAGGCACCAGTCTGTTCCAGGGTTCCCGACGGTGCGCCGTAGGCAAGCACCCAGCCGTGATAATTGCCGTAGTCTCCAAGCGAAGCCGAGGCCATGTAAACCACGCCATTCGAGAGCAACAACGCCGGGCGGATCATTTCCAGAAACGGATCGAAAGCGATCACTCCGCCGCTGCTTCCCTCGCCCGTGCCGGGGGCCGAGGCCTGAATCACAACCGGGCCGTTAAACTTCTCGTCCCCGGTGGTCACATCCAGGGCATGCAGGGTGTGGAAGTAAGTGGTGACGCCGCCGCTCACTTGTTGCGTGCGCGCTTCAACGTAGATCGTGTTGGTCGTGGGATCGATTACGGGAGTCGCGGTGATGCCGAACTCCGTCTGATGCAGGCAGTACGGGCAGAAGGAACCGAAGGCGCTCGAAGGGATGGTGCCGATGCCTTCCGCTGCGTTATTGAAATTGATTTGCCACAGAGGCGTTGTTTGCAGGCCGTCGGCATCGAGCGCATAAACGCTGTTGTGCTCGGTGGCCACATAAACGACATTGTGATAACCCTGATTCGGGATCAGCACATTGGCCATGTATAAGGGCTGTGCCCGGACGTTTCCATCGAGCGCGTAGGTGAACAGCTTGCCGAAGGTGTTTTGATTGACATTCGCCGGCGTGAGGACGATTTCAGAGGTGTTCGCGCCGATGCGCTGATTGCCGTTCGCGTAAGTGAATACGCCCGCATTGTTGGTCACAAAAACCTTGGCCGTACTCTTCACCGAACTGCCGATTACTTTCGCGGCAATTGTGTGCGCTCCGACCTTAGCCGGCGGGAGATAAAGCCCGGAAGTGCTGATGGTCCCGACCGTGCTGTTCCCCCCAATCAGGCCGTCGACGGCCCATACCACGCCGTTCGAACTGCCGGTAACGGTCGCGGTGAATTGCGCGCGTCCGGTAAACGTCACAGGAATATTTGCGGGATGGATGGCGACTGTAACCGTGGCGCTAAGCACGCCTGCGCTGCCGAGGACGATGAGAGCCAGACTAAGGACCGATATTCTCTTCATGATTCGATTCATGATTCGATCTCCCTATGAATATGTAAAAGATGCTCTTGCACGAATTCGGTGTTTCGTTGAATCGGTGGTTCGTTAAATCGTGTTTCGTTAAATCGGCGGTTCGTTAAATCGGCGGTTCGGTGAGACGATGGCCGGTGCTCGCAATCCGCAAACCGATCGTGACGGATCGATTTGCGGACTCGCACCCGATGCTATGAGCCGCTTCCCGAGAGCGAGACTTGCTGCGGACTCGGATCGGAATTGTCGTTGACGTTCAAATACGCTTGCCCCACACCCTGCGTCGTCGGAGTAAATACGACATTGATAGTGCACGTGCTCCCGGAGGGCACGGAACCGTTGCAGGTATTAGTCTGGGAAAATTCGGAGGGGCTGGGCCCGGTGAATGTGATGCTGCTGATGTAGAGCGTACCGCCTCCGTTGTTCAGCAAGCTCACCGCCTGCGGAGCGCTGGACGTACCCACGGTAACCTGGCCGAAACTAATCTGAGGCGGCTTCGGCGAGGTAATCACGGCGTTGGGCTGCACGCCGGCGCCGCTCAAGCTGACAACCTGCGGACTGCCGGCGGCGTTATCCGTGATGTTGAGATTGGCGCTGAACTGGCCCGTGGTTGTTGGCGTGAAGGTCACGTTGATCTGGCAACTGCCGTCGACTGGCAGCGATGCCGGGCAGTTGTTGGTTTGCGTAAATAAAGTGGGATTGGTGCCGCTGATCGCGACGCCGTCAATCGCTACAGGCAGGTTGCTGGAGTTAGCTACCGTTACGGTTTGCGCCGCGCTGGCAATATTGATGTCCTGAAGGCCGAACGCCAGATACGACGGATTCACTACGACCGTTCCCGCCTCTCCGGTCCCGATCAGTCCGATACTGTGCGGACTGCCGGCGGCGTTGTCTTTAATGGTAACGAAGGCCGTCTCCGGCAAGCCGATCGACGGGACAAAGGTTATGGAAAGCTTGCAGCTTGCCTTGGGTGCGATCGACGTACCGCACTTATTCGTTAATTTAAAATCGGCGGCGTTCGTTCCCGTAATCTTGATGCCGGTAATGTCGAGAGCCGCGGCTCCAATGTTCTTCAGCGAGACGACCCAGGCTGCGCTCTTCTGCCCAATCGTCGTGGTCGCAAAGGTGTTGCAGGGGTTCGAGACGACCAGAGCGGGAGCGGAACCCGTGCCGAGAAGTCCGAACACATCCAACTCAGTCTGCGTGGCCACGTATACACGGCCGTTTGCAATTGTGGGCAACTGGAATTTATTGCCGCAGCCAAGTTGATCTCTTCCGCTCGTCGTCTGGCTGCTGCTATACAGCATGGTTGCGACATTGGTCGCGTCGTAGGCGTAGAGGAGAGCTTGCGAATCTCCCGGCTCCTCGCCGAGAGAATCCAGGCGTTCAACTGCCCATACGATTCCGTTGGTGGCGCCGCTGGCGGAAATTGATGGAGTCGCGCCAACGTTAAACTGGTTCGTGCTCTGGATTGGAGTGCCGGACAGCAGCCCGTTCGACATGCTGTACATGTCCAGGTTGTAGCCTTTGCCTCCCCATCCGTTCGTGCCCGCCATATAAATGTAGGTGCCGGAAGACCCTTGCCACAGAGCGGGACTGCTCCAGAAGCCGCCGGGGGCGTCGGTGAGTTCCTGAATCACATTATCGGTGCCGCCAGAGCCGGTCTCGTACTGGCCGAGATCGCTGGGATTGAGCATGTAAACATCGGTTGTGTCACAAGTGGCGCCGGTAATGTTGTTGCCGCTTTTCCCGATGACCAACAGTTCATTCGGGTTACTCCCAGGCTGCGTAGGGAGCAGCATCGGCCCGGCGGAACCAAGGTCAAGATCGTTGCCTTTGCGGCAGATTTGATCCATGGGCGCGAAATAGTCGGCGACCGTGAAGCTTTGGGTGCTCGGATTCGGAGTCAGCCTGAGCACCGTGTCGCCGTAGTCGACTCCGCCGCTGTTGGCGTCAAACAAGGTGTCGCCGATCGAAACATAAATGTTTCCGGCGCTGTCTGTGACCAGACCGTTTCCGGTTTGCCAAATCCCACCCAGCACCGTGTTCGGCGCGGTGTTGAAAATTACGGGAGCTTGCGCCAGATTTTGCGTGTTGTAGCCAAAGATCCAGCCGTGACCCGCGCCCGCCCAGGCGATGTAAACCCAATTGTTCGACAAGGTCAAACCCACACGTTGGATATCGGCAAGCGGATCGAAGGGAACCTCGCCTCCGGTGCTGCCGGCGCCAACTCCCGGTACGCTTCCCCGAATTACGACCGGACTTCCGGATTCTTCTGCGCCGGTGGTGATATCGACGGCGTGCAGTCGCTGGTAATAAGAAGTGACCCCGCTCACGGTTTCCGCGGTTCGTGCGACGAAGTACATTACTCCCGCAGCCGGACTTTGCGCGGTGAGATTGATGACAGGAGTTCCGGTGATGCCGTAGTAGGGGAAAACATTGCAGCTGATCTCTGTGGTGCTGCCGTCAGTGCCGCAAGGCACGGGCACAATACCATTGGCAGGATTGATCAGGCTTGAATGCCACAGCGGGGTCGTCGACTTCAGATCCGCATCGAAAGCGTACACACTGTCGTTTTCCGTCACCACATAAACAACATTGTGATTCCCTTTGCTGGGAATCTTCACGTTGGGAACATAAAGCGGCTGGGCATAGATTTGGCCATCGACCGCGAACGAGAATACTTTCCCGAACGATGAGGACTTCACGTTCTGGGGAGTGAGGGTCGTCTCCGTCAAATATTGTCCTGTGCGCGCGTTGTCGTTGTGCTGGGTGAGAACCGGCGTGATGGTTTGCGCGCTCGCCGTGCTGAGAAGAACCGCGCAGATGATTCCGAACAGGCCTGCAAAGTAATAATGTTTCCGGAACATGATTAAGAATCTCATCGAGGGCAAAAGAGTCCTGGGTTTTGTTTCAGCAACTTCATTTCACTGCAAAATTGTCGCCTGGCAAATTGAGCGGTAAACACAGGCGACTCATTTTGATTGTGGTTGACGGCTCGTCGCCGCTCAAAAGGGGAGGTCTTGCTTGAGCGTTAGTATCGATTATTTCCGGATTGTCCCGCAACAGACTAAAGACTCCAAAAGAGAATATTAGAGGCATTTGTATTACTAGCAGCGACAGTAGAGCTTGTATCCGTTGCACGGTAACCCGGACGTGAAATAGAAGTGGAAGCAGATGTTGAGGCTAGTCGGTGGCGCTGTTTTCTAATGACGTTTGATACATCCGTTTACGGGATCTTCAAAATCGGCCAGCAGCGCTGCCTGGTCGGCGAAGTTGCCTGAGCATGCCGATCCGCCACATGTGCAAGAGGGCGGGTTGCCGCTGCATACCGGGCATGTGTTCCCGACGCAGACATAACCAGAGTAAGCCGCCTCGACCGTCTGGCATCCGTAGACTCGATTGATCACCATGCAGGCATTCTGGTCCAGAGTATTTGCATAGTTGCATCCGGCGGCGACCTGTGCCGGACTCGAAATCTGCGAGAGATATTCCCAGCCCTGGGTTTCGCTGGGGTTGTTCCAGTTCTGGTCATCGTCACATTCAAAAGCGGAGACGGCGGTCTGCGGATAAGTAAAGTTGGAATCGCCGGCATCATCGACCAGAGAGTCCGCCGTGAGGTTCAGTTCGTCCTGCGCGGTGTATGCGTGCCAGGAGGCATCGCACGGAGGCTCGCTGCCGATCTGGCCGCCGAGTTGGTTGGCGGCTTCGCCGGTGTACAACCCGGACTCAGTCCAGGTGCCGGAAAGCGTATTGCAGCCCATCGGATACGTCACGCCGTCGCTCGAGGGACAAATGCTGATTGGCGGAGACGATGGCACGCAACCCTCCACCAAATTGCCATAGTGAGGGCCGGAGACGAACGTTGCTTTGTCGAGGTAGTTCGCTCCGTAATAGGTCAGCGAATAAGCCAATCCTGAAGCTCCGCCGGAATAACTTATGGCGCAGCTTCCGGCCGTCGCGGAATTTACCGCGGCTTGGTAATAAGTCGTGTTGAAGTAGTTCAGCATCGTCGCCTCGCGGCAAGCGGCGCTCTTGAAATAGCCTCCACCGATTGCCCCGTCGCGCCAATCTGTGTCCCAGGCCATCTGCACGGTCTGGTAGTTTGCGTGGTAAACCTCGTAAGGGATGTTGGTCGCGAGATTTCCGCCGACCGGTGTCTCGCCGCCCTTGGGGCTCACGAATACCACAGTTCCGTTCGAGATGCCGCCGGGTGTCGCGACTCCGTAGGTAAGTCCGAGGTCTGGCAGATTCGGACAGCTTACCGTTGCCGAGTAACAGATGGCTACCGGCGGCCCATTATTTACTTCCGAAACCCACGCGCTGTCGAACGGTTCGGTGGGACACGTGATTTGCGTGACGCCTGACACCGTGCCCAAGGGCAGTCCTTGGGGGCCAACCGCGAGAGTCGCCGAGCCGCTGACGCTCCCTGACGAGGCGGTGATAGAAGTCATCCCTGCGGAAACGCCCACCGCGAGTCCGCCGTTCACCGTTGCGGATGACGACGAAGAACTCCAACTGGCAGTGCTGGTTAAATTTTGCGTGCTGCCGTCGGTGTAGGTTCCTGTGGCCGTGAACTGCTCGCTGCCTCCGACGGGAACGTAGGTATTAGCGGGTGAGAGCGCAATCGATACCAGCGATGCGGTTCCCACCGTGATCGTTGTGGAAGACGACACCGTGCCCGAAGCGGCGGTGATGGTAGAAGTGCCCTGTCCGGAACTTGTGGCCAGGCCGTAGCTGCCGGCACTGTTGCCGATGATTGCGACAGCCGACAGCGACGAACTCCAGGTGACGATCGAAGTTACGTTTTGCGTGCTGCCGTCGGTGTAGGTTCCTGTAGCCGTGAACTGCTGGGTCGCGCCCAAGGCAATCGCCGGCGCCTGGGGAGAAATTGCGATTGAAACTAACGCCGCCGGATTTACCACGAGCGATGCGGAGGCGCTCACTCCGCCCGAACTAATGCCGATCGTGGTTGTGCCTGTGCCGAGAGTGGTCGCGAGGCCATTTGTGCCGGCGGTATTGCTGATCGTGGCGACGGTAGCGACCGTTGAACTCCATTGGCCGGACTGTGTCACGTCCTGGGTCGTGCCATCCGTGAAGGTGCCCGTGGCGGTGAATTGTTGCGTTACGCCCAAAGGAATAGTGGCTGACGGTGGGCTAATCGCGATCGAGACCAGCGTCGTGGGAGTAACCGTGAGAAGTGTCGACCCGCCGATGCTGCCCGATGTGGCTGTGATGGTGGCCGTGCCAACGCCGACCATGGTGGCCAGTCCGCTGTTATTGATGGTGGCGCTCGAGGGTGTATCTGACGTCCATGTGACGGTGCCGGTTAAGTTCTGCGTGCTGCCGTCAGAAAAAGTGCCGGTAGCCTTGAACTGCTGCATCGTGCCCAGCGCCAGCGACGGCGTGGCGGGTGTGATGGCGATCGACACCAGGGCAGCGGAGGTGACTGTAAGCGCGGTCGATCCATTCACCGTTCCTGAGGTCGCCGAAACGTTCGCTGTACCTGGCCCCACGGAAGTGGCCAAACCTTGCGCACCGGCGGCATTGCTGATCGTCGCTACTGTGGGTGCGTCGGAACTCCATTGCACGGTGTCGGTGATAGCCTGGGTGCTGCCATCGGTGTAGGTGCCGGTTGCGGTAAATTGCTGCGTCGTTCCGAGGGAAATCGTTGGGACCGCCGGTGTCACTGCAATCGAAACCACAACGGCTGCCGTGACCGTCAAAGTTGCAGAGCCGGAAATTGCGCCTGAGGTTGCGGTAACGCCGGTGGTGCCCAGAGCCGCGCTGGTCGCGAGTCCCTGCGAATTGATCGTGGCGATGGCGCTGTTGGCTGTGCTCCACGTAACTGTGCTGGTCAGGTTGAGAGTGCTGCCATCGGTGTAGGTTCCCGTCGCGGTAAATTGCTGTGTCGTTCCTAGAGCGAACGATGGGCTGGCTGGAGTGACTGCGATGGACACCAGCGAAGGCGGTCCGACGGTGAGAGTAGCCGACCCGCTGACCGAGCCTGAAGTGGCCGTAATGCTTGCCGTGCCAGCGGCTGTTCCAGTTGCCAAACCTCCAGCGGCGATCGTGGCAACGGTTGTGGCCGAGGAACTCCAATTCACGGTGCCGGTCAGATTTTGCGTGCTGCCATCGGTGTAGGTTCCTGTCGCAGTGAATTGCTGGGTGGTTCCGGCTGCAATGGATGGCGTTGCCGGCGTGACTGAAATCGAGGTCAGCAGCGGGGATCCGACCGTAAGTGTGGCAGACGCGGTGATTCCGCCTTGCTTCGCTGAGATTGTAGCGCTGCCCTGGGCAACGCCGGTTGCGAGGCCACCGCTGGCCACGGTTGCAACGGTGGTCGCCGACGAACTCCACTTTGCCGTGCCGGTCAGATTCTGCGTTGTGCCGTTGCTATAGATTCCCGTGGCGCTGAACTGTTGCGTAGCGCCGATGCCGATGGAAGCCGGATTCGGCGCGATGGAAATCGAAGTCAACACCGAAGCTGTGACGGTTAACGACGCAGAGCCACTCACCGAGCCGACCTTGGCCTTGATCGTCGCCGCTCCCTTTGCCACGGAGGTTGCTAAACCACTGCCGTTCACGGTTGCTACCGCGGCCTTCGATGAACTCCATGCGGCGGTGCCGCTCAGGTTTTGCGTTGTACCGTTGTTGTAAGTTCCCGTGGCAGTGAACTGTTGCGTGTAGCCCGCAATCACTGAGGCAGTCGTCGGTGCGACTGCGATCGAAAGAAGAGAAGGCGCGGTGCCGACACCGTTCAGTGTCGAGGTTTGCGGGCTGGAAGATCCGCTGTCGGTAACTGTAAGAATCGCGGTTCGCGTGCCCAGAGCGGCTGGCGTGAACGTTATCGAGACGGTGCAACTCGCCGCTGGAGCCAGCGTGGCAGGGCTGACCGGGCAGTTATTGGTAGTCGCATAGTCAGGCAGGCTGGTTGCAATGCTCGTGATCGTGATCGCGGTACGTTGCCCGTTTTTCAGAGTGACATTGTGGACGGAGCCGGTCGTGCCCTCGATCTGGTTTCCGAATGAGACCCTGGCCGGGCTCAGCACCACATTTTGGGAAAATGCAGGCAGAAAAGCCCACATAGCGAAAGCAAGGGTCAGGAAAGAGCGCCGAATTCCGATCATCAACACTCCGCAATTAACTTGAGACTTGCCTTGGCTGGCAAAAACAACTCTGGGAGGAATCGAACAGTATCGTGAGTATTACCGATTCGTGGGGTTTTTGTGAATGGCCCTTGAGTGGTACGTGAGCAGATTGCGCTTACGGATCCTTTAGCTAGCCGACGCCTGATTGCCGGAGACGTGAATCGAGAAGTTGACGGTAATGCGGGCTTTGGTCTCGACCGGCTGGCCATTCTGCATGTAGGGTTTGAAGCGCCACTGGCGTACTGCCTGTTGCGCCGCTGCGCTAAGGATGGAAGGACCGCTTAGAACCCGAAGGCCTTCGACCGATCCATCGGCGGCGACGACCGCTTCCAGCACCACCGAGCCCTGCACATTCGAATGAAGTCCGAGCGCGGGATAGCTTGTATCGACCGCACTGCGTAATTCAGGGGCGGCTGCGGGTGAGAGATGCTCGCGCTGCGCGGCGTTGACCGCCAGGCTTGCTGCGAGTGCATCGGCGGAATGGCTCGGATTGTCCGTGATCTGCGCAACCGTGACGTTGCTGCCGGGATGAATCGTGCTGTGCTTATCGCCCGCAACTACTTCAACATCCAACGGCGGAAGCGCCACGCGATTGGTGGCGACGACCGGGGAGTTGTTGGCGGCGTCCGCTTGTTCAATCGGCTTGGTTTCTGATTTGGTGTCTGGCTTGACGTCCGCTGGCCTGCTGGCCGCCTTCGCGGTGTGCTCAATTTTTGCAACCGGAGAGGGTGCTACTGTCGTCTCCACGTTTTTCGTAGGTGCGACGGCTGGTTTGGCGGTCGCAACGCTTTGGGAAACTGAGGAATCGGAGTCGGCAACTTCATCGGTGCCGAACCAGAAATCGCGATTTCTTGCTACGACCACCGTCAAGAGGACCAGCAACAGAGCGAGCGCCATCAAGAGTTGTGGCGACTGCCGGTCGGCGTTCCGCGGTTTCCCCATCTGCCCCGCGTTCAGCCCTCGCGCTTTGTAGCTTGCAGCTTGCATTTGCCGTCCTGAGAACTTTGGTAACTCCTTGCCACGACCATACTCACTCCACCGGGTCGTATTGACAATGGCACGATGCGGCAGTGACCTGCCCAATAGTGCCAGGGACGAACCAGAAGAGGAACGAGGTATCAATTTCGAATTGTGCGGCCTTCCGTTCGCATGCAACGGTCAATCGACCCCCGAATGAACGCTTTTTGACTTGCCCCCTGTTCTCAGATAGCCTGACAGTCCGCCATGAGTGCCGCTTCGCCAGCCATCTCCGTCCGGGGACTGACCAAGTCCTATGGCGATGTCCACGCCGTGAAGGGAATCGACTTCGAAATCCAGCCGGGAGAAGTCTTTGGCCTGCTTGGCCCGAACGGCGCCGGAAAAACCACGACCGTCGAGATTCTCGAGGGGCTGCGGCCTCGCACCGGAGGGCAAGTCACTGTCCTGGGCTTCGACCCCGACAAGCAGAGGCAGCAACTCAAAGATCGAATTGGCGTTTGTCTGCAGGCCACGAATCTGCCAGAAAAGGTGCGCGTGCATGAGGCTATGCATGTTTTTGCATCTTTCTACAGTCGCCACGTCGATCTGAGCAGGTTGCTCGGCCGCTTGCAGCTTGAAGAAAAGCGCGACGCTTTCTACGACACGCTTTCCGGCGGGCAGAAACAGCGGTTGGCTCTGGCTCTGGCCCTGGTGAACGATCCGCAACTGATCTTTCTTGACGAACCAACGACCGGGCTCGATCCGCAGGTGCGAGTCGAGATTCATTCCCTGCTCGAAGAGTTAAAGGGTGAGCACCGCACAATTCTGATGACCACGCACTACATCGAAGAAGCCGAACGCCTGTGCGACCGGGTCGCGATTGTCGACGAAGGCCGAATCATTGCCCTTGACACTCCCGCGCGCCTGAAGCAACAAAGCCGTAATGCGTCGAGCATTGTCGTGACTTGTGCGACCAGCTTTCCCGAGAGCCGCCCGACGTGGTCGCAGGCAACGCAAAGTGCACTCGATCACAATGGCCGCACGCTCACCGTGCACTCGCGCCGTGCAGCTGCGACGCTGGTCGATTTAGTGAAATGGATCGATCAGCAAGGCCTGGAACTGACCGATGTCAGCCTGAAGCAGCCCAGTCTCGAAGACGTTTTCATTGAACTCACCGGAAAGAGCCTGCGCGAATGAGGGTCGGCAGGGCATGAGAGGCTACAAGGCACTCATCGGGCTGAATCTGAAGCTGGCCTTGCGCCAGAAGTCGGTCATTTTCTTCAACTATCTTTTTCCGCTGATCTTCTTCTTCATCTTTGGGCAGGCGATGCACGCCGAGCGCGGCGCGGCTATGACGATCGTGATTGCCATGGTGCTGATTATCGGGATCCTGGGCAACGGCCTTTTCGGAGCGGGCATTCGAGCCGTGCAGGACCGCGAAGCCAACATCCTGCGCCGCTACAAAGTCACGCCGATTACGCCCGGTCCGCTGCTGGCTGCGTCGGTGGTCACCGGCTGGATCCTCTACATGCCGAATGTGATCCTGATTCTGGCGCTGGCGCATTATTTGTATGGCATGCCGTGGCCGCAGTCGCTGCTTTCGATTCTGGTCTTCGTCAGCGTTGCCATCGTAGCGTTTCGCGCCATCGGCGCGATTCTCGCGTCGGTCGTCAACTCGATGCAGGAGAGCCAGCTTCTGGTACAGCTCGTCTACCTGCCGATGCTGTTCCTCAGCGGCGCGACTTTCCCGCTGGCGATGTTTCCGCCGTGGCTGCTGGTCATTACTCAGTTCGTGCCGGCGACTTATCTCGTGACCGGCATTCAGAGCATGCTGGCGCGCAACGAGGGCATTGCGCAGAATATCCAACCCACGCTGGCGCTGCTGCTGACGGCTTCCGTCGGCTTGTTTATTTCCTACAAACTTTTTCGCTGGGAAAAAGGGGAGAAGATACGCGCCGCAGCCAAGCTGTGGCTGGCGGCGGTGATTGCTCCGTTTCTTCTCCTGGGCTTCTGGCAGATGCATGCCCGCACCGGCATCGCGAAGACAAAGATCCTCAATCGGCAACTGGCTCGCGGCGATACCTTCCTGATTCGCGGAGCGCGCATCTTTGTCGGCGATGGCAAGGTGATTGAAAACGGCTCGGTGCTGGTGCGAGCGGGCAAGATCGCCCAGGTCTTTGACGGTCAGGCTCCCGATGCGAAACTATTAAATGCGGAAACGATTGAAGCGGCCGGCAAGACAATTCTTCCCGGCCTGATTGACGTCCATGTTCATCTCGGAGCACCTGGCGGCATTTACGAAGACTGGAGCAAGTACGACGCCAACAAAGCGATGCTGCGCAATCTCGCGGCCTACCTCTATAGCGGCGTGACTACGGTAAGGAGCGTCGGCGACGGATTGGACGCTGTGCTCAAAGTGCGCTCGACCGTAAACAGCGGTGAGATGCTGGGCGCGGAGCTGCAGACCTGTGGCCCCTTGTTCACCGCTGCGGGCGGACACGGCACGGAATACTTCAAAGATTTCCCGCCTACTCTTCGTTCCACGCTCGAAAAGCAGAACCTGCGCCTTCCCGCTACCGGCGATCAAGCCAAGCAGCAGGTGGATGAACTGAAAGAACGTGGCGTCGACTGCATCAAGGCGATTCTCGAGGCGGGAGCCGGCGGCAGTGTTTTCAACCGGCTTGATACGGGAATCTTCGACGCCATCGCGCAACAGGCTGATTTGGATTCTTTGCCTCTCGCCGTTCACACCGGGGACGCGCGCGACGTAGCCGACGCCGTTCAGGCTCAGGCCAACTCGATTGAGCACGGATCCTTCCGGGAGAAGATTCCCGATGCTCTGTTCGAGCAGATGGCTAAGCAGGGGACGTTTTATGACCCTACTCTTAGCGCCGGCGAAGCCTTCAGCGATTTTGCGGCGGGAAAAGATGCACTACTCAAGCGTTCACTGGTGCAGCAGGTCGCTCCCGCCGAACTTCTCGGCGGAACCGAAGAGGCGCTGAATTCCACCGGAGGGGCGGCAATTCGCAAGTCGATCGCGTCGTATCCGATCGATATGCCGACCGCGATCGACAATTTGAAACGCGCGCAGGCCCACGGAGTACCGCTTGTGACCGGCAGCGATGCCGGAAATCTTCTCGTGATCCATGGGCCCACGGTGCAGCATGAGTTGGAGCTGTGGGTTCAAGCCGGGATTTCGCCGGCAGTCGCGCTCCAGGCTGCAACTTCAAATGCCGCGCGCCTGCTCAAGGCAGAGAATAAAATTGGTGCGATTCTTGCGGGCAACGATGCCGATCTTTTGATCGTCGATGGCAATCCGCTCGAAGATATAACGGCCACTGAGAGGATTTCTATGGTTGTCTTCAAAGGCGAGAGGATCGAGCGCAGCGCGCTGTTCGATCAACGCTGATCGGCGATGCGCACGACGGTATAAAGCGTCCTTATACTCCAGAATAAAATTGCCAAGGCCGCTTTTACGCGGCCTTGGCACTGTAGTTTCTTCCCATCAAAACCGAGCTACTTGAAGCTGATCACTCCAAAGTAGCCGTCGGTATCGTTCGGCCCAGCCGTATAGAAGAGCTGGTTCTTCTGCCCGTTGGAAGAAGTGCCGCCACCGAATTCGATGCCCCACAGGCCGTTGATCGCGAGCGCTTTACCGGCCGTGTTCATCATCGTGCCCACCAGTTTGCCGGTGGTGACGTTGTAGCCGTTGATGCCGCCGGTGCTGGTGTTGTTGGTGATCAGCAATGAGCTGCTGAGCGGTCCGAAGTTCGCCGGAGCCACCGCGAATCCCCAGGCCTGGTTGAGCGGCTTGCCATGCGCGAAGTGCTTTTCCAGGGTTCCGCTCTCGCTCATTATATCGATGTATCCGCCCGGGCCGCCGTTGGTGGCCGCGTAGGAAATATAGACTTTGCCGTTGATGTCCTGAATTCCGAAGGGAGCGAAGCCGGCCGGAATGGCAGGATCGGTAAACGTCGAAACCAGATTGAAGTTGCCGTCGTAAATATCGATTTTGTTATTCGCCGCGTCGGCCGCGAACAAAGAATTTCCGGACGTCTTGCTGGTGATTGCCAATCCGGTGTAAGCAGCACCGGACGAAGTCACCGCAATCAGCGACGCGCTTGGGTTGAAGTCGGACCAGCCTTGGATGGTGCCATCGAGCGTGGCGAACAGAAAGACCGAAGTCCATGTATCGATTTTAAACTCCGTCGAGCCGTTGTAAACGATCCCCGTCGGCGATCCCGCCCCGGAGCCCGTCGCCGAAGGAACGACTACCTGCAAGCTTTGCGGATCGCCCTTTCCATCGTAGAGCGTTGACCAGCCACTGGCTTCATCGCTGACCCAGAAAGCGCCGCCGGGAGCGTAGACCAGGCCCCACGGATTCTTCAATAACGGATCCTGGTGGAGCGCTTTTCCGGCAAGATCCGAAACCAGATTTACCGCTTGATATTGCGCCAGAGCGGAGCTGGACATGAAGACCAGCGCCAGCCCAAGCAGGGCTGAGAAAACATAGGTGGGACTGAGGAAACGTTGCATGTGGATTCTCCTTGGGTGATTTATTGCGGGCGGAACAGCGTCCATGATCCGATTTTCTCCGCGACAGGTTTGAGGCCCGCGGATTGCCGCAATAGTAGGAGGGATAGGCGTGGGGATTGTCAGGGAATTGTCATGGGTTTGTACAATTATTGTTTCCACGCACTGGGATGTTATGGGAGAGACGGCGCAGGACAAGGACTTCGGGGCCTTCAAAGAGCGACTGACGCTCCGCGGAAGAGGAGCGCCAGTCGATTTACACTCGTTATTACGAACCGCGGCCAGCCGGACTAGCCGGTCGTGGGTCGATTGCCGGTTAAGCTCCCGCTCTCGCCGCTCTCGACATCGCGGGAGCGCTTTCGGTCTGCGCCGCGCCGGCAAAATACAGCCGGTACGAGCGATGGATCACGTACATCAACGGGAACAGGATCACCGCCGTCTGCCAGCCGAAAACATGGCTGACCGTGCTCATCATCGACGTAACTCCCGCGCTTAGCACGAAGTACGGGAACGACATCTCCGAAATCGAAAGCCAGGTGCGATGCCACGTGCCGTGCAGACTCTCACCTTTCGACAGGGTGATAACCGTTGCGACCGGCGCTGTTTGTCCGAAGAAAAACACGGCGGTGGTCAGGGCCAGCATCAGCGGTTCCGACATATGAGTCAGGCTTCCGGCATGCCAGGTCAGGTGGGCCAGGCTGGCCGCGAACGCCATCATGCTTACGTTAAACAGCATTTGTTCGGGTTTGAATTTTGCATCCCGCTTTGGCCAGCACTGCACCATGGTCGAGACGCATGCGATGATCACCGCCTCCGCCGCGCTTAGACTAACGACTGCCACGAGCAGGAACGGAAGATTCATTGACATGTTGCCGTCGACTCCCGGCAGCTTTACCTTCATTCGCGAAGTCGCAGCCGCGATTCCCAGTACGGCGACTGCATGGTAAAGGTGCAACGTGTGGCTCGCGAGGCTGGCGTAGACGGTGCTTGCAATTGCCGCTACGGTCGTTGCCGCGATGAACATTTGAGTTAGCCGTGTGTGCTTCATCATCTTCTCCTTTCTCTTGGTGTAATGTTCACGGCTTATTGTTCATCGTCTCCAGCGTCGGAGAAGGCGGCATCGGCGCTGCCCACGGACGCACCCCAGACCACACTTTGTCCGGTGGCAACCCCCGTGCTCGATCCCCAAACCACGCTGAACGCGCTCAATAGCGGGTTACTGTTCCAAGGCAGCGAACTGCCCCAAACTACCGACATTCCGTTCACGGTGGAGGCTCCCCAAACGACCGACGCGCCCCAAACGACCGAGCTTCCCCAAACCACGGAGTTGACCGAGACGTTTGCATTTCCATTCACGAGGCTAATGGTGCCGTTCTGCGTGTTGTAAACCGCAGTCGGCGAAAGTGCCGATCCCACCGTTGCCGGCGCGAGATTGGTGTCGCTCATCGCCGTCGTTACGTCCAGCAAGCCCGATCCCTCCGAGAAAAGGTCATAGGAGTTGATGAACGTCTGCAGCAGGTGCGGGACGTACGCTGAGGTCGAGGTAAGCCCAGGTTTGTAGGTTGTTCGCATCAGGCGCGCTTTCACCTGATCGGGAGTGAGCGAGCTGTGCTCCTGCAAGAGCAAAGCTGCCGCGCCGGCGACTGCCGGGGTAGCCATGCTCGTGCCGCTCAGCGTGAAGTAATCGTTGTTGCCGTCGCTGCCGTTTACTAATTCAGCCGCGAACTCCGACTCTAACGTCGCTCCGGGAGCGGACAACGAAACAATGTCGTTCCCGGGAGCAACCATGTCCGGCTTGGCAATGTGGTCGTAGGTCGTCGGACCCTTTGAGCTATAACTCGCCAGAGTTTCGGCGGCGGGGGAAGAAGAGCCGTTGCTCTTCATCGCACCAACCGTCAAAACATAAGGATCGTTGCCGGGAGCGGTAACCGTTCCAAAACCATTGCTTCCGTTCATGCTTACACGGCCGTAGTTGCCAGCCGCCACAACCACGAGAATGCCAGCTTTCCATGCCGACTCGACCGCCTGGCACAAAGGATCCTGTGTATAGCTGACGGCGATCCCGCGCCCGAGCGACAAGTTGATGATTCGGATATTGTAGGTATTCTGCAGCGCGATGGCTTGCTGAATGGCTGCGATCACCGTGCTGTCGGTGCCCGCTCCGTTCAGATCCAGCGCGCGAAGGTCGATCAGGGTCGCTTGCGGTGCCACGCCCTCATACTGTCCGCCCGAGAGCGAACCGTTGCCGGCGATGATTCCGGCAACGTGCGTGCCGTGACCATAAAGGTCGTATTTCGCGCCGCTCGAGTTCGAGGCAGCCGTTCCAGTGAAATCCTGGTGATATACCACTCGCGAATGAGTTTGGGCGGAATTCTGCAGGTCCGGGTGGCTGTCGTTGATGCCGCTATCGATTACCGCCACGCCAACGCCCGCGCCTGTGTAACCGGAACTCCACGCGGAGCTGGCGCCTACGGCTGCATCGGTCATCGCGTCGGTCACGTGCATTGGATGATCGACATTCACCGATACGATTTCAGGATCAGCCTCCAGAAGAGGCAGCGCCCTCACCGGCACCGTAAAGGCCGCACCCTTGATCATGTGCAGCTTCGAGTGCAGAAGGCCGCCGCGGCTCTGCATGGTGGCATAGTGCGCCGCCGTTGGGACTTCGCGATACTGCACGATAACTCTTACGGTCTCGCTGGCTGCGGCCGCACCTTGATGCGCTCGCGCCAGGGTCGGAGCCAGGTCCGAAGCAAACTTGCTGGCAGTGTTCCCCGTTTGAGCGGCAAATGCGCATTCCGCCACCAGGAACATCAAGACAAAAGCCGCGCGCTTACCCCATGCTGCGCTGTGGCGTTCGCCACGAACCGGCCGCTTGGATTTTACTGTCTGCAACATAAAGTCTCACCTTCCTGACTGCGACGAACGAGTTGACAAGAAACGGTACTTAACCCCACCCACGCTAGTGCACGGCCCATACCAACACGGAATCGGTAAGCTATTGATATTGCTGAGGAAGCAGTTGGTGGCCAAGAAGAGTTTTGGGCCACACTGTCCTACGGAGGTGGGCGCGGGACAAGTTGTCACAGAAATCAGGCCGCCGTTACTTCGGTTCGTTGCGCCGGTTACGAGCAGACGATTTACGCGGAGATTTGCTCCGATCTGAGATCGGTAACTGAGAAACTTGCGAGTACGAAGGTGGGGTCAGCGTGCAGTCGCCGCTTCGGTCTTCAACTTTGCTTGTGCGAGCGGGAAAGCTATCTTCGGTAGCGCCGCCATCAACCGGCGAGTGTATTCGTGTTGCGGCTGAGCGAAGATCTGTTCGGTTGTCCCGCACTCGACGATCTGGCCTTCGTGCAGAATGGCGATGCGATCGCAAATTCCCGCGACGGACGCCAAATCGTGAGAAATATAAAGAACGGCCATTCCCGTCGCACGGTTGAGCTGCCGGAAGAGTTCCAGGATTTCAGATTGAGTAATTACGTCAAGGGCGCTGGTTGCCTCGTCGGCGATCAACAACTCCGGACGATGCATGACCGCCATCGCAATCAAGACTCGTTGCGCCTGCCCAACGCTCATTTGCGACGGATACTTCCGCAGAAAATCTTCGCCGGGAGGAAGAGAAACGCTCTCGAGTGCAGTTCTTATGGCGTGCGTGCACAGTTCGCCCCCGCCGGTTGCGTGGGCCCGCCATGCTTCCCGCAGCTGAGTGCGTATGCTCAACGCAGGATTCAGCGCCGATAAAGGACTTTGCAGCACCAGAGAAATCGCGCGGCCGCGCAACTCCCGCAACTCGCGTTCGGAAAGTTGCAGAAGATTCGATTCCCCGAATTGAATCGAGCCTTCGGCTTGCGCTCGTTTTTTCTCCAAAAGTCCGAGGATGGCGAGCGCGAATGTGCTCTTGCCCGAACCACTCTGCCCAACCAGGCCAAGAACTTCGCCGCAACGGATTCGTAACCGGATATCCCGCAGAACTGGCTGCTTGCCGGCGTAGCGCACGGTAAGCTGAGCCGAGAGCAGATCCGGGTTTTCCGTGGTTTGCGCAGACATTCTCGAACCCAGTTTTACGCGCTCTTTTCGAAACTATTTCGCCGAAACCGTAAGCCGTTCGGCATTCCAGAACGTTTGCGGCGACAGAATGACCGGCGCCGCGCCATGCACTCGCGGGGAAAACGCCGAAAGCGCGTCCTTGTTGATCAGAAAAATAAATGGCTGCTCTTCGACGACAATTTCCTGGACTCGGTCGAACGCCGCCTTCCGCTTGTTCAGGTCGCTCGAAGACGCCTGCTCGCGCATCCTCTGATCGATCTCCGCCTCCCAGGTAGTCTCGGGAGTTTTCTGCTGCGGGTTCCATTGATGATTCGCCGACGAACTCAGCCACACGTTCATCTCACTGTCGGGGTCAAGGTCGACATTCGTAAGTCCCAGAATAATCGCTTCATAATCGAAACTCTGGGTCATGCGCTCGATGAGGGAAGGGAAGTCGAGAGTGACGACGTTGACGTGAATGCCTATCTTCTGCAAGTCGTCCTGGATCAGCACCGCCATGCGCTCGCGCGCTTTGTTGCCCGCGTTGGTGATGACCGAGAACACCACCGGATTGCCGTCTTTATCTTTGAGCGTTCCGTTTTCCATCCGAAAGCCCTCGGACTGCAGCGTGCTCAAGGCTGCATTTGGACTGTAGACAGGCGGCTTCAGCCTGGCGTTAAACCAGAATTTGTTGGCCGGAGAAAACGGTCCCATTGCCGGCTGGGCGTGCCCCCGGTAAACGATGCGGCTCATGTCTTCGCGGTTGATCGCCTGCGAGATTGCACGTCTGAAGTTTGCCGATCGAAACCAATTTTTTTTGTATTCGGGAAGCGGCGATTTCGCAACTTCGTTGAACCAAAGTTGCTCGCTATCGAGCGAGGGCCCCGCATCGTGCACCAATTGCGGCGAGGCTGACTCGAGTTTGTCGAAATATTCGCTGTCAAGCGTGTTGATCATGTCCACTTCGCCCCGCTTGAAGCGCATCATTTCGGCGTCACGATTAGGCTGTATATCTAGTTCGATGGAGTCGAGATATGGCAGTCGTCGTCCCTGCTCATCTTTCTTCCAGTAATTCGGGTTGCGCTTCAAAAGCACCGCCTCGCCGGCTTTGTAATCGGCAACCATGAATGGCCCCAACACCGCCATTTCCTTCTTCGGCGAATGTTCGGAGAGAATCGCGACCTGATCGAATAGCCGGTCGAGACTGGAAACTGCCGCAGGAAACGTGACGGAAACTTCGGCCGGAGAAATCACCTTCGCTACAACGGCGCCTGTTGCCGAACGAAAGGCATCGCCGGTCGGTGAATGTAGCGCCGGGTCCATGAGTTGTTGCATCGTGTAGGCCACGTCCTGAGCGGTGAATGGGGTGCCGTCGGAAAAGAAAATCCCCGTGCGCAGACGAAATGTGATCTCGCGGCCATCTTTTGAAAGTTGCCACGACTGTGCCAGTTCCGGCTCCAGTTGCTGCGTTTGCCGGTTGAGCCGTATCAGCACTCCTCCCGTCAGATACCGTACGGAAAACGATGCGTCGTCATCCACCTTCAATGGATGAAATGTTTTCGGTTCGTTATGCAGGCAAAACCGAAGTTCGCCACCTTGCGCAACGGCGTAGCTGGCGAACGAAGCGAGACAGGCCAGCGCAGCGATAACTCTGGCAAGAGCACGATGGGCGACTTTTGGTCTTGCTGCATGAATCTTCAAGCGGGTAATTCCTCCTGGCGCGAAAGCAAAAGCTGAAATGAAGTCACTACCACCACCAGCAAAACCAGCGGCACGAATTTCCATGGCTCGGCGCCCACCGAAACCAGGCCTTCCAGTTCCTTCAACAAGCTTCCCCACGAGGGCATGGGCTCCGAGACTCCAAGGCCGAGAATGCCCAGATTTGCCTCGCTCAGGATGAATACTGGAATGGAAATCCAGAACTGCGCGTAAAGTACGGGCTTTAAGTTCGGCGCAACGTGCACCCAGAACAATCTGCGTCCGCGAATGCCTGAGGCTCGCGCCTGGCGCACGAAATCCGCGGAGCGTAACGACGAAGCACTTGCGCACAGAACGCGGGCTGCCGTGGTCCATCCCAAAAGTCCGAGCAGCAAGAACGTAACCAGGACCGAAAGGAATGGCGGCACATTCAGCGGCATCAGCGCTCGCACCGTGATCAGCAGGAACAGCCATGGGAGCGACATGAAAAGATCGGTGACAGCCATGGCAATCCGCGCCCAGGCTCCTCCGGCGTATCCCGCGAGCCCGCCAACGATCGCCGCCATCAACGTGGAAAACAGCGCCGCTGCCGGCGCAAGCAGCAGCGAAATCCGAGTGCCATAGAGAACACGCGCGAAACGGTCGCGCCCAACTTCGTCCGTTCCCAGCCAGTGCGTGCGCGAAGGCGGCTCGTCGATCGCTTCTCGATATTGTTTCGCATATCCCGCCGGAGCGAGCCAGGGCGCCGCCGCCGACACCGCAAACATCAGCGCCAGCACCGCGCAGGCAATTATCCGGTCCATCCTCATGATTCCTGCCTTCGCAAAATATGCCCGATTACATCTGCGCTCGAATTGGCCAGCAGGGTTACCAGTGTCACAAGAATGGTGATGTTCACCAGCAAGGGCAGATCGCGGGCGAGTGCGGCTTGCCACGCAAGCTGCCCAACGCCGGGCAGCCCACAAAGAGCTTCAACCGGAATGCTTGCCCCTATCGCCATGCTCACGGAGACTCCGGCCAGTGCAAGCAATTGGGGAGCGGCAACCGGAACCACATGCCAGAAAAGAATGCGGGCTTCGCCTAGGCCTCGCGCCCGCGCGGCGATAATGTGAGGGCGCGAATAGGCTTTGCCTAGCACATTGCGCGCGTAACGATAAGTGTGCGGGAAGACGATCAATGCGATCGCAATCGACCCCGGCACGTTCCACAATATCGAGAGCAGAGCCAGCACCGCTGCTGGAAGGCAGAGTAAAGTTGCGCTGGCGAACGTGGTCACAGTGTCGTAAATCGAAAGCCGCAGCCAGGCCGCCGTCAACGACAGAGTCGAAGCGAGAACCCACGCCAGGGCCAATCCAGTACCAAGCAGCCGCAGCGTAAGCGGAATTCGTTCCCGCAGCAAAGTGCGAACTGGCTGGCCCAGAGCGACTGAGGTTCCCATATCTCCCCGGGCCGCCCGCCTCATGTAAGAGAGATAAAACCGGAAAATATTGTCATCGCGCCGCCGCGCCTCGCGTAGGGCCTGCACGCTTTGCGCGTTCAGATGCGGATCCAGTTCGCGCTCGTCCGAATCGAATCCCGGAGCCAGCCGGACCAGCGTTGCCGAAAGCAGTCCGCCGAGAAGTAAAGTTGCCAGCAAAGCTAGGCCGTGCCCCGCGATTTTCCAGCGCAGCTTTTGCATTTACTTTCCTGCCGCCCCCTGCGCCATCGTTTCCTGAGTTGCAGCAAGCTGTGCGTGATGAATTTGTTTTACCGTATACATGCGCCGGTCGGCCTCGGCCAGCAGCGCCTCGACGTCGTATCCATCTTCCGGACAAAATGCCGTGCCCACGCTCAACGAAATCATCTCTCTGCCGCATGTATGGCGTCCGGCATCGAGAGCGGCCTGGTTCAAACGGCCAATCTTTTCCGTTGCAGCTTCGGGCGTGAGCCCCGGAGCGGTCACAACAAATTCGTCGCCGCCCATGCGGGCCACGTAGTCGTAACCGCGGCATGCATCTTTCAGCCGGACGCTGAACTCGCGCAGCAGTTTGTCGCCTTCCAGATGTCCGAAAGAGTCGTTGATTTTCTTGAGACCGTCGATGTCGCAAACCATGACGGCGAGCGAAGTCTTCATGCGACGGCAGCGTGTAACTTCCTGTGCCAGGTGGACGAATAGCGAACGCGCATTGGGCAGCCCGGTCAGGAAGTCGGTGGTCGCGGAGCTTTCCGCCTGCTGATACTTCAAGGCATTCTCAACGGAGAGCGCGACCTTCGACGCGACCGCCAGCAAGATCCGCAGATGATCCGGCGTAAAAGCATCCTGCGCGGAGTGATACATTGCCAGCACTCCCACGACGCCGTTCAAGCCCTGCAGCGGAACCACCAGCGCGGAAGATAACGTGGCAATCTTCGGATCGGCTGCATAGCCTTCCTCTACTTGAGGGTTGCCGTTGATGATCGGTTTGCAATTCTCCGCGACCCAGCCGCACAACCCTTCGCCCATACGAATCTTCAGAGAAGACAAAGCTCGAAAGTTCTCGCCGCTCACCAGTTCCGGCAGCAACCAGCCGTTTCGGTTTACGAACACCGCGATCGAGTCATACGGAATCAATTTGCGCAGCCGCATCGAGAGCACTGAAAGCGTTTCACTCAAGCTCAACGAATTGCCCAGATCCTGGCTGAGATCGAACATGGCCTGCGCTTCCTGGCGTGCCGACGCGATTGAAGTGAGGAAGTCGCTTTCGCTCTGCGGCTCGCCCCATTTTTCGAAGCCTGTCGCGGGCGCCAGCCCGCGTTCCACACGCAAATTGTTCGAGAATCCAGAGGGAACACTTTCCTGATTGCTTTGCGCGATGCTCTCCAGGTCTTTGTAGCGACGCCCCATCACCTCAACCACCTTCGGATCGAACCAGGTGCCCGACCGCTCTCTTACCGTGTCCATGGCGCGATCCAGCGGAACCGCTGGCCGGTATTGCCGGTCCGAAGCCAGCGCATCGAGGCAGTCAACCACGGTAAGAATTCGAGCGCCAATCGGTATCTCGTCGCCGCTCAAACCCGCGGGATATCCCGATCCATCCCAGCGCTCGTGGTGTGCCCTCACGATGGGAGATACAGGGTAGGGAAACGCGACTCGATCGAGAATTTCCGCGCCCACGATGGGGTGTACTTTCATCTTCTCGAATTCTTCCGGCGTCAGTTTTCCGGGCTTGTTGATGATGTGCTCGGGCACAGCCAGCTTGCCGATGTCATGCAAGAGCGCGGCGGCGCGTAGCGCTTCGATCTCGTCGGCCGACAATCCAATTTCTTTTGCGATCTCCACCGCATAAGTTCGCACGCGCTGCAGGTGGGTGTGCGTAGTGTGATCTTTGGCCTCAATCGCCAACGCGAGGGCCTCGATGGTCCGCATGTTCAATGAAGCAATTTCTTCGACGTGCTTTTTTTCAACCTCGACGCGCTCTTTTTCCGCTTCGAGGCGCCCTAAATAAAGGCGATATGACCGGTACACCCAATAGATCAGTGGCAGCACGAGCAGGGAAGTCTGCCAGCCCGCGCGCCGGTTGATGATTCCCACCAATCCCACTGCGGCCGCGCCAACGAGGTAGTAAGGGAATGACCAGAAGTAGCACTCCGACCAGACCTTCCGCGCCGTCTTGTTCTCCGTGAGCGCGATTACGACTGACACGGGCAAGGTGTTCGCGAGAAAGAAGACCAGTGCCGCGATCAGCAGAATGATCGGCTTCTCGTTCCCCATCCGCGGGTCAAGCCAGTGATAGATCGCGTAGGAGAGAGCGCTGGCATTCGCCATCATGCCAAAGACGTTAAACATCACCTTGACCGGATCGGGACGTTTGCGCGCCTGCCACACGCTCTGCATCAGCGATGCGGCGCAACCAATCGCCAGCGTCTCCGGGAGGCTGAGTTCCATCACTCCGAGCAAAATGAACAGGAAGTTCACCGACATCGTTCCGTCAATGCCCGGCAGCTGAACTTTCAGGCTGGAAGCGAGAACGGCAACGAGCAGATAGCAGGCAAACCGCGCCAGATCGGCGGATTGCCAGTGCCAAAAGGCGAAAGACAGCACTGTCAAACCGATCGTGACTGTGATTCCGACGAACAGTTTAGTGCGAATAGACATTCGTATATCTGCGCTTTTGCTGGACAGACGAATAGCTGCGCCCTCGGCGTGAGCGCACAACCGCCGCACACCCAGACGCACCTCTTCGCTTGAGATCGTATTGGTATTACAGGACTTTAAGTAGCTTACTGACGTAACTCGCGGAGGCCTCCGAACTGATACCTCCGTAATCGACGCGCTCGCCTCTGAGCACTGGCTCCGCTGACTAGCCATTTCAAAGATTACTTTCGTGACCGTTCGACGCCGCATACTTCCGGCAATGTCGCCCTGCTGTGTCAAGATCGATTCCAAACGTGCGGAAGATGCCATCACCGAAGATAAAATCGCCACTTAAGTCGTCGACCTCGGCAGCGTCAGGGCCACAGGCGGCTCCGCAGATGACTCAGGCTCGCGGCTCAGAACCGGTCGCGGCTCTTTTGGCGGATCTGGAAGGCAAAATTACTGGCTACAACGAGGCCGCGCTGAAAATCCTCGGTCGCGCGCTCTCTATTAGACCCGGGCTCACGTTGGCCGACGTAATTTCTTCCCAGAACCCAGCCGAGTTCACCGAACTGCAGAAGAAGATCGTATCGTCCGTGTTGAAGCAGGGCCGCTATGAATCTTCACATCGATGCCGGGGTGAATCGGGAGCGGAATTCACCGCAGACGTCTTCGTCACGCTGCTGCGAGACGCCAATACTCAACCCACGGGCATGATCGCCCTGTTCTCGCCGGCACAGCAAACCTCAAAATCGGCGTTGGCCGGCGCAGCCGCACGCAAGCCGGACGATCCAGAAGTAGCCCGCGCCGAGTCCCGCGACGTCGATGGCACCGCGCTTGTTCTCGCCAGCCCGGTCATGCACCAGTTCATGCGCATGGTCGACCGCGTCGCCGGCCATACAGAAAGCGTGCTCATCACGGGAGAGACGGGGACCGGCAAGGAATTGATCGCGCACGTGATCCATCGATCTTCGAGCCGGCGAAGCCGGTCCTGGGTCGATATCAACTGCGCCGCCCTGCCTGAAAATTTGGTCGAGAGCGAATTGTTTGGATATGAAAAGGGCGCGTTCACCGGCGCCGATTCTTCGAAGCCCGGCCTCTTTGAGCTGGCCGACAAAGGCACGCTCTTCCTCGACGAAATCGGCGAGCTGCAGCTTCAGACTCAGGTCAAGCTGCTGCGCGTGCTCGATGGCTATCCCTTTTATCGCCTCGGCGGTCATCGCAAGATTGTCGTTGACGTTCGCATCGTTACCGCCACCAATCAGGATCTCGAAGCCGCCGTCGCCGCTGGCCGTTTTCGCGAAGATTTATTTCACCGTCTCGGCCAGTTTCGCCTCCGCGTGCCGCCGCTGCGCGAGCGGCCGGAAGATATCGTAGCGCTAGCCGAACACTTCCTGGCGCTCAAGAACGCAAAGGGATCTTTTGCGCCAGATGCGATCACCGCCCTGCTCTCGCACGCCTGGCCGGGCAACGTTCGTGAGTTGCGCAATTTAATCGCACGCGTGGCTGTCGAAGCCCGTGAACCCGAGATTCACGAATCGCAGATCAAAGCGGCGATCTTCGGCAATCCCGTTACGCAGCGCCAGTCGCCATCCATGCCGGTCGGCAATCTCGACAGCATGGAAGAGCAAATGATCATCCGCGCTCTCGAGCGGAGCGGAGGCCATCGTTCTCAAGCCGCCGAACAGCTGGGCATTTCCCGACGCACCTTAAGCCGGAAGCTGAAGGAATACAACATCAACATTTATCCCGGCGAGGGTGCGAACCCGCTGGGGTCGATCAGCCTCGAGCAGCAGAAGTTTTTCCGCGCCCGGGTGCAGCTCGCCGTTACGCTGAAAAATCAGCAGGGATACGAAACCCACGTACAGGGAGTGAACCTCAGCACCGGCGGCATGGGACTTGACGGCCTGAACGAACCAATGCGGTTCGCCGGCCTTGTCGATGTCAGCTTTCCGTTGCCGGAGAGCGATTCCGTTTTCCAGGCAAAGGCCCGTATCGTGTGGTTTGGAGACGAAGGCCGCGTCGGGCTGCGCTTTGCGGTCATCGATCCTGCCCTCTTCGAACAATTGCAGCAGTGGACGAACAAGAAGATGAAGGATGAAGGCTGGGAGCTGCCCAGCTGACCGCTCACGTTGTTCGTGAGATATAGACCTGCCGGGGCGATCCAAGAGATTCCGCCAACCGCAAATGGCGCTCTCCGCATCAGAGAGCCATGCAACTTCGAACCATGCTCTGCTTGCCGATCCTGACCATGATGTTGCTGGGGGCGGGGATCACTGCCTGCAACAACAATCAGGATAACCCCGATGAAATCCGCCGCCGCACCGCGGAAGCCACCGAGACAATGCGCCGCGATACCAAGGCGGTTGTCGACGGCGTGAAGGAGGGCATGCACAGTGACAAAGCCATCGACATCAACAAGGCCTCGCGAGAAGACCTGCTCAGCCTACCGGGCGTGACCGAGCGCGAAGCCGACCGCATGATCGCTGAGCGTCCTTTCGAGAATGCCGACGATCTGGTGAAGCGCCGTGTGGTTTCGCAATCCGAATACGATAAGATTCGCGACCGTGTGATTGCGGGACATTGACGGTAGCGGTGCAGTTTTAGTTGAAACCTCAAATCCTTATGCGGCGTCATCCAGAGCGTAGCCGTTTTCCAGGCGCAGCGAAGGATCTCGTGTAGCCGGCTTTTCGCGGAAGCCAAACTGCACTACTACCACATTGACGCGCATTGTGACTTACAGCTCAGCCCTGCTATATCATCTAGGGGATGCCAGTAACACATCGCAATCATCCATTCCAGACTGACGATTCCCGGCTGCCGCCGATTCATGCCAAAGTGACGGCGGGCGAACGGCTGGATCCAGAAGATGCCCTCACTCTCTACCGCACCGGCGATATTCTTGCCGTCGGCTGGATGGCGAACTTCGTGCGCGAACGCCTGCACGGCGACAAGACTTATTTCAACGTCAATCGCCACATCAATCCGACGAACGTCTGCGTCGCCGCTTGTCGTCTCTGCGCCTTCGGCCGCAGGAAAGACGCGCCCGGCGCCTACACCATGGCGCTCGAAGAAGCTTTTGAAACTGCTGCTTCGGGATACAGCGAGGCGGTCACCGAATTTCACATCGTCGGCGGCTTGCATCCTGACCTGCCGTTTCAATATTTCCTCGATCTCTGCTCTGGGCTGAAGCAGCGCTTTCCGCAAGTGCACCTCAAAGCCTTTACGATGGTGGAGGTCGCGTATTTGTCGAAGCGGGCCAAGCTTTCGATTCGCGAGACGCTGGAGCAGCTGAAAGCCTCGGGCGTCGATTCACTCCCCGGCGGCGGCGCCGAAATCTTCGCCGATCGCGTGCGCCACATCATCTGCGACCACAAAATCGACGGCGATCAATGGCTCGACACCGCGAAGCTCGCGCATCAGATCGGATTGAAATCCAACGCCACCATGCTCTATGGCCACGTGGAGAACGACGAGGACCGCGTCGATCACCTGCTCAAACTTCGCGCCCTGCAGGATGAAACCGGAGGCTTCCAGACCTTCATCCCTCTGGCCTTTCATCCCGATAACACGCCGCTGCAGCACTTGCCGAAGACGACGGGCATGCTGGATATCAGGCAGATCGCAGTGAGCCGGCTCGTGCTCGACAACTTCCCGCACATCAAATCCTATTGGCAGATGATGACCGCGAAAATCGCGCAGATCTCATTACGCTTCGGCGCAGATGATATGGATGGGACGGTAATCGAAGAAAAAATCTACCACGATGCGGGCGCGACCACTCCACAAGGCATGCGCAGAGAGGAACTCGAACGCCTGATTCGCGCCGCCGGGCGCGAACCTGTCGAGCGAGATACGCTTTACAGGCCGGTTACGCGGACAGAAACATCGGTTACGGTTGCGGTGTAGCTCCAAAATCACTCTTCCGGCTGGGCGGCAGCGGTTTATCTACCGGGCCAAAGCTCGCTCACAGCTTCTCGTGAAAGTCGCACGCCGAGCACGAGATATAAATACCGCCCGGCACGCCGCGCTCGCGGTCTTTCACGCGCTTTACGATGCGCGTCGACTTGCCGCACTTGGGGCAATCGGTGCTCTTGGTAGTGTCCATCACTTTCTTACGATCTGCCGTCTTCGCAATCTTTGCGCCTATTGCCATGGTCTTTTCTCCTGAACTGGGCTGCGCAGCACTCCGCCTGGTTGATGCGGGAATTCGTGGATAGGGGTTGGTGCAGAAAGCAAAGCCCGGAACTGCGGATCCACCGTGGAAGACTCTATAGCTGCGACTCGTTTTTCTTCCGTCGCTGTATATTTTACAGTAAGCCTGTTCCGGTTGTCTCGCCCGGCTGCGATTCAATCGGGCGGATTTATCGCTATGTCGCGCGCGCTCGGTCCGCTTCTGAAAACGTTATTGTTCACAATCGTAGTTCCCGGCACAGTGGCTGTCATCGTGCCCCGGTATTTGCTGCGTGGTTTTCCCGCCGTGAAGCCAAGTGCCTCATCCGCTCTGGGCATGATTGTGACCGCCGTCGGAGCGCTGATCTATTTTCTTTGCGCATGGGAGTTCGCCGTGCGGGGCCTGGGCACCCCAGCGCCGATCGCTCCCACAAACTTCCTCGTCGTGGGCGGTCTGCATCGCTACGTGCGTAATCCCATGTACATCGGCGTGGCGCTGGTAATCTTCGGAGAAGCGATTCTGTTCCATTCGCCTCATGTCGCCGAGTATGGAGCCCTGATGCTCCTCACCGCACACTGCTTCGTGCTCCTCTACGAAGAGCCCACGCTGCGCCGGCAATTCGGAGATGCTTATGAACACTACCTGCGCACGGTACCCCGTTGGATTCCGCGATTCACAAGTTACCGGCCTGACGTTTGACCACGCCGCATCGCGCCTGCTACCGTCATATGTTTGCCCCCGCCCATTGCGGCAATCTGCGGTCGGCGAACCAGCCCGGCTGATCCATCCACAGTTTGATCCAGCCACGGTTTGATCCCACGGAGATCTCATCATGCCAGCCATCAAATTTCGCGGTGTCGATTTCATCCAGTTCGATTCGCTCCTCACCGAAGAAGAGCGCCTGGTGCGCGACACCACGCGGCAGTTCATCGAAGACAATCTGATACCCATCATCGAAGAGTGCAACCGCGCCGGCCGCTTTCCCCGCGAACTGGTCAAGCCCATGGCCGATCTCGGCTTCTTCGGCGCATCCATCAAAGGCTACGGCTGTGCCGGCATGGGCAACGTCGAATACGGATTGATGACGCAGGAACTCGAGCGCGGCGACTCCGGCGTGCGCAGCTTCGTCAGTGTGCAATCGGGGCTGTGCATGTTCCCGATCTACGCGTTCGGCAGTGACCAGCAAAAAGAAACCTGGTTGCCGCCCATGCAGAAAGGCGAAAAGCTCGGCTGCTTCGGTCTCACCGAGCCCGGTTTCGGATCCAACCCCGGAGGCATGCTCACCCGCGCCCGCAAAATCGGCAAGGAATACGTTCTCAACGGCGAGAAAATGTGGATCACCTCCGGCAGCATCGCCGATGTCGCCATCATCTGGGCAAAAGTCGAAAACGAAGACAATAAAATTCGCGGCTTCCTTGTCGAGACCAACCGCCCCGGCTTTAAAGCCGATGACGTTCACGGTAAGTGGTCGTTGCGTGCTTCGGTCACCTCCGGCTTATCTCTGCAAGACGTTCACATCCCGGAATCCAACCTTCTGCCGAAAACCGATGGCCTGAAATCTCCGTTATTGTGCCTGAATCAGGCCCGCTACGGAATCGCCTGGGGAGCGATCGGCGCGGCCATGTCGTGTTACGACACCGCGCTGCAATATTCGCTGCTGCGCAAACAGTGGCGCGACCTGCCCATTGCCTCGCACCAATTGGTGCAAGACAAGCTCACCTGGATGATCAGCGAGATCACCAAAGCGCAATTGTTGGTACTGCAAGTAGGACGCCTAAAAGACGCGGGCAAGGCTGAACATCAGCACATCTCGATGGCGAAGCGCAACAACGTTTGGATGGCACTGGAATGTGCCCGCTTATCGCGCGACATCCTCGGCGCCAACGGCGTCGCCGACGACTATCCGATCATGCGCCACATGATGAACCTCGAATCGGTGAAGACCTACGAAGGCACGCACGATGTTCACTCGCTGATTATCGGGCAGAGTGTGACGGGAATTGATGCGTTCTAAGAAGTTAATAAAGATTTCACGCTGTCGGCTTCTCTCGCTGCGGCGCAACCGCCAAAAACTCATCTGCAAATCTCCGCGCATAGCCTTCCAGTAAAGCCGGAATCCGCTCTGCATCCCTCGACCGCAATACCAGTCCCGCATGATGATGCTTCTTAATCCGCAAATAAATCTCCGGATCGTTGTAGCCCGAAGTGTCCGGCTCTCCCTGGCGCGCCAGCGACAGAATCACTCCGGCATATTCTTTGCGCGTCTGCGGCAGCCTGTAGTTTCCATTTCCTCCAGCCACTTCAATGCGTGCCCACTCGCGCCATAAATTAATTCCACTTGCTGCCTCGACCATCTCGTTGATGTACGCTCCCCCCACGCGTGCCGCACACTCCAGAAAGTAAAATTCACCATCCGCCTGTGCCTGAATAAATTCCGCGTGTGAAACGCCACGGACCAGGCCTAAGCCCGAAATCAGATCGCGATTAATCTCCCGAAGCTGCGCATCTTCACCGCTTCCACGCGGCACAGTGAACGTGGTGAAAACCCCGCCGCCCTGTGCCACGTTCATAGGAGGCTTGCCATATTTGCTCACATTCGCAAACACAACTTCGCCCTCGGAAACCACCGAGTCCACGTGATAGACGTCACCGGGCACAAACTGCTCCAGCAAAAACGAAGACTGCTTGTCTCCCAATTGTTCCAGCACGGGCCACAACTCTTCGGCGCGACTCAGCTTCTTGATCCCGATGGCAGACGCCTCCTGCCGGGGCTTGAGCACCCACGGACCCGCAACATGCTCGAGATAGAAACGAATGTCATCATGATGAACGACCGGCACAAAATCCGGCACACGAATGCCGCAATCGAGCGCCTTCATTCGCATTGCGAGCTTGTCGCGAAAGTAGCGCATCGTCGTCAGGCCCATGCCCGGAATGCGCAAATGCTCGCGCAGGGCCGCCGCCGTTTCCATGTCGAACTCGTCCAGCGCAACGATGCGGTCGATCTTTCGCGTGCGGGCCAGGTGCGTAACCGCTTTCACAACCTCGTCGAGCGGAATCTCGGCAGGAAGGTAAAACGTGTCGTCCAGGCTGTCGCGAGGCCAGTCTGCATCGCGCAGCTTCTCGGCGGTAAGCAGAAGCACTCGACAGCCCTGGCGTTTGCACTCGCGCATGAATTCCTGTCCTTTTTCGTAGGTGGTGATGCACAGAAACGTGAGTGGGCGCGATTCGGGCACGGTTCGCTCTCTTAGCCGGGTCGAGAGCATATCACGTCAGTGACACAGATCACATCAGGTATTTCGATCAGCAATTTTAATAGTGTCGTCCGTTTCTTTTAATCTTCGCGAGATTCGGGTATATTCTCAACCCGGCTGGCAATGCCGCTTTCGGCGTAATGAAAGCGCACAATCACGGAGGCTTTAATGGCTACGCAAACTCGTCCGGAAGGCAAGGCCCGCATTTTTGGGGAGAACATTGAAAGCGACCTGGCATCGCGGTTCCTGCGCGTCGTCGAAGTCGCCGCAATCGCCTCTGCGCGCACGATGGGCCAGGGAGAGCGCAAGCTTTCCGATCAGGTTGCCACCGAAGCCATGCGCCGCAGCATGGAGTCTATCCCCATGCGCGGAACTATCGTGATCGGCGAAGGCGAGCGCGACGAAGCTCCCATGCTCTACATCGGCGAAAAAGTGGGCGCCGATTTTCCCGACGGCCGAGACGTTCCCGAAATCGATATCGCCGTCGATCCCCTCGAAGGCACCAACCTCTGCGCCACCGGCGCCCCCGGCTCCATCACCGTTCTCGCAGCCGCCGAGCGCGGAGGCCTGCTCAACGCTCCCGATTGTTACATGGAAAAAATCGTGGTCGGCCCTTCCTGCAAAGATGCCGTCGAACTCGATGCCCCCGTAGCGGACAACCTGAAAAATATCGCGAAGAGGCTCGACCGCGATGTCGAAGACCTGGTCGTGATCGTTCTCGACCGTCCGCGCCACGAGAAATTAATCGCCGACATTCGCGCCGCGGGCGCACGCATTCGCCTAATCGGTGACGGCGATCTTTCCGCAGGCATCGCCGCGGCCGTCATCGGCACCGGCGTGCACGCCGTCATGGGTTCAGGCGGAGCCCCGGAAGGCGTAATTACCGCCGCTGCCATTCGCTGCCTCAATGGCTACATGCTCGGCCGCCTCGTCGTAAAGCCCGACCAGGAAGAACGCCTCGCCCGCATGGGTGTCAAGGATAAAAACCGGATTTACGAAGCCGAAGATCTTGCTCCCGGCAAGCAGCTCATCTTCGCCGCTACCGGAGTTACAGATGGATCCCTGCTCAAGGGCGTCCGCTTCTTCGGCGAAGGCACGCGAACCTCGTCGGTTATTCTTACCCTCCAGACTGGCAAGGTCCGATTCATCGAAAGCATTCATCTGGAAAAAGGTCCGGACGTGAAGGTGAGATTCGCATAGGCCGCTGATGCCAAGCCGTATTCTGACGGGCGTCATCCCGAACGCCCCGGGTTTTCTCCAGCGGGGCGGAGGGATCTCATACCCGATGAGCCGTGGGCAATGAACTCGGGTACGGCGGCCACACAAATACGCCTCGACTTGTGGGCCCCCGTTGTAAAATGTAGGCCTTCTCTGGGGAGGAAAGCGCCATGCGCCACGCAACCGCGACCTGCCTGCTCCTGCTGGCCTCTGCCTCAGCCGCCATCGCACAAGATAAGCAACCGACGCCGCCGGCGTACTGCAAGCCGTGCTTGTTTTATGGCGGCGATTTTGACCCGAACGGGCCGACTCCGAACGCGCTCCTCAATCAGGACACTAAGGGCTTCTCGCCGTCAACGATGTATATCCCGTTTGCGGTTCCACCGAATCAAACTTGGACTGTCGCGGGGTTGTTTTCAAATAACTTATTGACAGTCGCAGTGATCGCGCCGCCTGAAATCGAATGGTCGATTTGGCAGGGTCTCACTGAGGGAAACGGTGGAACCGTAATCGCTTCAGGCACGGCCGAGGCGACGCTGACAGCGACCGGAAGGAGCTGGAATGGCATGAACGAGTACGCCGTGTTAGGCCGTCTCAATCCAGATCAGGTCGTAACGCTAACACCCGGGCAATATTGGATGACTGCCGTGCCAATCTGCACATATTACACTCCCCCGAAATTCCCCTGCGACGGGGCTGGGTACTACATCACCGATGTCGAGGATGTGCCAGCACCTCACGCAAAGGGCTTCGAGTCCGCGGATGAATCCTATTGGTACGCTCCATGGGGCGGAGATATCTATACCGAAACGGGCGGGCCGAGTGGAATCTGCTCCCAAGAAGGCGCAAGCGGCGGGTGCGATAAGTTCTCCGCTGGTCTTCTGGGAACCGCGCAGCTGAACTGATCCGGTTCATAACTTCATCTCCCCATTCGAGCTTCGAGTGAACGACCGATGGACATTGACATCCGCGGAACAATCTAGGATAATAATCTAGGTGACAAATATGGAAACTATCGGCCTTTTCGAAGCCAAGCAAAAACTCTCGGAGCTTGTCGAACGTGCGAACGCAGGCGAGCAGATCGGCATTACCCGCCGCGGAAAGCTTGCGGCGGTTCTTTCGCCCGCGCGGCGCGAGCGTACGGTCAAAGAAATCTTCGACAATATCGAGGAAATTAGGAAACAAGTCACCCGATCCAAGAAGTTCTCCATAAAAGAGCTGATTGAGGAAGGACGAGTTTGAATCGATTCGTTCTGGATGCGTCTGTCAGCCTAGCTTGGTTCCTGGATAATCCAGTTCCTGAATTGGCGTCGCGTCTGCGGCGCGAACTTCAACAAGGAGCCTTGGCGGTGGTTCCTGCTTTGTGGTTGTTGGAGGTGGCAAATGGCTTCGCTACAGCGGAACGGAATCGTGACCTGGCTCCTTCGTTCACAGATCGATGCATTGCTGATATCGAAGACCTCATGGTTAGGGTAATCGACCGGCGCCCTGCGGAGATTTCGCTGCGGCAGACCATAGCGGTAGCCCGAGCATTCCGTCTGACCGCTTATGACGCCGTCTATTTGGAAACTGCTCGACGAGAGAGTTTGCCGCTCGCGACCCTAGACCGCCGCCTGGCAGCGGCTGCCTCTAGCGCAGGCTTGGAGATCATTCAGTAAGGTTTGCCACAAGCCGCTCTTACTTCAGAAACTCCTTCCGCACCTCCTCCGGCACCTTCGGCTCCGGCGGAAAATCCTGCGACCATCCCTTGAATAAGCTGATCGCTACTTCTTCCCGTCGCGTTCCGTCGTGCACCGCCATCTTGTGCGGCTGCCCGGCCGAGTAGCCTTCCCACAGGGAAACGCAAGCATGCGCTCCATCCTTCCGCAGGATGTAGTACGTCATGTCTACGAAGCGCAGCTTGTTCATATCTCCGTTATAGTTACGGACGATGCGCTTTAACGCATCCATGCCGGCTTCCTGCGGGCTCATGCCGTGCCGCATATTTTCGACAATCGTATGCGCGCCCGCGACCTTAATGTTTTCTTCGCCGCTGCCGGTGGCGCCGGCCGAGCCCACATCCTGATCGGTGTAGCAACCCGCCCCGATAATCGGCGAATCGCCTACCCGGCCGGGAAGTTTGTACCCCAATCCGCTCGTCGTCGTGCAGCCGGAGATTTCTCCCTTCTCATTCAGCGCCGAACAGTGAATCGTTCCAGTGGGCGGAAACAGAACCTTATGAATCGCGTCCGGCCGCAACTCCGGCGCAAGCCCCAGTTCGGCAGCGCGCGCCTCCAGCTTCTCCATCCGCTCCTTCCATAGCTCTGCCTGCGGCTTGCCACTGTCTTTCGACTCCGGCGCTTGCCAGTGCGGATCGGCCAATCCCGGTCCCCACCAATCCTCGTTCGAATGGAATTCCTTCCACAGCAGCCAGATCTTGCGCGTGTGGTCGGTGAGCAGGTTCTCGCGCGGAAAGCCAACGGCAACCGCAAAACGTTCCGCGCCCTCGCCCACCAGCATGACGTGTCCCGTGTGCTCCATCACGGCTTTCGAGACCAACGAGACATTCTTGATATTGCGTACACCGCCAACGGAGCCCGCCCGGCGCGTGGGTCCGTGCATGCAGCAGGCGTCGAGTTCGACCACGCCCTCTTCGTTGGGAATTCCGCCGAGTCCCACGCTGGTATCATTGGGATCATCTTCCGGCCCTTTCACCACCCGCAGAGCGGCATCCAGCGTATCCCCGCCGCCCTTCAGGAAGGTGTACGCATCGTCGAGATAATTAAAGCCATTGTGGGCGCAGACGATGATGGGAAGCTTGTAGGATCCGCCGGCGGTTGATTGCGAGTCTCTGGCATTCGCCTTCGCTGCGCTTCCATTCGCGGCTGCGAGAGCTGGAGTTTTGATTCCGGTGGCGACTGCTCCAAGTACAGAAGTCCTGACAAAGTCGCGGCGTGAGAATGGCATGAGTCCTCCTGCGGACGTGAAAGCGGGAGCATATCACGCATGCGGGTTGCCGTTCACAAAGTTATGGGCCGGTTCGGGTCGTAAATCCGCTGGCGGGATAACAGATCGATCAAACTGTGGGCTGCAAAGACTCATGAAAGCGCATTCGTGCCTCCAGCGAGTTCAGCCAGGAGCGAAAGCACGCGGCCGCTTCTTTTTCGATGTATAGGAATCGCAGGCCCATCACGAACGAATCGTTCCACACAATCTCAGCCTTTCCGTGAAAGCGCTGCGGCTCGACGCTGGGCAGGTCGAATTCCAGGCTCACGACTCCTTTAAGCTTGACGGGATCGAGCAGTTTGATCGCCAGCCCGCCTTCGCTGATGTTCTGGATTGAGCCGCGAACAAACGACTGCCCCAGTTGGTCGCAAAAACGCACCGGCAGATCGACCTCAAAGCGGAAATATCTGCGATGTTCCTTTTCCATCTTTGGAATTGCCAGCTCCAAGATATTATTGAGGCGGATCCGCTGAATCGGCTTGCCCAGCGCGAAATCCGCGCCAAGTTCGATAGCTTCGCGCTCGTTCAACGAACCGTTGACCACCGCCAGAATCAGGGTTTGCTGGTTGGCCCGGCTATCGCGAACCTGACGCAGCGCCGCAGTACTGCCCGGCACATCACAATCGACCACGAGACCATCGAGATGCACGCGCGAGGCCAACTCCGCAGCGCTCTCGGAATCCCGGCGGAACTGCAGGGAGACTCCGCGCGGCTTCAGCGTGGCGCGCATTTCCGCCAGCAGCGCCGGATCCTCGGTCACAATCAAACACTCCAACCCCATTGTGCAATATTAGATAATGCTAATCCGGCAGCAAAGTGACCGATGAGCATTAGCGGATGAACTCAAGTAATGTGGTGCGGGAGCGGTCTGTTGTACGGCCATAAGCGAAATAAGTAACCCTTAGGTGAAGGCTTCAATCATTCTTGGCGAGTAGAAATCGTCCACGATTTCCACCCACTGTGCATAAACGCCCGCTGCCGCTGGTGATCGCAAACAGTTAAAATCAGACGGAGCCCATGTCCCAATTCGTTCACCTGCACCTGCATACCGACTACTCTCTGCTCGACGGCGCCTGCGACGTCGAACAACTCTGCGACCGCGTGGAAAAGCTCGGCATGCCCGCGGTCGCCATGACGGACCACGGCAACATTTTCGGCGCTGTGCATTTTGTGAATGCCGCTAAGAAGCATGGCGTGAAGCCCATCGTCGGCTGCGAACTTTACATCTGCAAAAAAGACGATCACAACATCGAGCGCACTCCGCCCGACGGCGATACATATAACCACCTGCTGGTGCTCGCTGAAAACGAAGAGGGCTACCGCAACCTGGTAAAGATAACCTCCGAAGCTTCGCTCCACGGCTTCTACTACAAGCCGCGCGTCAGCAAGAACTTTCTTGCCGAGCATTCTCGCGGACTGATCGGCCTTTCCGGCTGCCTCAAAGGCGAAGTTGCCGAACGCCTGATGGGAGGGAACTACGACGCCGCTCGCGCCGCTGCCGCTAGTTTCACCGACATCTTCGGCAAAGATAACTTTTTTCTCGAAATTCAGGATCAGGGCCTGGCCATGGAGCACAAAATCCATCCCGGCCTGTTCCAGCTCGAAAAAGATCTCGGCCTGCCGCTCGTTGCCACCAACGACAGCCATTATCTCTGCGAAGACGATGCCCACGCACAAGACGTCATGCTCTGCATCCAGACCGGCAAATCGATTCATGACGCGCAGCGCATGAAGTTCGACGGTACGCAGTTCTTCGTCAAGAACCACGATGAAATGTACCGTGTTTTCAAAGACTCCCCCGAAGTCTTAACCCGCACGCTCGATATTGCGGAACGATGCAGCCTGCATCTCAAACCGGTAGCCACGCCATTTCCGCAGTTTGAAGTCCCGCCCGGCTACAGCATCGACAGCTATTTCGTGCATGTTTCGCGCGAAGGTTTCAGAAGACGGCTGGAAACCCTGCGCCCGTCGCACGAGCAGGGCAAACTCAAGCACGCGATTTCCGATTATGAGCAGCGCCTCGAGCGGGAGCTTGCCATCATCCAGCAGATGAAATTTCCCGGCTACTTCCTGATCGTGTGGGATTTCATACGCTATGCCAAAGAGCGCGACATTCCCGTAGGCCCGGGCCGCGGATCAGCCGCCGGATCGCTGGTCTCCTACGCGCTCGGGATAACCGATATCGATCCTCTCCAGCATGAGCTTCTCTTCGAGCGTTTTCTCAATCCGGAGCGCGTCTCCATGCCCGATATCGATATCGATTTCTGCATGAACCGCCGCGGGGAAGTCATCGACTACGTTACGCAAAAATATGGACGCGACAACGTCGCCCAGATCATCACCTTCGGGACTATGGCCGCCAAAGCTGCGATCAAAGACGTTGGCCGCGCCATGGACATTCCTTACGCCGACGTCGACCGCATCGCGAAAATGGTTCCCGCACAGCTAAATATCACGCTCGAAAGAGCGATCGAAGAATCGCCGCAGCTTCGCGAGGCGATGGAGAAAGACGGCCAGATTCGCGAACTGATGCAGACCGCAAGAAAACTCGAAGGCATGGTGCGCAACTCCGGGGTTCACGCGGCGGGGGTGGTGATTTCTCCCAAACCTCTGACCGAACTGGTCCCACTGCACAAAACTAAGAACGACGAAATCGTCACCGCCTTCGACATGGTCGCCATCGAAAAGATGGGCCTGCTGAAGATGGACTTCCTCGGCCTGACCACGCTCACCATTCTTACCGACGCACTTAAACTGATCGCGCAAACTCGCGGGACTCCCATCACCCTCGAAAGTATTCCGCTCGACGATGCCGAAACGTATCAGAAGGTCTTCCACAAAGGATTGACCTCCGGCGTCTTCCAGTTTGAATCGCACGGCATGAGAGATGTACTGCGCCGTTACCAGCCGAATTCGATCGAACATCTTACCGCCTTGAATGCGCTCTACCGCCCGGGACCGATGGCAATGATCGACGACTTCATCGAGCGCAAACAGGGACGGCGAAAGATTGAATACGAATTGCCGGAGCTGAAAGATATTTTAGAGGAGACGCTCGGCGTATTTGTTTATCAGGAACAGGTGATGCAAGCGGCGAACTCGCTTGCCGGCTATTCGCTTGGCGAGGCCGATTTGTTGCGGCGGGCGATGGGCAAAAAGAAGCCCGAAGAAATGGCGGCGCAGCGTGAGCGTTTCGTCCAGGGCGCGGCTCAACGCAAGTTTCCGCCGAAGAAGATCGAAAAGATTTTCGACCTCATGGCACAGTTCGCCGGATACGGCTTCAACAAATCCCACTCTGCCGCCTATGCGTTGCTTGCCTATCACACGGCATATCTCAAGACGCACTATCCAGTCGAGTTCATGGCCGCCCTGCTTACCTCAGTCACCGGGAGCACCGACGATGTTGTGAAATACATCAACGAGTGCCGGGAGATGGGCATTTCCGTGGAAGCGCCCGACATCAACGTTTCCGACGCCAACTTTACCCCGCACGGTGAAGCCATTCGCTTCGGCCTCGCCGCCGTGAAAAACGTTGGCGGCAACGCCATCGAATCGATCGTCGCTGCACGAAAAAAGCTGGGACGCTTCAAATCGATCTATGAATTTTGCGAGAACGTAGACCTTCGCCTGCTCAACAAGCGAGTCCTCGAATCGCTCATCAAAAGCGGCGCAATGGATTCGCTGGGCCGCCGCGCCCAGCTTATGTCCGTTCTCGACCGCGCCATGGAGCGCGCCCAGAAAGCCCAGCGCGACGCGGAATCCGGCCAGCACGGACTTTTCGGAGTCTTTCAGCAGGAAGAGGCCGAAGCTCACAACGACAAGCTCCCGAACATTCCCGATTTCGACGAACAAACCCGCCTCGCCGCCGAAAAAGAGATTCTCGGCTTCTTCATCAGTGGCCATCCACTCGAAAAATACAAAGACAAGCTGCAGGATCTTCAAGCACTCAGCATCCAAGAAATCGGAGCGATGACAAAGTCGACCGGCAAGGACGAAACCATTGCAACTGCTGGAATCATTGCCAACCTGCGAGTTCTTAAATCCAAGCGCGGCGAATTCTACGCGCAAGCCACGCTCGAAGACATGTCCGGCTCGATCGACATGATCGTATTCCCCGAAGCCTACAAGCGCCTGGGGGAAAAAGTGAAACTCGAAGTTCCGGTTCTGGTGCGTGCCGGAGTGCGCATCGAAGAAGACGCCAATCCAAAAATCACCGCGGCAGAAATCATGGCGCTTGAAGATGCGAAGATTCCGCTGCCGCGCGCCATCCGCATTCGCATCCCGCTGGAAACTTCAGCCGAAACTACGGTTGACGGTTTACACTCACTTTTTTCCGAGCGCAAAGGGGATGCGCGCGTGTTGTTCGACGTGGAACGCTCCGGCGATTTCATGGTCGTAATGGAGGCCGAAGGTTATAATGTGCTGCCAGACCGCAATTTCATCGCACGCGTCGAGCAGCTTTGTGGCCGCGGAAGTGTGCGCGTGATCAGCTAAAGGCCGGCCTGTTATTGGATGAGGTTCATTAACTCAAGCGAGTTTTAATGCAAAGGGCCATTCAAAAAACGCAGCAGGAACTGGAATCGATCGAGCGCCAGGTAGCGGCGATCGAAGCATCTCCCGGACAGGACGAGCAGACTCACCGCCAGCTCGCGAAGCTTCACGAGCGGATTCACACATTGCGCGAAGAGGTAAAAGGCACGCAGACGGCGTGGCAGAAGACCGAACTCGCCCGTCACCCGCAGCGTCCGCAAACCCTCGACTACATCGAGCGCCTGTTTACCGGCTTCAGCGAAATTCACGGCGACCGCGGCTTCGGCGATGATCCAGCGATCATCTGCGGTATGGCGCGTTTTCACGGCGATGAAGTGCTGGTCATCGGCACGCAAAAAGGCCGCGACATGAAGCAGCGCGTCTACCGCAACTTCGGCACGCCGAATCCCGAGGGGTATCGCAAGGCTCTTCGCATCATGCAAATTGCCGAGAAATTTCGCCGCCCCATTCTTACGTTGGTTGATACCGATGGCGCGTATCCCGGGATTCATGCCGAAGAGCGAGGCCAGGCGGAAGCCATCGCCTACAACCTGCGCGAAATGGCGCGGCTCGAAGTCCCGATCATTGCCACGGTCATTGGTGTCGGCGGAAGCGGAGGCGCGCTGGCCATTGCTGTCGCCGATCGCGTGCTTATGATGGAGAATTCAATTTACTCCGTCATCTCACCGGAGGGCTGTGCCGCCATCATGTGGCGCGATGCCACCAGGAAGGAACTCGCCGCCGAAGCCATGCGCATTACCGCCAACGAT
Source organism: uncultured Acidobacteriaceae bacterium (assembly GCA_964530145.1). Lineage (GTDB taxonomy): Bacteria > Acidobacteriota > Terriglobia > Terriglobales > Acidobacteriaceae > Sulfotelmatobacter. The sequence goes on along the minus strand of CAZGXY010000010.1, from coordinate 317,217 downwards.
CTGAGCGAACTCGGTTGCATCGACGATATAGTCCCCGAGCCTGAAGGTGGCGCTCACCGCGACTACGAAGCCGCCGCCAACCTGCTCGACGTCAGCCTGCAGAAGCATCTTTCGGAATTGAAGAAAATCCCCGCACCTGAATTGGTCGTATCACGATATAATAAATTCCGCACCATGGCTCAGTTCTTTAAGGGCGAGTAAACTCGCGCCGGGATCCAGCAGCCTGAAAGGCTGTCGGTTTCCAAGTTTTTCGTACGTCGATTCGTTTTCAAAAGCGGTTTCGCTAAGCCTTTGGTGCGCCGATTCGTCTGCCAGCAAGGCGCGAGCCGCCGTATAATAGTCTGTTTCCCTTAAGACGAACCCGGACGAATTACTTCGTCTCCTATATTCGAAGGAAGGTGCGGTAATGGCCAGTACCGATGTTGCCCGTCACGACGCGGGCGGGCAGTTAGCTCGCAAGCGAATTGTCAACGACATGAGCATTCAGGTAGCCACCGTCAATGGCTCCGGCTCGCAGAGTTCCAACACAGTTTTGCTTCGCGCCATTTTCCAGATGGGGGTACCCATCTCCGGCAAAAATCTTTTTCCCTCCAACATTGCCGGTCTTCCTACCTGGTACACAATTCGCGCCAACAAAGACGGCTACATCGGCCGCAAGAAAGAGATCGACTTTCTGGTCGCGATGAATCCCGAGACCGCGAAGGATGACGTTATGTCTCTCGCTTCCGGCGCGTCCGTGCTTTACGACGAGCCGCTCGCGCTCGATAAACTACGCAGTGATCTCGTCTTCTACTCGGTCCCGTACGATAAGATCGTCGCCGCCGTCTGTCCGGAAGCCAAGCTGCGCAAGCTGGTCAAAAATATGGTCTACGTCGGCGTGGTTGCGCAGCTTCTCGAAATCGAAATGGGAGAAGTTGAAAAAGCCATCCGCAAGCAGTTCGCGAAGAAAGTAAAAGCCGCGAATCTCAATCTTGCCGCCGCTCAAGCGGGCTTCGATTACGCCAAGGGAAACCTGCAGAAGCGCGGAGCCTTCTACATCGAGCGCATGGACAAGACCGCAGGGAAGATCATCATTGACGGCAACTCCGCCGCCGCGCTGGGCTGCATGTTCGCCGGATGTACCGTCGTCACTTGGTATCCGATCACGCCTTCCTCGTCGCTGGTCGAAACCATGATCGAATACATGAAAGAGCACCGCATCGGGCCCGACGGCAAAGCCACCTTCGCCATCGTGCAGGCCGAAGACGAGCTCGCCGCCATCGGCATGGTGATCGGCGCGGGCTGGGCAGGCGCCCGCAGCATGACGGCAACCGCCGGCCCGGGCATCTCACTCATGGCCGAATTCACCGGCCTAGCCTATTATGCAGAGGTTCCCGGCGTCATCTGGGACATTCAGCGCGTTGGTCCTTCCACCGGCCTTCCCACGCGTACTTCCCAGGGTGACATTCTTTCCACAGCTTTCCTTTCTCACGGCGACACCAAGCACATCATGCTGATTCCGTGCTCGGTTGCCGAGTGCTTCAGCATGGCGTCGGAGGCCTTTAATCTCGCCGAGCAATTTCAAACGCTGGTTTTCGTCATGTCTGATCTTGATCTCGGCATGAACAACTGGATGTCCAATCCCTTCGAATACCCGACGATACCCATCAAGCGCGGCAAGGTTCTGCACAAAGCCGATCTTGACAAACTCGGGGGCTTCGCCCGCTACAAAGATCTCGATGGCGACGGGGTAGGCTACCGCACGCTGCCCGGCACCGATCATCCTGCCGCCGCTTACTTCACGCGCGGCAGCGGCCACAACGATAAATCCAGCTACAGCGAGCGCCCCGACGATTACGAGAACAACATGGAGCGCCTCAACCGCAAATTCGAGACCGCGCGCTCCTTTGTTCCGCGTCCGGAGATTTTCAAAGGAACGAACGCTGGAAATGAAAAAGTAAAAATCGGGATCATCGCCTACGGAACCTCTCACTGGGGCATCATCGAAAGCCGCGACCAGCTCAAGAACGAATACGCCATCGAAACCGATTACCTGCGCTTACGCGCCTATCCATTCACGCGTGAGGTTCACGAATTCATCGAGCAGCACGACCGCATTTACGTGGTCGAGCAAAACCGCGACGCGCAAATGCTCAGCCTGCTCAAGCTCGACCTGAAGCCCGAACTGACCACGCGCCTGCGCAGCATCGCCCATCTCGACGGCTTGCCGCTGGATGCGCGCTCCGTCACCGATGAACTCAGTACCATGGAGGGAAAATAAATGGCCACCACACCTGCCGCAGAGCCAAAAACCAATCGCATCGGCCTCACCGTAGTCGAATACAAAGGCGGCAAAACCACGCTCTGCGCCGGTTGCGGCCACAACGCCATCTCCGAGCGCATCATCGAAGCGATGTACGAGATGGGGGTGAAGCCGGAACGAGTCGTGAAGCTGAGCGGCATCGGCTGCTCTTCCAAAAGCCCCGCGTACTTCATGAACCGTTCCCACAGCTTCAATTCGGTTCACGGGCGCATGCCCTCGGTCGCCACCGGCGCCATGCTGGCCAACCGCAACCTGATTGCGCTCGGAGTCAGCGGCGACGGCGACACGGCTTCCATCGGCATTGGACAATTCGTTCACCTCATGCGCCGCAATCTTCCCGTGATCTATATCATCGAAGACAATGGCGTCTATGGCCTCACCAAGGGCCAGTTTTCCGCGACCGCCGATCTCGGCTCGAAACTTAAGACCGGCGTGATCAATGATCTGCCTCCGATCGACACCTGCGCCATGGCGATTGAACTGGGCGCGACTTTCGTCGGCCGATCGTTCTCCGGCGATAAGCGCCAGCTCAGCGCCATGCTCAAGGCCGCCATCGCCCATCAGGGCACCGTGATGCTCGACGTGGTCTCACCCTGTGTTACCTTCAACGATCATGAGGGTTCGACCAAGTCCTACAAATACGTGAAGGATCACGAAGAGACGCTGCAGGAGATCAGCTTCGTTCCTCACTTCGAAGAGATCGACGTCGAGTACGACGCCGGAAGCACGGTCAGCGTCACCATGCACGACGGCTCGCACCTGCAGCTTCGCAAGCTGGAAGAAGATTACGACCCTACCGACCGCGTCCGCGCCATCGAACGCCTCATCCGTGCCCATGATGCCGGCGAAGTTCTCACCGGCATGTTCTACGTCAACACCAAAGCCCCAAGTTTCCTCGATATGTTGAACATGGTTGACGCGCCGCTGGCCACGCTGCCCGAATCGCTGACGCGTCCGGGCAGGGAAGCGCTGGAAGCGGCGATGGAAGAATTGCGATAAAGGTGAAACCATGATCCCGAGGTCGCTTGCAACAGTGGGATTTTAGTTTTTGTTTTGTTCCCGTCATTACCCACCTGGCTTCGCGGTACTCTTCAAACAACTTAATGCGCCAACCATCCAAACTACTCCCGGCGTATGCGTGCGTGATACCCACCCTTGCAAAGAACGCAAGGATGGGGCACCCTCAGTCGTGGTGGCGTCAGCAGGGCGGAAGGGTTCCCGCCAACAGCGGGATTTTAGTTTTTGTTTTGTTCCCGTCATTACCCACCAGGCTTCGCGGTACTCTTCAAACAACTTAATGGGCCAACCATCCAAACTACTCCCGGCGTATGCGTGCGTGATACCCACCCTTGCAAAGAACGCAAGGATGGGGCACCCTCAGTCGTGGTGGCGTCATCAGGGCGGGGGGGGTGGGCCACCCGCCTTCTGTGCAGAAGCGGCAGTCCTGATTGCTATTTTCCCGTATCTCGATTTTGTGTTAGAGAATCAGCACATTAAGGGAACCTCACAATTAGTCGGTGGTTCATCTCCAATAGACATGGAGCCAGTGAAACGAGTGAGTGCTATTCTATGCATTGGGTGCTTGGTTTCAGCGGTCGTGCTAGCAATAAAAGCTCCGTCTGAGGCCAACAACCAAGATGATGAGGAGTAATTCTAATGTTGGGAGCGCTGGAAGGTTTCATCGTAATACTCGCTTTAATTTTTATTTTCGGGATTGTCTCTCTTCCACCGCGCTCGCGAAAGACAGCGCTCAGGATCGCACCTAAGAATGGCGTAACGCAACAGGGCGTACAAAACGGACTTTCAGGAAAATCCGGCGATTCCCAAAAGGGCATGTCAAACGGCAGTGATAATTATGTTGCAGATCAGAAGGTTGCGCCTGCCTCGCACGCGGCAGAAGGCGTATAGCTAGTGAAACTGAGCGCGATTCTTCTGGCGAGGACGCTAGCCTTTGTCGAGATTTACGATCTCGACCCAAGGGGCAAGCTGTTTGCGCCTGATTTTATTCGTACAGTTGCAGAGCGCTATAAATTTCAGCGACTTCCGAAGCCGGAGGAACGCGAAAAGGAAGGGATCATCTTCGAGGAGGGAAAATTTGGCGGAAAGGTGATCGTAAAGCTAACGATCTATGATGCGATGATTAAGCTAGAAACCCGCTCCAACACTGCTGACTCGAAACAGTTGATCGAAGAAATGCTGGCCTGGGGGGCCGCAAAATTCGACTTACATTACAGTCCAGGATCAATCAAGCGGTTCGCCTACATTAGCGATTTGACGTTCCACAGCGACGTGCCACTTTTAGATGCTGCCTGTCAGCCACTCATTGATCTTGCCGCCAGGACAAGCGCTGCGTTATCGGAGATGTGGCAGGAACCAGTACAGTATTATCCTTCCAATCTAGCGGTCGGCCACGATCCGATGGCCCGAAAGAACGGGATAGCCCCTTTTTCCATCGCGCATAGAGTGGAGGCGCGATATTCAGAGAATAAGTATTTTTCCGAGGCACCGCTTCCCACCGACACGCACATTGCTTTCCTAGAGGAATTCGAGGCAGGAATTAAACGCCTCCACGAGCAGCGAGGAATTTAATGCCTACGAATGAAACACGGAATGATTCGCCCTCTGAAGCACAAAAAGTTGACAGTGTGATGCGTAAGATTCTCTCAGTTTCGACTGAGGCAGCCTTCCGCGAAACGCTGAGCCGGCAGTGGAAGAGTTGAGGTAGTTCTCTGGCTGCGACTATGGCGTTGCGCCGGGTGAGGACCCCGCCGGTTGCAGCCCCAATCCTGCGCCGTAGTACTCGGCTAAGGCTCGCCGCTCGTCTTCCGATAGAAGCGCGGCAATCGTCCGCATGGGTTCGTTAATATCGTTCGCCCGGCTGCCCCTGGCGAAGGCGTCAAGCTGATTCAGCAAGTAATCCGCGTTCTGCGTTGCTAGCGACGGCACTCCCGTCTTGTAAGCCACCGGACCATGGCAAGCCTGGCAGGGCGGAATCCCGCGCGTGCCGTCTCCAAAGGTGATCAGGCGCGACGCTGTCTCGAGGTGAGCGGAGGCGATTTGCGGCTGGGGAAAGATGCGATTGTCCTGGGGATCGGAAAAGACCGGCAGCGAAGAATAGTAGGCAACCAGGTCGGCCTGATCGCGCCCGGATAGCGACTCTGCGATCGGCACCATGGCCCCCGACTTCCGCTTGCGGTCGCGAAAATCTTCCAACTGCTTCCACAGCGCGAGATTGTTCATCGCAGCTAAATTTGGCGTCGAACCGAGCGGGCTGAAGCCTTCCGCTCCGTGGCAATGCTCGCAGCGCCGCGCCAGCAGCATTCCACGGAATGTATTTCCGCTGGCAGCCGCCGCAATTGTCTCTGGAGTGAATGCCACATAAGAAGGAATTCGGTCCGGCCCAGCGGCGTTTACCTCATACAACAGGGAGGTTGCAGCTGATGCGACCAGCAAAGCAGCCGTCAGCGCCGCCGGAGCTTTAAGGCGCAGCCAACCAATGTTTCGTATACGCTTCGGCTCTCTACTCCGCCGCACAGTTCCCCCGTTCCTCCGGACGCAGCGCCGGGAATTGCTCGCGCGGCACCACCTTCACCACCGACCGCATTGCATAGTGGCCTGCCCCGCAGAATTCGCGGCAAGCGGTTTTATACACACCGGCATCGGGAAATTGCAGCTGCGTCTGGCTGACCGTCCCCGGCAAGACTTTTACGTTGTAGCCCGTGCCCTCAATCGCGAACGAGTGCACGGCATCGGCGCTGGTGATGCGGAGATGCACCGGAACGCCCGCCGGAATCAGAACGCAGTGCGGAATGAAAAGGTATTGCTGCGCCAGCATACGCAAGGTCACGGAACCATTGCTATCGATCTCCGTGCCGAGATTGCTTTCGACAAACTCGCCCGCCAGATGCAGTTCCACCGGGTTCAGCGGACGCCGCCCTTCGAGCGAACGTAATATCGGCTGATCGATCTGGTAGTAGCGGGTCACCGGAATGAGGCTCAGAAACAGCGCAGTCAGCAGAACCGTTCTGATCTTTTTCCAGTTCACAATCTACAGTTCACAAGCTCCAGTTCACGATCTCCAGTTCACGATCGCGCAACCTTACTCTGGCTCATAGCCCGGTCGATGAAGGTATTCGAAATCGAATTCCCGTACGATTTGAGGAAGGTAATGGCGGTTGCTGCCCCGCATGTTGGCTACGAACTCTCCAATTCTTTCAGCACCGCGCTGCACCGCTCACAGACGCCGGGATACTTTTTATCCTCGCCAACATGTATTGAATAATTCCAGCAGCGCTCGCACTTCAATCCCTCGGCCTTCTTCACTTCGACATGCACGCTTCCCGCACCGTTTCCCGGTGACAGCGCAAGCGTAGCAGCGGAAACGATAAAAAGGTACCGGAGTTCTTCGGCATGCTTCGCCAGCACGGAGTAAACCGGCTCGGCCGCCGACAAGACGACGTGCGCTTCAAGGCCGGTGCCGATCAACTTATTGTTGCGTGCTTCCTCCAGCGCCTTCAAAACATCGTCGCGAACCGCACGAAGCGTTGCCCATTCCTGTTCGCCTTTTTCAATATCGGATTTACTTCTGCTCGAGGAATCCGCATCGCCGGTGATCTCCGCCGGCGCAGGGAAGAGAGCCAGATGCACACTCTCTTCGCGTCCCGAAGTCTTCGGTAAATAACCCCAGACTTCCTCCGCGGTAAAGGTCATAATCGGCGCCAGCAGGCGCACCAGCGCCTCACCAATACGCCAGATCGCAGTCTGCGCGCTGCGGCGCTTCTGCGACTTCGGAGCGGAAATGTACAAACGATCCTTGAGCACATCGAAATAAAACGCGCTCAGGTCCACGATGCAGAAATTGCTCAAGCGCTGGTAGATCTTGTGGAAGGCAAACTCGTCATACCAGGTTCGCAGATCGGAGGCGAAGCTCTCTGTCTGCCGCAGCATGTATCGATCGATCGCTTGCATCCGGTCGAAAGGCACCGCGTCCTGGGCCGGATCGAAGTCCCCAAGATTTCCGAGTATGTAGCGAAAGGTATTGCGAATTTTGCGGTAATTTTCCGCCACGCGCTGCATCAGCGCTTCCGAGCCAACCACATCCTCGCGGAAGTCGACTGACGACACCCAGAGCCGCACCACCTCGCCGCCAAGCCGGGACGCGATATCGACGGGATCCACGTCATTCCCTCGCGACTTCGACATCGCCTGGCCTTTATCGTCGAGCGTCCATCCGGGCGTGACTACGCCCTTGTACGGAGGCGTTCCACGCGTTCCCATGGCGCAGAGCAGGGAAGACTGGAACCATCCGCGATACTGATCTCCACCCTCCAAATACAAATCCGAGGGCCAGGGATAAGTCGGCTCGTCATTGATCAGCGCCAGATAACTGGCGCCCGATTCCAGCCAGACATCAAAGATGTCAGTCTCTTTTTCAAACTTCGTCGCGCCGCAATGCGGACATTTCGTCTCCGCCGGAAGAACCGAATTCGATTCTGGAGTAAACCACGCATCGGCCCCGGAGCGAGCAAACAGCTCGACCACCTTCCGGTTCACCGCCTTGTCGTTCAGGGGCTTGCCGCACTTTTCGCACAAGAACACTGCAATTGGCACGCCCCACACCCGCTGCCGCGAGATGCACCAATCCGGCCGCGTGGCGATCATGTTCGATAACCGCTCCTCGCCCCACGCCGGATCCCACTTCACACGCTTGATCTCTTCCAGGGTGCGGCGGCGCAGGGTGCTGGCGCCTGAGCCCGTACTATGCGCCATTCCGCCCGAAGCGGTACTATGCGCCAACCCTCCCGAGGCCCTGCTGCCTTCGCGATTAGGAATGGGTATTGGCGTTTCCATCGAAATAAACCACTGCTCGGTGGCCCGAAAGATCACCGGATTATGGCACCGCCAGCAATGGGGATACGAATGCTCGGTCTTCTCGGAATGCATCAGCACACCGCGGCGCTTCAGCAATTCGATAATCGGCTGGTTCGCATCCCAGACGCGCTTGCCTTCGTACTCAGGCAGGCCATTTCGCAGAATTCCTTTTTCGTCTACATTGCTGGTCGCATCCAGCCCATATCTCACGCCGGTGATGAAGTCCTCCGCGCCGTGCGAAGGCGCAGTGTGGACGACGCCGGTACCTGTGTCCATGGTGACGTATTCCGCGAGCACGCCCAGAATCTTTCGATCCAAAAACGGGTGCTGAAAATTCAGCCGCTCCATCGTGCGCCCTGGAAAGTGCGCCAGTTGCTGTGGTGAAACCAGGCCGCATTTCTCCGCCACATCCTTCGCCAGCCTGGCCGCGACGATGTAAACCTCGCCGGCGGATTCCAGCGCCACGTATTCCTCATCCGGATGAAACGCCACCGCCATCGACGCCGGCAAAGTCCACGGAGTGGTGGTCCAGATGATGGTTGAGACTTTCTTTCCGGCAAGGGCTGCATCGATTTTCGACGGATTATCGAGGAGCGCGTATTTCACCCAAACGGTCGGGCTGGTGTGGTTCTCGTACTCGACCTCGGCTTCAGCGAGCGCGGTTTCGTCGTGCATGCACCAGTAGACGGCGCGCAGGCCTTTGTAGACGAATCCATTTTCGTAGAAGGAAAAGAAGGTCGAGAGCACGACCGACTCATACTGCGGATCCATCGTGGCGTAGGGACGGTCGAACCTTCCAAACACGCCGATCCGCTTGAACTGCTCACGCTGCAAGTCCAGAAACTTCTGAGCATATTTCCGGCACTCGGCCCGCACGTCCAGCGGACGCATCTGCAATTTCCTGCCCCCGAGTTCCTTATCCACCTTGATCTCGATCGGCAACCCGTGACAATCCCAGCCGGGGACGTAAGGGGCGTCGAATCCGGACATCGTTTTCGACTTGACGATGAAATCTTTCAGGCACTTATTCAGCGCCGTGCCCAGGTGAATCGGCCCGCTGGTGTAAGGCGGCCCATCGTGCAAAATGTAGGCGGGCGAGCCTTTTCGCGCGGCGCGGATGCGCTCGTAGATCTTCTCCTGCTCCCAGTGCGCGAGCATCCTGGGCTCGTTCTGCGGCAGGTTCGCCTTCATGGGGAAGGCAGTCTTAGGCAAATTAATAGTGGATTTCAGTTCGAGCGGCACCCGGGACGTTCTCCAAATGATTGAATCTCTTCATTATAGGGAGCCCAGCCGGGAACGTCCATGCAGCGACGCACCGGCCGCGTCGGCCGCGCCTCGCTCCCGCGGGGCAGGTCCATAGGTTTCTCGCAAATACACTACGTAAACCATCACAGACGCGGTACAATTTTGGTAGGCACGGAGCAGGTGTACCAGTTTTGCCGCACCTGAAGAGGAAACGTTTTCGACATAAGATTTAGAAACTAAAGCCGATTCAAAAGCAACTCGCTGGAAAGACCGCTCATCTGTGTAGGATGAAGCGTCCCCAGAAGTAGCCCGAACAGCCTGCAGGAGAACCGACCGGGGAACATGGCATCCGTAGAAGTCAAACCGAATCCCAGCACTGAACCTCAGCTGAACCTTCTGCTGGCTCCCGATACTTTCGAGCCGCTGTGGAAGTCGCTGTTCCAGGGCCTTGACGAATTTTTCTTCCCCAAGAAGCTGCCGCCACTCAAGCTGGAATCCAAGCCTGAGCCGGTCAAAGACATCTGGGGTTTCTACAACTACAAAAAGAATGGAGCCCTTGGATCAACCGCTGCTCACGTGGTTGTGATCGCCCTCATCATCGGCGGCACTCTTTGGGTTCGTAGCCTGGTTCCCAAAGTCCAAGCCAAAGCTTCCACCACGACAGCGCTGGTCGATCCCGGTGACTTCATGCCTCTGAAGGCTGCGAAGACGCAAGCGGGCGGCGGCGGCGGGGGTGGTGATCGCGATGTATTGCAGGCCTCTAAAGGCCGTTTGCCGAAGTTCTCGATGCAGCAGATCACGCCTCCGGCGGCAGTGATTCGCAATATGAATCCCAAGCTGGCGGTTGAGCCGACGGTTATCGTTCCGCCCGATATCAAAGTGGCGATGAACAACATGCCGAATCTCGGCGACCCGAAATCTTCGGCGGTTATTCCATCGAATGGCACCGGCGGCGGCAGCGGTATCGGCAGCGGATACGGCGGCGGCGTCGGTTCAGGCACCGGAGCAGGCGTCGGCCCCGGCATTGGCGGCGGCATGGGCGGAGGCTATTTCCGTCCTGGCCGCGGCGTGACCGCTCCCCGCGTTGTCTACCAGACCGATCCTGAATTTTCGGAAGAAGCTCGGAAGGCGAAGTATCAGGGAACTTGCGTTCTGGGTTTAGTGGTAGACGCGAACGGACGCCCCACTCAAATTCGCGTGATCAACGCCCTCGGCATGGGCCTTGACGAGAAAGCCATCGAGTCCGTTCGCAACTGGAAATTCGAACCGGGCCAGAAAGACGGTCATGCGGTAGCCGTTGAGATCGCCGTCGAAGTGGATTTCCACCTTTACTGACTTAAAGGGGCGCCGGAGCCCCAGTCAGACTTAACCCTCCCTCCGCAGTACCGCGTGCTGCAGCAATACTCGTTTTTCAAATCCCAACTTCTCATACAGCGCAATCGCCCGTTCGTTGCTCTGCCGTACGTGCAGAAACGGTGTCTCCTGGCGATCGCAAATCCGGCGCATCACTTCACCCATTAATATTCGCGCGTAACCCTTCCCGATGTGGTCGGGGTGAGTGCAGACTGCGCTGACTTCGGTAAATCCCGGAAGCTTCAGCCGCTCGCCGGCCATTGCGATCAGCTTTCCATCCTCTTTGATCCCAAGATAAGTCCCCAGCTCATGCGTACGCTTTGCGAAAGGACCGGGTTTCGTCAGCTCCGTCAACTCGACCATGTCGTCCGCATCCCCGGCGCCCAGTTCCACAATCTGAGCGTCGAGCGCGGCTCCGGAAGCCAATGCCGAGCCGCTCGCCGTGTACACCATTTGCAGCGCAGGTGCGGTGTACGCAAGGGTCAAACCGGGCCGAGGCTGATAAGGGCCTTCCAGCGCGAGGTTCACCATCTCTCCCACACGGAGCAAGGCTGCCAGAGACTCATAGCCTTTGTCCGTCGGCGCCAAAATCGCGCCCAGCCTCGAGATTGCCGGCACAAACCGCCGCGCCTCGCCGAACGATTCCGCCAGCGCAGCCTGCCGCGTGGTCAGAGCCTTCCAAATGCTGTTATCGAGCGGATGCATTTCCGGTGCACTCTCCTCGCAATTTCCAATTGGAGTGAATGAAGCAACTCGCGGACACAATAAAACTTCGCGACACGGCCGCACCATCCCGATCGGATTTCGTGCCCGAGGGTCGGCGACCCGCGGCGACGATTTTGCGAGCTTCGCAAAGAGGAAGGGAGATACTCGCAAGAAACAGAATCAGGAAGGAAACAGAAACACGCCTTTATTCCTTCAAATCCACATGCTGCACATCGTCAATCGCATGCCCTAGAAAGCTCGCGCCCAATTTGCGGAACTTCTCCACCGAGTCGGTTGCAAAAAACTTCAGCCGCGGGGCGGCCCGCCGCTCCTCAATGGCCGCCGGGGTCAACAGGCTTCCCAATCTCGCTGCCACCGCCCGAGCCGTTGACTCGGCCGAATCTACAATCTCCACGTGCCCCGGAGCCACGCGCCGTAACAACGGCTTCAATAACGGATAATGCGTGCAGCCCAACACCAGCGTGTCTGCGTCGCGGAAGCCATCGGCGAACGCGTCGCCCAAATAGATACGGGCGATTTCTTCCGTAACCGCATGATCGACCCATCCCTCCTCAACCAGCGGCACCAGCAACGGACAAGCTTTTTCGTGGGCCTTCATCCCGAGCCTCTCAAGAGCCTTCCGGTAAGCATGGCTTGAGATCGTGGCCTCGGTTCCCACGACCACAATTTTCTTGTTCCGGCTGATCGCATTCGCCGCCTCAGCGCCCGGTTCCACTACGCCAACCACCGGCACATGCGCCGCCGCCGTGATCTGATCGAGAGCCAGAGCCGTCGCGGTATTGCAGGCAATCACCAGCAGTTCGGCCTTCTGATTTTCAAGGAAGTGCGCAGCCTCGACCGCATACCGCGCCACCGTCTCAACCGATTTCGACCCATAAGGCAGCCGGGCAGTATCGCCGAAGTAGACGTAATCAGCCTCAGGAATAACCTCAAGTAAAGCTTTAAGAACGGTAAGCCCACCGAAGCCGGAATCAAACACTCCGATAGTAGGGCGACGCGATGTCATCGAATGAAAAAGGGCTTTCAGGTTTATCCTGTGTTCCTCTGTGCCTTCTGTGGTAAAGGTTCCTGCCTTTGCAGAAATCTAATCAGACTGCCGCGAAGAGAGGCCGACGACGCGAGCCGCATCCCCGGAGCTTCTCTCGCAGCAAGCCCCCGGAGGAATCGGCGCACCATGCGGGCAAGTTCGCGGATGCCCAAGAAAAGTACAAATCTTATCGGTAGCCTCGGGCGAAAGAATATGCTCAAACTTGCAAGCCTGCTGTTCGATCTCTGTTTCGCTGTCCATCGCGAGGCTATCGGTAAACAAACGCTCAGCCAGGCGGTGCCGCCGGATGATGCTGCCGGCTCGCTCGCGTCCACGGGGGGTTAGCTCGACAATGGCAGTTCCATCGCCAGTCGACGCCGACATGGGCTTCAACGCATCGTGGCAAGGGTTCACAAAGGGCTTGTGATCGTGCGCCTTTGGAGGATGCGGGGCCGACACCACCAGCCCCATCTGCATCATCCGCTCAACGGCCAGGCTCACCGGCAGCGCTCCATGGACCTCCATGCGCTCGACCTCGGCAATCTCTCCGTGTTCGGCCAGCGCCCACAATTCCTCGAGCACCTCATCGAACTGCTCATCGTCGGCCATGGCAAACACTTCCTGCGAGGCGATCTTGCCATGATGAAATTCAACCCTCCGGTCGGCCAGCCGCGCCACCACCGGATCGTGGGTGACCATTACAATCGTCCGCCCCTGCAAATGAAATTCGCGGAGGAGGCGCAACACGATCTCTTCATTCTGCGCGTCGAGATTTCCCGTCGGCTCATCCGCCAGAATGATCTTCGGATCGTTGATCAAAGCCCGCGCGATGCAGACCCGCTGCTGCTCGCCTCCGGAAAGCTGCGACGGCAAATGACGCGCCCGATCGCCAAGCCCAACACGAGTCAAAGCCTCAATCGCCTCTTTCTCATCGGTCATGCTGTGAATGTACTGCGCCAGCATCACATTCTCGACCGCAGTCAGGAAGGGAATCAGGTGAAACTGCTGAAAAATAAATCCAATTTTCTCGGCCCGAACTCGATTCAATTCGTTGGCAGAAATCCCCGCCACATTCTGTCCATCCAGCCAAATCTCGCCTGAGGTCGGGCGATCCAGACAACCGATCAAATTCACCAAAGTCGACTTGCCCGACCCCGAAGGCCCCATAATCGAAAGCCATTCGCCTTTGGCCACATGAAGCGAAATGTGATCCAGCGCATGAATCGCATTTTCGCCGCTGCGGGTGCTCCACTTCTCGCCGCTGTTGCGAGAAGCGGAACCGACGGCCGAGCTGCTCCGTACGTCCTGCGCCGGATAGAGCTTCGTCACATCTCTAATCTGGATCATCACTCGCCCCGCAAAATGACCGCCGGCTGCACACGGCGCAACAGCGAAACCGGCAAGACAGCCGAAAGCAGCGTTACCGCGACGCTGCCCACCAGAATAAATGGCAGCACAGCAAATCGCGGCACCACCGGAGCGTGAAAGTTAACCCTTCCGATCCAGGCCGCGATTCCAATGCCGATCACAAATCCGATCAGCGCCCCGATGGCTCCCAGCGCCGCTGCCTCCGCCGCAAAAAAACCGTTCAGAAATCGATTCGAAGCTCCCAGCGCCTTCATGATCGCAAAATCTCGTCGCCGGTCGAAAACCCACCCGATCAGCGTCGAGAGTACGCACAACGCCGCCGTCAAAATAATCAATGCCGATGAAGCCAGCAAGGTTGCCCGAGTCTTGCCCAGTACCCGCGCTTCGCCCTCCATAATCTGCCGCACCGGACGCACATCCGCGCCGGGAATTACCTGCGAAAGCTGCTGCATGATCGCGGCCACCTCTTCCGCCGATCCGTTCGCCCCAACCTCAATCGTCGCCGGCTGCACACCGGTCCACGCTACAAAATCCGCGAGCGAAAGATACACGCGACTGTCCTCGGCAGCCCCAGTCTGCACGGTGCCGGCAGGTGTTACCTGAATCGAGTGACCCTGGAAATTCAAGTCGAACGGCCCATCGGTCGGCGAAACAACCGGCAGCGCGCGCACCCCTACCAATGCCTGATTACCCGCGCGCCCCATTTCTCGCGCGTTGTCTGCGAAAGAAGTGGGATTCGCCGCAGGCCAATTGCTTACCGACCACCACTTGTCCAGTTGCCGCACCCGGGTAAAATCTGTGCCCGCAACCACCACGGGCTGCCCATCGCTCGTCTTCGCCACGACCATGGCAAACGGCGCAACGATGCCGCGCCCCGCTAGAACAGATTCAACCTGAGTCAACGTCTCGGCGGGAAGGGAAGCGCCGTTCTTCCCAACCACAAGAATATTTGCCCCATAATTACGAAACTCGCGCTGCAGCTTCGCCTGCACATCGACATACAAATTCAGCACGCCAGTTGCCACGGCCGCTGCCACGATCATCGCCAGCAAAGCCGAAGCTGCCCGGCCGCGCCGCAATACAGCCGCGCGCAATAGCATCCGCAGAAACATCGACGTGTGCGGGTTGTGCGTCCGTCCCGCAGCCACATCCCGAGCGGTATGCGATGCCGCGCGTTCCAGCGAGCCACTTTTCGCAGGGCTGTTCACAGCTCACCCCGCAGTGCAAATACCGGATCCATTCTCACCGCCTTGCGAATCGCCGCTGCGCTTCCTGCAAACGTCACAATTACGGCAATCCCCAGAATCACCGGGAACAGCACGGGCGCAATCGTGATCTGCGAATTGAAAATCGATCTCCCAATCTGCCGCGCCAGCCACCCGCCGCCGGCGAAGCCAACCACTCCGCCAATCAACGCCAGCAATGTTGCCTCGGCAAAAAACACCGACCCAATCGCCATCTTGCCCGCGCCCAGAGCCTTCATCAAACCAACGTCCGCCCGCCGCTCAAAAATCGCCGTCGCCATCGCCGCGGAAACCGCCAGCGCCGATGCAAACAAAGCCGCCAGCGTGACTAAGAAGATCAGCCCTTCAATCCGCGTCAACACCGCACCTTCATTCTGCGAGACCTGCCGGATTTGCTCGGCGTGCGAATGCGGAATCGCCTCCTGCAGCTGGAAGGCAATTGACTGCGGATAGGGCGAGCAGTACCACCGGTCATAAACCGGACCAGACATGCTCTTTGGATCGCGCCGCGCCAGCGCATCCTCCGGCTTCGTCAACGCGCTAACGTAGACCCGGCGCACAGCGCCAGGCTTGCCAAGAATCTCCTGCGCCAATCCCAGCGGCCCAACCATTTGATCGTCTTCCGCAGCGCCGGTGGAAAGGATCCCGCTCACCCGCAACTCACGCCCGGAAATCGATAACGATTCCCCAGCCTTCGCCCCGATTCGCCCAGCCAGCCGCTCACCAACCAAAACGTCGCCGGAGCTATCCGATGGCCAAGCCCCCGCAACCTTCCACCACGCATGCGTGCTCCTCACCCCGGTCGTGAATTCTTCTTTTCCGTAGGAAATCTGCTTCGCGAAGTAAGTCCCAAGCAGGGTGAGATTTTCCGTCTTGCCCTCGCGCTGCAGGCTCACATTCACGGGCAGCATAGGAGCGAATCCCGTAATGTTGTTGTGCCAGAATGTGCCTTTGATCTTCGGCAGGTCCGTTTCGTTGAGGAAAGCGCCGTCGCTGGGCGGCTTCAGATTGACTCCGCCAATTTCAACATCCAAAGTATCTTCCTGCGGAGTAACAAGAATGTTCGCGCCAATGGTGCGCAGCTCACGGTTGATCTTGTCGCCAATATCGGTCGCGACACCAATCATCGCCGTCGCCACCGTCACGCCCAGAGTAATTGCCGCGCCCGCCAGCAACTTGCGCCGCTTCTGTCGCCGGAAAGACTCGTATACCAGCCGCGCGAACATCGCTACGGCTTTTCGAACGGGCGGCTTCCGGCCGCAACGTCCGCCTCCTGAATTATGATCGAATCTCCGGACGCGGCCGCCTTCAGCGGGATCGGATTGCAGCCGCCCTTTTGCCCCACTGACTGGGGATTAATCGGCGCTGCACAATTCTTGCAAACCACTCCATTGCCCGATTTGTAAAATCCGACCGCGCCGCAAATGTCGCAAGCATCGAACACGGTCGCAAGCTTCCCATCCGGCTTCCGATAAAGAAAGAAGCGCACTTCGACTCCGTTTTCTTTCGCCGAATAACGATGCAAATCCCCATCCGAAACCTGCGACAAAGGAATCGTCACCTGCCCATTCGTGAACGCAACCTCCGTGGACGGAGACAGCGCGCTCGCGTTCTTTGCATAGACAAACTCGGCGGTAACCGTCCCAATAAACACAAAAGAGAATATGTAGACTGAAGCCATCCACAAACGTTCTTTGCGCGCAGTCCAAACTGCTTTCCGCCGCTCCGCCGGAGAAGCAAAGTCGCCCACAGGCTGCCGCCGCTTCGCGTCAAACAGAATCATCAAAGCCGCCAGCGCAATAATCGTTACAAAGAAGAACCACTCATTGCTGACGATCGGTCCCACGATCGCCATCTCTCCTTTCGACGACGGAATCACGCCCGCCTCCGAAAGCTCATGCAGCCCGGCAACCAACAATTGCACCGCCACCAGGAATAGAATCGCCGTGGTCACCCTGAAGAATTTCTGCAGGTTGATGCGCACGCTGCCCTTCACAAACATCACGCCAAAAGCAATCGCCGCCCCAATACCCAGCAACGTGCCCAGGAAGCTCATCAGTTCGGTCGAGTTCAACGTAACGGCAGAAAGAATCAGGACTGTCTCTGCCCCCTCGCGCAAAACCATCAAAAACACAAAGAAGAACAGCCCAATCCAGGCATTGTTCCCGGCAAGCAACCCGCCGACCTTACCTTCAATCTCCCCCTTCATCTTTCGCCCGGTCTTCATCATGAAAATCACCATGGTCACGACGAAGAACGCGGCCGCCAGCATGACCCAGCCTTCAAACACGTCTTCATTCCAGCTCAACTTCGAAATCACAATAGCTATGCCTATGCTGCCGAAAAACGCCGCGGCCAGCGCCGCATAAACCGACTTGCGCAGGTCATCGCGTCCGATCTTGGCGAGATAAGCCAGCGTAATACCCACGATCAGCGCGGCCTCAACCCCCTCCCGCAGCGTGATAATGAATGCCTCTAACATAAATGTGCACTTCCGGTACGGCGCCATCCTGAGCGTAGCCGGTTCAGGCGGAGCGAAGGATCTCCCCCGGGACTACTCTTTCCGGGACTACTCTTGCCGCCTGCTCGCGATTCTCTGCCAGGAAACCATTTTGAAAATGAATTTCAATTTCAACTTAAAGGATAAAGGTCTGATGCCAGCGGGGTCAATTGGCTGCATCACGAACGTGCGCGATCTGCATCACACGGGGAAATTCTGCATCAATCGGCAACACCTGCACGGGACACGAGCGATGCTCATGTGGGGACAGCCACCCTCGACTCTCCCAGTCGAGCGAAGGGCGATAGGTTTTGCATTGGCCAAACGGATATTACCTGGGTGGGGAATTTAAGCCTCCGACCAAACAAGACCAATTCTTCAGACTCCGTACTATCCCTTCCGTAACCTCCCATTTTCGTCAGCCACCGCACATACTCGACTTAAGCGAAATGCCACTCCCCTCCCCACAGCACGCCGCCAGGCGAGCTCCGCGCACCCGTTTCAACGAAACCACTCCTGCCGTCCTACGCTTCCACAATGGCTGCCGCACGCGCGGCAAGCTGCAGATCATCTCCATCACAGGAGGTCTGCTCTCCCTGCCCAAACCTCTGTACCAAGGCTCCCGCGTAAAGCTGATGTTTCTTACTCCCAAGGGCTCAGTATTCGGCGCGGCAGAAATGTTGAGTCCCATCGACTGGGGCCTGCAACCCTTCAAATTCACCCGGCTTCATGACGATGACGAAGAGCGCCTGCAAGCCGCGATTCAATCCTCGCTGGATCAAAACCGCCGCAGCGTTGCTCAGGTGGAGAGATTCAGGGTGTGGTGACGGTCGGACTTTGCGTCCCGGTCTGCGCCGACCGTGCTCGGAGATTGATCGATGCCTGTTCTCGAAACTGCATAGTATCCTGCCTCACAACCTCTTCAAAAAAGCCTCCGCCCGCTGCGCCTCGGGAAAGAGCCTTTCCTCCGCCTGAAACTCCGCCGAGTGCACGCACCGCCGGCTTCCGCGCAGCCGTACCGGATGCTTCAAATGCAGCATCTCGTGGTAAACGATATATTCGACGGCATACCGTGGAATCGCCGGATGGTCGAAAATCCGGCTGATGACAATCGCATTGTGCGCCGGATCGTAATGCCCAAGAATGCGCCGCGTCTTGGTCGGGCTCCAACCCATTCGCGGACGCCCCATCAGACCATGAAAAAACCGCCGGTTCAAATCTTCAAAAATCGCGTCCAGATCGTAAACCCGCCCCTGCGGGGAATGCAGCCGCTTGCGCCCGCGCATCTGCCGCACCAGGTGCGCCTTGTTCACCACCTCGTGGCTGCCAATATACTTTCGATACCGCGCCGCATGCCCCCGGTCAATCGGCTTGCGGTACATCTTTGCCAACAAAATATGCGCAATCGCGCGAACTATTCCCTCGGGCGCGCCCTCCAGCAGATCGGAAAGCCTCACCAGCAGCCGCCCCTCCCGCAATCGAATGGTGTTGTTGACGTTCGCGAACGCGAAGAATTCGACCCTCAACTCCGGCAGCGCCACTCCCGGACGCAACTGCCGGTGCTCATCATGGAAAAGTTCGACCAGCCCCTCACGCACAGTGAGCCCAGCTTAACATGAAAGGTTTCGAGTAAGAGATACTCAAGAGGGACCGTAAGAGCCGGGCGACACCAGAGTGCGCCGGATTCGCTGGAAGTTCTCTGAGAGAATGGAAGGCACCGCGGGGAATGGGCACGAGTTCCCGCCGTGCCATCAAGTCGCAAAGACAAAGAATGATCGCGGCCTTGGGCGCTGAGGTTTAGCGTTGTAGCCTCACTCCTTCCCGCCAGCCGACTTCTCAAACTTCTTATGCTTCGCCGCCTCCTGCTGCTCGTCGAGCAGCTTGCGATGATCTTCCACCGACTCATTCAAGGTTTCCAGCGTACTTCCCAGCACAAACTCATACTGATTCGCTTCCCCCGCCGGCACATCCGCCGCATTCTTCAAAGCCAGCAGCTTCGCCTGAAACTCGCTGTCAGCGTCAATAATGAGTTTCAGGGGCTTGCGAATGTCATTCTTGCGGTCGATATAGGTCTCAATGTTGTCGTTTAACTCGTCGTAGATCAAAGAAAAATCATCCAGCTTGTCGTGCGTCAGTTGCGCCCGGTTCTTCGCCTTGGGATCATTGCGTGCGGTTTCCATCGCCACCAGCCGCTCCCGCGCAAACTTCACATATAAGGCCAGCCGCTGCTGCGGCTCCCAACTCACATCGCGGATCTGATCGATTTCGGCCCGCGTAAACGGGTCGCGATGCTGCTGCGCGGCAGCGTTAGCAGCGGCCATCAAAACCAGCGCGAGACAGGCCAGCCCTACCCTCATTTCTTGCCGCCTTTCGGGAACATCGCCAGCAGCAGGTCGTCGCGAACTTTCTCCAGCCGATCGATCGTATCCTGCACCGGCTGCTGCTCCTCGTGCAGAACCGTGTGCTTCAGATCGGCCAGCTTGCGCGACATCTTTCGCAGCGCAATCTCCGCCTGTTTTTCGTGCTTATGCGACTGAATGGAATAGTCCCGAGCCAGTTCGGCAAACGCGGTGACGTCGGTAAGCGCCGCTTTAGCCTGCTCGCTTTCGCCGGCCTGGTACAGCTTGTTGGCCGCCTCCAACTGCTTCTCCGAAATGTGAATGCACAGGCCCGGCCGATCGGGAATATTAGCGTTGGGAACCTTCGCCTTCAATTCCGTGATAGTCAGCTCATCACGCGCAAGCAGCGTACAGGGCACAGCGGCGAGCAGCAACAGCCCACCGCCGAGCAACGCGAGCCAAATTCGAGTCCGTCCCATCCCAACACCGCATCCCGCTTACTTCTTCGGCTCAATGGCGATGAGCCGGTGCTTCGCCTGCCACTCCTCATCAGGATACTTCCCCTGGGCACTGTTAAGGAAGAGATGATAACTTGCCGCCGCTTTCTTAAAGTCGCGCAAATGGTCATATGCCGACGCCCGCATAAAATAGGTGATCGGAATTTCCGGCAGCAGCCTGGCCCGCGCATCCAGGGCGCGAATCGCCAAGGCGAAGTCTTTATTCTCTCCGGCCGCAAACGCTAGCCCGCCATAAGCCTCGCCGAAGTCGGGTTTGAGCTTCACTGCAATCGCGAACTCCGGCTGCGCCTGCGCAAACTTTTTCTCCTTCAGCAACGTCTCTCCCAAGCGTCGATGCAGCTCTGCATCATTGGGATGCCCCGCCAGCAGCTCGCGATACGAGTTTTCCGCCAAATCGTTCTTTCCTGCAGCCACATACAAATCCGCCAGATCGCGTTCAGCATCCTCTTCATGCGGTCCGGTTTTCATGCCAGCCTGCAGTTGGGCAATCGCCAGCTCAGTCTTGCCCTCGGCGGCAAGCACGCGCCCCAACTGAATGTGTACCGTAGCCGAGGTGGGCTCATCAGTCAGCAACTTCCGCAGATAATCTTCGGCTTCAGGAAATCTCCGCGCGTGCATGTCAAGGTTCGCCAATGCTTCGACAGCATCGGCAGAATGCGGATCGACTTCAAGCGCCTGCTTGTATTCCGCTTCCGCATCGCCGAATTTATTGTCGGCTTCGAAAATGTGCCCGCGCGAAACATGCGGCTCGCTCTCTTTCGGCTGAAGCTCCGCCGCTTTTGCGTATGCCGCCAGCGCCTCTTCCGGCTTCGCTTTCTCGATCACCTGCGCCAATGCGATCCAAGCCCTGTATTGGCCCTCGACCACACTGGCGGTGGGTTTCAATTGTGTAGCGGCACGCAAAAATGTTTCGGCGTCCGGTTGCCCGGTTTTCGCCAGCTGCAATCCCAGATTCAGATTTGATTCGAAAACGTCCGGCTTCGCCGCTACCGACTTGCGATAGGCCGCGATCGAATCGCCGACCTTTCCCAACTCATTCTCGACAAATCCCAGATCGAACCATGCCACATAATTACCGGAATCCCGCTCCAGCAACTTGTGAAGAAAATCTTCAGCTGACGGATAGGCTTTCTTATCAATCGCCGCCTCGGCCTCTTTCAATTCCGCAGGCTGAGAATCCTCATCCTCTACCGGAACGCGAACATGGTGCCCGGAGCGCCGCGAACTCGACTCCTGATTGCTGGAGCCGGAATCGTCGGCCTGCGAGCCTTGAGAAGATTGGGATGAAACAGAAGAAGGAAGCGAGGATGGTCGGGAAAGAGCGGATGGAAACGGAAAAACAAGAAAGGCCGGAACTGCGTTTCGAAGCACGAGTTCGGGAAGCGGGATTTCTGGCAAAACTCCGCACCCGCAAAACATCGCGAGCAGCCACCCCACCCTACTCGCTGTCATTGGCCGACGCCGCTCCATTGTTCCCGTTGCCGCCGTTCAACAGACGCGCCAGATATTTGCCCGTATAAGAGAAGGGAAGCTTAGCAATCGCCTCGGGCGGCCCCATGCCGACAATCTTTCCCCCGCGCGTTCCGCCCTCTGGACCCAGATCGATGACCCAATCCGCCGTCTTGATCACTTCCAGATTATGCTCGATCACCAGAATCGACCCGCCAGCGTCGATCAAACGCCGGAACGCCGCCAGCAATTTGCTCACGTCGTCGAAATGCAATCCAGTTGTGGGCTCATCGAAAATATAGAGCAACCGCCGTCCCCGCCGCGCCTCGTCGTGGCGCGCCGCCGCCGGACGCCCAATCTCCCGCGCCGCCGGCTGCAAATGCGCCGCCAGCTTCATGCGCTGCGCCTCGCCGCCCGACAAGGTCGTCGCCGATTGTCCCAGCCGCAAATACCCCAATCCAACTTCATCCAGCACAGACAACTTCTCGGTGAGCTTAGGTACCTCCGCAAAAAACTTCAGCGCCTCTTTCACGGTGAGGTTCAACACTTCATGAATATTCTTGCCACGGTATCGCACATCGAGCACCGAACTCTTGTAGCGCGTGCCTTTGCACTCCTCGCAAATCAGCTCGACATCGGCAAGAAACTGCATCTCCACCGTAACCGTGCCATCGCCCTGGCACGTCTCGCAGCGTCCGCCCGGAATATTGAACGAAAAATGTCCCGAGGTAAATCCCCGCTTCTTCGCCTCAGGCAGGGAAGCGAACAATTCGCGGATTGCATCGAACGCCTTGATATAGGTCACCGGATTCGATCGCGGCGTCCTTCCAATCGGCGATTGATCCACCAGCACAACTTCATCGACAAACTCAGCACCCTCGAGGCTCTCCCAACTCGCCGAACCGCGCCCCGCGCCCGAAACCGGCTGCTTCTTACTCTCGGCAAGCGCCTGGTAAAGCACCTGATGCAGCAGCGTCGACTTGCCCGAGCCCGAAACGCCGGTGATTGCCACAAGCATATTCAGCGGAATGCAAATATTCACGCCCTTCAAATTATTCGCCCGCACGCCCTTAACTCTGATCTGCTGCGTTCCCGGCTTCCGCCGCATAGTTGGAACCTGTATCCGCAAATCGTCCGAGAGATAGCGCCCCGTCAGCGAAGCCGGATTATGCAGAATCTCGTCGTAAGTGCCCGCCGCCACCAGCTTCCCGCCGTTTTCTCCCGCGCCGGGCCCCAGATCAAGAATGCGATCGGCCGTGCGCATGATGTCAGGATCGTGCTCGACCACCAGAATCGTATTTCCCAAATCCCGCAAGTCGTGCAGGATCTTGATCAGGCGGTGCGTATCCCGCGTGTGCAGCCCAATCGACGGCTCATCGAGCACATACAATGTCCCGACCAACCGCGATCCCAGCGAAGTCGCCAGTTGGATGCGTTGAGCTTCACCGCCCGAAAGCGTCGACGACAACCGGTCCAGCGTCAGATATTCCAAGCCTACATCGTTCAAGAATCGCAGCCGCTCGCGAATCTCCTCCAGAAGCCGCTCTGCAATCTCCGCTTCCCCTGCGCTCAACTCCAGGCCGGCAAAAAACGTTGCAGCATCCTCCACGGTCATGCCGCAGACGTCGCAGATATTTTTGCCGTTAATCTTCACCTGCCGCGCTTCCAGTCGCAGCCGCGAACCCCGGCACTCCGGACAAATCGAATACCCTCGATACCTACTCAAGAAAACCCGCACATGCAGCTTGTACTTCTTGCGCTCCAAATACTCAAAAAATCCCCGCACTCCGAGAAAGGTGTCGTCTCCTTCCAGAATCGATTCCTGTTGTTCCGACTCCAGGTCCGCCCATGCGACATCCAGCGGAATCTCCATCTGCCTGGCAAACCGCTTCATGTCGGTGAACACCGGCCGGTACTTTGGCTTGTTCCACGGATCAATCGCCCCGTCGCCGAGGGACTTCGTCTTATCGGGAATCACCAGATCCATATCGAAATCGATGGTGTTGCCGAATCCCTGGCACCGCGCACAAGCTCCATAAGGATTATTGAAAGAAAACAGCCTGGGCTCCGGTTCCTCATACCGCAAGTGGCAGTTCTTGCACTCAAAGCGCTGCGCGAACCGCAATGTGTGAGGGGCAGGTTTAATTGTGGGGCGGGTGCTCTCGCCCGTCACTTTCTCGGGAGTCTCAAGCCGCGAAATTTCGTCACGTTCACCGCCAGACGCGGCCACTTCAAAAATCACTTCCCCCGACTCCCGATAGGCGGTCTCCACCGCATCCACAATCCGCGAGCGAGAGTCAGCCGAAACACTCAACCGGTCCACCAGCATGAACACCGGTTCATCAAAACGAATATCCAGCAACGATTCCGGAGTGGAGAACTCAAACACCTGCCCAGCCTGATAAAGCCGGTTGAATCCCAACTTTCGCAATTCAAATAATCGCGCCTTGAGAGGCTCGCTCAGCCCGGCATCCGCCGCGTCGGCCTTCTTGCTCTTGCGCCCTCTCTTCTTCTCCTCAGGCTTCGGAGCAATCCCACTCTGCAGCGGAAACAAAACCTGCACCCGCGTCCCCGTTCCCAAGGCCAAAATCGCATCGGCAACCTCATCGACGGTGTCTTTCTTCACCTCGTTGCCGCAATTCGCGCAATAAGTCCGCCCAATACGAGCAAACAGCAGCCGCAGATAATCGTAGATCTCAGTCGCCGTGCCCACCGTCGATCGCGGATTCCGCGTCGAATTCTTCTGCCGTATCGCCACAGCGGGAACGATTCCGTCGATCACATCCGCATCCGGCTTCTCAATGCGCTCCAAAAACTGCCGCGCATACGCCGAAAGCGACTCGACATAACGCCGCTGCCCCTCGGCATAAATCGTATCGAAGGCGAGAGACGACTTTCCCGATCCCGAGACGCCCGTCACCACAGTCAGCGTATTGTGCGGCACCTCAAAGTCGACATTCTTGAGGTTATGCACCCGCGCTCCGCGCACCACAATGCTTTCGTTTGGATTAGGACTCGCCATCGGGAAAAGAGACCGCAACCGCCTTCGCCAGCTGAAATGCCGCTACCAACGCCAGGGACACTTACAGACGGCTCAGAAGCGACTGCCGAATCCTCTATTATAAGTCAGAGCTGGAAAGAGAAGACTTGCGGTACGGGCAGAAGACAGGCGGAAAGTTAAGCGGGAAATAATGGGTCAGAAAAGGGTGTCCCGCTCCTCGCTGTATTTGCCAGAAGTCGGGAGCCGAGCCTTGAAGGTTTTCCTCAGCCCTTACAAAAATTCACAAAATCTACATTATTCACCCTAGTGCAAGCGGCATAGCCAATCTGTATCGTTAACGCAGTCCAGCGCAAGCAAAATCCAGGCACGTCAAAACGTGCTCAAGTCAGCCGCCGATCGAGCACTCGTCAGTCTCGCGTTTTCCCGATCCTTAACGGCAAGCCAACTCAATCGGAGCATTCACCATGGCAGTCAACTCAGCCGCCGCCTACGGAATCTACTCCCAGGATGTCGCGCTCGCCGACATCGTGCACACCCTCAACCAGGCCGGCTTCGATAATGAAGACATCTGCATGATGCTGTCGCCATCGCACCCCATCGCCTCGATAGTGCGTGACGCCAGTCTCTTCAGTTCGGAGCGCGAAGACAGTGCCGCCTCCGCGGGTATGATCGGTTGGCTCTCGGCCTTCGGCGCTGTGTTGATTCCGACCGTAGGTTTCTTCATTCGCTCGCAGGCATTTCTCCACGCGCTGATGACCGCACGTGAAACGCCCGCTCTTTGCGGAAACGCCAGAACGCTGGTGGGACTGGGTTTTCCGGAGACCGACGCGATCAAGTTTGAAGATCAACTCCGCGGCTTCGGCGTCCTCGTTTACATCGCCTGCAACGAGAGCGCCAAGACTCTGTGGGCGCAAGAAGTCCTGCGCCATACGGGGGCCCAAGAAACCGCCACGCTCCAGGACAATCTGGAAAGCATGATGACGACGATGAGCGCAGCCGCCTCCGCGTGAAAATTGGGAGAGGTTCGGTCACGTTCCGGCAACCTGAGCATGCGAGAAGGCGAAAGAATACTTCTTTCACGAACTCATCAGGGCCGCGTTAAGCAATTTACTCGCGCTCAGCATCCAGGTCCCGCCGCCGTCCATACCGGAAAGCCAATCCCACTCCCACCACCATAAATCCGACCGGAGGTATCAGCAGCACCAGCACCGCCCTGTTCAAGGTTTGCTGGGCATCCTTAGGAGTGGCTCGGGCGCTAGCGTTGCACATTGCGCAACCCTGCCCCAACGCAGGCAAAGCGAGAAGACAAAAAATGGCGGCGAGGAACAGCACGCGAAGCGTCTTAAGAATCAAACTCATAATCGGCCAAAAAACGTTTCTCGTATCGCACTTACCGGCCGCTCTTAGCGCAGGTAGCGGGCAAAGTCATTATTTAACCCCAAGCCGCAAAATCCGCCCAGCATCCGGGAAGAAAAAGAAGTACATAATCACAAAGCACGCCACGACGGAAATGACAATCATCCAACGCATCAGCGGAGTCTCAAACTTCAAATGCATGAAGTATCCAATGATCAGCGCCGACTTCACCACCGACAGCACCAGCAACACTTCCAGCATGCGCACCGGCTCAAAGATCTGCCGGTAACCCAGCCAAACCTCAATCGCCGTCAGAACAAGCAGCGCACCCCAAACCCACAAATACTGAGCCTTGCTGTCGTCATGCTTCGCCACATCGTGCATTGGTAAGTTCCTCGCTGAATAGCCGGAGTTTCCAAAAGCCGCACATCCTTTTAGGCTGCACCAAACGGCCTCACACCTTCGTCGACATCAAATAAACCAGCGGGAAGATAAACATCCACACCAGATCGACAAAGTGCCAGTACAATCCCGATACCTCAACATCGTGCGCGTCGTAATCCTTAGGCTTCAAGAAAAGGATGACCGCCAACACGATTAACCCCACCAATAGAACATTGATTCCATAATGAAAAACATTGTCCGACGGAATCAAAAAATAACCCAGCGCCCAAAACCCAGCCAGAATCGGCAGAAACCATTTCCGCAACGCCACCGCGCCCAGATAAATTACTCCAATCGTGACGTGCAGCATGTGCATCGCTGTCAGCCCAAAGAAAGTCGCTGCAAACTGAGGCACGCCCGAAGAGATGTTGGCGTAATCGCCCTTCCCGTGCTCAATCGACTGCGGAAATCCCGGCAGCGTCAACCCTTCATGAATCAAATGCGTCCACTCCATGCCGTGCAGCACGAGGAACGCGATGCCAAAACCCATCGTTGCCAGCAGCCAGTTCCGCGTCCACGCCCGGTCGTGCCGCTGCGCGGCAAACACCGCCATCACCATCGTCAGCGAACTCGACAGCAGGCAAGCCGTCATAACCGTCGCGTTGATGATGCTTTCTTTTCCAAACGGAGTCGGCCACGCCGTGTAGATGCGGTTGTAGCTGAAGGCAAACAGCAAAGCCCCGAACGTCAGCGAGTCCGAGGCCAGGAACAGCCACATGCCAACTTTTTTCGAGTAAGCTCCAAACAGCGGCGCTTCGTAATCCCCCGCAGCCCCGTGCGAAGCTGCGTGATCAAGCACAGCGTCAGCCATTCCATTCCCCCTTCCGCATTCACTTCACAAACGCCAGCAACGCAAAAACATAAATCCACAGGACAGCCATGAAGTGCCAGTACCACGCCGTCACATCAACCGCAATCCTTTGCGCCTCCACCGGCTTGTTCCGCAGGGAGGTGATCGCCGCCCACATCAAGGCGATCATCCCGCCGGCCAGATGCACCGCGTGCGCCGCGGTCAGCAAATAAACAAAAGAACTGTTCGGATTCGTATTAACAAAGAACCCGCGTGCTTCAAGCTCTCGCCAGGCCATCCACTGGCCGCCCAGAAATCCCAGGCCCAGAATGATCGTCGCGCCCAGCCACGGAAAGCTTCTCTCTTCGCCCAACGAAATGCCGGGAATCAACTTCACCGGAGCCAGCGCTGCACGCCGCGCAATCTCCCGCCGCGCGCCTTCCATGGTTAAGCTGCTGATCAGCAACAGTGCCGTATTGATCGCCAGCAGCAACCACGGCAACTGCACCGTGCCCCAGTCGCGCAAATACGCCTGGCTGGTAACGTCGAACGTCGGCAGCCCCCGGCGAACCACATACGCGCTGGTCAGCGAAACAAAAATCATGCTGACCGTAACCACCGCGCAAATCAGTCCCAGCCGCGCCCGCCGCAATCGAGCGCCGTAATTCGGCAAACTCGAATCCGGAAATCTGCCATCATCCCCGCCGCCACGAGGAGGCCCCGGCACATCTCCTCCGCGCCCCAATCCGTGAGCCGGAGTACTCGGTGTATAAGTCGCCATAACTACTTCGGATGCCGAACCATTCCTACCGGTTTGCAGTTGGGTGGCGCAGCTCTTTAAGCGCTGCCGCAAAGCCCTCGTCCTGATCGGGCTTTAGCCCTGAGGTGCCCACTCCTAGTGCGCCGGCGCCACCGTCGGGTCCGTCTGCATCACATAATCTCGCGCAGCCCCCGGCACTCCATACTCATAAGGACCGTTGTGCACCACCGGCGTCACTCCGCCAAAATTGTCGTGCGGCGGAGGAGTCGCTGTGGTCCACTCCAGAGTGGTAGCCTGCCAGGGATTATCGCTGGCCTTCGGCCCCTTGAAAATGCTCCAGAACAAATTGATGACAAAAATAAACTGCGCCGCAATCGTAATGATCGCCGCGTAAGTCATGAAGCCGTGAATCGGCATGAGCTTCTGGAGATAAGCCACTTCCGTATATTGGGAATACCGCCGCGTCCCGCCCGCGATTCCGAGATAGTGCATTGGCATGAAGATCGCGTAAGTTCCCAGCAGCGTGATGAAGAAGTGAATGCGTCCCCAGGTCTCATTCATCATGCGCCCAAACATTTTCGGGACCCAGTAATAAGTAGCCGCAAACATTCCGAAGATCGCCGCTACTCCCATAATCAGATGGAAATGTCCGACGACAAAATAAGTGTCGTGCAGCTGAATATCGAGCACCGGCTGCGCCAGGAAGGGCCCGCTCAATCCGCCGGAGACAAAAAGCGAAACGAATCCGATTGCATAAAGCATCGGCGTCTGAAATCGAATCCGCGCCTTATACATCGTGCCCAGCCAGTTGAACGTCTTGATCGCCGAGGGCACACCGATGCACATCGTGAGCAGCGAAAACGCAAACGCCGAGTAAGGGCTCATGCCGCTCATAAACATGTGATGGCCCCACACCATGAATCCAAAAAATCCAATCGCCAGCATGGCGTAAACCATCGCTTTGTAACCAAAGATCGGCTTACGCGAAAAGGTCGACAGAATCTGCGAGGTCACGCCCATGCCCGGCAGAATCGCGATGTAAACCTCCGGATGTCCGAAGAACCAGAACAGGTGCTGCCAGAGCAGCGGCGATCCGCCCTTGTGGCCCATGATCTGCCCGTTCACCACCACCAGCGGGACATAAAAACTCGTTCCCAAATTGCGATCCATCAGCAGCAGAATTCCCGCCGAGAGCAGCACCCCAAACGCCAGCAATCCCAGAATCGCTGTAATGAACCACGACCAGACCGTCAGAGGCATGCGCATCATGGTCATGCCCTTCGCCCGCATATCGAGCGTAGTCGTCAAAAAATTCAGCGCGCCCATCAGCGAAGCTAAACAGAAAATGGCAATCGACGTAATCCACAAATCCGCGCCCAAGCCCTCACCCGGCCCAGCCTGCTGAATCGCGCTCAGCGGCGGATATCCCGTCCACCCATGCAGCGGCGCTCCACCTGAGACAAAAAATGCCGCGATGATCGTCACGAATGCGACAAATGTAGTCCAGAATGAAAGCATGTTCAGCACCGGAAACGCCATATCCGGCGCGCCGATCTGAATCGGCAGAAAATAATTCCCAAACACTCCCTGTGGCGCAGTCGTCAGCACGAAGAACACCATGATCGTCCCATGCATGGTGAGCAGTGAGAGGTATTGCTCCGGCTTGATCTCACCCACGATCGGCAGCACCGCGCTCGGCCAGTACAGATGCAGGCGCATGAGCAGAGACAAGGCCATGCCCACCCACACTGCGGTGAGCGCCAGAAAAAAATACTGAATGCCGATGACTTTGTGATCGAGGCTGAAAATATATTTTCGGATAAACCCTTGAGGAGCAGCGTGCGCGTGAGCCGTAGCCGAAGTTGCCATTACTGTTTCTCAGCCTCCCGTGCCGCCAGCCACTTGTCATAATCATCCTGGCTGACGACGTGAACCATACCGTGCATCTTGTAATGTCCCAGTCCGCACAATTCGGCGCACGCAATTTCATACTCGCCAATCTGCGTGGGATGGAAATGCATATGAATGTTGAGTCCAGGCACCGCGTCCTGCTTGAATCGCAGGTTGGGAACGAAGAAGCTGTGAATCACATCGACCGACCGCAAGCTTACGTCGACCTCGCGATCCACGGGCAAATACATCGTCCCAGTCACGATATCGTCCTTTGCGTCAGGGTTCGAAGTGTCAAGTCCAACGGCCGCTTCGCCGCCGGCGGAAGGATCCATCAGCTTCACGCTCGTGGGCGCAAATTTTCCATCCGGCCCCGGATAGCGGAAATACCAGGCAAACTGCATGCCGGTAACTTCTACCTGCACCGCGTCCGGGCCAGCCGCGTCAAATCGCTGGCTCGCCCAAACCTTGCTCCCCATCAGGTTCAACCCGATGAACAGGACCGTGGTGAGCGCAGTCCACACAATCTCCAGCTTCACATTGCCGTGCGAGTAAGCCACCGGAGGCGATGCCGGCCGCTCGCGATACTTCCACGCGAAGTATCCCAGCGCGAGTTGCGCCGCCAGAAAAACAATTCCCATCAGGACGAGTGTGAGCGTGAATTGTCCGTCAATGAATCCCGCGGCGGCAGAAGCGCCCGCAGGCAGCCACCAGGTTTTAGCGGCAAAAAAGTACGTGCTGGCAAAGGTGATCAGCCAGATCACAACCAAAAGCGCGAGGCCCATTCCCCAGTCTCCCTCAACTTAAGACGACGCGGACGATTTCCCCACGATTGCCCGCGCCCAAGAGCGCAAGGCAACATTGGCGGCGAGTGTAACACAGCCGCATGAGAATTTTGCAAGCCGAGTATTCAAAAAATCCATAGCGAGAAAATTTCTGCCTTAATTCTTATTCCACCAGGTCAGTAAACACAAACGAATCCCGAATCACACTCGCGCCAACCTTTACAGGAACCGCAGCCCTCAGCATCGGCCCAGCATAAACGAACGAATGAAATTCGCCGCGCTCCCCGCAAGGATCGACCCCAGCAGGCAAATCCGAAAGCAGTTCCTCATCAAACTCGCGCCCCGCAAAACGACGATCAAGTTTAGTCGTATCGACGCAAGTCAACTTCGCCCGCACGCCAGATGCAATCATCTCCTGCGCCAGTCCGCGCGTAGGCAATCCCCACACGGGAAATATCGGCTCCAGTCCAGTGCCCGCCAGTTGCTTTTCCCGATAAGCCCGCACGTCTTCAAGAAACAAGTCGCCAAACGCGACCCCTTCGACTCCCTCAGCAACAGCCTTCGCGCAAGCCGCAGCCATCAACGATTCATACTGTTCATTCGAACAAGGCCAAGGCAAGGGAACAGGCCACAGCGAAAGCCCCGCCGCAGCAGCCTGGGCCTGCACCAGTTGCCGCCTGACCGCATGCATCGCCACACGATCGGCCTCCGCATTAAATGTGGTCAGCAACCCAACAACGTCGTACTCTCCACGCCGTCGAAGCACATGTAAACTCCAAGCGCTATCCTTCCCGCTGCTCCACGACAAGAGAATGCGCTTCATCGTCGGTGTCGATTGCTGCCCGTGTTTACCCAGCGAACCCCTTTGTTCTGTGTGGTAGAGATTTTTCGGCTCTATTTCTCCGACCACTCTGGGATCCGCCCCGGAGTCCAAGGTGTACCGGCAGTCTCCATATCCGCCTCGAGCTTCCGCATATCGACATCAACCGAACTGCGAAGCTCGTTCAACACGGTGACAAACTCCGCTGCCGCAACGTTGTAATCGTCGATATGAGTCTGCGTCGGCCTAGCCAGGGAGAACCGCTCGCCTTCCATGATCGCCTGTAGCCGCTCGTTAATCGACGACGGAACATTCTCGTTCCGCTTTTTCAACACATCGTCACCGCGGAGCGACCGCAGAATTGCGCGATCCCGATCCTCGATCGAATTCGCTTCTGCATCGAGCCGCTTTTCCGCCGCCGGAACATCGCGGATCGCCTCCCGCATCTCTTTCAAGTGCACCTGCACGTCCTCCGCCGCATGCGTCGCCCCCGAGACCGCACGATATAGTCGCGACACTTTGCGCAAGAATTCTTCCTGCGCTGCCCGATCTTCGGCGGTCATGGACCCCGCACCCTCTGCAACAACCTTAAAATTCTGCGCCGCTCCCAGTTCAGTCTCGACGCCATCTACCTTTTCAAACATCTTCACCGAATAACTTCCCGAAACCGCCAGTGGACCCATCGCCGACGCCGGAGGAAAATCCTCCCCGTCGTCCGTGCGCTCTTTAATCGAAACCGTCGGATACCTCAAATCCCAAGCTACTCGCTGAAATCCCGCCTCCACGCTGCCCTCAACCCGCCGGATCGCCGCCCCTGCTTCGTCATAAACAATGAAATAAATCTCCGGCTTCGGCTCCTCCGTTTCCGCCCGCAACTCGTCATTCGGCGGATAAGGTAAAGTCTCGCCTTTCTTCGCCGCCGCTTTTTCCGCATCCTGCCGTTTTTCTTTCTTCGTCTTCAACTTTTCTTTCAGATATCCAGTAAATACCGCTCCATAAGGAGGATTCTCCGCCGTATAAAACGCCTCGCCTTGAAACCCGTGCCTGGGTCCGCCCAGCGGATGCCGCTCGATATAAAGCAAAGCATCTTTCACCGGAAACAAAGCCGCATTCTGCTCGACTGCCTGCGCGCTCATCTGCCGCAAAGCCGAAATATCATCGAGCACATAAAACCCGCGCCCAAACGTGGCAATCACCAGATCGCTCTCCCGCGCCTGGATCACCATATCGCGCACCGCAATTGTCGGCAGACCACCCTTCAACTGCACCCAATGGGCGCCGCCATCGACGGTAAAGAACGCCCCGAACTCGGTGCCCGCAAAAAGCAAATTCCCATTCACCGGATCTTCCGCAAAGGCCAGCACCGACCCATTTTCCGGCAGGTTCCCCGCAACCGAGGTCCAGGTCTTGCCCGCATCAGTGGACTTCAATAAATAAGGTTTGAAGTCTTCATTCTTATGATTGTCAAAGGCCGCATACACCGTTCCCGCATCGTGCGACGAAGCAAACAACCGGCTCACGTAACTTTTGTCAGGAACGCCAGTAAACGATTCGTATTTACTCCAGCTTCCTCCGGCGTCACCAGTCACTTGAATCAATCCATCGTCGGTCCCCACGTAAACCAATCCCTCTTTCCTGGGAGACTCCGACAAAGCCACAATATTCCCGTAGAACGAAGTGGAACCATTCTTGGCCACCGCGTCCGGCTCCCAAACCCGTCCCATCACCGGCAAAGTATTGCGATTGATCTGCCGCGTCAGATCGCCTGAGATCGCCTTCCACGTATCTCCGCGGTCGTCACTTCGAAACAATTTATTCGCCGCAAAATAAAGCCGCGTATGCGAGTGCGGAGAAATAATCACCGGGGAATCCCAAT
Organism: uncultured Acidobacteriaceae bacterium; assembly: GCA_964530145.1. Lineage (GTDB taxonomy): Bacteria > Acidobacteriota > Terriglobia > Terriglobales > Acidobacteriaceae > Sulfotelmatobacter. The sequence goes on along the minus strand of CAZGXY010000010.1, from coordinate 283,553 downwards.
TCCACCGCAGCGGAGGCTCGCCTTTACCCTCTAGCGGTTGCAACACCAGTTCCTGGCCCGAAGCCTTGTCATACCGCACCAGCACGCCATACTGCGACTCCGCATAAACGGTGTTCGCATCGACGGGATCGACCACCGACCGAAATCCATCACCGCCGGTAGTCACATACCAATCCGAATTCATAATGCCGTTGATGTTCCGCGTCCGCTCCGGCCCACACCACGAAAAATTGTCCTGCGTCCCGCCGCACACATCGTAGAAGGGAACCGCGTTGCTCACCGCCACGTCATAGAACTGCACCGTCGGCAAATTCGCCTTAAACTCCCACGACTTCGCGTCATCCCAGGTCTCATACATCCCGCCATCCGAACCCAGCAGCCAGTGCTTCGTATCTTCCGGATCGACCCAGATCGCGTGATTATCGCCGTGATGATTCGTCTCACTCACCTTATGCAAAGTCTTTCCGCCATCGAGCGATTCCCGCAGATCCACATTCATGATCCAGATGCGATCCACATTCTTCGGATCGCAAACCACCCGCGCGTAATACATCGCGCCCACATCAAACTCATTCCGTCGCTCCCAATTCGACCCCTTATCGTCCGACCGGAAAATTCCACCTTTTCCATCCGCAGCCTCAACCGTCGCGTAAACCACATTCGGATCCACTGGCGAAACCGCCAGTCCAATCCTCCCCATGTCGACCGACGGCAATCCATTTTTTAATTTGTTCCAGCTGGCGCCAGCGTCGGTGGATTTATAAATCGCGCTCTCCGGCCCGCCATCGATCAAAGTGAAAACATGCCGCCGGCGCTGGTAAGCCGCCGCATAAAGAATGTCTGGATTCGCCGGATCGAACGCCACATCGACTACTCCTGTGTTCTCGCTGACAGTCAGCACCGCCTTCCAGGTCTTCCCACCGTCGGTTGTCTTATACAATCCGCGATCCCCACCCGGCCCCCACAGCGGACCCTCGGCCGCCACGTACACCACCTTCGAATCCCGCGGATCAATCAGCACTCGCCCGATATGCTCCGATTTCTTCAACCCGAGATTTGTCCAATTCTTTCCGCCATCATCCGAGCGGTAAATTCCGTCGCCATAATCCACGCTGCGCTGCGAGTTAGCCTCGCCCGTGCCCACCCAAACCACCGACGCGTCATTCGGGTCGAGCGCCACCCACCCAATCGAGAACGATCCCTCCTTATCGAACACTGGAGTCCACGTCGTCCCATCGTTCACGGTCTTCCAAACTCCGCCCGCAGCCACGCCCACGTAATACTCAAACTTGTTCTTCGGATTCACCGCAATCGACATCACTCGCCCCGAAGCCACAGCCGGCCCAATCGAACGAAACTTCAGCCCGGCAAAAGTCTCGCCATTCATCCCCGGTTTCTTCTCTTCATTTTTCTTGCCCGGAGCAGACTCTTCCTGCGCAGTCGCACTCTTGCCCTCACCTTTCTTTGCGGATTTGTTACTCTTCGGCGAAGGCGGCACCGCCTGTGGTTTCGCGTCAGAATCCTGCGCGTGGAAAAAAGGTTGGAAAACAAACAAAGCACCAAGGAAGACCGCGGCAAATCGCAATTTCATCAGGAGTCTCCGTCAGGAAATCAAACCGATATGTATACCGCGTTACGGCAACTTTTGAAAGCGTCACAATTCGAACAGCGTTTCAGCGAAAGAAAAAGGCGGCAGTGCATTCCGCCCGCGGCCCGAAACTCCCGCAAGAACCAGCAGATCAACGTAACCAGGCCGGGCATCGCGATGGACCGGCTTCAGCGAAAAAATATAAGTCTCTTGTCCTGCCGCTCTGCCTGTGATATCAGAGGTGCGATGAAAACCCGAGCCTCGATTCTCAGCCTGTTAGTTGCTTTTAGTCTCTCCATCGCAAATTCTCAAACGGCAACTTCGAACCCACAGCCCTCGATCCTGATCAAGGCCGGCAAACTCCTCGATGTGGGCAATGGAGTGTATATCGAGAACGCCGCCGTCTTAATCGAAGGCGAGCGCATCAGGGAAGTAGGCCGTGCCAGCGACGTTCAATCGCACGCGCCCAGGGACGCCAGACTTATCGACCTCGGCCACTCTACAGTTCTTCCGGGATTGATCGACTGCCACACGCACATCATGGCCCGGATTCCCGCGGGCGAAAATGGCTATGTACTCAACCTCGCCACCAAGTCGCAGGCATTTCGCGCTCTCGAGGGGGCGTACGATGCGCGTATCACGCTGCGTGCGGGATTCACCAGCGTTCGCGATGTGGAAAACGAAGGCTCAGATTATGCTGACGTGGCCCTGCGGGATGCTATCAATCAAGGCCTTGCGGAAGGGCCGCGCATGCAGGTGGCCACGCGCGCCATCGCCGCTGTTGGCCAATACAATCCCTTCGGAGTTTCCCCCGACCTGCCGGATTTTCCCACCGGCGCTCAAATGGTCAGTGGAGTCGACGAAGCCCGCCGCGCCGCCCGTGAGCAGATCGGCCATGGCGCAGATTTGCTGAAAGTCTATGCCGATTGGGACTATCCAACTCTGACGGTCGAAGAAATCCGTGTCGTCGTGGAAGAAGCACACAAAGCCGGACGCAAAGTCGCGGCTCACGCCTATACGGTCGAAGGCATTCGCAATGCCCTGAACGCCGGGGTCGATTCCATTGAGCACGGAAATGATGCCGATCGCTCGGATTTGGAACTGATGAAGCAGAAAAACGCCTACTGGGTTCTGACCAAAGGCTATTACGTCGACCGGCTGAAGACCGAAACCGATCCCCAACGGCGCAGCCGCTTCGAAAAAACCGTGAAACGTGCACGCGAGAACATTGCCATAGCACGCGAATTGGGAGTGAAAATCGCCGACGGCTTCGACCCCGCGAGCCCGGAAGCTCACGGCAAAAATGCCGATGAGATCGCAGGCATGGTGTCGCTGGGCCTCACGCCGATCGAAGCCATCCGCGCCGCGACCGTGAACGCCGCCGACCTGATGGGCTGGCAGGACCGCGTAGGCGCCATCGAAGCCGGCAAGTATGCCGACCTTATCGCAGTCGAAGGCGACCCGCTCTCCGACATAACGCAACTGCAAAACGTGAAATTCGTAATGAAGGGCGGCATGGTGGTGAAGGACTCCCGCTCTCCCTAACCAGTGGAATCCCTGCGGCGTGCCCCCATCGTGGATCTCGCGCACTTTGCGTTGGGAAAATTTATTCCGCTCGGCGGGCAACAAAAAGGCCGCAGGCATTCCGCCTGCGGCCACCAAAACTCCCGGAAAACTACCAGATCAACGTAACCACGCCCGCCATCGCTGTCGTATTCGCATTGTGAATAATGAACGTATCGGTGCCCGCAACTTGGATGTCCACCAGATGGCTGTAATCCAGATAGAGAATGTGGGTTCCGGCGGTGCCGCTAAAGCCAGAGGTGATCGCGGCCGCTGCCGGCGACTCGATTCCCGTCCACTCCAGGAAACTCGAAGGCACATGCAGCATCGCGACCTGACCAACGCCACGATACCCCAAATCATTTTGCACGCCCATCACCAGCACCGGAACGCTCTCCGCTGGCGTTACCGCCGTGCTGGAGGCGCCCGCAGCGAGGTTGTACGAAACCTTCGAGGCGTTAGGGGTGGTAATAGTTTGAGTGGCGTGCACTCCGATATTCAACGCCACAACGGCGACGAAGCCGGCGAGCAGCAGCGTCGTTACGCGGGAAACGTTTGCGTGTTTCAAGTGTCGATTCTCCTTGGGTGATTTGTATGCCCTGACTGGTTATCCAGGGGAAAAGACGAAGCCGTGCACACTACTGGTGGCTTTCGTCGATTGAGGTGAGTGGATCCTGCCGCTATCTTTCGATTGCGGTTTTTGGCCACCTGCTTTTGAGAGAAATTCTGCTGGGCTCTAGCCCTTGAGTGCCCCGGTCAACGTCCGCCGGTAGAAAACGCCAAGAGCCAACGCCCCGCTAAAGGTAAGAATTCCGGAGCCTGCCTGCATCCACCGCTCGCGCCGCACCAGCGCGTCCGGCCGCAGAGTCGCGGCCTGCGCATCATTAATTGGAGGCATTATAAAAGCGTTGTTTTCGATCTTTAACCGCGGCGCAGCCATCTCCACCAGCAATCCCGCCGCAAATATCGCCCAAAGGCACAACGCGAGTCTCGTCTGCCCGACCTTCCCGCACCGCTGTGTATCCCTTTGATCGTTTCCGGTTCCCATGTTCGATGTTTCCTTTCGTTAAACATAGTGCGAGCCGGAGTGAAAGCGTTTCAAAAAAAACTAATTCAGAGATATGGGTCAATCGGGGCAGGAATACGAGCCGTAGGCGTCGCCGGCCATCTCTGCGCGCTTTTGCCGCGAGAGTAGGATTTTGATGGAGGGTCTCCAAAAATTATGGGGGCAAAGGAGATGGACTAGTCCACGCCGACGACTCCCACGGGTAACAAAAGACGAGTACATCCATTAAAATCCGACCATGCCCCCCAAGCCCCAAGGCCACGAAACCAGCTACCACAAAATGCAGAAGAACCATTGCTTCGTCTGCGGCCAAAATAATAAGGAAGGCATGCGCCTCAAATTCGTCCTCGACGAAGCCCGCCAAACCTTTGTCTGCAAGTTCCGGCTGGGCCGGCGCTACACCGGACCGCCCGGCCACTGTCACGGTGGCATCATCGCCAGCATCCTCGACGACGCTATGGGCAAAGTAAACAAGCTGCACCAGGTAGTGGCCCTGACGCGAGAGATGACGGTCGAATATTTGAAGCCGGTCCCGCTGCACCAGCCACTGCGCGTCGAAGGCCGCGAGATCCAGAAGCGCGGACGCACCCACGTCAACAGTGCGCAAATCCTGAACGAAAAAGGAGAAATCCTCGCCCGCAGCCGCGGCATCTTCATCGCGATCGACCCGGAAAAAATGTTCGCCAAATACGTGGAAAGATAAATCTTCAGGGTGGGGACTTTGACTTCCAGTTCGATCGCAGATAGCCCAAATTACTCTCTGCTACCAAAGTAATGTTGACTCCCCGCCTCAAATATAGGATTCCTATATTCATGAAGTCCAAACGCATCAGCCACAAAATCTCCCGCGGCAGCGCCGAGCTGGCAATCCTCGCCCTACTCGCAGAAAAGCCCCTTTACGGCTTCGAAATCGCCAGGCAGATCGAAGAAAAAACCGCCGGAGTTCTGTGCTTCACCCTGGCCTCGCTCTATCCCATGCTCTATGACCTCGAAAAGCGGGGCTCCATCACCGGCCGCTGGGAGCCAAACCAAGCCGGGCGCGACCGCCGCGTCTACAGCCTCACACCGGCAGGCAAGAAGGAGCTGGCCCCGCTGCGCAAAGAATGGAAATTGTTTTTCCATGCGCTCGATCATCTCGCAGGGGTGTCGAATGCATGATGGCAGCCGCAATAACCGCGATTGGCTCGCCTTAGTCCGCGAGCACCTGCAACCGCTGAACCTTCCCGCGAAAGAAGCGCAGGAAGTAATCGCCGAACTCGCTGCTCATCTCGAAGATCTTTATGACGAGCACTTGGAGCAGGGAACAACCGAGGCGGAAGCCTTCGAGAAAGTTATGCAAGAAGTGTCGCTATTGGCCGATCTAGCGGAAAAGATTCACCGCGTAAAAATGCAAGGGGGAATCATGAACTCACGAACCAAACAATTCTGGCTGCCTGGACTAGTAAGCCTGGCCTCGGCTATGGCGTTGCTCACGCCTCTAATCACAATTTCCATGCAGCCTCGCTTCCTCGGACGCAGCCCGCTGCAGATGGTTCTTCTACCCTGGCTCGCTCTGCTGCCATTCTGTGGCGCGGCCGGAGCCTGGCTCGCTCGCCGCGCCGGCGGCAATCTTCAAGCCCGCCTGGTTGCTGGTCTCTTTCCTACTATCGCGCTTCTGATCCTGGGCTCAATTTTGGTAGTCACCCGGTTGCTCACGTTTGCCCACCCTGAGTGGTGGTACGGCTTGGTCGCGCTCGCCATTGGCATAATCTTCCCCAGCGCATCGCTCCTCATCGGAACGTTGCCGTTCCTCAAGGCCGCAGAACCCCGATAAAGCGTCACTACGCTGCGGGGCGCCCCAGTTCTCGCACCTTTCGCGAGAAGTGGGGTCGACCGCAGAATCTCGGATTCAATTCTGCTGTATACTGCGCCCGCCAATGAAAACAAACCTCAAGCAATCACTCTCATATTTTTCCTTCTTTTTCGTTGTTCTGACGTCCGCCGCCCAAACCGCCCAACAACCAGCGCAAGCGGAAGCCAAACCGCTCTTCAAATACCAGCAAGTCATGATCCCGGTCCGCGACGGCGTTCACCTGCAAACCGTCATTCTCACCCCGCTCGATCAAAGCGGCCCGCTGCCCATCCTCTTCCGCCGCACGCCCTACGGAGTTCCGGAGAAATCCCCCAGCGAAATGTCCGCTTCGCTAAAAGAACTCTCGAAGGATGGATATATCTTCGTAGCCCAAAATCTCCGCGGCCGCTTCAAATCCGAAGGCATCTTCAAACTCTCGTCACAGGTCGATCTCAAGGACCCGAAGGACACCAACGAAACTACCGACGCCTACGACTCCATCGAGTGGCTGGTAAAAAACATTCCCAACAACAACGGCAAAGTGGGAATGTTCGGCGTCTCCTACGATGGATTGACCACGGCGCTAACGCTTCTTCATCCCCACCCCGCGCTCAAAGCCATCAGCGAGCAAGCCTCGCCCGTCGATCAATGGATGAATGACGACGACCACCGCTACGGCGCCCTGCGCGAAAGCTATGACTTCGAATACGCAGTCCTCGAGCAAGCCGATAAGAACAAGAACACGCATTTCGATTTCGAGACCTACGACACTTTCGAGTGGTATTTAAATCTCGGCCCGGTCTCCAATATCAACGCAAAGTATCTCCACGATTCGATCCCGTACTGGAATTCCACCATCGACCACCCCGACTACGACGATTTCTGGAAGAAAGAAGCGTGGGTTAATCAGCTCCACGCCTCAACCGTTCCCAACCTGAACGTAGCCGGATTCTGGGACCAGGAAGATCCCTGGGGACCGTGGCAGATTTTCCGCCACGCCGAAGAGCACGATCCCGATCGCACAAATTTCATGGTCGCAGGCCCGTGGTATCACGGCGAGTGGCAATCGCCGAAAGGCGACAGCATTGGCCTGATCCCATTCGGAGGTCACGAAACGGCCCGCGAGTTCCGCGAGCAAATCGAAGCGCCATTCTTCCGTTATTACCTCCACGACAAAGGCGACAAGCCCGCCTGGCAGGCCAGCACATTCCAGAGCGGATCGTACACCTGGCACACTTATGCCGCTTGGCCGCCGAAGGAATCGAAACCAACCAATCTCTACCTACACAGCGACGGCACGCTGTCCTTCACCGCACCCGGAGTTGCGAATTCAAACGCTTATCGTGAATACGTTTCCGATCCGGCGAATCCCGTGCCTTACCGCCAGCGTCCCATCTCTCCCACCTATCCCGCGGGAGATTGGCGTACCTGGGAAGTAGCCGACCAGCGCTTCGTCGACAATCGCCCTGACGTCCTAACCTTCACCAGCGATCCGCTCGATCACGATCTCACGATTACTGGACCGCTCGCTGCCGATCTCTTCGCCTCAACCTCCGGCACTGACAGCGATTTCATCGTGAAGCTGATTGATGTCTATCCGCAGAACGCGCAGAAAAACGATTGGAAGGAAGAAGACGGCCCCAAGCCCGGCCAGTACGCGCAGTCGTTAAATGGATACGAGCTGCCGGTCGCCATGGAAGTCCGCCGCGGCCGCTACCTCGAAAGCTTCGAGCAACCCCACCCGCTCACGCCGAACAAATCGACAGAGTGGAAGGTCCCTCTCCGCGACCACGATCACGTCTTTCTAAAAGGCCATCGCATCATGGTGCAAATCCAATCCACATGGTTCCCGGTAATCGACCGCAACCCACAGAAATTCGTCCCAAGCATCTATAAAGCCGGTGCGTCAGATTACGTGAAAGCCAACCAACGCATCTACTGCTCGCCCGATCAACCGTCGCACCTGATCCTGCCGCTGATGCCGTGATGCGGCTATGTCGTCATCCCCGGTTACGTCGACACTCTACGTTGCCAGTGCAGACACCGCTGATTTCTAACCGGTCTTCCTGGCCCGGTGTGAAATGACAAACGGTAGGAGCACGGTCGGACTGGAGCAACGGGGACGGCGGATTAATCTCCCGAGGGTAGCAGCATATCTTCCTGGCCGGCTTCCGGCTGAACCGACGTAATCGGGTAATGGCTCGGGATCGGATGACGTACAGCGTCAGGAGTGTGCTCGGGATGAACCAGCGGCTTCGATCCGCCGAATTGTTCCGCCTCGGTTGATCCGTTGAGCGCCATGGTTGAAGCCAGGCCGCCGCTGATCACCTGCTGGACTTGATCGAAGTAGCCAGTGCCTACGAAGCGTTGATGTTTTACAGCCTGATACCCGAATTCGGTTTCGCTACTGAATTCTTTCTCCTGTAACCGCGAATACGCCGTCATCCCGCTTTGCTTGTAACCGCGCGCGAGTTCGAACATGCTGAGGTTCAATGCATGGAAGCCGGCGAGCGTAACGAACTGGAATTTGTATCCCATCTGAGCGAGTTCGGGCTGGAAGCGGGCGATGGTGGCTTCATCCAGCTTTTTGCGCCAATTGAAACTTGGCGAGCAGTTGTAAGCCAGCATCTTGTCCGGATATTTCGCGTGGATGGCGTCGGCGAACTGCCTGGCCTCTTCGAGATCGGGATGCGAAGTTTCGCACCAGAGGAGGTCGGCGTAGGGCGCATAGGCCAGACCGCGTGCGATGGCCGACTCGATGCCGCCACGAATGCGGAAGAATCCTTCGCTGGTGCGTTCTCCAGTGCAGAAAATGCGGTCGCGCGGATCGATGTCGCTGGTGAGCAGATGAGCGCTGTCGGCATCGGTTCGCGCCATTACGAGCGTTGAAACGCCCATTACATCGGCCGCGAGCCGCGCGGCGACGAGTTTCTGAATCGCCTCGTTGGTGGGCACGAGCACCTTGCCGCCGAGGTGGCCGCATTTCTTCGCCGACGATAACTGATCTTCGAAGTGGACGCAGGCCGCGCCGGCTTCGATCATTCCTTTCATCAACTCGAAGGCATTCAGGGTTCCACCGAAGCCGGCTTCGGCGTCGGCTACGAGCGGCGCAAACCACGTCTCTGCGGGCGCAATTTTTCCTTCCGCGTGGTGGACCTGGTCGGCACGCTGCAGAGCGCTATTGATTCTGCGGCAAAGATTGGGAACGCTATCCGCGGGATACAGACTTTGGTCGGGATACATTTGTCCCGCGTTGTTGGCGTCGGCGGCGACTTGCCATCCGCTGACGTAAATGGCCTTCAACCCCGCCTGCACCTGTTGTACCGCCTGATTGCCGGTGACCGCTCCCAGTGCCTTTACGTACGGGTCGATCTCGAGAAGCTTCCAAAGGCGCTCGGCCCCGAGCCTCGCCAGCGTGTGCTCGACATGGATCGAACCGCGAAGCCGGAGCACGTTTTCCGCCGTGTACGGACGCTCCACACCCTTCCACCGTGGGCTGGTCTCCCAATCGTAGGTCATGCATTCCTGAGCGAGCGCATATTGCGCGACTCGTTCTTCCTTGGTCATAGAGGGAGGTATGGGCTTCGGTCGGCTAGATCCGTTTTTCGAGACAGGCATTGGCTTCTCCTCGCGCGTCTAAGTAGTGTTCAATATAATGAACAACGATTCATCATACTGGCGAAGCGTAGTCGATTTTCGAGTTGGCGGTCAAGGCGTTTGTTCGATATTATGAACATACATTCGATTTGTTGATCGAATACAGCGTGGCCCCTAATCCCATGAATACGTCGAAAACGTTATCCGAATCGCCGTCTGTGGCCGTTGAGCGGGCTCTAACCATGCTGGAGATCGTTGCCCAGGCTTCCGATGGACTGAGCAATGCCGAAATCAGCCGTAAGCTCAACATTCCGAAGAGTTCTGCCAGCTATATTCTGCGGACGCTGGAGCACCAGGGATACCTGGGCCGTGACTCTGAATCCGGAAAGTACCGCGTAGGCCTGAAGATTCTCAGCCTCAGCCGGGGAGCTTTAGGAGGACTCGACGTCCGCGGGGTTGCGCTGCCGATCATGCGCCGACTCATGCAGCAAACCGGGCTCACGTGCCACTTAGCGGTTTTGGACGGGGCCGAAGCGGTCTACATCGAGAACGTCGAACCGGAGGGGTTTATCCGCATGGATACCTGGGTGGGGCGCCGCATGCGGGTTCACGCGACCAGCGTAGGAAAGGCGATTGTTTCGCACATTCCTCAGGGCGAGCTGGAAACAATTCTGAATAAGACCGGAATGGAAAAGCGGACTCCCAAGACGATTACCGGCGTGCCTCGGCTGCTGAAAGAACTGGAAAAAGTGCGTGCCGAGGGCTATGCGGTCGACGATGAGGAAAACAATCTGGGGGCGCGCTGTGTCGCGGCGCCGATTTTTGACGAGCGCGGCTCGATTATGGCCAGCCTTGGATTGAGCGGCACGACGCAGCAGGTGAGCCCGCAAACCATGCCCCGCATTGTAGAAGCGCTGAAGGATTCTGCCCGTCACATCTCAATGGGGATGGGTTACCGCGCGCCGCGGCGCAGCGATCATAGCTAGCCGCTTTTGAAGTCGCCGCGTTGGGCATTGGATATGCCAGCCGCAACGCTTCGCGGTGGGCGGCGCAAGGGAACCAAAGCAATGCCTCGCCGGCGATCATGGGCCAAAGTCCAAACCTCGGCGCAATGGTCGCAGAGCCAATATCGCTCAATCCTCCGGGGTGGAATGCGCAGATAGGGGGAGCGTGCGGCTTTGACTTCTGGGGATGTTGTTATGACGTCGGCTTCAACGACGAACAACCGACCTTGACCGAGACGAAGAAACGGCTTTCCACACTGCAAATTCACGCAGCGGCTCAGCATACTATCTCCGCTGGCCTGTTTTACCGCAGACCTGCAAAGCAGACCTGTATTCCCGAATTGTCGGACGAGTGGCCAGAGGCAACGCGGGTTGCATGCTGGGTGCCAAATGCAAGTGTGTTCGATTCGGTGCTGGTGCGCAAGCGGAACCAATTCGTGCTGCCGAATCCTCGGCACGAGACGGGCTCTCGTCTTTTTCGGCAGGCCACAGTCTCACGGCATACTTTGTGATTCTCATAATGCTTGCCCCGCCTGTTCCAAGCCGATACCATTCCAGGAATGGCCCAGCGCGTACTTCTGTGCCCCCCAAGCTATTTCGATGTCGTTGATCACAAGAATCCATACATGTCCCCAAGCGAGCCGGTCGACCTCATCAAGGCGCGGCAACAGTGGGAGGCGTTGTGCGCGGCGCTAGAGCTGGCTGGATGTGAGGTCGAAACGATCGACCCAGTTTCCGGCCTTGAGGACATGGTTTTCGCCGCCAACCAGGTGTTCGTCGGTTTCAGCCGGAAGATCGGCAAATTCGTCGTGCCCAGCCGCATGGTGCATGCGTCGCGGCAGCGGGAGGTTCAGTTTTACCTGGACTGGTTTCGGCAGCGGGGTTTCAAAGCTCTCGACCTCAATCTCGACGGCGATCATTTGGAGGGCCATGGCGATTTGCTCTGGCATCCGGATTGGACGCGCATTTATGCCGGCCACGGATTTCGTTCTACCCACGGCGGTGTGGAGACGTTTGCTGTGGCGATGGCAGAACTGGGAATTCCGGTGATTCCGCTACAACTCGTCGACCCCTATTGCTACCACCTCGATACTTGCCTCTGCCCACTGAATAGCGAGGCCGCGCTAATCTATCCGGGAGCCTACGATAATGAGTCGCTCCACACGCTGAGGGGTTTCTGGAAGCGCCTCCACGAACTCACTGCCGACGAAGCCCACAAGTTCATGGGCAACGGTATCGCGGTCAATTCAACCTACCTGACGCCGTACCTTACGCCGCACCTGGAGAGCATTCTTCTCCAGGAAAATCTAAGCCCGGTCGTGATCGGGACCTCCGAATTCGAAAAATCCGGCGGCAGTCTTTTCTGTATGAAATGCTTTCTGCCGTAAGATCTGAAGAGCAACCTTAAAAGTCAGGTTCAATGAACGATCGCCGCTGTGATCGACAGGACGAGGCCAATCGCGCTGAAAAATAGCCCCGAGTACCAGAAAAGGCGGCGGCCGGAAAGCAATGTGATGGACGTAATCACCAATCCGATTTCGAGAAACACCTCGGCAAGGTCGTAGCGGTCGGCGCGGGCACGTTCCGAGGCTACGTCGCCCTCTAGTTCGCGGGCTTTCGCCTGGATCTCTTCTTTCTCATGTTTATAGCGGTCGGCTTCCTGCGCGGATTTGTCGTGCAGCTTCGCCATCTCGCCTGCGTCTTTGCTGCTGACCGAGGCAGCAAGATCGGCGAACAAGTCATCCTGATGCTGGCGAATATTCTTGGCCTGATAGTAAGCCCATTGGTCGGAGGCCTTCGCCTGCATCACGACTTCTTCCGTGTGGGCGCGGTGCCCCAGCAGGGTGATGACGGCCACGACCACCGCCAGAATTGCCATCGTCAGCGAAACCGGGGCAAGGCTCGGGTCGTTGTGTCCATGCTCGGCGTGCTCTTTCAGTTCTTCCAGTTCGTCTGCCATTTACTCCCCCATGACTTTGACGATCACGCGCTTATCGCGCTGACCGTCGAATTCTGCGTAGAAAATGCGCTGCCACGTCCCTAAATCGAGTTTGCCATTCGTAATCGGTACGATCACTTCGTGATGAATCAACAAGGCCTTCAGGTGCGAATCGCCATTATCTTCGCCGGTTTCGTGGTGCTTATAGTTCTTCCGAAAAGGGGCAAGGTGTTCCAGCCACTGGTCGATATCTTCAATCAGCCCATCTTCGTTATCGTTGACGTAAACTCCCGCGGTAATGTGCATAGCCGAAACCAGAGCCATGCCCTCTTTCACCGCACTCTTGCGGACTATCTCCTCGACCTGCGGCGTGACGTGCACGTAGGCCCGATGCGTCTTGGTATGAAACTTCAAATATTCGGTAAGAACTTTCAAAAGCCGCTCCGGAGTACGAATGATTTTACCCGAGAGTGTGTTGAACGACCGGACTATGACTTCCGTAACGGATATACACACCTACGATCACATCCAACGGCTGAGATTTGCGGCATACTCGCATTGTCTTGGAGGTTCCGGTGCCGTTCAGGCTTGATTACGTATCGTGCATTCTAACCGTCGTTTCAACCATTCTTTTAGGGAAGCGCTGCTGGGAGGGCTGGATTCTCGCAGCCATCAATAGCGCCGTCGTCTGCGTGATCGGGTTCCGCACAGCGCAGTTCGGTTTTATCCCGGCGAATGTATTTTGCATTGGACTATACGCGGTGAATTTGCGGTCCTGGCGGCGGCCGGAGACTCGCTGAGGTTAGAGTATCGATTTCGAGCGCGAAGATGCGTTAGACCTGCGGCGAGTCTGGATTTTGCTCGCACCGGTGCCGGGAGAATTGAAGCGTCAAGTAATCCTGCGCGCTCGCCACTTGCTTTAGCGACTCCAGAGGAACCTTAAACTCACGATTGCATGCCGAGCAGACGGCGACGGCGGGAGTTGTTCCCAGCCACTTGATCACTCGCAGGTTGCGTTTCGGCATTACGTAGTTTGTTGGGGAATGACGCTACCGCATCGTCTCTTCGATCTCGGAAATCCAATCCGGCCGCTTCAGCACCTCGCGCGGCTTGGGTCCATCTGCGGCGCCGACGATACCATCCTGCTCCATAAGATCAATCAAGTGAGCGGCGCGGCCGTAACCAATACGCAGCCGGCGTTGCAGAAGGGAAGTAGAGGCCTTGCCGAACTCGACCACCAACTTGACCGCGTCCTGATAGAGCGGGTCATCGCCGCCCTCGCCTGACGATCCTTCGCCATCTGCAGCGTGACCTGCCGCCTCCCGTTCATCCTTCGGGGCTTCCAGGAATTGCTGCTGATACTCGGCGGAGCCCTGCGCCTTCCAGAATTCGACCACCGCGGCAATTTCTTTCTCGGTGACCAGCGGAGCGTGCAGGCGGTGCACTCGCGCCGATCCTGAAGGCAGGTAAAGCATGTCACCCTTGCCGAGCAGCGCTTCGGCGCCGTTCGAATCGAGAATGGTTCGGGAGTCGACCTTGGTGGCGACGCGAAACGAAATTCGCGCGGGGAAATTTGCCTTGATCAGGCCGGTGATCACGTCAACCGATGGCCTCTGCGTGGCCAGCACCAGGTGAATGCCGACAGCGCGCGCCATTTGCGCAAGGCGCGTGATCGACTCTTCGACATTGGAGGAGTCGAGCATCATTAGGTCGGCGAGTTCGTCGATGATAATCACGATGTACGGAATTGGCTTATCGTCGGAATCTTCCTCGAACAGGCTGGGAGTGCCACCATTATCGAACAACCGGTTGTACTGATCGATGTTGCGCACGCCTTTCGCGGCGAGAAGCTTGAGTCGGCGTTCCATTTCACGAACCGCATTGCGCAGAGCGTTCGCGGCGAGCTTTGGTTCGGTGATGATAGGCGTATACAGATGCGGCACGCCTTCGTAATTGCCAAGCTCAAGCCGCTTCGGGTCGACCAGAATCAGCCGCACCTGATCGGGCGTGGCCTTGTACAGAATCGACATGATGAAGGCATTGATGGCCACGCTCTTGCCCGAGCCAGTCGAGCCGGCGATCAACAGATGCGGCATGCCATTCAGATCGGCGGTAACGATGCGGCCGTTGATGTCTTTGCCCATGGCCATGGTCAGCCGCGATTTCGAGCCCATGAACTCCTGCGACTCGATGTTCTCCCGCAGCCATATGATTTCGCGATTGTGATTCGGCACCTGAATGCCGACGGTCGACTTGCCCGGCATGCGCTCGATCAGGATGCTCTCGGCTTTCAGCGCCAGGCAAAGATCGTCCGTGAGGTTGGTGATGCGGCTGTACTTGATTCCGGCATCGGGCTTGAATTCGAACGTGGTTACCACCGGGCCGGGATTAATCTGGGTGATCTGACCGTGCACGTCGAACTCGGCATACTTCTCTGTGAGAACCTGCGCCAGCAGTTTTAGTTCGTCGGCATCGACCGACTGCTGCTCGTCTGGACGCTGCAGCAAACTGCTCGAAGGCAATTTGTAGCCGCCTGCGATCCTGGGCATCGTGGTCTTGGCTTTGTGGTCGCTGTCGGCCCTCTGCGTGACCTCGGGCTCAAGAGACGACTCGGGCAAAGACTCCGCGAGAATTCCTCCGGTCGGCGCTGGAACCTGTTCGAGGACCTCAGGCTCGAAGGTGCGTTCGATGCCGGTACGGCGAGGTTCGGACGCGCGCGGCTGGACCGCGGGATCGGCCGCTGCATTTGGCCGCGAGGGAATTAACTGCGCCTTCACTACCGGCTTCGAGATTCTGCGTTTTTCCAGTTCTTTCTGCTGGCTGCGCTTGATGCGCTCTTCCCGCCAGTCTTCGTAGCGATTCCATAGTGCAGTTGCAAATGCGAACCGAGTTGGAAGCCAGAGCTGCATGGTCGAGAATGAAAACGCAGTCGTCAGATACAGGGCGACCGCCAGCACACTGGCGCACACGATATATGCGCCCGTGAGGTTGAGGTAATGGATGAGCACGTCTCCGACAATCCTGCCCATCAAACCTTCAATGGGAATCACATTCAGCCAGCGCAAATGCCCCGGCAGCAATGCCAAAAGGGCAGGAGCGAACATCAGGAGCCAGATCCCGCCTAGAGTTTTAGCCACTGGGGACTGAATTTTGCGGGAGCTGAACCAGCGCATTCCGACAACGCTGAAAAATACCGGCAGAAGGAATGCCCCGACGCCGAAAAACTGCAGCAGCAGGTCGGAGATGACCGCGCCCACGACTCCAATCCAGTTGCGCGCGACATGAGTTCCGGTGAGGACGGAAGCGCTGTTGAGCGAGGGGTCGAGCGGCGAATACGAAGCGAGAGCGAGGAAAAGGAGGAGCGCAGAGACGCACAACAAGAAGCCGATCAGCTCATTGAGCCGCCGGTTGCCCGTCGGGGAAAACATCCTTGCCAGAAATTCCATGTGGGCCGTTGTTCCCACGGACGCAAATCGGTCCTGTGGCGCAAATCGGCCAGAGCGCAACCATTATTACAAGAACAGCGAGTCAGGGCAATGGACGAATCGGTCAAAGTTGCTGAGTTGGATGCGTAGGCAAGATTTTAGCTCGTCACTGCAGGTGCCACAGGAGCGCCAGCGCAATCACCACTATGCCCGCGGCGATTCTGTAAACAATGAAGACCCGCAGGGTATTCGCCTGCAGGTATCGAATCAGCCACGCAATCGTCGCGTACCCGACCAGCGCGGAAACGATAATTCCAACCATAAATGGGGTTTGCATTCCCGCTGGAATTCCTTCCTTGTGCAATTCGTGAATCTTGAGAAGGGCGGCACCAGCGATGATCGGAGTCGAAAGCAGGAAACTGAATCGCACCGCAGCTGCCCGGGTCATATTACGAAAAAGACCGGCTGTTATGGTCGAACCGGAACGCGAAACACCGGGAATGAGTGCGAAGGCCTGCGCCAGGCCGACGATGAACGAATCAGCAAAGGAAATGCGTGTGAGGGGCTTGCTTAGCTTGCTTACCTTCTCTCCCCACCACATCAGCAATGCAACCACAATCAAGGCACCCGCGATCAGGAAAATATGCTCGCGGAAATACTCGTCCGCGGGACCCTCCAGAAGTTTGCCCGCAATTGCTCCTGGTATCGTGGCAATGGCAAGGAACCAGAGAAGCAAGCGTTCTTCGCGCTGTTCGTCTGGTGAAAGATTTTCATCCGATCCACCCGCTTCGGAAAAGCGCACGACTTTGCCGCCGAACGCCGCACGAACGATCTGAAACCAGGTTCGGCGAAAATAAAACAGGACCGAGAGCAGCGTTCCAAAATGCAGCGCCACATCGAAGGTAAGTTCATGAGCGGGAGACAACTCGTTCCAACCCAGCAGGCGGCGAACGATGATGAGGTGTCCCGAACTGGAGACTGGAATGAACTCCGCCAGTCCTTGGATGATGGCAAGAACAATCGCTTGATAGAGGGGCAAATTTTAATCCGTCGTGTTTCCGTAGGTTGGAATTCCTTGCTGAATGTAGAAGATCAGCCGCTGCCCCCGCAAGGACCAATCGCTCTGTGGGTATTGGCTGATGAGTTTCTGCGCCAGTCTGAGCGCCTGGTCTTTGGATTCGGCAGATTTTTTCTGATTCGGCTCCGTCCTGTAAATCTCAATCAGAGCCGATCGTCGCCAGGCAGCGTCGTACAGCGCTTCCGCGGCCGCGGGAGATTGCGAATGGTCCTTGGCATAGTTTTCGTAAAGCTCAGCTTCTTTGTCGGGGCACTTCGCCAGGCCTTGCCAATCTCCGCAGAGCTTGTTCTCGATCAGGCGAAAGTCAGCCAGATCGGACCATTTCGTTCCCGGATATTTTTTGATCACCAGCCTCATCCACTGTTCCTTCATCTGGCCGCGCATGTAGGCTTCACGTTCGCGCGCAGAGGGCCGCGTCATTACATCGGATCGCTCGATCTGCCAGCGTATGTCGGCGGCACGGTAAAGAGCTTCTGCCGCCAGGGGTGAAGCGGGCATGAGATCGTAGAGGCGGTAGTAGAGCAACTTCGCGTCTTGCGCGGCATCACGGCGGCCGCGCCGGCGGCTCGCCTGATCTTCGGAATCCGCCGCCTCGCCAAAAATGACCCGGTCCCCGTCCTGCGTGGTGGACAGTACGACACCTTTCGCCGGAACCCATCCGCTGATGGTTTTGCCTTCCTCTTCTTCCTCGGTCGCGCCTTCTTCGTTGCTCGGCTCGGCGAGGATTGCCTGTACGTGGACCCAGTCGCGGCCATTTTCAATGACGATGAGTTCACGCCCGCGTCCAACATCGCCCAGTTTTGCGGCGTCGCTGCTTGGGGAGACGTGAATCGTCTCCGCATTAATCACTGTTCCGCGCAAGGCATCGGCAAACACCAAAGATGCGGAAAACAGTACGAGCAGAATCGCGAGAGTTGTAATTCTAAAATTCATCATGTTAATGGCGCCTCTTACGAGATATCTTAAGCGGAGGCTTTCTCGGCGCGAATCTCCTCCAACGTTTGCGGGTCGATATTGCCACCGCTAATGACCGCAACGCTCAACTTCGCCGGTGGAAGCTGAGGCGCGTGAAAAATAAACCCGGCGACGGCAACTGCGCCGCTAGGCTCGGCGACGGTTCCGGGATTTGTGAGCAGATATTTCATTGCCTGAAGAATTTGGGCTTCGGTTACCGTAATGATATCGTCCACGTAGCGCCGCACGTGTTCAAAGTTAATAGGACCCACGCTTTGTGTCCGCAGACCATCGGCCATTGTGCGTGAGACTTCACTGGCAGGGAACTGCACGACCTTCCCGGATCGGAAGCTGGCCTGCGCGTCGGCCGCCAATTCCGGTTCGACGCCGATTACTTTCACCGAGGGCTTGCTTAGTTTAATTGCCGCCGCGACGCCGCTTAGCATGCCTCCGCCTCCAACCGGAGTAAGCACCATCTCGACATCGGGCAAATCCTGCAATATTTCCAATCCCATGGTGCCTTGCCCAGCGATGATCTTTTCGTCGTTGTAGGGTGGAACAATGACATAACCGTGCTGAGCGGCCAATTCTTCCGCTTTAAGTTGACGTTCGGAACTTCCCGGCCCTACCAGGACGATCTCTGCACCAAGCTTCGCCGTGGCATCGCGCTTAACCGCAGGAGCGTTGTTCGGCATCACGATGATTGCCTTCGCTCCCAGTGCCCGTGCTGCGTAGGCCACGCCCTGGGCATGATTGCCGCTTGAGTAAGTGATCACTCCGCGTTTGCGTTCTTCTTCTGAGAGGGAAGCGATCTTGTTGTAAGCTCCGCGCAGTTTGAAAGCGCCGATCGGCTGCTGATTTTCCAGCTTAAGAAAAAGCCGTCGTGGATCGGCGTCGCAGAGTTTGAATTCGAGCAGCGGCGTGTGAAGCGTGACTCCCCGAATACGGTCTTGGGCGGACTGGATGTCTGAGAGGGTGACCATGTGTGTGGGGACCAGAACTACCGCTGACCGCGATTTTGAACGGTTTCCGGGGCTGCGCTGGGAAAATCCGCGGGAATAGGTCAGACCTCCAATATCACGGGCATGATTAATGGCCGCCTCTGCGTCTGCTTCGAAATATACCGCTTCAAGTCGGCGCGGATTTTCTCTTTGATCACGCCGTAGTCGGTCTTTTCTTCTTCGCTCGACTGCGCTAGGGTCTCTTCCACGATCCGGCGCGCGCCTTCCATCAGGCCGTTGTCTCCGGGATTGAAGCCGCGGGTTACGATCTCCGGCGTGGTTTCGACACGTCCGGAAAGCTTATTGATGGCGATGATGGGCAGCACGATGCCATCTTCGCTCAGATGTCTGCGATCCTTGATGATTAGGTCTTCGACTACGTCGGTGCGGTTGCCGGAGTCGATGCAGACGCGGCCAACGTTTACGCGGCCGGCCTTGCGGGCATTCTGTTCGTCGAACTCGAGAATGTCTCCGCTCTCGATCAGAATCACTTTGCCAACCGAACTGTGCATGGCCCCGGCCATCTCCGCGTGGAGCTTAAGTTGGCGGTATTCCCCGTGCACCGGAATAAAATATTTCGGCTTCACGAGGTTGATGATCAGCTTTAGCTCTTCCTGGCTGGCGTGTCCGCTGACGTGCACCGGGGGCGATGTGCCATCCTCATAAATCACGTACGCTTCGCGCCGGAACAGGTGATCGATCATGCGGTAGATCGTCTTCTCATTGCCGGGAATGATGCGTGACGAGAGCACAACGGTATCGCCCTTCTCGATTTTGGCGTGCTTATGATTGTCGACAGCGGCGCGCGACAATGCCGACATGGGCTCGCCCTGGGTTCCGCTGATCATCACGCAAACTTTTTCCGGAGGAAAATTCCTCATCTCGCCCGGATTGATCAGCAGCCCATCCGGAATTTCGATGTAGCCAAGATCTTCAGCGATCTCTGCCGAGTTGTTCATGGAGCGGCCGATGAAGGCGACCTTGCGTCCGTGATCATGCGCAAGCTCTACTGCCAAACGTATGCGATGAATGGAAGACGAAAAACAGGAGATGAAAAGGCGGCGCTTAGTATGGGCAAAAATTTCGTCGAATTTGCGGCGGACGGCTCGCTCGCTCGGCGTGTATCCCTTGCGCTCAACGTTGGTGGAATCCTGAAACAGAGCGAGCACGCCCTGTTTGCCGTATTCGGCGAAAGCGTGCAAGTCAAAAAGATGGTTATCGGTGGGCGTGGGATCGACTTTGAAATCGCCGGTGTGGATAACGACACCTACCGGTGTATGAATCGCAAGCGCGACGCAATCGACAAGACTGTGGGTTACGCGAATAGGATGGACGGTAAACACGCCGACTTTAAAGCGTTCGCCGGCGCGCATCTCGCGGAGATCTGCATCGTCGAGTAATCCGTGCTCATCGAGTTTGTCTTCAACGTAGGCCAGCGTGAACTCGGTACCCCAGACCGGCACGTTGAGTTCGGAAAGAAACCAGGGCAACGCTCCGATGTGATCTTCATGCCCGTGGGTGAGGATGATCGCACGAACTCGCTGGCGATTCTCGATGAGATACGAAATGTCGGGTACGACTATATCGACGCCGAGCAATTCGGCCTCAGGGAACATGAGGCCCGCGTCGATGACGATGATGTCGTCGTCCCATCGCAAGGCCATGCAGTTC
This sequence comes from uncultured Acidobacteriaceae bacterium, assembly GCA_964530145.1. Classification (GTDB taxonomy): domain Bacteria; phylum Acidobacteriota; class Terriglobia; order Terriglobales; family Acidobacteriaceae; genus Sulfotelmatobacter. Next base: position 262,836 of record CAZGXY010000010.1, on the reverse strand, counting down.
ATGCCGAACTCGCCGAGGCCCCCCAGCGGGATAATTTGAAGTTTTCCAGTTGGCATTGGTAAGCAATGATGCTAGCACACGGGAGCTACCGCGCCTCGATCGCTATGGGCCGCACGGAATGCGCCCGATGGCGTTTTGCCCGGTTCTGCGGTAGTGTCGATTTAGTGAGCGAGACGGAACCCAAATCCTGGCTGCGCCGCCGTGTCGAGAAGGCGCTGACGACCGGATTGACGCGTGCCTATTCCACGGTTCAGGTCGATCCTGAGAGATTCCTCATACAACTTCGCACCGCGTATCGCATGCCGGTAAGCGGCTACCACGGCATGTATTCGCTGGATATTCAGGAACTCGATGCAGTTGCCGACGACATCATTCGAAGCGGGATGAAGCTCGCTGCGGTGGAAGGTGCAGGGTTCGGCATGGGCGGGATGATTACGCTATTACCCGATCTCGGCATTTTGTCGGCGATCACGATGCGCACCATTCAGAAGCTCAGTCTAGTGTACGGATTTCAGTTCAACACAGACGGCGAGATCGCGGATCTTTGGATTGCGGCCGCGAGCGCAGCCGGAGTTGACATCAGCCGAGAGCTGCTGGAGAAAGAGGTCGTGAACAAATTCGTTCCGCGAGTGATCCAGCGCATCGCCGCTCGTGCCAGTGCCGAAGTGGTCGAGAAGTGGGCGGGACGGATGATTCCCATCGTCAGCTCGGCCCTGGGAGCCGGCCTTAATTATTGGTTTGTTCGTGCCTGGGGCGAACGCGCCAGGTCTCATTTCCGCCAGCGACATCTGCAGCTTCGCGAACAAGCCAGCCATGCGGCGCCTGCGAGTGATACATCACATATTCTGCCGCCCTCTACTTCCTAGGTTCGCCTCCACTGCTTGAACGTGTTCAGTGCGTTGCGAGCTTCGAACAGGGGCGTGGTGTGATAGAAAAAAGTATGGCTACTTTTCGCTGCTCGGCAGTTCTCTTCGACCTCGATGGCGTGCTCATCGATTCCACACGTTCTGTGGAGCGGCAATGGCGCGCCTGGGCTAAGGAGAAGGGAATCGATGCAGAGAAGGTCATCGCGATCGCACACGGTGTTCGTGCACTTGAAGTGATTCGCGCGATCGCTCCGCATCTGGATGCTGAAGAGGAGGTGCGCAGACTCGAAGCCCGCGAGGCGGGAGATCAGGTGGATGTGGTCGTGATGCCCGGCGCCATCGAATTCTCGAACTCCATACCTAATGGGCAATGGGGCGTGGTCACTTCGGGAACACGCGCTCTGGCCAGCGCCCGTTTGCAGCTTGGAGGATTCCAGGCTCCCAAAGTTCTGGTGACGGCGGACGATGTGGTCAACGGGAAGCCGCATCCGGAGCCTTATTTGAGAGGGGCACAATTGCTGGGAGTCAAGCCGGAAGAGTGTCTGGTGATCGAGGATGCACCGGCTGGAATTCGAGCGGCGCATGCCGCAGGCATGAAAGTTGTGGGCTTTGCCAGCACCTATCATCCAGAGAAACTGCTGCAGGCGGATGCCGTCATCGCTGGTTTCAGAGAACTATCTGCTGCGGTTGACGGGTCTCATTTGCGTGTTACTGCCGGCTGCATCGTCGGGTCGAAGAGGCTGTGAGTGCGAGGTTCAAGAACTTTATCTCAGCCAGTCTTCATCTCAGCCAGTCTTCCAATTCGATTCCACGATCGGTTTTTTCGTCGCGGTATTTCACGATCACCGGCGTGTACAGGGAAATTCCACTCTCCGCTGCCACGCCTTTCTTTACCGCGCGAGAACCCGGAACAACTACTGCGCCCTCCGGAATCTCGAGCGGGGATTCCTCTGTAGCGCGGTAGACTTCGCCGCGCACAAGATCGTACAGGGGCGTGGAGCGCGTCAGGATCGTTCCCGCACCCAGTACCGCACGCGCTCGCACCAAGGTGCCTTCATAGACTCCGCAGTTGCCGCCGACGAGAACATCGTCTTCGACGATCACGGGTGCGGCGTTGACGGGTTCGAGCACTCCGCCTATTTGCGACGCGGCGCTCAAATGGACGCGCTTGCCGATCTGCGCGCATGAACCCACCAGTGCATGGGAGTCGATCATGGTACCTTCATCGACATAGGCGCCGACGTTAATGAACATCGGAGGCATGCAGATCACGGAGGGCGCGACATAGGCGCCGAGACGTACCGAGGATCCTCCCGGGACGACGCGAACGCGGTCCTCGAGAGAAAATTGTCGTGCCGGGAAGGTGTCTTTATCGACGAATGTAAGCGGTGCGCAGCCGGTTTCTGCAAGTTCGCCGAGGCGGAACCCCAACAGAACCCCGTGTTTCACCCAGGTGTTGACTCTCCATTGGCCGTCGATTTTTTCCGCCGCCCGGATTTTTCCCCGCGTCAGCGCGTCTCGAAACTCAACAAAGGCCGAGCGGGCCTCGGGGTTGCGCTCGACTTCGCCCAAGGCAGAAAAATGCTCGATAGATGTTTTCAGAGACTCCATGATTTCTTGAGATTCGTTGGTGATTGTTGAATGAAACGTGAAATTCGTTCCGAGTTCCTAATAAAGAATTAGAACTAACTGTCGCAATCGTATTACACGCACTTGCACTCGCTGCGAATCAGCACGCCGGTCATCGAGTGCGCCGCATCACGTCCCAGGGCCAAAGTAGCGTATGGCCCGTGCCATCGCGCATGGTTGGCGTCGTGTCCTGCCGGACGGCCTTTGCCCTGGTTGCATTGGCCGCACGACGCACGGTGCAGGACAATCTTGTGCGGGCCAGCAGCCCAATTCTCATAGATATAGAATTCTTTTCCCTCCGCTGCCGGCGCGGTCGCAGCCGCGATCAGCCCGGCCTCGGTTGCGATCTTCTGCAGCTTTGACCTCGTGTCGCGGCGCATGGGGAGCAGGGGCAAGCGGTAATTCTCTTCGATCTTTCCCATCATCGAGAGGACAGCCTTGACGGGCAATGGGTTCGATTCAATAAAGTTTGCCTGCATCAGCGCAAGATATTTGCGATGAATGCTGCGTGCGGTCGTCCAGTCATTGTTCAGGGCGGCTCGTGTCAGGTTCGCCATTTCGTGCGGAATCTCATTCGACGCGACGGAAATAATTCCTACTCCTCCGAGCGCGATCACCGGCAGAGTCACAGCGTCATCGCCCGAGAAGACCAGAAAAGTTTCCGGCACAGCGTTGATGACTTCGGCAATCTGCGTCATGTTGCCGCTGGCTTCTTTTACTCCGACGATGTTTGGAATCTCGGCCAGGCGCGCCAGCGTCGCCGGTTCGATATTGGCTGCGGTGCGTCCGGGGACGTTATAAAGAATGACCGGCTTTTCGCCCACGCCCTCTGCAATGGCTTTGAAATGCCTGTACTGGCCCTCTTGCGTGGGCTTGTTGTAGTAAGGAGAAGCCGTGAGAATCGCATCGACTCCCGGCCGCGCCGCAGCTTCTTTGGCTTTTTCTACGGCATCGTGCGTGGAGTTCGATGTCGCTCCCGCAACAATGGGAACTCGGCCGGCCGCGACCTCAATGGCCGTATCGATTACATGCAGCCACTCGTCGTGATTCAGAGTTGGCGTCTCTCCCGTGGTTCCGCAGGGGACTAGAAAATCGATTCCCGATTCGATCTGCCATGCGACGAGATTGTGCAGGGCTGCGTCATCGATGGAGCCATCCTGACGAAACGGGGTGACGAGCGCGGTGCCACAGCCTCGAAGTTGCATGCTTATAAGATATCGCGAATGCGTTGGCGTGAAAACGGAGACTATAATTCGCGCCAAACGTCCCGAAAGTCGTAGAAACCTTTCTTGCCGATGAGCCACTCCGCGGCGCGAACCGCACCCTCGGCAAAACCCTGGCGCGACTTGGCGTCGTGGCAAAGATAGATCCGGTCGGCAGAGGATTCGAGCACCGCCTCATGCATGCCCACTACTTCGCCCTCGCGGAAAGAAATAATTTCAAGAGGTTCTGGAGTACCGCTCGCCTGATGCATTACCTGCTGGATCGCGATGGCGGTGCCCGATGGGGCATCTTTCTTCTGGGCATAGTGCCGCTCGAAGATCTGCCCGGAATAGTCGTATTTCAAAGCTGCGGCAGCGGCGCGCGTGATGTCCAAAAACAAATTCACCCCGACCGAAAAATTGGCCGCGTAGAGGAATCCGAGTTCCTGGGCTCGTACGAGTTCTTTAATGCGATCGAGTTGCGCATACCACCCCGTGGTGCCGACCACCATGTTCTTTCCCGCCCGAACGCATGCTTCGATGTTTCCGATCACGCACTGCGGGGTGGTGAAATCGATCACGACGTCGATGTCCCGCAGTTTTTCCGGAGTGAGAGCTGCGCCGCCGGCGTTGCCTGCCGCTCCCACGTCACGAACCTTGTGCCGCCGCTGGCTGGCGATTTCCGCCACCAGCGATCCAGTCTTGCCGCGACCAAGAATCAAGAGTTCCATAGCTGGCCCAGAATAGTTGGACAATCGAACTTTGAAAAAGACTCAGCGGAGCAGGGAAGAATTTCAGGCAAAGACTTCCGAATCCAGCTCCGCAAAAAACGTGCTGTGCAGGCGCTGAATCACTTCCGGAACCTCATCTTCCTCGATCACGAACGTCAGATTGATTTCCGATGCGCCTTGCGAGATCATGCGAATTTTCTTGTCGGCCAATTTGCCGAAAACCAGAGCGGCGATGCCCGGCGTCTCGCGCAGGTTCTCACCGACCAGGCAGACGATCGCCTTTCGTCCTTCGTATTTCACGTCGGCCAGTTTAGCCAAATCGGCCGCCAGCGCCGGGATCGCGTTGTTCGAATCCACAGTGAGAGAAACGCTTACCTCGGAAGTGGAAACTACGTCGACGGCTACCTGATGCCGGTCAAAGGCTTCAAAGATCGCGCGCAGAAATCCATGCGCCAGAAGCATGCGCGGCGCGGCCACGTCAATGATGGTAATGCGCTTCTTCACTGCAATTGCTTTAAATATGTTCTTGCCCTGCGGAGCCCGGGTCGTGATTTTCGTTCCTTCACACGATGGATTGCGCGAATTGAGCACGTAAACGGGAATATTCTTTTGTATGGCCGGCAGAACGGTCGCGGGATGCAGAACCTTGGCTCCGAAGTAAGCCAATTCGGCAGCCTCATCGAAGCTGATGACTTTGATTCTTCTGGCGTCCGGGCAAGTGCGCGGGTCGGTAGTCAGAATTCCGTCGACATCCGTCCAGATTTCAATGCGCTCCGCTCCCAGCCCGGCTCCAACGATGGCGGCGGAATAGTCGGAGCCGCCCCTCCCGATGGTCGTGGTCACCCCCGCGCGATTTGCGCCGATAAACCCGCCCATGACCGGAACCTGACCGGCATCGAGCAAAGGTTTCACTTTTGCGTGGAGGCGCTGGTTGGTTTCTTCCTCCTGCGGCGCCGCTTGCATGAAGTTGTTATCGGTGACGAGAACATCGCGCGCATCGACATGCACGGCCGGCAACCCCTGGGCGCAGAAGGCAGCGGCAACGATCTTGCTGGAAAGCATTTCACCGAAAGCCGCCACATGATCGGTGGTTCGCGGCGTCAACTCGCCCACGGCGGAGATTCCGCGCAACAATTCGTCCAAGCCTTCAAATTCGCTTCCCAGCTCAGAGTGGAAGTCGGTAAAAAGCGCGGTACCGAGCAGTTCGCTCGCCGTGTTGTAATGCCTCTCCTGGAGCGAGCGGCACAGCTTGAGCGCGGCTTTTCTTTCGCCTCCGCCTGCCGCGCGGGCCATGGTGAGCAGAGTATCGGTTACCTTGGCCATGGCGCTTACCACAACCAGCGGCCTTTGTTGCAGGCGTCCTTTGACGATGGAAGCTACGCGCTCGATGGCCTTGGCGTCTTCGACCGAAGTTCCGCCGAATTTCATCACGATCATCGACGTGGCTTCCTGACAGATCTCTGGGGACGGGTCTCGGACTTCATCTGGTGCCAGCCATGTCGAGGTAGCCTTTGGCTTTCAGCAACTCGGCATTCAACACAGCCGCGCCAGCCGCGCCGCGGATGGTATTGTGCGAAAGAACCGTAAATTTCCAGTCAAGCACGCCACATGGCCGCAAACGCCCGACTGCTGAAGTCATCCCGGCTCCCAGATCGACGTCGAAGCGCGGCTGCGGACGGTCGCTGGCTTCGAGGTACATGACCGGACGCTCTGGAGCACTCGGAAGCTTTAACTCCTGCGGCTCGCTGCGATATTCGTTCCAGGCTTTAGTAATTTCTTCCGGCTTGGCTTTCGTTTTAAGGCGCACTGAAACCGATTCGGTGTGACCATCTTCGACTGCGACCCGGTTGCATTGCGCGCTCATGGCAAAAGTTGCGGGCACAACTTTCGTCCCGTTCAGCTGTCCCAGCAGCTTCAGGGTTTCTTCCTCCATCTTTTCTTCTTCATTGCGGATAAAGGGAATGACGTTGCCGAGAATGTCGAGCGAGGCGACGCCGGGATAACCCGCACCGCTCACCGCTTGCATGGTCACTGCCATTACGGTTTCGAGGCCGAACCGTTGATACAGCGGCGCCAGCGCCAGCACCAGGCCGATTGCCGAGCAGTTTGGATTGGTGACAACATAGCCGCCGGATTTCTTTCGCCAGGCCTGCGAATCGATCAGCTTGATGTGTCCGCCATTGACTTCCGGGATCACCAGCGGCACATCCGACTTCATGCGTAATGCGCTGGAATTTGAAACGACTGCGCAGCCCGCATCGGCAAAACGGGGTTCGAGGTCGGCTGCGATTAAGGCATCGAGTGCGGCGAAGATAATCTTCGGTGCATTCTCAGGCGCGGCCGGCGACAGCTTCATGGTTGCGATATTCGGCGGGATGGCCGTCCTCAGACGCCAGCGCACGGCTTCCCCGTAAGGCTTGCCTTCCGACCGATCGGAGGCGGCCAGCCACGCCACTTCGAACCAGGGATGGTTCTCGAGCATCTGGATGAATCGTTGCCCGACTACACCAGTCGCGCCAAGAATGCCGATGGGAAGCTTTTTGCTCATAGAGGGATATTGGGATTTTACAACAGACCCTCCCGGGCGCTTGAACCGGCGGCTCAGGCAGGGAAACCCAACTTCAAGAGCCTTCTACACGCAAAGCGGCATCGTGAACCAAAACGGACCACCGTTACGTTCTGCCCGTGAGGGGCAATCCCATCTCTGCTGATGTTTTTCGTTCCGCTGGCCGATAGAAGATGCTGGAGGGTCGCCATGCCAGAATTGCGCCAGAATTTCTTCACCAAGGAATGGGTCATCATTGCCACCGAACGGGCCAAGCGGCCGGAAGAGTTGGCCACACATCGCCCGGCCGTGGCGATACCATCATTTGTTGAAACCTGCCCTTTTTGCCCGGGGAACGAAGCAAAGACTCCGCCTGAAGTTATGCGCCATCCGAACGATGCGAACGCGGCATGGGCAGTGCGAGTGATTCCCAACAAGTTCGCCGCGCTTTCAAGCGCGTCCCAACCCACGCGCAGCCTGCAGGACGTGTGGCGGCGCATCGAGGGTTTTGGCTTTCACGAAGTCATCATCGATAGCCCCGACCACTCTGGCGTAATGGCTCTCCTGCCAGAGGCGCAGGTAGCTAATATTCTGCGCGTATACAAGGAACGCTACAGACTGCTCAGCATGGACCGCCGCATCAACCACGTGACCATCTTCAAGAATCACGGAGCCGATGCCGGCGCCAGTTTGCAACACCCGCATTCCCAGTTGATCGCTACGCCGGTGATTCCGAGCCAGGTCCGTCATCGCCTGCACGAGGCTCTCCGCCACTATGACGATGAGGGGAAGTGCATGTTTTGCCATATGGTGGAACGGGAGGTTGAGGAGCAGACACGGCTGGTCGTAAAGAGCGAGCACTTCGTGGCCATGGAGGTTTTCGCCTCGGCCACGCCTTTTGCCACCCACATCTTTCCTTTGCGCCACATGGCTTGCTTCGGTGAAATCTCGGCCTCGGAACTTGCCGATCTTGCTCGTGTGCTGCGAAGCCTGCTGGCCAAGATATATATCGGGCTGGAGAATCCCGATCTCAATTTCACTATCCGCAGTGGCCCCTCCGATTATGCCAGCGCCCGTCATTTCCACTGGTATGTGAGTGTGATTCCGAGGCTAACGCGCGTGGCAGGATTCGAGCTGGGTTCCGGGATGTTTATCAATACCGTATTGCCGGAGACGGCTGCGGAATTTCTTCGCAATATCGCGGTGGAAAAGTCAGCAGGAGCAGCCGGCATGTAATATTCGCGACCCGAGATCGGAAAAACGCGCATCGGAGCCGATAAGGCGGGGCTTACTTTGGCGTAGAGCTGCGGGTGTCGAGCATATATTCATTCAGCGGTCCGAACTTTCGCTTCTCCGCATACAGCCGCCAACGCCGGAATACGATGCGCAGGCTGGCCATCACCGGGATCGAAAGAAAAATGCCGAGAATACCGGCGATTTCGCCGCCGGCCATGACTCCAAAAATCGCGGCTAAGGGATGTAGTTCCACGCTTCGGCCCATAATGCGGGGGGTCGTCACATAATCTTGCAGGACCCGCCAGACCCCGAGAAAAACGATCACAGCGAGCCAATGGGGAAAACTCATCAACAGAGCGACAGTGAGAATCACAACCGCCGCGGCCAGAGGCCCGACCACGGGGATAAATTCCAGAAGCCCGCCCAGGCTGCCCAGCACCAGCGCGTAGGGCATTCGCAGGATAGCCAATACGGCGGAATACGCGCAAAAGGTGAGTGCCGCCAGAATCAGCTGCGCCCGTATGAAGTGAGCCAGCATCTGGTTCAAATCGCTGAGCACGCCTTGCAGCAATTCGCGTTTCGGCCGTGAGGGCACCAATCCGAGCAGAACCTCGCTGAAGGCCCGCCCGTCATTTAGAAAAAAAATCGACAACACCGGCACAACAAAGAGCAGCCATGCCTGCTTGGCCAGATCAGCCACCCAAAGGCCGACTCCTCTTCCGAGGTTCGCAATTTCGTGGCTGTGACTTGCCAGATAATTGCGTGTCAGGTCGATGATGCGGGAATTCCATCCCTGTTCCCGTCCGATCCGCTCGGCGATCTGACCAGAACTCAGCTGTGCGAGGTCCGGGAGTGATTGCACGAGGCGGCCACCTTCGCGGGTGATGCGCGGGCCGGTCGAAACGAACAAAAGAACCAGCAAGCCAAGAAGCAGGAGATAGATGACGGCGATGGCGCGGCCACGGCCATGAAGAAGCCGCTCCAGATGCGACACGAGCGGGCTCACAAGGTAGGCAAAAAAGATGGCAAAGAGAAAGGCGATCAGGCTTTGGCGGGCGGCGTAGAGAAATCCCAGCGCCAAGCCGAATAACAACACCGTGATCAGAACCCGCGCAGTACGTCCGTCGGTAATGGGCATGCCTGCTACCTTGTTCCGATTCAGTGTCTCGCATTTACCGCGCTGACGCTAGTCCCGAACTACTTCCGTATTGGCGTCGGGTATTAAGACGCGAATCAGTTTGAACTGGTCTTTATCGTCCACCCACAGGGACCATGAAAACTCTTCGCCCACCAGGTTCAGGCGCATCAGTTCGCGCTGCGCCCCACGGATCGTGACCTTTTCCCGTCCGACCAACTCCATCTTCACTCGCAGCGAGGCCCGGTCCTGCGGAACCAGCACGCCGAATTCAAGGGGTCCCTGCTGGCACTTGGTCGAAGCATCTTCGGTCTTGCAGTTCGTTGCCAGGTAGCGCCACGCCAAGACTTCGCGATGTATAAAAAAGTTATTGTCCAGGATGGCCGAGGTGCTCGGCATCAGGAAAGGCTGCTCGGCCGCTTTAGCCGAAGGTGAGCTGGTTATCTTCTCCAGCAGAAACTCGTTGTTGGGTGTCACCAGCAGAGATCCGGTCCCGTCGGTCCAGTCGTATCGCATCAGCTCCCCGAGGCCGGTCATTTCCAGTTCCGAGTGCTGCTTAAGTGCCACGGAATCGCCCACATCCTGTAAGCGCGACTTCACCGTGCTTATGCCGTTCTGTTGCTGGACGCTGAATGTTTCGGTCACAACCCGCTGGCCTCTTACGAAGACTCCGAACGACCCTGAGTCGACCATTCCGCTGGCGGGCGCTTTTTCCTTTTTGTCGCCTGCCCACAAGAAAGCGCTCGAGGCCAATACCAGGCCGATTGCAAATCCCGAAGCTCGCCTCATGCTCACGGTTTGTTTCCTCATTTCCTACGCTTTTGGGTTCGCCGTTGCGGCCGCAGCTCGAGAACATCCATTAAATCTGCTGCTAAATCTGCTGCAATTCGGGCTACTGTTTTTCCTGTGGTTTCGTGACGTAACGTTGCCTTCAGGTAATGTGGCCGCCGCATGTCATGCAGTTCGCGAAACCTGGCAAGACTAGTCAGCAACGGCCGTTCCCGCTCTTGCTGCCCGGACTGCTGTTGGCAGCGCTTCCACAATTCATCCAAGCTCGCATCCAAAAACAGGGTTGGGATGCCTGCGGCTTTAATCATGCTGACGTTGGCAACCTGCGCAAAAGCTCCTCCTCCGAGAGCTATGACTCGATTTGGTCGGGCTCGCAGCTCGTCCAACACATCTCGCAGGGCAGCTTGTTCGGCGAGGCGAAACTCTGCCTCTCCGTTGTCCCGAAATATCTCGTAAATTTTTCGTTGTTCGCGATCTTCGATCCGGTCGTCAAGGTCTTCGAACTCCCAGCCGATCTGTTTCGCTAACGCACTGCCCACGCTACTCTTGCCGGCGCCCATGAACCCAATCAGGATCACGGCTGGCGACGCGATGGCCCCGGTACCTCCACTAGCAGCGCGTTTCAGTTTGCTACGCCGCGGGTGCTGGTTCGGTTTGCTTTTAGCTTTGCTTATTGTTTTTCGGAGCGTTTTCTGAGGTGGATTTTACCATTGAAAGTGCGAAGAACCACGGTGGAAGATGCCGCCACACGGCCTACAGTACCTGCAAAGGCACGTCCTTTATCGAGTGCGAACCAGGTATGAGCCTTTGGTTGCAATGGAATGTCGTCACTGACTTCGCCGCGCACGGAGCGCGCGCTTACGTCGGCTGAAGTCCATTCAGGAATGGTGGCTTCGATATCGCCGCTGTGACTTGTCAGCCGGTATTCGCCGCTGTTGCCGAAATCGCCGATGTAATTGATCCGCCCGCTGGTGGAGACTACCTGCACCAGGGGACCGGTTACGCCGGTCAGGGTTACTTCTCCACTGAGCGAATCGACTTCGACGTGGCCATCCTGAATATTCGAGAGATTTACGGCTCCGTTCATGGTTTTTACATGGACATGAGCGTCCGAAACGTCGCGTACGTCGACCACCGCGCCTGCCCCTTCGAGGCTGACGTCGCCGTGAAGCTTCTCCGCCCGCAGCGATCCGTTACTCGAGTGGAGTGTGATGCTGGCATCGGCTGGAATCTGCAATTCGTAATCGACGCGCCCCGATTCGGCGTCGGCGCCGGAGAGCAGGTGGGATTGAATATCGACTCGGTTGCCGTTCTGGTTGTTATCCACTTCCACTTTGTCGGAGTGCAAGACAGCGTTTACCACAACGCTATTGTCGGCGGAAGGTTTCACGTAGATCGAACCATAGGGGTTGGTGACCGAGACGCCGGCCTTCGGCCCTACTGAGAAGCGATATTGCTTGCGGCTCTGCGCAACCAGAGTGCCTGCCACAATCACTCCGATCGCAACTGCTTTTGTCGCGCGTTTCGTATTCATTGCCGACTCCCCCAAGCTCGCAGATATTGCCGGTAACTGTTCCCTGAAGAAACTTGTGCCTCTACGGCAGAGTGCGATCCATCGCCATCTCGAATAGCATGGATTTTTGTTGATAAGCATCCAGTAACGACCGGCGGGCGTCCTCGTCGTTCGGGCTCTCCTGCACCAAAGCCTGAGCGTCGTGAATCGATTCGTTCACGTTTCTCAGGTTCTCCTCATACTGAGTCTTCATGGTCGGAGAATTCAGCGAGACTTCCTGCAAGAGATCGTCGTCGTTAAGATCTCCCTGGTCCGAATAGGGGATGGACAATGAAGCATGCTGCTGAAGGTCTGGCTGTAACCGTTGGCGCACGAAAATCCCTGCGGCAAGCAAAAGCATCGCGGCCGCGGCGGGCATAAGCCACTTAGCGGGTCCCCATTGTGCAATGAAGGATGGCACGAAGGGGCTGGGTTTCTGTTGAGGACGAATCAACCCCTCTTGCCGCAATGCGCTTTCAATGGAATTCCAGACTCGTGGGCTAGGCTCGTCAGCGTCCTGCAACTGGCCCGCTGTTGAGATAATCAGATTTAATTCCCTCACCAGCCCCGCGCACGCTGGACAATTCCTCAAATGTGTTTTTTGTTCAGCGGTCGTGGCATCTTCCACTTCCGCCAGACTCTCCTGCAGTTCCACGCAAGTCATGACCCGACTTCTCCCCAAGTTGGCTGCAGCCTGCTTCCGCTGCCGCTCTTGCCGCCACTGCCCGAAAAGCAATTTTCTTACGAGTAACCTAACCTGCTTTAGATTTCCCGGCCTTTTCGGCTCTATTCATCTTGAGCAGGTCCCGCAACTTCATGCGGGCTTTATGTAACTGCGATTTGCTGTTGCCTACCGAGCACCCGGCGATCCTGGCGATTTCATTGTGCTCGAAACCTTCCACATCGTGAAGAACAAATATCGTACGATACCCCGGGGGCAAACTGTCCACTGCCCTTTGTAACTGCATGCGGTCGATCGATCCAGCCAGGGCCACATCTTCCGCTCCGAAGTCCTTTTTCGGAGACTCGTCATCGACCCCTTGCGTGCTCTCTTCCAGCGAAACCAGGGGAAGACTTTTCTTCCGCAGATGCATCAGCACGACGTTGACCGCTAGCCTGTGCAGCCAGGTCGAAAATGCCGACTCACCCCGGAAAGTTCCTATCTTGCGATACAACTGCAAAAAGGCTTCCTGAGCCAGATCTTCCGCTTCGGCGGTATTCGCTGTCATCCGAAGACACAAAGAATATACGCGCCGTTTGTGCTTGTCATAGAGCAACTCGAACGCTTCGGAGTCCCCATGCTTGGCTCGTTCGATTAGCTGGGCTTCGCTAGGTTCGATGCTTTGTTTTTGATCTCGGGGCTCGGTCAAGTCGCCTTTTCCGGCCGCACTGATTGGGATGCGGCGTAAGTCTCTTATGTTGTATCGTTTGCCTAGCTTGGCGGCGATCGCAAACGGCATTGGAAAGTTCCAGAATATCAGACTATTTCTACCGAACTACGGATGCGGGCACGCGATAGATTCTGTCTGGCATCCACACCGGAAACCCTTTGCCTTCCGAGCGTTGGCCATGGATACTCACCTAAAATATTTAAACCCCGCAGCTCAGCAATAGTGGCAACCTTCGGAATTTGGAATCCTCGGACCGTGACCTCCGTAACCTAGGTCGCACTTTTCGCCGTAGTGATCGTTTCGAGTCCATGACCATGCGGCCCCAATTCCCGCTGGCGCAATAGAAACGAAAAAATGACTCCCAGAATCCCCAGCGCGGAAAATATCCACATCCCTAGACGATAGCCCGCCGGATTCGAGGCGTCGGCGTGGCTGTAGTTATTGGCCCAACCCACCAAAAGATTGAGACCGAAGAGTCCGATGTTCTGAATCATGGTCATCAACCCATAGGCAGTCCCCAGCTTTGCCTGATCGACGATGTAAGCGACCGAGGGCCACATTACCGCCGGGATCAGGGAAAATGCCACTCCCATCATGGCCATCGGGATGTACAGGTTTATCTGCGTGTAAGCCATCATCAGGTAAACCGGAATCAGCAGCATCGACCCAAACATCATCAGGAGGGCCCGTTTGCCGACGCGATCGACCCACAGTCCGAATAATGGAGTCGCAATCATGGCAAACAGAGTCAGCATGCTCGATAGAAACCCGCCAAATTCGCGGGAGGTTCCGTGAGCCTCCATGAAAAACTTTACGGCAAAAGTTTGAAAAGGGAAGATAGCCGAGTAGAAAACGATGCACAGAGCCACGATGAGCCAGTAACTTGCGCCGAATTTATATAGATCGGCAAAGACGACTTTATCGGTGGAAACATCGCCCAAATGGTAGTTCTTTTCGGCGCGCTCCTCCAACGCCCAGTACACAGCAGCTCCCACAACGCACAGAGCCGAGAAACCGACTGCGATCAGGAATGGTTCCCGCCAATTCGCATACGCCGAGCGGGCCCAGGTGGGGGAGTTGAGCGCCGCAAACGTGCCCAGGCGCGAAGCGGTCAGGTTCAATCCGAAGGCGAAACTCAGCTCTTTTCCGCGGAACCAGCGAGCCAGAGCGGTTACGACGGCAACATTCAGCGATTCCGCTCCCATGCCGAAAATGAGGCGGCCGAGCGCCATAATTGAAAGATGTCCGGTCGCCGCGGTAATGGCAGGGCCGATGAACGAGAGCACGGCAAAGATCATCAACGCTCTCCGCAGCCCAATCCGGTCAATGATGACCCCTCCGATCAGCACCGTAAAGATGTTGGGAAAGCTGTAGATCGCCTGCAGAAATCCGATGTTGAGATCGGTGAATCCCAGTTGTTGCTTCAGAACATCGGCGAGCGGGCTGAGCGCGTCGTAGGCGTAATAGCTGCCAAACATCGCCAGGCTGACGAAGATCAATACCAGCCACCGGTAGATACGGCTTGGTTCAGGACGGGTTTCGGGCATTCCCTCTCGACCGTGGAGCAGAATTAAGGCACCGAATTGCGAAGCGGAAGATTAGCAGATCAGGAGATTGTCTGCAGCAGGGAATTTGCGGCTTGAGCCAAACCGCTCGGGCTCCATTCTAGTATTTAACAATCGCAGCGAACGATTTCGGATGGAGAGAAGCTCCGCCGACCAGCGCGCCATCGATCTCTTCCTGTGCCATGAGAGCCGAAGCATTCTCCGGCTTCACTGAGCCTCCGTAAAGAATGCGCAGCATGGACGCGAATTCCACCCCGAAGATTTCCGCGGCTTCGCGGCGGATCACGGCGTGAGCCTCGGCCGCCATCTCGGGAGTCGCTGTTTTTCCGGTGCCGATCGCCCAGACCGGCTCATAGGCAACCACCAACTTCGATGCCTTCTTCGACGAGACTGCATGAAATGCCCGCACACATTGCCGACGCAGAACGTCATCGGTCGATCCCGCTTCGCGTTCTTCGAGCACCTCGCCGACGCAGCAGATCGGCGTCAGTCCGGCTTCCAGCGCGGCCTTCAGGCGCAGGTTTACGGTGTCGTCAGTTTCACAAAAATATTGCCGGCGCTCCGAGTGGCCGATGATTACGTGAGTCACGCCCAGCGCGAGCAGCATCGGCGCCGACGTTTCCCCCGTAAAAGCCCCTTCAGCTTTCCAGTGAACATTCTGCGCGCCAATCGAAAGGTTCGAGCCGTTCGCCGATTCCAGCGCAGCCGGCAAATCGATGTCGGGAGGGCAAACTACCATCTCGTCGCGGTCGTGGCCGGAAACCATCGGCAGAAATTCGCGAAAGAACTCGCGGGTTTGGTCGGGAGTTTTATACATCTTCCAGTTGGCGGCAATGAGCTTCTTTCTCATGCAAATGCCTTTTCGATTCGGAATGGGGAAGCGGTATTCGAGCGGGACAATTGTTCGGCGGCGCGTGTGTATGCCTCTAAAGTGTGAACACTGAAGAGGACGAAGCGAATCCTGCTGACGTGCCTCGCCAGGATCAGAGCTTCAATTGTGGAAGCGATCGCGACGAAAGCAGCATCGGCAAGCGGGTAGCCGTAGGCGCCGGTCGAGATCGCCGGAAAGGACAACGATGACAGTTTGTGTTCATCAGCCAGGGCGATGCATTCGCGATGACAACTCGCCAGCGTCTCACTTTCTCCATGCGATCCGCCGCGATAGACAGGGCCAACGGTGTGAATCACATGTTTCGCAGCGAGGCGTCCGCCGGTGGTGATCACTGCCTTCCCTGCGGCAAGGGTGCCAATCTTACTTACGATCCGCCGGCATTCGGCGAGAATCACAGATCCGCCGGCGCGATGAATCGCGCCATCGACGCCACCCCCGCCCAGCAGAGATGAGTTGGCGGCATTTACGATTGCATCGGTCGTTTCGGCGGTAATGTCGGCAGGACCGTGAAGCTCGATCGTCTTCTCGCCATTCAGGAGGAGTCGAACCGCAAAATCTCGCGCGCCTGTGTGCACACCGGTCACTTTTTGTCCGTCAGCGCTTCGACCCCGGGCAGCTTCTTGCCTTCGAGAAATTCCAGCGATGCACCGCCCCCGGTGGAAATGTGGGTCATCTTATCTGCCACTTCAGCCGCGTGCACCGCCGAAACCGTATCGCCGCCGCCCACGATCGAGATCGCTCCAACATTTTCAGCCACGGCGTGAGCGATCTTAAAAGTCCCGCGCGAGAATCCTGGAACTTCAAACACTCCCATCGGCCCGTTCCAAACGATAGTGCGAGCCCGCGAAATTTCCTCGGAGAACAGTTCAATTGATTTCGGACCGATGTCGAGTGCCATGCGGTCGGCAGGGATCGGCTGACCCTCGCCGATTTGCTGCACGACTGCGTTGGCCTCCGGCTTTATCGCGACGACGTGATCGATCGGCAGAAGGATCCGCACATTTCGTTGCTTCGCTTCTTGCAGCAGTTGCCGCGCCAGATCGACCTTGTCGGCCTCGAGCAGAGATTTTCCGATTTCCTGCCCTTGAGCCTTGAGGAATGTGTAGGCCATGCCTCCGCCGATGATCAGCGAATCCACTTTACCCATCAGATTGCGAATCACGCCAATCTTGTCGCTGACCTTCGCACCGCCCAGAATTGCGACGAACGGAGGCTCCGGATTTTCCAATGCCTTTCCCAAGTATTGCAGTTCCCTCTCCATCAGAAGGCCCGCGGCCGATTTCGATACGAACTTCGTGATGCCCACAGTCGATGCGTGGGCGCGGTGCGCGCTCCCGAAGGCGTCATTGACGTAAAAATCCGCAAGGTTCGCCAGTTGCCGCGAGAACGCTTCGTCGTTGCCTTCTTCTTCCGCGTGAAATCGCAGGTTCTCCAGTAGCAGCGTCTGCCCTTTTTCCAGTTGAGTCGCAACTTCTTCCGCCTCGGGGCCTACGCACTCGGGACAGAAGCCTACGTTCTCGCCGCGCGCCAGTTCTTTGTCGAGAACCATGCGCAGCCGTTCGGCCACCGGCTTTAAGCTCATCTTCGGATTTGGCCTGCCCTTGGGCCTTCCCAGGTGTGAAGCGAGAATCAGCCGGGCACCGTGCCGCAGCGCGTATTCGATCGAAGGCAAAGTCTCGCGGATGCGCGTGTCATCCATGACCCGCCCGTCATCGAGTGGAACGTTGAAGTCAACCCGCATGAGGATGCGGTTGCCGTTAAGTGGAAGATCTCGTATGGACAGCTTGGACATCGGCTGGTCGTCCTTTTAGCGGGGATAATTTAAATAAGGATTTGGCGCACCCGCTCTGCATTCATTGCTGCTTTTACCAATTCGACGGGATGCGTGCTTTACAGGCCCTTGCCGGCGATGTAGTGGATCAGGTCGCGCACGCGGCATGAATATCCCCATTCGTTGTCATACCAGGAGATCACCTTCACGCAGTTACCGCCAACTACGAGGGTCATCGGAGCATCCACGATCGAAGACCGCGAGTCGCCCTTGAAATCCGAGGAAACCAGTTCATTCTCTTCAAATCCCAGATATCCCTTCAGGGGGCCGCTTTCCGAAGCCTTCTTCAGCGCAGCATTCACTTCTTCCCGCGTCGTCTTCTTCTCGACCCACGCCACCAGATCAACCACCGACACATTCGGCGTCGGCACGCGCATGGCGAAGCCGTCGAGTTTTCCTGACAGGTCCGGAATCACCAGCTTCAGCGCCTTTGCCGCTCCCGTGGAGGTCGGAATCATATTGATGGCCGCAGCCCGCGCCCGCCGCAAATCCTTATGCGGGAAATCGAGTATTACCTGGTCGTTGGTATAGGAGTGAATGGTTGTCATTGTCCCGCTGATAATTTTGAACTCGTCATTGATGACTTTGGCGATCGGTGCGAGACAGTTCGTGGTGCACGAGGCATTCGAAATGATGTGATGCTTCGCGGCGTCGTATTTGTCTTGATTGACACCGAGAACGAGGGTGACGTCTTCATTTTTCGCCGGAGCAGAGATGATGACTTTTTTTACGGTACCGCGAAGATGTTTCTTGGCATCGACTGCGTCGGTGAAGCGCCCGGTCGACTCAATCACAACCTGGGCTCCAACGGATTCCCACGGCAGCGCGCCGGGATCTTTCTCTTTGAATACCTTGATGGTTTTGCCATCGACCGAAATGCTGTCGGCTCCGGCGGAGATCTTGTTTGGAAGGTTGCCGAGAATGGAATCGTATTTGAGCAGGTGCGCCAGCGTCTTTGGGTCGGTCAGATCGTTGACCGCCACAAACTCGAGATTCGAATCGTTAAGGGCGGTGCGCAAGACGTTGCGCCCGATGCGGCCGAAACCGTTAATACCGACTTTGATTGCCATGATCTCTCTCCGTTCTTCGTTCTATAAATGCCTTGTAACGCCCAAGAGTCTTATGGAACAGATGATGGTAGCAGGAGAGGGAAGCGCCGTAAATCACTTGGCCTGCGTTATGAAATTCTTATGGTCGTAGATGGCGTGCAGCGCGCTCGGTTGAGAGCAAAGAGGAGGTTGAGGTTAAGGAAAAGTGATCTCGATGTACGAGTCCGTTCGACGCCAGACCAGCGGCAAACGCGCCATCCAATACTTTCGGTTAATCGATTGCCGCGCGTGCGCATGTTCTTCGTGGGGCAATATACGTGCCAGGGCCGCGGACTCCGGCCCGGTCACTCTTCCGCGAATTGTGCAGGGAGCGACCCGAACCTGTTGGTTGTTGCGCAGGCGTTTCATCTTTCCCATATCGCTGCGCGTCATCACATAAAGCTTGTCGGCGTCCTCCCCGAACCAGATCGGCGTAGAAACCGGCGTCCCATTCTTCCGAAAGGTGGTGAGCGACATGTATTTTTGGTTGTGAATTGCGGCAGGGATTTGGCCCGGCATCGTTATCTCCCAACTTTCGGCTGCGTGGCCATAAGTGCGGCAGCGAACGGCTGTCTCGTGTGGTTCATACGAGGTTCCAGATTGATCGCACCCTCGCTTCTGTGTTAAAAGCCTTGCATGCGCAAATGGATGCGCGAGCGCTTACAGCGTCGCAAAAAAAAGCCCGCCGAGGCCTCCGACCAACCCGCTCCTCCACCTCTACAACCGGCCTATTTCGATGCGGGAGCGCCTCCCGAGACCGAGTCCGAAACAACGGACACAGTCGAGTCGTCGGCTCAACCGGTGGATGCTTCTTCCGGTCACCGCGAGGAAAGTACCGAAGAACCTTCGGAGGCGCAGTCTGAGAGGCCCGCTCCTGCGGTCCAAGCTACATCCAGAAACGCTGGGCAGGGAAGTGAGGGAACCCGTGGCCGCCGCCGCCGTGGTGGACGTGGCCGCGGTGGTCGGGGACGCGAGCAAGCTGTCGCGCAGGCATTTACTCCCGCTGCGGTCAAGGGGGCTATTCCGTTAACTCCTAAGCCAGATGGCGAGGAAGAAGGCGCAGACCGTGGAGAAGCTGAAAGCGAACCGGCAGCGGCTGAGGCGGCTCCGCCCGCCATTACAGCTAGTCCTGCAGCTCCACGTGCTCCGAAGGGCATCGTGGTTTTAGCGATTGGTCTGCCCGGGTCCGGCAAGAGTTCGTGGTTCAAGCGGCATAGCATAGTCCCGTTGTCGAGCGACATGATGCGCTCGCTTTTATTCGATGATGTGCGTGAGCAACGTTATCAAGACCTCGTTTTCTCGAATCTCCGTTCCATGCTGAAGTCGCGCCTGATCGCCAAGCGTCCAACGAATTACGTCGACGCTACCAACCTGACTCCGCAGGAGCGTCAGCATTGGATCAAGCTGGCCAAGGATTATCAGTACGAAGTGCAGGCGGTGTTTTTTGACGTGCCGCTGGAGGTTTGCATCGAGCGCCACCAGCGCCGAGACCGCGTCGTTCCTGACGACGTTATGCGACGCATGGCTGCGAAGTTGAAGCCGCCTACTTTTGACGAGGGATTTGCGAAGATTACTGTTGTCAGAGTGAAAAAGAAAGAGTCGTAGCCGACCGAGAGTGATCGAGCCTAGCCCCTCAGATGCGGCAGCAGTTCCTTGAATGCCTCTGTAGAAGAAGATCGCATCAACTCATAAATCATCATCTCGGTGGAAGAAATCACTGCGCCGGCCGCGCGCATTCTCTCGAGGCCGATCTTCCAGTTCCATTCCGTCCGCGAACTTACCGCGTCGGAAGCGATGTGCGCCAGATATCCTTCCCGCAGGGCAGCCAGTGCTGTCTGCGTTACGCAGATGTGACTCTCCATTCCGCAGAGAAGCAGAGTATTGCGGTTGCCGGGAACGCCTTTCAACGCTGTGCAAAACATGTCGCTGCCGAAGCAAGAGAATTTGTGCTTGTCGATGGCATCGGCGTCGGGCAGCAGCGAAGCGATCTCTGGCACGGTGTGGCCCAGGCCCCGCGAATATTGCGTCGTCACCAGCGTAGAAATTTTCAGCACCTGCGCCGCGCGAATCAATAGTTTGATATTCCGAAGCAGTTGCTCCTTCTGGAAAATCGGCGGCAGCAGTTTTTCTTGAACATCGATTACGACCAGGACGCAGCGGTCCGCCTCGATCGGCAGGCGGGCGACCGCGGCAAAGTCAGGGGCGGGTATCCTGGCGTTTTCAAGAAATGTTGTCATGTCTTATGTCCGAACGCGGAGACTGAATGATTTTAGCGCGGATGACAGCGTCGACCGATCGTTTATCTGCGGGAGCGGCGGCGTTTCTTTAGCACGAAGCGTTCGTGTTGACCGCATTTAGCCTCACCCGTAGAATCAGTGTGAGCTATTGATCGTCAGCAGCTCAATCAACCACTGCCCCCTCGTTCAACGGCAGGACAGCTGACTCTGGATCAGCATATCGGGGTTCGAATCCCTGGGGGGCAGCCAATTCTTTTCAAGCACTTCCAAGTATTCTGGTTCCGCTTCCTTTTCTTCCTTGGTGTGTCTCAGGTGCGGATTGTTGCAGAGTTGTTTCGAATCCAGGCGATCGACCTATATCTGCCCCCGGCATGAGGTGCCCGTAGGTGTCGACTGTAATCTGAATCGAACTGCGGCCCATTTGATTCTTTGAACGGGAGAATGTCGGCAAGAACTCCGGATCGTCTCCGGTGCCGGAGTGTAGCGCGGATCGTTCCGAGCACAACGTAGGATGTGAAGTTGTTGCGAAATACGGACTTGCTCGGCGAAGAGTCGAGGCCCAACTATTGCCACCTGAACGAAGAAAGAAGAAACAAAGAGCCGCCGGGAGCCGACAGTCAGGGGTTATGAGCCGACAGTAGAACACGCCGCAATCAAGATGCCGCAAGTTACGCCGATGGGCCCGGCTGCGGTCGTGATCTTGCAATGGCCCAGAACTGCTTCCTCCGGTCGCAAGCTAATCACCGTCATACGCGGCGGCTCATAGGGTGTCCGCTTTTTTTTGCGATCCAAACATTAACCCCTTAATCCCCATCTTTCTGTTTGGCGCATGGTCTCACGGTTACCGGCACTGGCTGTTTACTACATTGACTTTGTTACGAAATCGGAACGAGGGTCGCGGGAATTCTCAAATGGCGCTCCTGCAGATCATCGTAGGCGCGAGACTCCCCAAATCCGATGCGCCACTTTTTGCGCAAACAATCTTCCGAATGTTCCCCGCAGAAAGATAACCAGTTGTTATTGCTGGCGCAGAAGTGTCGGTTGCAAAATCTTGCAACCCGAGACATGACGGGAAAAGTGAAGGGCCGCCTGTGCGGGCGACCCTTAGACCCTTCGTGCTGGAGCTTATAAAGTTGATTCGATCTCGAATCCCCAGGCCTCGAGCAACGGCTCCGGGATGTACTTCGAGTTCTTGTTGCGGCGGGCCCACTCGCGTAACCGGGTAGAACGCAGGTATTGATCGGGCGTGAGCTTGTATTCTCGAACGACTTGCTCAAATTCGGTAACAGTGGGGACGACAGGGCCGATGGGCTCAGGCTTGCCCCAGTTTGGATTTCCGCGACGCTTTGCCATAAAACTTGCCTTTCCTACAAAAGGGGGAAATGAACGAATCCGTCACTCTATCTATATGATTCTCCGCAGCGTTTAGGGATGCACGCAAAAGGCTTAGGCGATGACCCAAGCCTGCATTCCACAAAGCCCTCTTAACTCGACGGAGACACGGTAGGTTATGGCAATTTGCCGCGAAAGTCAATGGAAATTTGAGCCTAAGACTTTAGTGAATCAATTGTAAATCTATGTGTAAAAAAGGCTTACAAGGCAAAACGGGAGACTGTGAAGATTCTTGCAAACAGGTTCCAGGATCCAAACTCGGTCGCACGATTCGATCTGCCTCCCAACCGTGCTCCGGCTGATGCGTAATCCTATGATTACCCCCGTAATGTCCGTCGGCGAGGCGGCGGTTGTACTTGGTTTTCGGCCAGCTTACAGTGAAAACGGGTGTTTGGTGCCTCCTCATTTGGGAGCCCCGCCCGCCGATTTTCGACCCTCCCTGCAAGCGGCAGAATGGGAAAGTTCGCCTTATGAATTTAAAGTCGCTATTGCTGAGTTCGGACGAGAAAATCGTGCGCGTGCTGCGCCGGACGCTCGGCGATCTCGAAATCGGCGTCGAGCACTGCACCAGTCCTGACATCGCACTCCGCCACCTCACTCGCGACCGCTTTGAAGCCATCATCGTCGATTGCGGGGGACCCGGAGCGGAATCTGTGCTTAGCAGCGCGCGAAACGCTCCCTGCAACAAGCGCTCGGTGGCCGTAGCGATTCTCGATCCCGGAATTCGGCTGCGCTCGGCTTTTGATATTGGCGCTCACTTTATTCTCTATAAACCCGTATCGCCGGAGCGTGCCCGGTCCAGCTTCCGCGCCGCCCGTGCTCTTATGAAGAAAGAGCGCCGCCGCAACTCGCGCGTCGCGGTGCGTATTGGAGTAGAGATGTCGAACCGCGAATCCGGTGCGCGCCTCAAGGTTACAACCACGGATTTAGGCGAGGGCGGCCTGGCCGTGATACTGCCGCGGCGCACCAGACCGCAAGGCCGCTGGCAGCTTTCTCTTACTTTGCCGGGGACCGGCTCCGCGCTGGAGATGCCTGCTGAATTCGCCTGGCAGGGAACTGGGAATCAAGTTGGTTTGCGTTTCATCGGAGTTTCTCCCGCGGCTGAACGCCAGCTTCGGGAGTGGCTCATTTCCAATTCTCCGGATACGGAGAAAGACGACCCGCCGGTTCGTTGCCAGCTCACGGACCTTAGCCTGGGCGGTTGCTATCTGGAAATCGCTTCGCCGTTTCCCGTCTCGACACGCGTGACGCTTTCGATGAGCGCCGCTGGAGTCGACGTAAAGACCGAAGGCGTAGTTCGCGTCATGCATCCCGATCAGGGCATGGGTGTAGAGTTCACTAAAAGAACTCGCGAACATCAAACTTTGCTGGAGAAATTTCTGAGTGTGCTTACTCAGAATCGCGAATTATCACCCGAATTGCTTGTGGAGCCCGAAGGATTGGAAACTGAAATTTCCGCATCCGACATGAAGGGCGATGCGCCTGTGGATGATGCCCTTCTTGTGCTCTTCCGTAGCCAGGCTACGCTTCCGCCGGAGGAATTCCTCGCCGAATTGCGTAAGCAGCGCAGCGCCGCGGCCGCCGCCGGCGTTTCCGCCTGAGCAAAATTAAGGTGCGGGCGTCAACGCAGGTCCTTCGGCTGGGCCGCCTTTCACCATATCGGTCTTGATGGCCGACTTCTGATTGGCCACCAGATCGATTTCCGTATCGAAATCCCGATAACCCGGCAAGCTGATTTTTATTTTGTGCTTTCCTGGGGCCACCAGCAGGGCTCTGCCCAACCCTTCAAATTCCGCAATGTGTCCGACGTAAACACCGTCGACAAAAACCGCAGCACGGTTCGGCTTCACATCCAGCTTGATCTCGGCTGTGATCTTGGGCAGCGCGACGCGCGTGTCCTTCTCCATCTTTACCTCGATGGATTGTTTTTCTCCCGCCTTCACGGTTACTTTTTGATTGAAGTCGAGATATCCCCCCTGGCGCACCGTGATGTCGTGCTCGCCCGGCAAGAGCAGAAGCCTCTTCGATCCCTTCAACTCGTTGAGGTAGCCGACGTACTGTCCATCGACCCAAACCCCGGAAGTGTTCTCGACTTTGGTAGCGCCTATCAGTTCGACCTCGCCCTCAACGCCGTTTCCGGCGTACAGCATGGGGAGGATAACTGAAAAACCGATCAAGGCTAAAAAGCACAATAAAGAAGTCTTTTCTTTGAAACGCATGGGATTGCCTCGCGTTCTGAGATGACGCAGGCGGCGAAAAGGTAGCTATCGCGCGCATGGGTTGAACCATTGAACGAACCGGCTCAACGAATACCGGCCCAATGATCCGACCCACCCACGTTAGACCTTTAGAAGACTTTACGGAAGATGAAGAACAGGGAACCTGACAGCATCATGGCGACTGGCAGGGTCAGCACCCAGGCTAAGCCCAGATTGCGCACCGTCGACCACTGAATGCCCGAGTGATTCGCCGCCATCGTCCCTGCTATGCCAGATGAAAGCACGTGGGTTGTACTCACCGGCAGGCCGAAACCGTCTGCTGCGCCGATCGTTGCCATGGCAGTAATTTCGGCGACGGCGCCCTGGGCGTAGGTCAAATGGCTCTTGCCGATTTTTTCCCCGACCGTGACCACGATGCGCTTCCATCCGACCATCGTGCCCAATCCCAAAGCCATCGCCACAGCGACCTTTACCCACAGAGGAATGAAGCGAGTCGAGTGATCGATGTGCTTTTTATAGTTGGCTAGAATTGCCTTGTCGGCGTCGGCCAACTGAGGATTACCGCTTTTCTGCATCAGCCGAAGGGCTTCGCTGATCACATAAAGATCGTTGCGGAAGTTTCTGACCCGGTCGTTCGGAATGTTCTTCATTTCTTTATAAAGCGCTGTCTCATTTCCGATGTCGGTGACCAGGCTGCGCATGGCAAGCATGGTATTGGGCGTGAAGTTCTTGGTCCGTATGTAGTCGGTGACATCCTCATGCGGATCTGAGACGACGGCATCCGGGCTGACGTATTTGGAGAGTGAGTCTGCGGCCTGCTGCGAGACGGCGATGAAATCCTGCGAATCCTTGAACGTGACGGCGTGATTGATCGCGTAAGCCGTGGGAACCGTGCCGATCAGAATCAGCATGATTAGCCCCATGCCTTTTTGCCCGTCGTTGGAGCCGTGGAAGAAACTCACTCCGGTGCAGGTGAGGATGAGGAGGCAACGAATATAGAACGGCGGCGGCTCGGCGCCTTCGGGGGCCTTATAAAGTTTCGGGTCTTTGATCAGAGCTTTCGCCAGCAGCAATAAAAGCGCGGCGCAACCGAAGCCGACGACGGGCGAGAGCAATAGTGATTTGCCGATATTCACGGCCTGTCCCCAATCGACGCCGCTGGTTCCGGTTCGCGGGTTCATGAGCTGGTTGGCGATGCCAACCCCGATCACCGATCCGATCAAGGTGTGCGAACTGGAAGCCGGCAATCCGAAATACCACGTGCCCAGGTTCCATATGATCGCGGAGACAAGCAGCGCGAAGACCATGGCAAAGCCGGCTTTGCTGCCTACCTGCAGGATCAGTTCCACCGGCAGCAACGAAATAATGGCAAAAGCAACCAGGCCGCTCGAAACCAGAACGCCCAGGAAATTCCAGAAGCCGGACCAGACCACGGCGATATGCGGCTCAAGCGAGTGGGTATAGATCACCGTCGCCACGGCGTTTGCCGTGTCATGAAAGCCGTTCACGAACTCAAATCCCAGGGCCACCAGCAGCGCAATCCCCAACAAAAGATAGGGCAAAAACGATTCCGTATGAACGTTGGAAAGGTCGTGCAATAGGCTGGAGCCGGCGTAGAGAACTCCAACCAGCAGCACGGCGCCGAAAACCAGCATGCCGAGTTTGCCCGGATTACGGGAAAGTTTCTGGTCAAGAACGGATGGGGACGCGGTAGCCATAATTTCCTCAGCTTGTCTTGGGATGAAAGCCTGCCGAAGTTCGCAACTATACGAAAAGAGTGTTACGGGAGTGTGAATAAGGAGAGCATTCCCGCGGACGGTGGCCCACTCATGCCTGCTTTTGGCTTGAGTGGGGTAGTCGACGCGTCAGAGACTTAGCCCGCCCAACAAAATTAGTCGCCCTCATGCCGTGAGGACTAAAGACCATTTTCCTGAGATTGCTCGAGGAGTTCAACTCACAGAGAGTGAGCGGTTAGCACCTCAGAGCACACGAATGCCTCGCGGAAGGCCGCGCCATTGTTTACAATGATCGTCTGCCCAGACTGCTGCCGTCTCGCCAGTCGGGTTCTCGAACGCTTTGGAATCGGCAAACCATCCATCGAGCGCGTCCCCCAGCGTGTCGGCTGGAGTGTCGGCGATATCTTCCCCAACGGTGTTCTGGCGGGTAGAGGGCAGTTTGCTCGACCTGACCGTGGTGCGGCCGGTCGCGTTCTTTACCTGGAACGCGCAAACCTTCACCGACCGCTTCCGGCGGCGCGGGCTGATTTTTCTGATGGCCGCTCTGCGGCCATTTCTTTATTCAACGAACCGCAAATTTGCAACGCGGGTGGTGCATACGGCCCTGCGGGGCGTAACCCGCGACCGCCTCGACCTGTTGGGCGAAGAATACTTCCAATACAAATTAAAGCCACAACTTAAGGCGCATGGCGTTGAACGTGTGCAGGAGTTGGTTCGTGCGGGCGCCGATGTCGTGTTGGTGAGCCAGGCGCTCGAGCACGTGATGAAACCACTGGCGCTGCACCTGGGCGTGAGGCACATTGTGGCCAACCGCCTGGAGTGTCGCGACGGCGTGGCCACCGGAAGGCTGCTCGAGCCAGTCATTCGCCCCCGCGGAGCCTTCGCGCGCCTCAGGGACCAAAGCCCGGATGGGCGGCGGGCGCCGAAGACCCTCGCTCGCCAGCTGGATATATCGCTCGAAGAGTTGCGCGGCGCGGTGATCAGTTCCGAACGGACACCGCATGCACCTGAGCATCCGATCGTGCACTTCGAAGGGCAGCGGCAAGCTGGGGGATTTTCGGTTCGCCGGGCGCTACAGGGCAAGCACGTCATGCTGATCGGCGTGACCGGCTTCATCGGCAAGGTTTGGCTGGCGAACCTTCTGCTGGATTTGCCGGACGTCGGGCGGATTTATCTGCTCATCCGGAGGCAGAAGTCGAATCCAGCGCAGCGGCGGTTCGAGAAGATCGTCGAAGAATCTCCGGTCTTCGATCCGCTGTTCGAGAAGTACGGAACGGGCCTTGGCGACTATCTGCGCGAGAAAGTTGAGGTTGTCGAAGGGGATGTCACGCAGCCGGGCCTGGGCTTGAGCGCCGAAGTCGCAAAACGGCTGCAGCGGAACCTCGATCTCGTCATCAACAGCTCAGGCCTGACGGATTTCAATCCCGATCTCCGCGATGCATTGACCACCAACACCGACGCCGCGATGACGATCCTGGAATTGGTTCGCGGCGCCGATCATGCCGGCCTGTTGCACCTCTCCACCTGCTATGTGGCGGGCGAGCGCGATGGGCGGGTCACCGAGAAGCTGATTCCGAACTATACGCCGCGCCGAGTTCCAAACTTCGATGCCGAGCGGGAGTGGCACTCGCTGCATGAGTTGATCGCCGAGGCTGAGACGAAGGCTGAGAGCGAGGAAGTGACCGCCGGATTGAGGACGCAGTCACTGGCAAAGGAGCATGCATCGAAAGGACTGCAAGGCGTTGCGCTCGAAAATCAGATCCGCAAGAATCGCATCCGCTGGCTGAAGACCTACCTGACCGAAGAAGGCACGCGGCGCGCGAAAGAACTCGGTTGGCCGAACACTTATACCCTGACCAAGAGCCTGGCTGAATCTCTGATCATCAAGCACGGCGCGGGGTTGCCGATTGCGGTGGTGCGGCCGGCAATTGTGGAAACGTCGGTTTCCAAGCCTTTTCTTGGGTGGAACGAAGGGATCAACACTTCGGCTTCGCTTTCTTACTTGCTGGGCACGTATTTCCGGCAATTGCCTTCGAACGAAAGCAAGCGGCTGGATATTATTCCGGTTGACGCGGTTTGCGCCGGGATGACGCTGATTGCGGCCGCTATTATCGAGCGACGTCATGAGCCTCTCTACCAGTTGGCTACTTCGGTGACGAATCCGTGCGATATGGGACGTTCCATCGAGCTTACCTCTCTCGCGCACCGCAAGCATTACCGGGCGCAGGAAGGGTTGGAGTCTTGGCTACGATTGCGTTTCGATGCAATTCCAGTTTCAAAGACCCGCTATCAGAGAATGTCGGCCCCGGCGCAGCGCGCAATCGTGAAATCGATCCAGCGGATTATGTCTCCGCTGCCACTCAAAAAAACACCGCTGGTGAAGGCGGAGAGAAATCTGGAGCGCGTGGAAAAGCTTATCGAGCTTTTCGAGCCTTTCATTTTGCTCAACGAGCACGATTTTGCCGCGGATAATATCGAAAAGCTTTCGTATGCCCTGGTGGAATGCGAGCGCGAAGACTTCAGCTACAATGCGCGGACGCTTGACTGGTGGGATTACTGGATCAACGTGCACATTCCGGCGCTGCGGCGGTGGACTTACCCGTTGATCGAGGGCAGGCCACTGGAAGCGCGTCCAGCGCGCAGTTTGCAGGTTTCAAGCCAGAACGGCGAGACCGTGAAAACGGGGACGGGCGGGAATTGGTGAATGGCAATTTTTCTTACGGGATCGACGGGATACATTGGGGCGCACGTGGCGGCCAATCTGCTGCGCGATCATGGAGTGGCGCTGAATGTTTTGGTGCGCGCGCGAGACGTCGGCGAGGCCGAGAATCGTCTCTGGCAGGCCCTGCAGTTGCACATGGAGTTCCGCGAGTTCTACGAGTACCTGCAGACGCGAGTACGGGTCTTTCGGGGTGATTTGACCGATCCGGGTTTCGGCCTTAGCCGCGACGAGTACGACCGGCTTGTTCACACAACCGACTCCATCATCCACTGCGCTGCGTCGCTGAACCGGAAATCGGAGAAGAGCTGCCTCAATGTCAATCTGCGGGGCACCCTTGAAGTTCTTACTCTTGCGCGGCACATCGAGCACTACCATGGCCTGCGCCGCTTCAGTTTAGTGAGCACCGTTGCAGTTGCCGGTAAGCGCCAGAACGAAGTCGTGAGCGAAGACCGCTCGATCGACTGGGAGCGCTCTGACTACGATCCCTACGCGCGCACCAAGAAATTTAACGAGCATATGCTGCGCGTACTGCTGCCCGAGACGCCCAAGACAATTTTTCGCCCCAGCATCGTGCTCGGCGACAGCCGCTATGCCGAAACCACACAGTTCGACATGGTGAAGTCATTTGTGTTTCTTGCGGGGCTGCCGGTTCTGCCGTTTCGTCCCACCGACAGAATCGATATTGTGAACGTGGATTTTGTCGCCGAAGCGATCGCGACGCTGCATCAGAAATCGCAGCCCGAGCACGATACTTACCATCTTTCGTCGGGTATCGGCTCCCAGACGTTTCGTGAGATCACCCGCGCGCTGGCCTCCGCGCAAAACAAGCGTTCCCCCATGTTCGTTCCAGTCGCCGAGAAGCCGTTTTCCGGCTCGGTCAATTTTCTATCGAACCGCAAAGGCCCGATGGGCAAGAGCGCCTCGCTGATGAAAGTTTTCATGCCGTACCTGGTGTGGAACACCGTGTTCGACAATCGCCGCGCCGTAAAAGAGCTGGGCAAGAAACCGGTGGTATTTTCCGAATATTGTTATCCGCTTCTGAAATTCAGCCGCGAAAACGAGTTCTCGTATCCTTACCACCCCTGGCCGGCTGCCGCGGGAGGGACGGCCGCATGATGGATTTCATTTTGGAAGCGTGGGTCAGCAGCTCGATCGAGCGCGCCAAGGCCTCATGGATGCTGGGAGGCGGCAAGCGCTGGAAGCCGGGCGAGAAGCTGAAGCTGCTGTTTGCAGGCTACAACGGCACGCGCAACATGGGTTCCGACGTGCGGGTCGAGGAGATGCTGCGGCAGATTCGCCATATCCTCGGGCGGGATCGCGTCGAATTCAGCGTGATGAGCCAGAACTTCGACTTCTCGCGAGGATATTTCGAAGGCACAAAACAAGTTCATCTTCCGGATATATTCCCGCCATTTCTGGCCAACGAAGTGCCGCAGCACGATGGCGTGGTCGCGTGCGAAGGGTCGATGTTCAAAAGCAAGTTTGCCAACGCGCTTACCACGATGATGATTGGGTCGCTCGGAATCGCTGCGGCCCAGAACAAATTGTCGGTCGGATACGGGGCGGAAGCCGGGCACATGGATCCGCTGGTCGCGAAAATGTGCGGACGGTACTGTAAGCATTCTTTCGTGATTACGCGCAACGAAGAGTCGCGCACGGTATTGCGCGAGTTGGGCGTACCCACCGAATTGGGGACCGACACCGCATGGACCTTCGAGCCGCGTCCAGCGGAATACGGGCAGAGCGTCCTGCGAAAAGTGGGCTGGGATGGGCGCACGCCGGTGCTGGTGGTCTGCCCGATCAATCCATTCGAGTGGCCGGTTCGCGCCTCGGTCGCGAAGTATGCGCTGCACGGACTGACTGGCGCTTACCAAGACAGCCACTACCGCACGGTTTATTTTCACAACTCCGGACCGGCGGCCGAGCAGGCATATCGAAGATACTGGACGGCGATCGCAAACGCTGTCGACGCATTCCGCAAGAAGAAAAATGTCTTCGTAATTCTGGCTGCGACCGAGCGGCTGGATGCGCGTCCGGCGAACAAGATCGCGGAGAAGCTCGGCGGGATCCCGGTTCTCACCTCGGACGAATACAACATGCACGAGCTGGTCAGTGTGCTGCGAGCCTGCCATATGATGGCCTCGTCACGCTATCACGGCATTGTGACCTCGATGCCAGGCCTGGTGCCGTCAGCGGGTATCACGATGGATGAACGCATTCGCAATCTTATGCGCGAGCGCGGACACCAGGATTTACTGATGACGGTTGACGATCCGGAGCTGGAAGGGAAACTTCTGGGGGCGCTCGAAAAGCTGAGCGGCGAAGGCGAGCAGATTGCCGACGGGATCGCGCGTACTGTCGTCCGGAATTTGAAAGTAATGGCGCGCATGGGCGTTTATTTTGAAGAGGAAGTGCAGAGACGGTATCCGGAGTTCGGAACCCGCCGGGGTGAGTGGAGCTGGGAAGATTATTTGCCGCCGATGAACCCGAGTTTGCGTGAACTGGTGGCAGCTTACAACTAGCCGCCCCCGCTTCGCGTTGAGGTCGAACATTTTCGCTATTGCGGCTGAGTTTTGTTATTCGAATCGTGCCAACATCAACTCCATTTATCGAAGAAGTCTTCTCGCAACTGCAGGCGGCTGGAGATACCCGCGTACTCGCGGAAATTTGCGACGATCAAATCGCCGGCGTCACGGGTAATGAACTGCTGGAACTGGTTTGCAAGGCGAGAACTTTTATTGCCTCGAAGAAATTAAGTCCTGGCGATCGCTGCGGGCTACTGGCAGCGAACAGCATTCGCTGGGTCGCGATGGATCTGGCAGTGATGGCCGAAGGTCTGATCGTGGTGCCGCTGTACTCGCGGCAGGCGCCAGCCGAACTGGTTGCGATGATGAAGGATTCCACACCATCGCTCGTCTGCTGCGGAGACACGGCGTTGCGTGATTCGATTTTGACAGATTGGCCCGATGCACCGCCTCAGGCTCTGTTCGACGAGATCTTCGCGGGCGTAGAAGGTATTCGGTTGGAAAGGCCGCAGGTCGGTAGCGATAGCCCCGTGACCATCATTTACACCTCGGGAACCTCGGGCGAAGCGAAAGGTGTGGTGCTAACCGCGGCCAATGTTGGTTTCATGCTCGAACGCACTGCGGAGCGGCTGAGCGGGTTGATGTCCGGATCGAGCGAGCAGGACCGGGTCTTTCATTATTTGCCCTTTACGTTTGCCGCATCCTGGATTGCGCTGCTCACGTTTCTCCTGCGTCGCAGCATTGTAACGATCAACACCGATTTGACAAGAATCGCGAGTGATATGCGCACCGTTGCTCCCGATTATTTCTTAAATGTCCCGCAATTGCTCGAACGCATGCGGCGAGCGGTGGATGAGCAACTCTGGCAGACCGGCGGAGTGCCGCAAGCGATTTATTCGCGGGCCAAGGGAGCCTGGGCGAGAGCGCAGGAGGGTCAGCCACAATCGGGTGACGCGCTGTGGCTCTGGCTGGCGAACAAACTCGTGTTTCCGGCAATTCGCAAGAAGATGATCGGTAAGAATCTCAAGGCGCTAATCTGCGGGTCGGCGCCTTTAAGCGCGGAGACACAGCTTTATTTCATGATGCTCGGTGTTCGTGTGCTTCAGGTTTACGGCCTTACCGAAACTACTGCGATCTGCACGATGGATGATCCGAATCACGTCGAGGTTGGCCGCGTCGGCCCGGCGATACCGGGGATGGAAATGCGGCTTGGCGAAAATGACGAAATCGTAGTGCGCGGGCCGAACATTTTTCAGGGCTACTGGAACCGGCCACAACAAACCGCCGAAGCGCTCCGCGATGGATGGTTCCACACCGGCGACCAGGGGGAGATGAATGCGGCAGGCAACTGGCGGATTGCCGGGCGAATCAAGAACTTGATCGTTCTCGGATCGGGCCACAAGATTTCGCCGGAGCCAGTCGAAACCGCGATCTCGAAAAACTTGCCCGACGCTCCACAGGTGGTGATTGTCGGCAACGGACGTGGATACCTTACTGCGATCATTACGGGAAAAGTGGAAATGGCACACGCTCAGGCTGCCCTTAACGCGGTGAACTCGGAAATGCCGCATTACAAGCAGGTGCGGGCTTTTGTGATGCGTGAGCAGCCTTTTAGCATTGAGAGCGGCACGTTGACGGTGAACGGAAAACTTAAGCGTGACGTGATCGCGGCGCAGATGAAGGATGAGATCGAGGAAATGTATGGCGTGAAACAGGCCGTCTAGAGCGGAAAAATTGGAATCCACCAAGCCCATTACGCTGCACGAGAGTAACGCTGAGGCAAAACCTGCCGGCCACGATGCCGGGAGCGCCCTGTCGTGGTCTTCGAAAGATGGAGTCATCGAGTTGGCGCTGCACCGGGCTCCCTGCAACGAACTGGGCTCGACGTCTCTTGAGGAGTTGGAGAAGTTTGCCACGGCTCTGCAACAGATGCAGGGTTCGATGCACGCGCTGATCATTCACAGCGAGATGAAGTCAGGGTTCTGCGCCGGGGCGGACCTGCGCGAACTATACCGTCGATCGCATGCCTTGGATAAGGCCGAGGCGGCGAAGGGGGTTCGCGACTTTCTGGAGCGCATTCACCGAGTGTTGAATCTTATCGATGCTGCACCTTTGACGACGATTGCCGCAGTGCATGGAGTGACGTTTGGCGGCGGTTTTGAGCTGGCGCTAACCTGCGACTTGATCATCGCGGACAAGATGGCGCGCTTTTGCTTTCCTGAGCTGCGCCTGGGATTGATTCCTGGATTCGGTGGCATTCCCCGGCTGAAGCGGGATTTGGGGAATGCGATTGTGCGCGATCTTCTACTCACGGGCCGTAGCTTCAACGCGACCAAAGCGCAACAGATCGGCCTGGTTAGCCAAGTTGTGGGCGAGGGCGAAGCTTTGCGTGCGGCTCGCGCAACTGCGGCGCAACTCGGAAAGTTCGATCCTGCGACGACGGCGGCGGCGAAGAAGTTTATCAAGTCGATTCCGCACGACGAATTGCAGCATGAGATCGATCTCTTCTGCCAGCTCTTCGCGAGCCCGGCAGTGGAGTCTGGATTAAGAAAATTCGTCGACAGCACGGACGCCCAGCCGTACTTGCCCTAGCAAATTCAAATTCGTAGCTTCCCGAATCTCCCACGACAAGTTGATAATGAAAATTATGCCCACTGCCGAGCAAACGCTCCAAGAAATCATGAACCTGGCCGCCACGCACTTCAAGGTGTCGCCCGACAAACTCCGCCCGGACGAAGACTTTTTCAAAACTCTCGGTATCGATAGCCTGCAGGCGCTCGATCTGCTCACAAAATTAGAAAATCATTTTAAGATCGAACTTCCAGACTACGAATTGCAGGGAGTCTCCGACTTTCGCACGCTGGCCGCAAGAATCCAGGCCAGACTTTGACGATCTGCTTGCAATTCTCCCAGTCCCGCTCTGTTGATCGCAAGAGAACGTGGATAGCAACTACCCACGGTTTGCGCTGCCAGCAATCTACAATCTAGAATCACCAGTCTTTATGCTCGATCTGCAAAAGTATAGTTGTCTGGGCGCTGCCTTGCGCGATGCTCTCGATCGCTTCCCGGCCGAGACATGCCTGATCGAAGCCGATCGCGATCGCGAGAAGACTCGGCTTACATATTCCGATTTCAAAGAAACCGCTCTGCCGCTGGCGCGCGCGCTTGAGGATGCGGAGTTCGAAGCCGGAGATCGAGCCGCGATCCTTATGACGAATCAGTCGAAGTGGCTGATTTCGGCGTACGCAGTTTTCTATGCTGGTGGCGTTCTGGTGCCGCTCGATTACAAGCTGACGGCGGTGGAACATTTGCAGCTGCTGGCGCACTCCCAAGCAAAGGTGCTGATCGTTGAATACTATCTTTGGCGGGCGATTATGCAGGCGCCCGACTTCCACAACATCAAGACCAAGCTGGTGCTGGTTACGGAAGCGCCGCTTGGCGCCGATCTGGCGGGGGGATTTCGCTGGGAGGATTTCCGGCGCAAAGGCACTCCCGATTTTGTCATGCGCCAGCGCGAAGAGGTCGCGTGCATTGTGTATTCCTCGGGCACGGGCGGACGGCCAAAGGGCTGCGTCTTGACTCACGAGAATTATCTGGAGCAGTGCCGCGCCTTGACTGCCTGGTATCCATTCTGGCCCGGAGTGCGTTATCTGAGCATTCTGCCCACAAATCATGCCATCGATTTCATGGTGGGATTCATCGGACCTTTCGTTTGCGGCGCCTGTGTCGTTCATTTGCGAACTTTGCGTCCGGAGTTTGTGCGCGATGCATTTTTACGTTACCGGATCACTTATGTCTCTCTAGTGCCGATGATCGTCAAAAATCTGGAACGAGGTCTCCGCGCGAAAATGGAGGAGCTGCCGCAGTGGAAGCGAACGATGCTGAATCAGCTTATCTCCATCAACAAAATGCTTACGCGCAAGCGTCCGCGTCCAGGATTGAGTCGTGCTTTGCTGCCCGGAGTGCACCGCGCCTTCGGCGGGGAACTGCTGGCCCTGATCACCGGAGGCGCATTTATGGAACCTTCGACCATGCAGTTTTTCTACGATCTCGGAATTCCCGTTGTTAACGGCTATGGCCTGACTGAAGCTGGGACGGCATTAACCTTGAACGATTTGAAACCATTTCGCGCGGATACGGTCGGCAGACCTTTGCCGGGCGTCGAACTCAGAGTGCTGAATCCGAATGACGAGGGAATCGGCGAAATTGCGGCACGCAGCAAGACCGTTATGTCGCACTATCTCGACGATTCTGAGTTGACGCTCCAAACGATTGTCGACGGTTGGCTGCTGACCGGAGACCTAGGACGCTTCGATAGCATTGGGCATCTGCAGCTTTTTGGCCGCAAGAAAAACATGATCGTCACCGAAGGCGGAAAGAATATTTATCCCGAGGATATCGAAACCGTTTTCGATGGATTGCCGGTAAAAGAATATTGTGTCTTTGCCGCGAACTACATCTGGCCCCAGAAAGAGCTTGGCCGCGAGATGCTGGTCATAGCTCTGCGGCTGGAGCCGGGTCAGCACTTCGACAGCAAGCTCCTCGAAAATATTCTCTCGCGCAATCGCAAACTGCCCGACTTCAAGCGCGTCGTCGGTTACGTTATCTGGGAGCAGGATTTTCCGCGTACCGCTTCCATGAAAATTAAACGGCAAGCCCTGGCGGAAGAAATAAGATCCAGGCTACAGCGGGGAGCGGTGGTGACTCTGTGAACGATGAGCAGCCGTACCTCGCCATCGTCAATCCGGCGGCGGGAGGTGGACGGCGGCGCGGCTTGCTTGCTCCGGCGCTCGATCGATTGCTTGGGGCCAGTATTGCGGTCGAGATCGCGGAAACGAGGGAAGCGGGCGATGCGACTCGCATCGCCCGCGACGCTTACGCGAACGGACGGCGACGGTTCATCGCCGTCGGCGGCGACGGCACCGCCTACGAAGTTGTGAATGGATTGTTCCCTGAGGCCTTGGAAGGCGGCCGTCCTACACTCGGATTCCTTCCGCTCGGTACAGGGAATTCTTTTCTGCGGGATTTTAGCGATCGCGGCGCCGAACATGCGATCGAAGCTCTAATTGCCGGCCGATCGCGGGATTGCGATGTGCTGCGGTTGCGGCATCGCCAAGGCGTCATCTATTACATCAACTTGTTGAGCGTCGGATTCGCCGCCGACGTTGCGGCTTTGCGAGCACGACGATTTAGCGCTTATGGCGAATTGGGTTACATCCTTTCGATCTTTCTTGGGCTGGCGCGCTTACGGAGAAAGCCTTTTCCTGTGCGCGCCCGCAACGCGGATTTCGATCGCCGCCGCTGCCTATTTCTTACCTTCAATAACAGCAAGTTCACCGGCGGAACGATGATGATCGCACCCAAAGCTGAAGTGAATAGCGGGATGATCGAATATGTTCGCTGGGGGCCGATCGGGAGATTGGGGTTGATCCGGAACCTGCCGCGGCTTTATGACGGGACGCACATTGATCATCCTTTGGCGGAGCGCATGGCGGTGAAGCGGATAGAGTTCGGTCTCGATTCTCCGGTCGATGTAATGGTCGATGGAGAAGTGCTGACGCTGCATTGCGAACAGTTGGATGTGCTTCCTTCGGCGCTAAAGGTTGTCGCGTGATCCGCGATCGTGCAGCCCGTGATATAAAAAATAAAACCATGACGGAAGAAGCTCATGTCTGAAGCGCGCCGAAATCGCCGTCAAGAACGGGCCGGCAAGCCCGAATCGCAACCCGTCTCGCGCGATAAATTGATTTGGGCTGGGATCGCAGCCGTGCTGGTCGTCGCCTACATCGGTTTCTGGTATTACAACAATCATCGCTACGATGGCTTTGCCAAGTGCCTGGCGTCCTCTCAGACTAAGATGTATGGGCTTTATTGGTGCCCGCATTGCGCCGAGCAAAAGGCAATGTTCGGCAGATCATTCCGCTACGTTCCATATGTCGAGTGCGCGATCAAAGGCTCGCGTGAGCTCGCCCCGGCATGCACGGCGGCAGGCGTGAAGTTGTTTCCCAGTTGGCAGTTTGGATCGAATCCGCCGGTCGAAGGCGTATTTTCGATGCAGGAACTCAGCGACAAAACTGGATGCAGCCTGCCGTGACGGAAACTTCCAGTCGGGCTCCGGTGTCGGTTACAGCCGCCCCGAGCGATAATCGTTGGTTGTTGGTGGCCATCGCAGTGCTGTCATGCTTCGGAGTCGTGGTTTCGGCGGTTTCGCTGCAGCGCCACTATGCAAAATCGGCGTCGTCGTTTTGTGAGTTCGGCGAGAAGTTTAATTGCGATATTGTGAACCGGAGCGAGTATTCCACCGTGATGGGAATTCCGGTAGCCGGAATCGGCATGGTTGGCTATGCGTTTTTGCTGGCGCTGGCAACTCTTTATCGCGGTGGTCGGCAAACGCCAATATGGCTGTTGGCGGCCTGCGCGGCGGGCCTCGTCTTCGCCCTATACCTGACTTATGTCGAAGGATTCGTGCTTGATACGTGGTGCATCTTGTGTTTGAGTTCCCTGGCTACGATTATGGCGCTCACAGTTCTGGCGATGGTATTCAGGATCCGATCAAGCTGAGTTCTCACGAGGCGCTTCCATCGATGATGAAGTAACCCCAACGAAATGCTCAGATGCCAAAGCCTCAAATAGTTGAGAATGAGAGTTCCTCCGTCATTCGCGCCAGTGGCGCGACCGGCGACCTGCGGTTGCACGAATTCCGCAGCCGGATTTTTCGGAACTCCCGTTTTCTGCGCGTCTGGCTGCCGCCTGGCTATGACGATGCCGCGAACCACACCACCTTTTATCCAGTGCTGTATTTGAACGACGGCCAGAATCTGTTTGAATCTGCCTCGGCTTTTGGCGGCGTCGAGTGGCAGGTCGACGAAACCGCGGACCGGCTGATTGGTGAAGGCGTTGTACCGCCGATGATCATCGTCGGTATCGACAATACGGGCAGAGACCGGCTTCGCGAATATATGCCCCACCGCTCCATGCACCCCATGATGCTGCGGGTGCAGGGAAAATACTATCCGGATTTTCTCGTCAAAGAAGTTATGCCCTTTGTAGAACAGAAATATCGCGTGGCGACCCGCCCTGAAGATACGGGACTGGGCGGTTCGTCACTGGGGGCTCTGATCGCTCTTTATACGGTAATCGCACGGCCGGGAATTGTTGGTAAGCTGTTGCTCGAAAGCCCCTCGCTGTGGATTTCAAACCGGCAGATCATCAGAGACAGCCGTGCCGTGAGAATCTGGCCGGACAAAATATTTCTTGCGGTGGGCACGGCAGAGGCAGGCAGCGCCGAGAGGAGCCGCAAAGTGGTCGATGACGTGCGGCAACTCGAGGCGATCGTGCGGCGAGCTGTGTTAAGCGAGAAGCGGCTGCGCACCGTTATCAAGGATGGAGCAACGCATAACGAAGCCGCTTGGGCCGAGCGATTTCCGGAAGCACTGCAGTTTCTCTTCGGTTGTTCGTGAGTTCGGCAGCTGCGTGAGTCGAATCTGATTTCCTACCGTAATTCCATAACTCGAAGACTATGAGTGCCATCACGGCCACGCTTAGTTGGAAGTGTGTCCAGCGCGCGAACGGTCCCACTAGCGGTAGAAAAAAAGCCAGATAGAGCCAAACTGTGAAGCGAGATCCGATGGGAACTTTGTGGCACTCGACCAGTTGGTCCGCCAGCAGGAGGAAAGCCGGCGCGAGAATGACAAGATCGTAGACAGTGAGATGCGGCGCGATGAGCACTGTTGCAAATAACAGGGCAGAATAGCGGAGCGAGAGAGGCAAGCGACTTCGCCAGCAGACGATGGCCATAAAACAAACCAGCACTGCGCTTAGCAGGTAAAGAGCGACCGATGCTGAGGTCCACGGGACGAGCATGCTCCAAAATGTGCGTAAACAGTGGGTTTGGTAAGGTCTGGGTTCGAGCCACTGAGGTTGCTGAGGCGCATTCGTCAAAGCCCGCATCCACTCGCGAAACGGCCCGAAGCCGTAGTAAGACCAACCGGCCGCTAACTGAGCGACCGACGACAGCAGCGCGCCCAGGATAACCCGCCACTGAAGCGTGAAAACAAAGACAATTGCCGAAGCCAGAGCCAACTGCGGCTTGAAAATAAGAAGTCCAATGGCGAGTCCTGCGAGAAACCCCCGGTGATTGCGGAGCGCGATAAAAGCCAAGGTAAAGCAGGCAAGTGCGAGAGCAGAAGTTTGTCCCCACAGGATGAGGTGCCAGAACGCCGGAAAAGCGACGGCCAAGATGATCACAGTAGATTTGTATTCCCGGAGGTTCGGGCAGTTGCGCCATATCGCGTAACAGCATCCGCCATAGATGACGGCGCTTAAAGCCAGCCAAAGCGCGAGCGCCCATCTATACGAGATTTCTGCGAATGGTGCGAACAGAATCGAAACCTGCGGCGGGTAAAGTGG
Source organism: uncultured Acidobacteriaceae bacterium (assembly GCA_964530145.1). GTDB lineage: Bacteria > Acidobacteriota > Terriglobia > Terriglobales > Acidobacteriaceae > Sulfotelmatobacter. The sequence goes on along the minus strand of CAZGXY010000010.1, from coordinate 223,144 downwards.
GAGATAGCGATTACCGGCCGCCTCGGGGACTCGGATTGCGACCAGTCTGGCCTGTGCCTCTGCGTCATAAAGATCCGATCCGCGATGAGCGACGGCGAGCGAACCCAGCGTGTATAGATGGAGAAAGTCGGTGCCCTTAAGGTTGCCCATCCGATCGCGCAGTCCGGGCGAGCTTACGTTCCACGCGTAAACGGACCACAGGCACAGCGCGAGGATGAGGCCGTGCGCCCGCAGACGGCGTACAGTCACCCGGAAACTGGGTTTTCCCGGAATCATCCCGCTGCTTGTCATGAAGTTCATCTCCATGACGAGGGAAGATCTGAAGACGAGGGTCTGGAAAAACGGCCTCGACGCCTCGACATTAGGATTAGAGGCAGAAGAATAGGGAAGAATAATTCGAGAAAATTGGGCAGTAATGGAAGCTGATTCGAGAATCTGAGGGGTGGCAGGAAAAGTAGAAGCAATGACGTTACCCAGGGCCAGCTCACGCTTGCTCCGAAAACGAACTGAGGGAAGCGGGGCAATCTGTGCCAATCCTGGAGCAATAGCATCGCCGGGAAAATCAGCAAAACTTGATTGAAGGGTGGAAATAACGAGAACACGAGAAGCGCTCCCATCAGAAAGGCGGCGAGCAGACTACTAAACTGCTTGGAGTCCGCTGCGCATACACGATTTCGCCAGGCAAACACTACAAGTCCTAGAACAATGGCGGCTCCGACGACGTTTCCCAGCGTATCGCCGAGAGCCACGCAGAGCAGGGAAGAGTTCGGTGAGTACATTCGATACGCCGAGAGTCCGGTAATAAAATATCCGAACCAACCGGGAAGAAAAAGTTCACCGAGCAGAAACAGTATGCTCGATGCAATTGCGAAGCCCAGAGCGAGGTTTCGCCTGTTCCGCCAGTTGCCGAGTGTCCATATTGCAAACCAACAGAGCGGCATCAGCGACATTTGAGGTTTTATTGTGGAGAGCGCGAGCAAGAGGCCAGCTGTCTTAAAGTGATGCCGATTGACGCACCATGCGCCGGCGATCAACAGGAATCCGACATACAGGCCGAGCTGTTCAAGGCGTAAACCTTGCACGATTTGCGGACTGCTCAAAGTAAACAGGACTAATGCGCTTGCAATCTCCCACGGAATAGAGCGGCGCAGCAGGTCCAGGCAGAGCCACACCGTCAAGGCCGTCAACAACGCTAATACGATCCAAGCCACGCGGCGTACCTGAGCGAAGTCGGAGTACACGGCGGGAGCCAGCACAAACACGACATAAACCGGGTAGGCAAACCGCTGTTCGTTAACGATAGATTCCGGCGGCCCTTGGTAATTCTGATTGATCGTGTGGCCGTAAAAAGCCATCTGAATCTGATGGCTCACCTCAGGTCCGTAGGGATTGCGGCGATGAAGTAGGAGTTCACGTGCGCCGACCCATGGGGAATACAAATCCCCCATCGGGTTTCTGATGCCGTCGCGAACTTCGCCCCACTGCCGGTCATAGGGCTTCAGGACTCTTACGGTATAGGCTGACGTGACCGCCGTCGCAAGCAAGCTTAGGAAAAGCCAGATCCAGTTTTTCATTCAGCGGGAAATCTGATACGGCTGCAGTAGAGGTGGTGAATCATCGGCGTTGACCCTCCACGCACGGCGGTTCCTGAAGTAGGTCAATAATTCTTGGTTCGCATCGTTGCCCATATCGCGAGCCCACACGACCTTGGAACTGTCGATATGTGAATCGTTGTAAACCCACTCCTGGTCAACATTGTGACTCGGACTGTAGCTTACAATTACCAGCTGTTGACCGGGAAATTGCTGCGCCTGACGCAGGATGCTGGCCCTCTTTAGATTGCCTCGCGGCCAGGCATTTTCAATTGGAACGTGAGCCGCCACGGCAGTTACACGCAGCAGAATCATAGCGCATGCCAGCACTGGAACGGCGCGAACGATCGCAGGGCCCATCTGCGGTTGTAAAGCGCGGCAATACCAAAGTTGGCGTAAACACTGGACAAGCAAAATATACAGAGCTCCCACTGCGGGCGAGAAATAATGGGGAGGGGCCCAGGTTTCAACCGCCAAGCCCACAGCCACAGCAGCGGCGACCGCGAGGGGCAACCGCATCTTTCGCCGCCAGACGATCCAGGGGAGTGCCAGAAGAGGAATGGTGAGCAGGATCCCAGCAAACGACTGCCACCACACCCAGGCTTTCAAGGCTCCTCGGGAAAAGAAGCCCGGGAGAGTGGTGTTCCTTTCAAAGTCCCGCCGTTCGGCGCGATAAAAATCGCGCATTACTGCGTGGTGGTAAGAACTTTCAGGTGGCTCTGTTTGCCAGGCAAAATATGGAGCGGCTCCGTAGGCCGGGCGATTGACCTGGTAGGTCATTCGAAAAGCATCCCCGGTGACGCGGTGATAATAATAACCGGTAGCGAAACCTCCGCAAAGCAAAATGAGAACAAGAGGCAGGACGGCCGCGCATAGATCGTGCGCGGCTGGCCTTTGTTTTCCGATTAGCCAGAGTAGCATCGCGACCGCGACCGGAATGCTGACGAGCAGACCCTCGAATGGGCGACTGTTCGCAAGAGTTATGAGGCCCACGCCCATCCATAACGAATCTGAAACCCGTGGATGCTTACGTAGTCGCGGCCATGCCCCGAGTACAAGCGCGCCGGCGAATGCAACAATCGAAGCGCACCAATAGCCATTCATCCAATAGCTGAGAATGCCCAAACGGAGTGCGGCGAGCGCGGCCCCAAACAAAGCCCACGATGGAGGAAACCAAGCCTGCAGCATCCAGCAAATTGTCGAACACATGATCGCAGTGGCCAGAAGCTGGCCGATCCAAGGGTTGCCTAAGAGCTGACCGGCGGCCAACATCAAGCCTTGCGCCGGTGGGTACATCGACATGTACGTAGGCTTTTGTATTACATGAAAGCTTTCGAAGTGAACCCACATGGGATGCGTGGGATTGGTCAGCCGCCCGTGCGCGAAGGTATCCGCCGCGAGGAGATAACTAAACTCATCGTGAGCGTAAGGCTGAGGAATTCCGAGAATCGGAATAAGCGAAACGCGGATCGCTACAACGCCTAACCCAACCACCAGCACACTGAGACGTTTCCTTCTGGCGACAAGTGCGAGTTTCCTTCCAATCCACGAAATGCCCGCTGGCGGAACGGAAGAGCGCCTGTGCCGAGTTGAGATACCGATCAGGATAACGCCGCCTGTCATTAACAGGAGTTCCAACAGGGTCAATGACCAGGGAGCGACGCTGGCGTAAAGTATATGCATTGCGACGGTTGCAAAGAGTTTACCTTACTAGTGCGATGCCCCAGAACTCACGCCTTCAAGAGATTGAGCGATCGAACCGGCGAAAGCCGCGCGCTCCAGCGGCGGGATCAGGTTTTGCTCTCGGTCCTTTTTGTTGCCACCATCGCTTATACGGCAATCGCACCGAATTTCGACCAGCCATTCGTGAGTTACGCATTCGCGAGCGCGATTATTTTCTTATGCGTCACTCCCGGCACCAAGACGGCACATTGGATTCTGGCATTCATGGCGGGCGGAGTGTTTGCTGTTTGTTACCTCGGTTTTCCACTTGACGTTGGTCAGCGGACGTTGTTCGCCCCTTGCGCCGGGGCGGTGGGCCGCGGCTGTCTTCTAGTTTTGGGCTGGCGGGCAATATGGACGACGGGTGAGCAACGCCGAGCGCTTCAAAAAGTGTGGGCGCTGTCGATCGGGTTAGTGCTGTTCGTATTCGCTTCTTTGATTGCGCTGAACATCACCGTATGGGTTCACCGGCCCCTGCTTGACTACTATCTCTATGTCTTCGATGGCAGCCTGGGGTTTCAACCCAGTTTTCTGGTTGGACAAATATTCGGACGTTACAAAGAAGTTTCTGCTGCCGAGCACGTCATATATAACGGTCTACCGCTTGCTATCGCACTTCTCTGTGCAGCCCACCTCAAGAGCAAAGCGCCGTGGCGTCCTCTCTTGATCATCGCCACTGCCGGTGTGTTTGGCTATTTGGTGTATTTTGCATTTCCAGCCGCCGGGCCGATCCACGTGTCAGGCGCAGCTTTCCCAAATTCGCCGCATGCTTTCGGTGCGTTGTCGCGGTTGCGTCCGCATCCTCTCTACGCCGTCGGGGGGCCTCGCAACGCGATGCCGTCCTTGCATGTCGCGTGGGTTCTGCTGATTTGGTTCAACTGTCGGCCATTTTCTCCGCGCATGCGCCTATTGGCTCTGATGTACGTTCTGCTGACGATGGTGGCGACCTTGGGAATGGGTGAACACTACCTGGCTGATCTGGTCGTCGCACTGCCGTTTGCAGTTGGCGTGCAGGCGCTGTGGCCTCCCGCTAGATACAAGATATTCGCTCTTGCAGAAGGCCTCACCGTAGTCTGGCTGCTTGCACTGCGATATGCAACACACTTTTTCTTGTTGTCGCCACTGATACCTTGGGGATTCACTCTGGCATCGACGGCTATTTCACTGGATTTGTACCGCCATCTCATATTTTGGGTTGAGCCGCTTCAACCTACAGACGGCTAATGGCGTAGAGTACCCGTTCGCTTTTCTGTACTATCGCGGCGCCGCCGTGCGGTCTTCCGCTTTCGGCAGCAATCCGTCCACAATCTGGATCATCTCATCGTCAACCGTGCGATTGCGGGAGATTGCCTCCACCAAAGGGATGGAAACAATTTTGTTGGCGCGCAGAGCGGCCATGCAGCCGAATTCTCCGCGATGCACCATGTCGACTGCGCCAAGGCCGTAGCGCGTCGCCAGCACGCGATCAAAGGCGGTGGGAGAGCCGCCTCGCTGAATGTGGCCCAGAACGACCGCGCGGGTTTCATAGCCAGTGCGCTTTTCGATTTCGCGCGCCAAGATGTTGGCGATGCCACCGAGTTTGACGTGGCCGAATTCATCTTTGCCCATATCCTGTAAAACCGGCGCTCCGTGGCCCGGTTCGGCGGAAGAAAATTTGGCGCCTTCCGCGACTACCACGATTGAGAAATAGAGTCCGCGCTCGTGCCGCTGGCGAATCGAGTTGGCAACTTTATCCACGTCAAAGGGCCGTTCGGGAATCAGGATTACGTCGGCCCCACCTGCGATTCCGCTATACAAAGCGATCCAACCGGCATCGCGCCCCATCACTTCAACGACCATCACACGATTATGGGCTTCTGCCGTGGTGTGAACGCGGTCGAGGGCCTCGCAGACGATGTTGCAGGCTGTATCAAAGCCGAAGGTGTAGTCAGTGCCGCCGAGGTCGTTGTCGATGGTTTTCGGAACTCCTACTACTTTGGCGCCGCGTTCATGCAGCTTCTGCGCGACCGAAAGGGTATCGTCTCCGCCGATCGCAATCAGAGCTTGAACTTGATTTTTCTCAAGCGTGGCCAGGCAACGTTCAAGTCCGTCGGGACGCTTTGAAGGGTTCGTGCGCGAGGTTCGAAGAATCGTACCGCCACGCGGCAGAATGCCGCCTACAGCATCGAGATCGAGGGGCATGCTGACGTCTTCGATCAACCCTCGCCAACCTTCCATAAAGCCAATTAACTCGTCTCCGTAAGTGAAAATACCTTTTCGCACAACGGCACGAATCACGGCGTTCAGCCCGGGGCAGTCGCCTCCGCCGGTTAAAACACCTATCTTCATTGATTTTCACTCCCCTGCGTGACTTTCGGATCAAAACGGAATTCAATGCGCGAGCTCTGGCGCACTAACAGAACTCCGTCACTATGCTGCAAAAAGACTATCATCAAATGCTTCTCCGGCCGGAGGTTCACATGCTGCTCCTTCGGCATGAAAAAGCTCGCCTTTTCTCAAGTCACGAATCTTGACGAGCAGTCAAAATCCGATCTCCCGCGCTCCTGCTCCGTGCCGCACAAGTTCTATGATAGCCAGCCGTTCCGCGATAAACTGGCTTTCACATGCGAGTCTTGGGCATCGACTGCGGCGGCGAATATACCGGCTACGGTGTTGTCGAAATGGATCGCGAGGGCCATCTCATATGCTTGAGCTGCGGAGCGATCAAGCTTTCGCCACGAGAGCCGCTGGCACGAAGGCTGGCGCGTATTTATCAGGGACTCGGCGAACTCATCGGCGAACACCATCCGGATGAGGTGGCCATCGAAGATATCTTTTATGCTCTCAATGTGAAATCAGCGCTAAAACTGGGCCAGGTGCGGGGAGTGGCCATGCTTGCCGCGGCCACGGCCGGTTTAGACGTCGCCGAATACTCGCCGCTGACAATCAAGTCCTCAGTTGTGGGTTACGGCCGCGCCGAGAAACAACAGGTACAGCACATGGTCACGCGTCTACTCAAATTGACCGAAGCTCCGCATCCCATGGACGCCTCCGATGCTCTGGCGATCGCAATCTGCCACTTGCACACCGCCGGCACGTTACACAGGCAGAAGGCCATGGCTCGGTGAGGAGTGAACGTCTACTTGCCGGACGGGTCTTGAGAAAGGCGACGGTTGCCGTGGCAGTGGTCGTTTTTCTTTCTGCGGGATCAATGTCGCAGCAATCCTCTGGCAAAGATAGCGCGACTGCAACGATCACATTTACGCTCGATTTTCCTCATTCCAGTCCTGAGCACTACTCCATCGCAGTCGATTCCTCCGGCCACGCTCGCTACGAATGCAAGCCTCAGGCTGACGATGAAATCTACGACTCGGAGTTCGACTTGTCGGCGGGAACGCGCGAACGAATCTTCGGTCTGGCGAAACAGGCAAAATATTTTGCGGAGAATGTCGATTCTGGCAATCGAAAGCTGGCTTTCGCGGGTGCGAAGATACTTTCCTACGAGGATTCGGCACGAAACAACACGCAGCGCTACAACTACTCTACTGTTGCGCCGGTGCGTGACCTCACCTCTATCTTCCAAGACCTGGCGGCTACTCTCGACTACGGCCGTCGGCTTACTTACGACCACCACTACCAGAAGCTCGCCCTGGACGACGAATTGAAGCGAATGGAAGATCAGGCCAGGAACAACGAACTGGCTGAGATTCAAAGTATCGATTCGGTGCTGCAGAGTATTGTGGACGACGATTCTGTGATGAATATTGTGCGGGTCCGGGCCAGGGAAGTGATGAAGATCGGCGGTAACGGCTCCACGCAGAGCAAGCGCTGAGTCAGACTCTGAGTAGCCGAATATCTCCGCACCGGCGTCCGAATTCGCGGCGGAACAGCATGCCGCGTAGTGCAGAGATCTGCATCAAGATTCCTTTCAAACAAGCTGCTTCGCGATTCTGCAATAAAGCTGAACTGCCTCGGCCAACTGGCTCTTCTCGATGAACTCACCTTCCGTATGCGCCACATGAATCGATCCCGGACCGATCAACAGCGGCTCGCCCCAGTTGGTGAGCTTCGGGATATCGGTTGTGAAAGCCGCAATCATGGTAGGCAAGCCATCGATCGTGCGCAGGCGCAGAAACGGCAACTCCAGCGGGAATCCAACTTTGACATCAGTTCCCGCGGTTTGCACAATTTGCTTTCGCAAATCATCCGAGGGACCAATCAGCCGGTAAAGTAAATCCGCGTGGGCGTGGTCAGGAATCACGTTCGGCGCACGCCCGCCTTCAATCAGTCCAATATTCAGCGTGCACGGCCCGACTTCGCGATCGCTCGGCAAACGCATTTCGCGGAGGCGGAGCAAAGCCGGGAGCAGCTTGTCGATGGCCGATTCTCCAAGCTCGGGATAGGCAGAATGCGCCATTCGTCCCGCTGCTGTCAGTTCGACGCGAAGCGTTCCCTTAGATGCCAGTGCGATTCGATTTTCAGTGGGCTCGCCGTTCACCAGGTAGCGGCGGCGTGGATTTCGCGTTTGGTGTTCCGCTCGCTCCTTCGCGGCGTATTCATTGGCTACTTGTGCGCCGAGACTATCCCGCTCCTCTCCAACAACGAAAAGCAGTCCAATATAAATTCCTTCCGCGCGAAGCTGTTCGGCTGCCGCAACCTGTGCCGCAATGATCCCTTTGGCATCGCATGAGCCGCGCCCGTAAACTCGCTTGGCATCTTCCGAGGAAGGAATAAAAGGAGGGACCGTATCCATGTGCGTGGAAAAGACCACATGCGGGTAGGGCTGTTCCGCGGACACCGCATACACGTTCGAGCGGCCCTCCTCGACGGCCATCGTTTGCGCCTGGTATCCCAGGCGGGAGAGTCCGCGGAATATGAATTCTCCCACGCGCGCCTCATTGCCGGTAATCGATTCGATATCGATCAACTCTCGCGTGAACGCAATTGCATCCATGAAGAGAGAATAGCAAACGCCTTCACAGGCGGCGTATACGGCGAGGTTCAGAAACAAAGCGGGTTTCGTATAATCTGAAAACCGTGTCTGGCCACACCTCCACCATCCGATCAATTCCGATTGAAGGTCCCGCCGGCCGCCTCGAAGCTTTGCTGAACGCGGGTTCGGCCGACGCAACACATGCAGCGGTCGTTTGCCATCCACATCCGCTCTTTGGCGGAACACTGCACAACAAAGTCGTCTTCCATACCATGAAAGCGCTGAATAGTTTCGGTTTCCCGGTATTACGCTTCAACTTTCGCGGCACGGGACTCAGCCAGGGGGAACACGACCACGGCAGTGGGGAAGTCGATGACGTCCGCGCCGCGCTCGACTGGCTAGACTCCGAATTTCACCTGCCATTGCTCCTGGCGGGATTTTCTTTTGGCGCGGCCGTCGGTCTTCGCGCTGCCTGTCCGGATTCTCGTGTGAAAGCCGTGATCAGTCTGGGAACGCCAGTCGCTCCTGTGGCCGCTGACAGCGAAATGCCGCGTACATACGCGTTCACCTTCCTTCGCGACTGCGCGAAGCCAAAGCTATTTGTGAGCGGCTCGCGCGATCGATTTGGGCCTCGGGCAAAACTGGAAGAACTGGTCGCATCTGCGCCGGAGCCTAAGACGCTGGTATTCATCGAAGGCGCCGATCACTTCTTTGAAGGGCGGTTGAGTGAAGTTCGCAGCACCATCGAGGGGTGGCTGAAGGACTGGCTATGAGGAACGACGCTGCCAGCGCCTCTCAATTCCGGAAAATGCGAGAAACGGCTCGCGGCATTTTTCAGCATGCGCTGGCGGGCGCGTCGATTGCCAGCGCCTTCAGGCGTCATGTTCATTCCGAACGCGGCGTGCTTCGCATCTGCGAAGATCTTTACGACCTGCACTCTTACTCGCGTGTTCTGGTTATCTCAATCGGCAAAGCTGGACATGCCATGGCTGGCGCCCTCGCTATTCAGCTCGGCGAACCTTTTCTTGACGATTCTCTCTCCGGAATTGTTGCCACCAGTGTCGATACTCCCGTGCAGGTTCGGGGATTCCGTTATTTTCATGGCGGCCATCCACTTCCCAACGCCGAATCCATTCATGCGGCCAGCGCCATTTTGAAAGCGCTCGACGCGCAAACAGCGGCATCGCTGGTGATTTTTCTCATCAGCGGCGGAGGCTCGTCGATCGTCGAAAGGCCGATCGACGACGAAATCACCTCCGAAGATCTGGTTTTGACTTATCGCGCGCTCGTCCACTCGGGCGCTCCGATTGCCGAAATCAATGCGATTCGCAAGCACCTTTCTGCGGTTAAAGGCGGGCGTCTCGCCCGTGCAGCATTTCCCGCCCAACAGGTTTCGCTTTTCGTCTCCGATGTTCCCGACGATACGCCCGACGCTCTCGCTTCGGGCCCGACCATGCCGGATTCCAGTAGTGTCGAAGATTGCTACCGCATTGTCGAAAAATACGGCCTACTTGAAGAATTGCCGGCGTCCACCCGCGAGCTGTTTGAACGGCGCGCCCTGGAGGAGACTCCAAAGTCTGACGACCAGTCCTTTTATCGCTCACGCTATTGGACAATTCTTTCCAACGGCGACGCTCTGGAGCAGGCGCGAGAAGCCGCGGAAAGGGCCGGCTTCACCGTCCACATCGACAATTCGTGTGACGACTGGGATTACAATCTCGCCGCTGATCATCTGTTAAAGCGGCTCGGGGAATTGCGCCAACAATCGCCGCGCGTGTGCTTGCTCTCGGGAGGAGAAGTCACCGTTAGAGTGACCGACGGCGGGATGGGCGGCCGCAATCAGCAATTTGCCCTGGCCTGCGCTGCCAAAATTGAAGGAGAGCAGGTGGTGGTACTGAGCGCCGGAACAGACGGGATCGATGGGAACAGTCCCGCCGCCGGTGCGGTGGTTGATGGCAGCACGATGGCCCGAGCTCGTGCGAACGGGATCGACGCTGAGGCCTCGCTCAGAACGTTCAACGCATATCCTTTGTTTCAAAGTTTGAGCGATTCCATTGAAACGGGTGCGACTGGAAATAATCTGCGCGACCTGCGAATTCTACTTGCGTCTTAACTCCGCTCTATCACCCCTTCCGAAACGCGACATTGGAGAGTTAAGCGGTCTTCCGCAGGCGATTAAAGAAGAGATCGACACTGCGTTTTCAGATGGATCTCGAAGCAAGCGGTACTTTTTACAACGTCTGGCTTGACGAGGGTGAGCCTCACCGCGTATTGATCTAACCCAGCGAAAACCGAATATTGCGACTTTGACTCGTGCGGAGTCATCTGCATAATTTGAATGTGACTTCGCAAGAGACTAACCAGCCACTGCAGATCGAACGCGATCCCGTCTGCGGGATGAACGTAAACCCCGCAGCTGCCCGATATTTCTACGAGCATGCCGGCAGGAAATATTTTTTCTGCTGCGCGGGCTGCGTGGAGAAATTCAAGAGCGATCCCGCAAAATATCTGAACGAAGAAGCGCTTGGCGGTTCGCCGGGGTTGGTGATGCTCGGCGGAGCCTCGCTTAGATCATCGTCTTCGCATCAAGTGCACTCTGATACTGCGGCGGTTGAAAAATCGTCCTCAGCCGGTATGCGCAATCTACCGGTTGCCTACGTCTGCCCGATGTGCCCCGAGGTTCGCGAATCGAAGCGCGGAGCTTGTCCCTCGTGCGGTATGGCGCTAGAGCCCAGCGTTCCCCCGGCCACAATTCGGACGGAATACACCTGCCCGATGCATCCGGAAATCGTTCGCCAGGGGCCGGGTTCCTGTCCGATCTGCGGAATGGCACTGGAGCCTCGAACAGTCGCCGCTGGAGCTGAAGACAATCCCGAATTGCGCGACATGACACGCCGTTTCTGGATCAGTGTTGCTCTCACCGTGCCGCTGCTGGTTATCGGTATGGGCTCAATGCTGTGGCCAGTGTTGCCGCATGGCGTTCTTTCGGGAGCACGATTGCCTTGGCTTGAGCTGATCCTCTCGACGCCTGTCGTACTGTGGGGTGGCTGGCCATTTTTTGAGCGCTTCTGGACTTCGCTTTCCAATCGAAGCCCTAACATGTTCACGCTAATTGGCCTGGGAACCGGAGTGGCCTATCTGTACAGCGTTATCGCGACCCTTACGCCGGAGATTTTCCCCGCATCGTTGCGTGGTAGGGGGGGCTACCCTGACGTTTACTTCGAATCCGCGGCGGCGATTACAACGTTGGTTCTGCTAGGCCAGGTGATGGAACTTCGCGCCCGTAGCCGCACCAGCGCGGCGATCCGCGCCCTGCTCGATTTGAGCCCGAAGACCGCGCGCCTCCTCGCAGCCGATGGCAGCGAAAAAGATATTCCGCTGGAGCAAGTGACGCCCGGGGACCGGCTGCGGGTCCGCCCCGGCGAGAAGGTTCCGGTGGACGGCGCGATTCTCGAGGGTCGCAGCTCAATTGACGAATCCATGATCACCGGCGAATCCCGCCCCATCGAAAAATCGGTCGATAGCAAAGTCATCGGGGCAACAATCAACGGCTCGGGATCGTTCGTCATGCGTGCGGAGAGAGTCGGCGGCGAAACGTTGCTGGCTCGCATCGTCCTGCTCGTTGGGCAAGCGCAACGCAGCCGTGCACCCATTCAGCGCCTTGCCGACCGTGTTTCGAGATGGTTCGTTCCGGCTGTGGTGGCGGTTTCGGTTATTACCTTTACGGCCTGGGGTTTGATCGGTCCGCAACCGCGTTTTGCTCACGCGCTGCTGAGTGCGGTGGCAGTTCTGATCATCGCCTGCCCGTGCGCATTAGGGCTGGCAACTCCGATGGCGATCATGGGCGGCGTAGGCCGTGGCGCACGCGCCGGAGTTCTCATCAAGGACGCTGAGTCTCTCGAGGTTCTCGAAAAGGTAGATACTCTCATTGTCGACAAGACCGGGACGCTCACCGAGGGCAAGCCAAAGCTCGCCAGCTTCAGCGCGGAGATACCCTCACAGAATGACCAGGTTTTGCGCTTTGCGGCCAGCCTTGAGCGGGCCAGCGAACATCCGTTGGCCACGGCGATCGTACAAGGCGCAGCCGAACGCCGGCTTAAGCTTTCGGAGCCTTCGGAGGTCGGTACTTTCGCGGGGAAGGGCATTCAAGGCGTGGTAGACGGGCGGCGAGTTGCCGTGGGCAACGCGGCCATGATGATCCAGGTCGGCGCGGGTCGACCGGGAAGCGGCATGCCAGGCGCCGAAACATGTGGCGGCACGGCATTTTTCGTCGCCATTGACGGTAAGTACGCCGGCAGTGTGAGCGTGGCCGACCCTCTCAAGCCCTCTACCCCTGAAGCAATTGCCGGATTGAAAGCTCTGGATATTCACCTCGTCATGTTGACCGGCGACAATCGGGCGACAGCTGAAGAGGTTGCCAAAGAGCTGGGTATTGATGAGTTCTATGCTGAAGTGCCGCCGGAGCAGAAATTAGAAATTGTTCGCAAACTGCAAGAGCAGGGAAGAGTCGTCGCAGTGGCAGGCGACGGCATCAACGACGCCCCTGCGCTCGCTCAAGCTGATGTTGGCATCGCCATGGGCACCGGCACGGACGTTGCGATGGAAAGCGGCGGCATCACGCTGGTTAAAGGCGACCTTTCGGGCATCCTGCGCGCACGCAAGCTGAGCCAGGCCACGATGCGCAACATTCGGCAGAATTTGTTTTTCGCATTTATTTACAACGCGATCGGAGTGCCCATCGCTGCGGGCGTGCTCTACCCACCCTTCGGTTTGCTGTTGAGCCCGATTTTTGCGGCCGCAGCTATGAGTTTCAGCTCCGTCTCGGTGATCACGAACGCTCTACGCTTGCGGAATGTGAAGCTATGAGGCGAGCACGCAGCGGTCAGCCCGCTGCTCCAACTCTTAGATCATGTGTGAACTCGTGAGTGCCGAGTGCGAGCTGTTTCATAGCTTTCCCAAATACTCCACAACATCCGGCTCGGTCCAATCCACCGCGCCAATGAACTTCCGCCGGACGATGCCGCTGCGGTCGATAATGTAGGTTTCGGGGAACTTGAACGTCCCGTAAAGCTGATTGCTCTTCTGATCGCCGTCGCGCACCGAGAGCAAGTCCACATTGTGATCCCGCAGGAAGCGGCGGTAGTTGCTGTCGTCAACGTCAACGCTCACGGCCAGCACCGTCACGCCTTTCGCTTTCATGCGCTCCTGCATCTGCACCAGGGAAGGCATCTCTTCGATGCAGGGTGGGCACCAGGTCGCCCAAAAATTGAGGACAACGATCTGTCCTTTGTACTGGCTGAGGGTGATCACGTGCTGAGAATCGCGGATGGTGAAGTCTGGTGCAGGAGACCCGATTCGGGATGGCCGGGTGCCGCTGTAGCAGGCAGAAAGGGCCAGCAACAGGCAAATGATTGAGAGAGTCAGGGAGAGCGACCGTCGCACGTAGTTATAATAATGGATTCGGCCTATGGTTGCGATGGATAGAGTCGACCCTGAACCAGTGATTTCGGTAATTATTCCGGCACGCAACGAAGAGTCTGGTCTTGGCGCTTGTCTGGAATCGCTAGTGACCCAGACCGGCATAGCATTCGAGATCATTGTCGTGGACGATCACTCCAGCGACCGCACGCCGGAAATCGCGGCCTCGTTTTCGAATCGCGGCGTTCGTGTGATTGAAGCCGGATCGCTTCCTCCTGCGTGGACCGGCAAAAACAATGCCCTCGTTGCCGGCGTGCGTCAAGCCTGCGGCCAGTGGCTGCTCTTCACGGATGCCGATACTGTGCATCTTCCCGGGTCACTGGCTCGGGCCCTCGATGAGGCCAGGCGCCGCAAGGCATCGTTACTTTCTTATTCCCCGCAGCAGATTGTGGAAAGCTTCTGGGAAAAAGCGGTCATGCCGGTAGTCTTTGGCGAGCTTGCCGCGGCGTACCGGCCATCGCAGGTGAGCGATCCGAATAGTCCGGCGGCTGCGGCGAACGGACAATATATCCTGGTAACGCGCGAAGCTTACGCTGCCGTTGGCGGCCACGCTGCCGTGGGCGATCAGATTCTCGAGGATGTAGCTCTGGCGCGAGCCATGAAGCGATCGGGAAGACAGATGTTCTTCCGATACGCCCCCGATGCCGTGCGCACTCGCATGTACCACAACTTTGCGGAGCTGCGTGAAGGCTGGAGCAAGAATCTGGCTCTGCTGTTTTCGTCGCCCCCGCGACTAGCCGCCCTCCGGGGAATCGAATTCTTGCTGATCATCGCCAGTCTGACGATCGCGGCAGCGAACTTCGTGCGCGGGCACGAGCGGCCCGCCTTCTTGGCAGGAATGCTCGCCATTGGCCTCTGCACGATATTTTTCAGACGCATCCGCCGCGCTCACTTCTCGTGGCAGGCTAATGTACTCGCCTTCATCGGCCTTCCTGTGTTCTCGTACTTACTGCTGCGCTCGCATCGGATTCACAAATACGGCGCCGTCGCGTGGAAGGGTCGCGCTTACTCTGGATCGATTGCACGCGAGCCGATACCCGCGATTCCGCATCCGACTCACAGTCTGGAAATCAATTTGAGAAAATAGTTCTTGGTGTGGAAATCTGGAACGAGAGCCAAATTCACGAGAAACTAAACACCGGCAGCCGACATCTCTATGCTCTATCTCACGCGCAAAGCAGAATTCGCCGCATCGCATTACTATCACAACCCGGAGTTCAGCGTGGAGGAGAACCAGCGCATCTTCGGCAAATGCAATAACCCTAACGGCCACGGTCATAACTACATGCTTGAGGTCACCGTCAAAGGTGAAGTCGATCCCCGCTCTGGCTTCGTCGTCGATCTCAAGCAACTCAAAGAAATCATGTACCGGGAAGTGCTCCAGGCCATGGACCATCGGTTCCTCAACAAAGAAGTTCCCGAATTCGCCAGCCAGATTCCGACAACGGAAAACATTGCCATCGCCATCTGGAAGCGCCTTGCCGGCAAACTTGAACGCGCGAAGTTGCATCGAATTCGCGTCTACGAAACTCCGGATCTGTTTGTGGATTTCTACGGGGAAACCTAACGCGGTGAAATGGGTCAATCGAAATACTAAGAGCCAGGAACCAAAAAGCTAAAATGAAGGCCCATCTCTCGCGCCGCTATCTTTTCTCTGCTTCCCATCGTTTGCACAGCGATGCCATGTCTGCGGAGGAAAATCACCTCACCTACGGCAAGTGCAATAATCCCTACGGCCACGGGCACAACTATATTCTTCAGATTACGGTGAGCGGCCAGGTTGACAATCGAACCGGCATGGTTTGCAATCTGGCCGATCTCGATGGTTTCATCGAAAGGGAAGTGCTGGCCCGCTACGATCATCAGAATCTCAATACACTGCCGGATTTTGCACAGGAAGTTCCGACTACCGAAAACCTCAGCATTCACATCTACGAAATAGTGCAGCGTGGCTTCACCCGCGCGCATCTTGAAAAGGTGCGGCTCGAGGAAACTATGATGAACTCTTTCGAGTACGCTGGCGAAGAGAGGGCTTAACTTCCAATTGCTCAATTTGTATTATCTATGGATGACCACATGAAAACGACCACGGAACCCTCAACTGTCACCAGCGCCAGCTTCGAAGAGTTAGTCCGCGAGATGCTTGTTCGTCTCGGTGAAAACCCGCAACGCGAAGGGTTAAAGCTCACGCCTGAGCGCGTGCACAAATCGCTGCAATTTCTGACTCGCGGCTACACGGAAAACGCCGAAGCTCTGCTCAAGGGCGCACTTTTCACCGTAACCTACGATGAAATGGTCATCGTCAAAGACATTGAAATGTTCAGCCTTTGCGAGCACCACATGCTGCCGTTCTTTGGCAAGGTACACGTCGCCTATATTCCCAACGGCAAAGTGATCGGCCTGAGCAAGGTGCCGCGACTCGTCGAACTGTTTTCACGCCGCCTGCAAATCCAGGAGCGGCTGACCACGCAGATCGCCGAAACCATTCAACAAGTGATCGAACCACAAGGGGTGGGGGTGGTTGTAGAGGCGCGTCACCTGTGCATGATGATGCGAGGTGTGGAAAAGCAGCATTCGGAAGCGGTAACGTCGTCGATGCTGGGCTGCTTCCGCGAAGAACAGGAAACCCGCCAGGAATTCCTCTCGCTGATCCGCCAGCGGTCGAACGGAATCTAGAATCGGCAAGAATTGAAACCGTAAGACGCTTTTTCGCGGCAACAGTGCCCTTATCATTGGTTTCATTCGCGGCATCGGTCTCTCGCCGTCCCGGGCAGCTTTGAGAGACCTCGCATTTACACAAACGCAATTTGCGATTAGGATTGCCACCGTCGTCAGATTCGCGGAGGCAACATGGTAAAGATACATTTTTTCTTGGCGGCCCTTCTAATCGCAACGTCGCTGGGCTCTCCCATTCAAGCGCAGGAAAAGAACTCGGCGGTTAAACCTGCCGATAGCCCATCGCAAGCTGTACTCTCCGCATGGAATGAGATCGGCCGCAAGCTCATCGCCATGGCCGAAGACTTCCCGGAGGACAAGTACGACTTCAAGCCCACTCCTGCCCAGCGCAGCTTCGCCGAGCAACTGCTCCACGCCGCCAACGCGAACTATTTTTTCACCAACGCGGCGATGGGCCAGAAACCACCGGCGGAAGAGGATCCGAAGCGCGATCAGTACAAAACCAAGGCTGACGTCGTAGCCTTCGTGAAAAAAGCCTTCGAGGACGGCGCCGCGGCCATTAAGGCGAAAGGCGATAAGGGAATGTCCGACCTGATCGTCGATCCTTTCGAGCACAAGCAGTACCGCATCTACGATGAGGCGTATGGGTTCATCGAGCACTCGGGCGAGCACTACGGACAGCTAGCCGTTTACTATCGCGTCGCCGGATTAGTTCCGCCGGAATCGCGCCCGAAGAAATAAGCGGCATCGAGACTGGTTGTTCTAACGCCGCCGCACTAGCGCCAGTCTGCAGCATATGGATGACGTCTGGTACGTTCGCCAAACACCTTCACCAGCAGGGCGCCGGAGATGAAGCCACCGACGTGCGCCCAGAACGCGACTCCACCTATGTTTTGGCTTTGCACGGCGAGCGCAGTTGCGGTCCCGCTCAGGAACTGGAGCGCGAACCAATAACCCAGGATGATCCAGGCCGGTACCCAAACCACAAAAACGAAAAACCAGGTCAGCACCCGCGCTCTGGGGTACAAAATAAAGTAGGCGCCGAGCACGCCAGCAATGGCTCCACTGGCGCCGAGTGTTGGCACCGACGAATGCAGGCTGATCGCCACCTGTGTCGCCATGGCGATGAGGCCGGTCAGAACGTAGAACACCAGGTATTTGAAGTGGCCAAGATAGTCCTCAACGTTGTCACCGAAGATATAGAGGAACCACATGTTGCCGATGACGTGCATCCACGAGCCATGCAGCAACATCGACGTGAAGTACGGAACGACGACCTCGGGCAACTGATATCGGGATGAACCCGCCAGCAAAGCCGCCAGATGTGACGGCACCACCCCAAATTGATGAATCAAGGCGTTCAATGCGCGCGGGGTCAGCGACGCCTCAAAGAGGAATATCAAGAGGTTCAGCGCAATCAGGAAGCGCGTGACCCACGGTGTGCTATATCGAGCCTGGTCGTCGCGAATCGGCAGCATGCGGGAATTTCGTAATCTGGTAATTTAGTAATTGGGAAATTGGAAACCAGCCTTGCAACTCTAGACGGAACCTTTCCGGTTTTTCAAATGCCCAATCGCTCAACCACCAAATTACCAAATCCTGCATGAATGGCGTCATCATCGTCGATAAGCCCAGTGGATGGACCTCGCACGACGTGGTCAACCGGATGCGCCGGGTTCTGCGGCAGAGGTCGATCGGCCATCTCGGTACGCTCGACCCCCTGGCCACCGGCGTACTTCCGCTGGTCGTCGGAAATCTCACGCGAATCGCTCAGTTCTACAACAACTCTGAGAAAACCTACGAAGGGGTAATCCGCTTCGGTTTCGCAACCACGACCTACGATGCCGACGGCGACCAAGTGGGAGATCCCCGAACGGCTGAGTTCACACTCGATCAGCTTCAAGGACTTGGCAGCGAATTTGTCGGGATGATCGAGCAAACCCCGCCGCCATTTTCCGCGAAGAAAATTCACGGTGTGCCGGCGTACAAGCTGGCGCGAAAAAACCTGGACTTCGAACTCAAGCCGGTGCAGGTTGAGATAAAGGAGTTCGCGATCACATCAGTCGAAGGCGAACGCGCCAATTTCCACGCCCGTGTTGCATCCGGAACCTACATGCGGTCGGTGGCGCACGAACTTGGCCAGCGCCTCGGGTGCGGCGGCCACCTTGAATCTTTACGCCGAACCGCCGTCGCCGAATTCGTCATCGGTCAGGCGCATACGCTGGAGGAAATCGAAGGGTGCTGTTGCGAGAGTAGCGAATCGGCTCCGGTCGACGATGGCCGTAGGGTAGAAATTCGTCCCGTCGAGTCGTTATTCATCCACCCCCGTCAATTGCTGCCACAGTTCCCCTCCGTCACCGCGGATGAGCTTACGATTGCCCATATCCGCAACGGACGCCCGGTCAATCTCCCGGAACTCTCTCGTGCGCGGCAGGTCAAAGTCTTTGCCGGACAGGCCGAACTTCTGGCTATTGCGAGCAGAGTTGCTGGAAGCCTCTTTCATCCAAAGATTGTTTTTCCTGCAGACAAGGCCGAAGCCGCGAATCGTCATGCCGTAGGCATGCACAGGAATTGATTTGGAAAACCGGATGACCTCGGTGGCGTGCGAAATCAGTTCCTGACCAACTCGCCTTCTTTCTTACCGGTCATCGTCACGAATCGAATCACGCCGGCGCTGTCTTCGAACACCAGCCCCGTTCCCAGAGGGTTGACAACAGCCGAAACGAGATGTCCGTAAGATTTTGGAATACCGCCATGGGTTGGAGTCTGGTCATAGCGAGCCAACTCGCCTTCCTTCATGCCGGTCATTGCGACAAATCGAATGACGCCTTCTTTGTCTTCGAAAATCAGGCCGGTGCCGATCTGGTCGGGAATGGCGGTCACCAGCTTTCCGTAGGCGGCAGGAACGCTGCCGTGAGCGGGAGCATAGTTCTGACCGGCGCCGTCTTGCGCTGGCGGGGCCGCGAACACCGGACTTGCGCCTCGGCTGCCGCACAGATAGCCAAACGCAACCAATAACGCGCCGCTTGAGACGAGCAAAATCCTCTTCTGCATGACAAGGTCCTTTTTGGTTTTCGGAAGATGCCTACGGTTCGACCAGAATTTTGTGCATCATGCCAAGATCTTCGTGAAGCAGAACGTGGCAGTGAAACACAAACGTGCCGACAGTGGTCGGGTCCCGGAAATCCATTCGCACTTTGACGCTATGATACGGCCCCGTACCCGACCAGTAGGGAATTTCGATGGTATCGCGGAAGTCCTGGTCCGCGACCGGCTTTCCATCGATCTCTAACATCTGGAAGTGTATCTGGTGAATGTGAAACGCGTGTGTCTCGAGCGCGCGGTTTTCGATCGTCCAATCTTCGACGGCTCCTACTTTCGTGGTAATCGCAGGCTTCTCAGTCGGCTCGAAAACCTTCTGCTTCTGGCCGTCGACCGTGATGTAAAACTGAATGGGGCCATTGGTCCCGCCGAACTCCTCCGAAAAATATAATTTTCGGTTCGCAGTCACGGTCGCATTCTGCAAACCGGCGAATTTCAAACTGTCTCTCGAAATCTGTGCCGTCGATATCGCTTTCTTGACCGGGGAAGTGTTGCTTATCGAGCTGCCGTTATCGATATCAATGTTACCGAAAATATATTCGAAGTTAAAATTCCCGGTTGGTCCTGTCGATTGGGGCAGAGTAATAAACTGTCCGCTTTGCCCCTTCTGCGGCGCCTGCACGATGAATTCCGCGCGCCCAGCCGGAGGAATCAGAATCGTGCTTTCCATTCGCGGCGCGGCCAGCGGATAACCATCCAGCGCAATCAGCTGCATCTGCTCGGGCTGGCCGTTAATCAACACTTGCAGCGGCATGAATGCCTGAATCGTTGCATTGGCAACCCGCCAGAACTGCTTTTCTCCAGGCTTCATTTGGATGATGGGAGCGGAAGGCCCTTCGGGCTGTGCCGCGATGTCAAAATTAATCGAAAGCTGGTAAGGTCCCGGCACCCACGGAACCAGATACTGCTGCCGGATAACGAAGACTCGTTCCGCCAATCCTGCCACTTCTGGCCGGACTTTCTCCAT
This sequence comes from uncultured Acidobacteriaceae bacterium, assembly GCA_964530145.1. GTDB lineage: Bacteria > Acidobacteriota > Terriglobia > Terriglobales > Acidobacteriaceae > Sulfotelmatobacter. Next base: position 202,695 of record CAZGXY010000010.1, on the reverse strand, counting down.
GCCATTCACAATCAATGCGCCGGCAGCTCCGCCATTGACCTGGAATTCTGTAAATCCGTGGACATGAGGGTGGTACCAATAGAGGCCCGGAGGTTCGGTCGTGGGAACTGTAATCTTGTATTGGAAAGCCGGCGAGCCGGGCTGAATCAACGTGGTGAGAACGTCATCCTGGTGGCAAAGCGGCGGAATGTTCATGCCATGGAAGTGAACGTTGGTCGACTGCAGAGTTCCAGTGCCACCGTCACCGCACGTGGCGCCGGCAGGCGCGGACATGTCCATCCCACTCATTGAATCGGAGCTGTTGGCGGGAATACTGTCTTTAACGCTTAACAATAGCTGATCGCCTGGATTCAACTCCAGAGTTGGCGCCTCCACGACGCCGGTTGGCGAGGAATATTTGTAGCAATAGTGCGTATAGCCAAAAGGATCGACCGAGTATCCCAGATTGAGATCGGCATTGAGAGTACCGTTCTGCGAATTCAAGACCGTGGCGTCATGCACCACGGTACCAACAGTTGGCCGCGGCGGGCACTGCGCCGTCGATGTCAAGCAGAAGCATCCGCACATCAGCACAATCGGCAGAAACCTAGAAACACATCGCATCTTCTATCCCCACTACTCAACAAAGTTGTCGTGAATACATCTAAAAAGACCGCGGCGGAAAAACTCCAATCGAGAGAAGACCGGCGCTGTCGGTCTCCGCAATCGGTGAACCGCTGAGCTCGGCAAGAGTGCACTGACCTCCGCTGGACTGTATTGAGAGTAGCGCGAGCGAGGGGTTTGCGCTGAACTCCGCAACGTAGAGGCTCCCTCCGGTTCCAGTATCGTCGCGCAACGCCAGTTGCGCCAGATACGACCAATGTACGCTGTAGAACTTCAGCCGGTTCGAGGTGCAGCCTGCGGATAGTTTCCCCGTGGTGCTGTCGAAGAAGGCTGCCGTAACCGTGTCACCTTGTGTATTGCTGATGTAAAGCAAAGTCTCATCTGGGCTTAACAGAATACTGCTGGAGTTGATCGCCGTCCCAAGAGAGTAGGCAACGGTGGGGCGCAATTTGCCCGAACTCAGATCGGAGACTTCAATAAGAGTCGACGTTGAAGTGTCGCCGAATAAAGCGAAATGGCCGTCCTTCGTGATCTCGATGCTGGTAGGGTAACTTGCACCCTGCGATGTGACGTAGGCGGAGGAATTCTGCTCGTCGCCATTGGACACCGGCGTCCCGGAAGTAATGTCGAACGATTCGATCGAACCATCTCCGTAGGTGACGACCATCAAGTTGCCGTGTATGGCCATCCCCTCGATGAAGCCGCCTTGCAGACCGGCCACCGGAGTGTCGCTTACGAACGTGAGACTGCAGTTGCCCTGGAGTTGAAATGTGGCAATCGTGTTCGAGGTTGTGAATCCGGCATACAGATACTGCGCGCTGATCGCCAATCCAATTCCGTTGGCGTTGCCGGAGTCCGTAGAGGATCCCGAGGCTGTTCCGGCCAAGGTCAAGGTGCTGACGTCGATGCCGGCGATGTCGTCGCTGTTTGCATCAGAGGCATAGACACATTCTTGGCTGCTGGAGTTGAGGAGTGCGAGCCGACTCGATCCGAAATATCCTCCGGCAATCCCCTGACCCCCCGTCGCCACTGCCTGTTTCAGCGTTAAAGATCCATTCGCAGCGACAGAGTAAAAGCTGACGCTATTGATGAAGATATCGTCGTCGTTGGTGACAAGGTAATGCGGCGGGGTCGCGGCCGCAGCGGCGCCGCTGACTAGAAAAATACCAATCAGGAACGTGAAACAAGAAACCACCCAGAAGGGAACCCGGATTCGCATAACTTCGCCTTTATGACTGTTGGCTCGCCGCTCTCGCCTGTTGCAGTTAACCACACACGCGCCGGTGGTTCAATTGCAAACTGCGCGGCGCATAGGTAAGAAAGGCTCCGAACGTAAGTTTCGGTTGGACAAAAGATTGTGGAATCAATCCGCGAAATGCAGAAGCTTCAGCAAGTTCAGAAAATTATTTCGAGCAGGAGGCGCAGTAGCCGCCAATTTCGAAGCGCGAGACAACGATGTGAAAACGGCAGTCTTTTTCCACCTGCCCTTTGAGCTTCTCAAAAATGTCGCTGACGAATTCCATAATCTTCCCGCATCGCAAGCAGGCCATGTGGATGTGGTCGCGGTTCAGTTTGCGCTCATAGTAGTGGCCCTCGCCGTGGATGTGCATCAGGTCGAGTTCGTCGATCAGTCCGTGCCGTTTCAACAGGCGCAAGGTTCGATAGATGGTGCTGCGATCGACGCTGGGGTCGAGTTTCTGCGCACGCCGCAAAAGTTGCGCCGCATCGAGGTGCTTGGTCGCGGTTTCCATCACGCTCAGAATTGCGCGGCGCTGCTCGGTCATGCGGATACCGCGCTGCGCCAAATGAGCCTGGAGCCTTCCCGGCATCTCAGTTTTCGGTAGGGGCATAAACAGTCGATCCTTCGGCCGTCGCAACTGGTCGCAACTACCCTGCGACAGAAAATTGTTCCCGCCCTTGACGCCACCCGCCGTCGACAGGCAACATCATGAATATAGTTCAGATGCGACTCGGTTGCAACTAGAGATGCGACTGGATCGCAACTGCATTTTTAAATCCATGCGAAATCGTTTCGAAATACTGCGGCTCATTTTGCTTCTAGCGTCAGTCGCCTCGCTGCCGGGCACTGCCAATGCCGGCGTGACCGGTCGCCTGTCCGGAACGATCAGGGATCAGTCCGGAGCGGCGATTGCGGGCGCCTCGCTTCAGTTGATAAACAGGGACACAGGCGTTCTTCAATCGACCGTCGCCAGTGACCGCGGCGACTATATTTTCCCCGTCATTCCCGTAGGAGTCTACGTCCTCGAAGTGACTCATGCCGGCTTCAAACCATCCAGACGTACCGGAGTTTCGTTCGATGCCAACAGCGCCCTGGTGATCGATGTCATTCTTCAGGTCGGAGAACGAAGTGATGCGGTCACTATCAGCGACAATGCCGCGCATGTTGAAACGACCAGTTCGCAGATGGGCGAAGTCATTGCCGGTTCCACCATGACCTCCGTTCCTCTCAATGGACGCAGCTACACCGATCTGCTCGCGCTTCAATCCGGGGTGGCTCCGGCAACATCACTCACTTCCAGCACGGTTCAGGATGTGGGGGCTAGCGCATTTTCACCGTCGGGAGATTTAAATTCCGGCAATATCTCGATTAATGGCCAGCGAGAATTCGCTAATAGTTTCATGGTCAACGGGAGCGATGTTGAAGAAGACGTCAATATGGGCACGGCGATCATTCCCAATCTCGATTCGATCGCCGAGTTCAGAATTATCACGAACAATTTCGACGCGGAATACGGTGAGTATAGCGGCGGTCAGATCAACGTAATTACGAAATCCGGAACCAACTCGTTTCACGGCGATATTTTCGAATTTGTACGCAATACCGAGCTGGACGCCCGCAATTATTTTTCTCCCACCCGCGGCTCCTTCAATCAAAACCAGTTCGGTGGAACGCTTGGCGGCCCCATCAAAAAGAACAAAATCTTTTTCTACTCCGATTATCAGGGAACACGGCAGACTGAGGGCGTCGACACCGGCCTGATTCCCGTGCCGTCGTTACAGGAGCGTTCTGGCAATGTCTCGGATTTGGCGACCTCGCTGACAGGGAAGGTCAGCGGTACTGCGTGGGCGAATACGCTCTCAAACAAATTCGGTTATCCCGTTTTCGTGGGAGAGCCCTATTATTTCGCCGGTTGCTCGAGTACCGCTGCTTGCGCACTTCCAACATTACAACTTCCGTCCCGCACATGGTCCGCCCCGGCGCAGCATTTATTGCAATACATTCCGCAGCCCAATCAACCGGCCAATTTCTTTTCCACCTCTGCCTATAATGAGTCGCTGACTGACAACAAGGCGGGGCTGCATCTAGATGCTAATACAGGGTGGGGATTGATCTCGGCTTACTACTTCTTCGACAACTTTACTCAGGAGAATCCTTATCCAACCGCGCAGGGGGGAGCCAATGTACCCGGTTTCGGCGCTCAGAATGTTGGCCGCGCGCAACTGTTAAACATCGGCGACACCAAAACCCTGAGCCCTACTGAGGTCAACGAGTTTCGCTTTAGTTATCTACGCGACTCCAATGACCTGGGCCGCCCACAGGGCGGGCTCGGAGTCAGCCTTGCCTCACAGGGATTTGAGGTTGGCGCCAACACTCCCGGCATCGTCCCGCTTTCTCCAGAAACCCAAGGCGTTGAGAGTGTAGCCTTCAACAACTATACGATTGGGACGAACACCAACGAGTTGAAGCAGACCAACAACACCTACCAGTGGCTCGACAATTTTTCCAAAGTGGTGGGCGCCCATACGGTGAAGTTCGGAGGCGAGTTTCACTTCGATCAGGTCAACACTCACGCCACGGCCCAATTCAATGGCAGCTTCCTGTTCTTCGGCAGTGAGACAGGAAGCGATTTCGCCGATTTCCTGCTCGGTGCTCCGACGCAGTACAACCAAAGCCAACTCCAGCCTTTCTATGGACGCAACAAATACGTGGGCTTGTACGCGCAGGACAGCTGGCGCCTGCGACCCAATCTCACGCTTAATTACGGTTTGCGCTGGGATCGAATCGAACCCTGGTACGAAAAATATAATCAGCTCGCGGTCCTGGAGCCGGGAAGGCAATCGGTGGTCTTTCCGACTGCTCCCGAAGGAATTCTTTTTCCTACCGATCCCGGCGTTCGGCGAACCCTTGCGCCACCAGGAAACAGGGATTTGGCGCCACGATTCGGCGTCGTTTACTCGCCGCGCTTAGATTCGGATTCTCTTCTCGGAAAGATCACGGGAGGTCCGGGCCAGACCAGCATCCGAGCGGGCTTTGGCATGTTTTATACGGCGATCGAGGCCCTCACCATCGGAGTGCTTGCGGCAAATGCCCCATACGGCACGACTTATACGAGTCCAGCGCCTCCGTTATTCTCCACACCGTTTCTCTCGGCTTCTACCGGGCAGGGAAGCCAGTATTTTCCAGTTCAACTTGCCCCGCTTAACTCTTCAGCAAGCCATCCTGATCCGAACGTCGATTGGTCACAATACGAGCCGATCAGCGGTCTTCCGGCATATCCGACAACCAACCGCATTCCCTATACCGAGGAATATATGTTGTCTGTCGATCGCCAGCTCGCGGCGAATACTGTGCTCAGCATTAGCTACGTCGGGACGCAAGGACATCGCCTGCTGGCGCTCGTTGAAGCCAACCCTGGCAACCCTGCACTGTGTCTGCAACTGAGTAATCCCGCGAGCCTGGCTGCCGGACAGACGCCTTGCGGGCCATTTCTCGAAGGCAACACGTACTTTACCGCCTCAGGCCAAACCATTCACGGAACTCGTGGTCCGTTGGGTTCAAATTTTGGGAGCGATACAAATCAGTCGACAATCGGCAACTCGAATTACAACGCGCTGGAAGTCAACTTGCGCCACACCAGCGGGCGGCTGGAAATTCTCGGCGCCTACACTTACGGCAAATCGATCGATCAGGCCTCGAACCTGGGAGAAGAAATCAATCCGATTAATCCCGGCATAAGCAAAGCTCTATCCGCCTTCGATGTAGAACACAACTTCGTCGTCAGTTACAAGTATGAGCTTCCCATTGATCGTTTGTTCCATGCCTCCAACCGCTGGACGGAAGGCTGGGCGATTTCGGGAATTACGCGTTTCAGTACTGGATTTCCGGTTACGCTGTACAACTACGGCGACAATTCTTTGCTCGGCGCCGAACCCAACGGCATAAACAACTATGGCGTCGATGAGCCGCAGTACACGGCCGGGCCTCTCCATCTCAATCACAATCCTCGAAACGGCCTCGACTACTTCAATACGAACCTTTTTGCCCTGCAGCCGCTCGGCCAGCCCGGCAACGCGAAACGCCGCTTCTTTTACGGGCCCGGCATCGACAACTACGATATGGCGCTCCTGAAAAACGTCGCTATTTCGGAATCGAAGTCGGTTGAGTTTCGTTTGGAGGGGTTCAACGTTTTCAACCACGCCCAGTTCTACGGACCGGCTTCGGTGAACGGCAACATCAACAGTACTTCTTTCGGTCAGGTGGTAAGCGCGGCAGCGCCTCGGCTCATGCAGGCGGCTGTTAAATTCATCTTTTAGCGGCAAAATCGATGCTGGGAAATAGGTGTCGCTTAAGGTTCTACTCTTCGAACATTGGCACTTGCCGCTGATCGCCGGTCCCGCGGCGCGGTCGCCGTCCTGCCCCAATTACGGCCAGTACGGTCAACGATTCGAGCGCGCTGCGAGGGACGAAAATCCGTTGCGTGTTCGACCGCTGATCGGGCGGATTCACAAGGTAGCCTTCGGGCATATTCTGGGTGAGGTCGGAGGGCATTAATCCTTCCAGAATTTCGTTGTCCTTGAAGCGCAGCCGCACCCACAAACCCTCCGATCGGGGGCGGGACGTGAAGGTTTTTCGCGTCAGAGATTCTGAATCCCCGAATTCGCGGACGAAATAAACTCCCTTGATCTCCTTCAAATCAATACCGACGACGTTTCCGGCTGTGTTCAGGAGTTCAAGTTTTCCTTCATTCACAAACTGGGCCGGAGACACGTATCCCGAAACCGAGTCCCGATCCATCTTGCGGACGATGACCTTTTTGTGCGTAGAAGGCATATGTTCTCTTGCGGTTGGTTAGAAGATTCAGAACCGGCCGTCGAATCGCAGTCCTGACTGCGCCCTTGTAGCGTTGCTGGCGATCCCTATTCGTTAACGGTAACGGCAGCTACACCGATTTTCGCATTAATCTGCCCTAAAGCTCTGGAATCCACGTTAACAGTAGCCAAATCGTTAACGTTGTGTTATTCCTATCAGTTGCCACCAGTTCGCTAAATCCTTTATAAGTGTATTGTATTGAATGGCTTGTACCGGGTACGGTAGACGCCTGCTTTCGCTGTAGCGCTGCACCCTGTGGAAAAGCTGTGAAAAATGTTCGTGGCCTTAATGTCCTGGCCGGTCTTTCGGGCAACCGCCGGTGTTTTGATCGAGATCGCTTGACGACGAATGGCTGATTACATCTACACAATGGAAATCCGGTTGACGCCGGATCAACTTAAGGGCGTCAATCTGGTTCAAGAGATAGCCCGCGCTGCGGAAATCACGCTTTATCTTACCGGCGGCGCCATCCGCGACATCATCAGCGGGTTTACGATTCGCGATCTGGACTTCACCGTTCAGGGCAATCCTCTCAAGCTGCAAAAAGAGTTCGAGCGCGCTGGCGCGCAAATCGCCGGCCATGATGAAGACACTCGAACTTTGTTCCTCGTGCTTCCCGGCAACGTGCGCGCTGAGATCGGCATGGCGCGAAGCGAGACCTACGAAAAGATTGGCAAGCCCCCGGTAATTAATCCGGCGAGCATTCAGGAAGATCTCAGACGCCGTGACTTTACCGTGAACGCGATGGCGCTGTCGTTGAATGAAGGTTCACGCGGACTGCTGCTCGATCCCTTCAACGGCGTTGCCGACATCGAAGCCAAGCTGATTCGCATTCTGCATAACTATTCGTTCGTCGAAGATCCTTCGCGCCTGATTCGCGCCACCCGTTTCGCGGCGCGCTTTCATTGGCCGCTCGAAGAGCGAACGCAACAGCGCTATGACGCGGCCAGGGAAAATAATTACATCGAGCACATCTCGCGCAGCGCCATTGGCCACGAGATCGCGCAGCTGGCGCACGAGGACGATCCGCTTAACGTGGTCCGCGCGCTCGAAAGGGAAGACTGGCTGAAGGTATTGCACCCGCACTGGTCTTCGGCAAAAGTCGACACCAACGGGCTGGCATCGCTCATGAAGACGCGCCAGCAGATGGTCGACCTCGGTTACACCGTCGATCCCTCAGCCGCAGTCATGCATTTCCTGACTGCGCGCCTTTCCGAGAAAGATATTTCGGATTTGCGCCGGCAGATGCCGCGCAAAGATTTGGTAGATGGCTGGCGTGACCTTGAAAATCATGCGAAAGATTTAGCTAAACGCCTCACCGGAAAAGAAGCGGCCACTCCCTCACGCACCTGGAATTTATTATCCTCGGCTCGCACTGAGATGGTTCTGTTTCTCGCGGTAACGGCGCGCCAGCAAGCAGTGGCGCAAAAGATTAAGAATTTCCTCACGAAATGGCGGCAAGTTCAGCAGCGGATTCCGTTGCCGGAGATGACCGAGTTGCTCATCACGCCGCAATTGCCCGAGTATCCAAAGATCGCGCGCGACGTATTTATGCTCTTGCTCGATGGGAAACTGCGTTCGCGTACCGAAACATTGAAGTTTCTCAAGCCTTTTGCGCCGCCCCCACCACCGCCTCCGCCCCCACCGCGCCGCGGACGGGCCGCAAAGGGAGCCATGGCCGGTCAGCCCGCGCCCGTACCTGATCCCGCGAAAGGTGCAAAACCAGCCAAGGGCAAAGGGAAGCTGAGCACTCCTGTTCCAGCAACGGCTCCGGCAGCGGCATCGCCAGTTGCGCCGAAAGCAAAACCGGCAAGCCCAAAGCCGGAGACAGCAGCAAAGCCCCAGATCAATTCGGCCAAAAGCAAGCCAAAAGCCGCAGGCCGTCCGGCAAAACCCGCCGGAAAGCCGAAGCACGCCTCAAAGCCTAAGCCAAAGAAGGCTGCGCCAAAGAAGGCAAAATCCAGGAAAAAATAGACCTTCCGCGGCCGGAAATTCCTTCGCTCGCGACGCCCGAATTGGGCTTATAATGTACACATGAACCGTCCGCTCTTCATCGCGGCGTTCGTCCTGATAGTTGCCTCACTCTCGCTTTCCGCGCAGCGCGGAGGAGGCGGCCACGCTGGTGGCGGTGGTCACGCCAGTTTTGGCGGTGGCCATTCTGGGTTCGGCGGTGGTGGTCATGCTTTCAGCGCACCCCGTTCCAACGGTTTCTCTGGCCATTCCTTCAGTCGCGGATCGGCTTTCAACCGTGGTGCATTCAATCGTGGGGCATTCAATCGTGGAAATATCGGTCGATTCGGTCGCAACCGCTCTGGCGCCGGTGTGCGCATCCGCTCTTATCCCTTTTACGGGCGCAATTGCTGGGGCTGCTGGGGTAGCGGTTGGGGATATCCCTACCTGGGCGGCGGCATCGATCCCTATTGGTGGGGCGACAGTGACAACGATTCCGATCCCTCCGCCGACGCTGGCCAGCCTTACGGATATGGTTACGACAACGGACTGGCGAATCAGATGAATCAGCAAGGTATTCCGATGCGTCCTCCGGATCCTGGAAGTCCGGACTACTATTCGCGATCGGCTCCTCCGCAACAGCAGCATCGTCCAGAACAGGCTGAAGCGGCTCAGCCGACAGTTCTGGTTTTCCGCGATCAGCACCAGCAGGAAGTTCAGAATTACGCGATTGTCGGACAAACCCTCTGGAACTTCACAGCGCAGCGGACGCAGAAAATTTCTCTATCTGATCTCGATATCGAGGCCACGCAAAAGGCCAATGACGAACGAGGCATAAGTTTTCGGTTGCCGGTAACTCACGAAGGCCAATGAGCGTTCGTTTCCAAGACTCCTGCAAATACCTCATGCTTCGCGGTTTATAAGATCATTCGCTGATCGCTGCTACGCGGTCGGGCTACGACACCTTCGCTACGGCTAGAAGAAGCATTCGGCCGTCCTTCGCTGACAGAACGCGGATTATGGTTTTGCTCGGAGCGGAAGCGCAGCAGAGCGGCAATGTTGCCGACCCTGTCAAACTCAGCATCGTCTTTGACGAAGAAAAGCTCGATGTTGCGGCGAATGATAAGCGGCACGATGGCTTCCGCCACATCGACCACCTGCCGCGTCTCGCGTGCGCAAGCCGGGCATCTGTTCACGAGATGCGCGTCGAGATGACCGCAGCCTCGGCATTCGACCGCTTGCGCGTGATAGGTTTCTCCGAGCAGCATTGTCTGTACCTCACCGGCTTCGAGCGATTGCAATACGCGGCGCAATCCCGTCGCGCCGCGGGCATTGGCCCGGGCCTGTTCGATGGCCTCTTGTACGAGTTCGTGACGGCGTTTTTCCTGCCATTCTCGAAAGATGCGTTCAGCTTGCGCGCGAATCTCATCGGCGCCCTCGTAAGCGACTTCAGCCGGAAACCGGCCGAGCAGTCGCCCCAAAACATAAGGGTGCAGTTGCGCTTCGATTTGCGGCCACTGTGTCTCCTGACAACCAAGAATCCATCGCTCGAACATCCCTTTTTCGAAGGCTTCCTTTAGAAAGTCGGCGACAGTCTTGAAATGTTGGCGGGTCTCGTCGGCGACGCGACGCTCGGCATGGCCGCCATCGTATCCTCCGAAGCCGTCGCCGCGGCCGCGGTGCGGGAGCGGACGGAAGAAATCCATGCGTTCGGTCAGTTCGCCCAGGCGCAGGTTGAACAGGCGCGCCCGATGGCGATCAACCAGCGCAATGCTGAGATTAGGAAACGCTCCCAGCAGCTGTGCCAAAGGTTTGAGATGGAAATGGCGGCTTACGGCGAGCTGCGTGCCACCGACCTGTGCCGGAAGGTCATACTCGCGCCAGAAACCTTGGGACGAGCAGGCGAACACTGCCTTGGCGTGCACGCCATTGCCACGCAGATCCTGCGAGAGGCGCACGATACGCTCGACATCGGCCCGGGCTGCGTTAAGTTTTTCCTTAGCTCTTCCACCGGTTCCTCCACCCAAGTTTCCATCGACAGCTTCGTTCTCCAGCTTGTGCAGAGCTTCGCGAGCTAAATCCTTGGTGAGGATGGCTTCTCCTTTGTGAGCTTTGTTGCGCGGTATGGTGGGTTGAAAGTAGTAAGTAAGGGCGCGGCAATCATGATCTTCAAATTGTGCAAGTTCGTTGATTTGTTCACGAGTGATCATCGTGATCCATTTCCTTTCCCTTTTAAGTGGAGACTAAGCTGTGCCTGTGGCCCGCCGGCTCTTGAACTGGCGTGCGAAGGTGGGTGACTTGCGGAGATGGTCGCGTGCGACAGAGATCGATTGCAAAACCTGCTGCGGCTGGGCGCCAGTGATGGCGCAGATTTCATCGACTCCGAAACCCTCGACGGCGTGCAGAATGAAAGCTTCGCGATGTCCAGCCTTGACACCGCGCAGGGCGGTCGCGATCAGACGGACCATTTCATCCGACCCTACGATCTGCTCGGGAGTGGCGATGCGCCCGTCGGCGATGACGGATTCTCCCGTGATGGATTCGTCCGGCTGATGGAATTGCAATTCAGCCTCATCGCTTCCTTTGACATTGCGTTTGCGCGTGGAATCTTCGAGGTGCACGGCGCCGCCGTTGGCGTCATCGGGGCGGGTAAGCTGGTCGAGGGCTTTCATCGCCAGATGGTAGAGCCAGGGCTCGAGCGCAAGGCGCTCAGGCTTTGACTCGCCATCGCCAAGCGCGGCAGCGATAGTCTCATCGATTACTTCTTCTTTGGTCACGCAATCCTGCGCAACCAGATCGGAAGTCTCACGAAAATAAATTTCGCGCTCCACAAAACGTTCGAGGCGTGAAAGATTTACGTTCACGTATGAACGAATGTCTTCGGCTGAAACCGATGGAGGGAAAACCACCGCCAAAGTTTGCTCGAAGGGAATGGAACGAGTCCGCCTCGCCGATGATTCGTGTTGCCGCCTCGGCCACTTGTGCGTCGAGCGCAGAAGCTCCTTGTGCTTGTTGAGTTGCTGCAGCAGTTCATCGAATGCACTCTTGACCGCCGCTTCCGCGCTTTGGGCGTTGGCCTGAGCCGCCATCTGTCCGGAGGGAAGACGAAGATTAAATGAAGCACTGGTCCCCTCGCGGGCTGTAGTCTCTTCGACCATTCCTTTCAGATGAACGAGTTCAGGACGGAATGCTTGCAGCCGTTTTCGCAGTTTCTCGATGTGATGTTGAACATCTTTTTCCAGGGCGGGAGTCTTATGAAGGCGGTAACTGATATGAACGTTCATGAGCACCTCGAGCTTGCAGACGGAGCGCGCCAGCCAGTGCTTTCTAAGCCGATTGTACACCCGCTGGAAATGTGCAAAGGCGAAATCCAGTCTTCGCACTGTCAGGAAAATCAGTTTCGGGAAAAGACCAGAGTGCGTGCCGTTGGCGAACTTATTTGCAGCCGCACCCTGTGACGGATATCATGCGTGAACCATGAGACAATCTCTCCTCGGGTTCTTGTTTTTCTCGGCATTTATTGGATTGGTTTTTTCTTCGGCCCTGGCGCAGCAGCGCACAAACTCGAAAGAAGTCGATAGCGTTTATCCCGACGCTCATGCGCTTTATCTCGATCTGCACGAGCACCCCGAACTTTCCTCGCACGAAACACAGACCGCGGCGAAACTGGCCGAGCGGCTGAGAATCCTCGGCTATGAAGTCACCGAGCACGTGGGAGGCACAGGAGTCGTCGCGGTGATGAAAAACGGTGCCGGGCCGACGGTAATGCTGCGGACCGAACTGGATGCGCTGCCTGTCGAAGAGAAAACGGGGCTCGCCTACGCGAGCAAGGTTCGGGCCAAAGATGACGCGGGACACGATGTTCCCGTTATGCACGCCTGCGGTCACGATCTGCACATGGCGGCCATCGTCGGCACCGCGGCGGTCATGGCGCACAACAAAGACAGGTGGCACGGAACGCTGATGATCATTGGCCAGCCCGCCGAGGAGACCATCGGCGGAGCCAAGGCCATGATCGCCGACGGGCTCTTCGCGCGGTTTCCGAAGCCAGACGTCGCAGTGGCGATGCACGTGGGTAACACTCTGGTCGCCGGCCAGGTTGGGATCGTGCCTGGTATTTACAACACCAACGCGGACTCTCTGAAAATCACGATCTACGGAAAGGGAGGCCACGGTTCAGCGCCGCATACGGCGGTCGATCCAATCGTGATCGCGGCAAGAACCATAGTTGCCTTGCAGACCATTGTTTCGCGAGAGGTGAAGCCGGGAAGCCTCGCGGTCATCACAGTTGGTTATGTCCAGGCGGGAACGAAGAACAATATAATTCCCGACCACGCTGAGATGGGACTGACGGTGCGAACGAATAATGCCGATGTGCGCAAGCAAGTGCTGGCGGCGATTGAGCGCATCACCAAGGCAGAGGCAGAGGCAGGCAGTGCGCCGCGCGCGCCTGAGATCAATCACTATGAAGAAACCGATTTGGTTTACAACGAACCGGCGCTGGCGGCGCGGATGAAAGATGTGTTGCAGACCGCACTCGGCAAAACTAACGTTGTCATGGAAGAGCCGATCACCGCGTCAGAAGATTTTTCTTATTTCGTCGAGCAGGGAATTCCGGGATTTTATTTCAGCCTGGGCGGGGCCGATCCGGAGAAGTTTGCCGCGGCGAAGGCCAGCGGAACGACGCTGCCTTCGAATCATTCTCCGCTGTTCGCGCCGGATGTGGATCCAGCCTTGCATACCGGGATAGAGGCTGAAGTCGCTGTCCTGCGGAATCTACTAAATGGGTCGGCAGATGCTTTGCACAAGAGTATCGCGGAGGCGAAGTAGTCCGTTTCGCAGGCTGGCGCCGTACATACCTGATGTATATGACCAGGCATGGCACGGGAGTCATGGATGCGGTCACGGCTAAGGTGAACATTCGTCGGCGCGAAGACCACCGCAGGTTTCAGCAACAGATCTCAGCTACGGAGAGCAGGCGCCGAGATCGCGGTTCACACTGGTCGTTATCCAAATCAAAGTCCGGGCAGAATCTTTCGACTTGGTTTTCCTACCCTTTAAACGCAATCGCTCGCCCTTGTTAATGCCCACCGTATTGCCGGTGAGTGCATAAACTCGGCCGTCGTTCTCGGCAGTGATGCTCATCCCATTTTTCGAGGGGCTAGCGCATCCCGTGATTATTTTGTCTTTCTTCGACTCATGCAGAATCACGAGGGTGATGACGACTGCGACCGCCGCCGTGACGGCGACAATTCCGATAACGATGTTTCTTCCGGTCGTGCTGAGGTTGTCTGCCCTCGCAGGAGTTGCGACTGCCATGCTCATCACAACAACCAGAACGCCACGCCACAGATATTTCTGGGTCACGAGGGTCTCCTTGATGTTCTGGTTTGCTTACCTGGGGCCGGTATATCCCTTCCTGCAAAATGTTGGTTGCAAGGCAGACGCATACTACGCCAGTTCGGTTCTTAGCGAAAGGAATTCTTCTAGAAGGTGATCTGTGCGAGGATTGCCCGAGCCTCTGCAGCCGGGTCTGCCGCTTCGGTAATGGGCCGCCCCACGACGATATGGGTGGCTCCAGCGGCGATTGCCTCGGCAGGCGTGACCACGCGTGCCTGATCGGCATGGCCGATTCCCGCCGGTCGGATACCGGGAGTGACGATGGCAAAATCGTTTCCGAGAGCGGAGCGTAGCGTGGAAGCTTCGAGTGCCGAAGTAACGGTGCCTCTGCAGCCGTTGGCCAGGGCCAGCGCCGCCAGGCGCCGAACTTCATCGACGACCGTTCCGTTAACGCCTATTTTGTCGAGATCGCTCTCGTCAAGGCTGGTTAGAACCGTAACTGCTAGAACCAGCAGTGCCGGATTGACGGAACGAGCGGCGTCCACCGCGGCGCGCAGCATCTTCCCGCTTCCGGCGGCATGCACCGTCAGCATGCTTACGCCAAGCCGCGCTGCTTCTTGCACAGCCGCTGCGACGGTGTTTGGAATGTCGTGGTATTTGAGATCGAGGAATACGCGGCGGCCGGAAGCCACCAGATCTCGCACCACCTGCGGCCCTTCGGCGGTATACAGCTGCATGCCAACTTTATAGGTCAAGGCGGAGTCGCCGACAGCAAGCACGATCTTCTGCGCTGCTGCAGCGCTGGAAACATCAAGCGCCACGATCAACCGCTCGCGTGGATCGTTCTTGTCAGCGACCGGATCGAGGCCGTAATTTGAAGGGATGGGCTTGGGAAGACTAGCCTGCATCCCTTCAATATAAGAGCTTTACGGCAATTGCGCTACTGGATGGTTGAAAGCTACAGTCTCGTATTCTGCACGATGCTGAGTCCGCGGTTTCACCAGATCCAGCCGAACTCGCTGCAGGCCGCGCTGTTCGAACTTCAGAACGCGCGCAGCGCCATAAGACAAGTCTATGATGCGCCCCGGCACAACTGGACCCCGGTCGTTTACCTTCACTACGACCGCCCGCCCATTCCGCAGGTTTGTGACCCGCACGTAGGTCCCTAGAGGTAGGGTGGGATGAGCCGCCGTCAGATCGTACATGTCGTAATCTTCGCCGCTGGCAGTTGGCTTTCCCTCAAAATACTCCCCATACCAGGAGGCCGTTCCAACCTGGAACGGAAGACTTCTGCCAGCCTGTCTGCGGATTGTGGAATTGGTTTTCGGGCTATTCGGGGTTGAGCTTGCCTCCGAGTTGTTTGGGCCCTGAGCCGCTCCCAAGCCGACGATCAGTACAGCGACCATCAGCCCATGAGCCATACGTCGTTGCATTCAGTTCTCCTCGCATACTCAAAAGTGATCCCCTAGCTAGTGGCGTTTTTAGTGGCGTTCTATAAATCGTAGAGACCAGAGAGAACCTTGTCAACCCGAAAGTGACGCGTCAATGGTGATGGGATAGTAATCGATATCTTACGTAACTTATTGTTAAGTATAGGTAATTGCAATCATCTATCTCAAAACAATGGGCTTACGTATTTGCAACATAGTAAATACCGGGGCCGCCCTAAATCGTGAACAATCTTCATCTTCAATTGAATCAATCGTTTACGAGTTAAATCTTTGTAAGTTGTTTATCTCTCGTATTTTAGGTAAAAGGTTGCTAGGGTCTCGGATGAAATTTCGTTGGAGGAAGCTCAGGTCGAGGCTGCAACTTTCTTCGCGGTCTGTAGGTTGGGAAGATTATGGCGGAAACACCTCCCGTGGTGATGACAATTGCTGGCTTTGATCCTTGTTCCGGGGCGGGGGTGACCGCCGACATAAAGACCATCGCTGCCCACGGCTGCTATGGCGTTGCCTGCATCACCGCGATGACCGTGCAATCGACCAGAGGCGTCCAGCGGGTCGAAGCAGTCGAAGCCGATCTCGTGGCAGAGACCTTGGAAGAGCTGGCCGCCGATATGCCGATCGCCGCCCTTCACATCGGGATGTTGGGCACGGCAAAGATTGCGAAAACCGTTACCGACTTTTTGATCCGACGGACCGGCAAAACGAAATTGCCGAATATTGTCCTCGATCCGGTTCTCAAATCGTCCTCGGGTACCGGGCTACTCGATGCTGCTGGGGCAAAATTGTTGATCGAAAAGCTGATTCCGTTGGCCGACGTCATTACGCCGAATGTGGACGAAGCGTCCGCTCTAACGGGATTAAAGGTTACGAGTCTCGAAGAGATGAAGGCCGCGGCGGCAAGACTTCACGAAATGGGTTCGGCGGCCGTGGTGATCACTGGCGGCCATCTGGAGAAAGCAGTCGACTTGTTGAGCTTCATCACCAGGGGCGGCGCGGCGGAAAGCGAGGTTTTCAAGGCCGAACGTCAGCGCTCGAATTCGACCCATGGAACCGGTTGTGCATTCGCCACGGCCATTGCCTGCCATTTGGCGCTCGAACGGGGATTGCCCGAGGCTACCCTGTTGGCGAAAACCTACGTGACGGCTGCCATCGCGGCGGGTTATCCGCTGGGTCGGGGTACCGGACCTGTGCATCACCTTTACCGTATGCACGAGCAACGAAGGGCAGCTGGATCCGGAGACCAATCCTAGCCTTTGTTTCTTAACGATGGGATAATCGGAAAGTCCTACTCTGGATCGCTGCTCGAAGGTTTTTTCAGCAGAATGCCGGCCAGGAACGATACCACCGCCGCAACTAACCATTCCAGACGCCACATCTGAATGGCCTGAAACTCGGCCAGATTTGAGGCTCGGTAGAACAGGCTGACCCCGATCGCCCCGGCAACGCATCCCAAGCCGATCAGGAAGGCGATGAGCGATCCAGTGGGCAGACCCACGATTCGCTTGATCTCGTGAAAATGCAGATAGCGCAACCAATGGGGGAGTGAAATATCTCGCCAATAACTTGCAGCTGAGTCTGCCCAACTTGCAGCCCAAGCCATCTTCGCTCTCCACGCGCTGGCGATTTGTCGCGAATCTGCCGTAATGACGGCAGCGAGCGCACGCGGCTGTCCGCAAGCATGGCAAAACCTGGCGCCGATCAGATACTCGCCGCCACAATTCGCACAGGCATCTGCCAGGCTCGGCAAGGCAGACGGGGGAGTTGAGTCTGCCAGGCTGTCGAGACCGGCGGGGGAGCGCCAGAATTCCTGTTGTGTATTCGGAACTACGTCTGCCATAAGAATCAATAACGGGGGAGGCGGTGCCTAATCGAAGGCAAGCCGACAACCAAACGCCGCAGCGCCAAATTTCTTGTCGATTCAAATGGTTGCCCATTTCCGAAGCAGTGGCGCCCGCCGATTCGGGCAATAATTACGCGGGGAGTCGCGTAAAGTTCGCCCAGTTACCCTGGTTTTGGCTGCTTTGACTGACGAAAGTATAGGGCTCGCATCGATTCGCTTTGTGAAATTGTTCTGTTTTGTCGCATGATGCTCCTTTGGCTCGTGCCGTGCTTTCAAACTCGGGTAAACTGAATTCAACGCTTCGAAAACAATTGGGGATGTTCTTCACGCTGACATTACCGCGGAACTTGAGCCGTAAAATCTGGATCTTGCCACTCCTTCTTCCTAGCTTGCTTTCAGGGGCGCAAACAGGGTTCCCGAGGCAGGCAAATCCCGCGGTTTCTCCTGATCCGACAGGCCATGACCCAATGGTAGCGGTAGCTTTCGATCACTTCTACAACATGGATTACGAACGCGCGATCCAGGAGTTTCAAAAGGTTCTGGAGCGACACCCCAATGACCCAGCGGCTGTGAATCATCTGTTGTCGATTGTGCTGCTGCGGGAGCTTTACCGTATGGGTGCGATGAACTCCGGCGAGTATGCGAATGACAGTTTTATCGGCGAGGCGCACCGGCCCGCGGACCCCAGGGTGAAGGAACAGGTCAAGCAATTCGTGGCGCGGGCCGAAGCGCTGGAAGAGCAGGAGTTGAAGACCAATCCATCGAATGTCGACGCGCTCTATTGTCGAGGAGTAACTCGCGCCCAATTTGCCCTGTACACGGCCTTAGTGGAGCGAGCCTGGTTTTCCGCCTTGCGCAATGCCGTGGGAGCGCGGCACGATCACGAACGCGTGCTCGAATTGAGTCCTAACTATGTGGACGCGAAGCTGGTGGTCGGCACGCACAATTACGTGATAGGGAGCCTGACCTGGAGTGCGAAGGTAGCCGCCGCCATGGTGGGTTTAAGCGGAACAAAAGAAAAAGGGCTTCAATACTTGCATGAAGTTGCCGAGAGCGGAGGCGAGAATAACGTCGAGGCCAAAGTCGTGCTTGGTCTTTTTCTGCGCCGCGAACACCGTTACGATGAGTCGCGGGCGCTAATGCATGACCTTGCGGAGCGTTACCCCCACAACTACCTCTTCCCGTTGGAGGAAGCAAACCTGCTGCGCGCAGGCGGTCACCCAGCGGAGGCCGCGGCGGCTTACCGCAAAGTGTGGCAAACCGGACGCGAAGGGAAATACAACGGATTGCATTACGAGATGGCCGCATGGGGGCTCGGTGAATTGCTCCGCAGCCAGAGGGATTATGCCGGCGCTGCCGCCGCTTATGAACTGGTTGGCGAGACCCAAGCTCCCGATCCCGAAATCCTCCAAAAAGCCAATCTTGCAGCCGGAGAAATGTACGATCTCCTTCAGAAGCGCGATCTGGCCATGAAGAAATATCAGTCTGTTGTAGCGGAGAACGCCGGCACTCCCCCGGCCGAAGAAGCCCGGAAGCTGCTTCGGGAAGCTTACCGAGAATAGAAAGCTTGAGCAGTTCTGCCGCCGCAGTATTTTGAACTTTCCGCTTGATATTGCGTACTGTATTCTAGAGATTGTTCGCTGAGGGTGAAGCATGTACTGCAACTACTGCGGCAAAGTGATTCAGGATGACGCCAACGTCTGCGCTTATTGCGGCACTCGCGTGGGAGCATCGCTGGCTCGGAAAAGACTGCTGCGCCCCCGCCAGGGGCGTAAGATAGCCGGCGTTTGTCTGGGTTTTGCGGAATATTTCGATCTCGACGTCACGGTGGTTCGGTTGACCTGGTTGATCGTTTCTTTCATGACCGGCATTGGCCTGCTCGCTTACCCGATCGCATGGATCGTTATTCCCGATGAGCCGCTGATGCTGGCTGCGCCGACCGGAGCCCGCCAAGCGACCAACGCTTAGTAGATCGGCCCTTTATAACCGTTGCCTTTCGAATCCTAAGGCTGGCGCTGTCGAGTCCACCTCCAAGCCCGCATGTCTTCAACTCACCAGGTAAAAAGCAGCGACGCCCAAATTGTCTATCACGCACTCGGCGATGGACCTCCAGTAGTCCTGCTGCATCCCTTCCCCGCTAATCACGAATTCTGGATACCAGTGGCGGAAGCGCTAGCTTCGCGATATCGGCTGATAATTCCGGATCTGCGCGGGCATGGAGATTCAGAAATCGGCGACGGCCCGGCGACCATGGAAAAACACGCGGCTGACATCGCCAGTGTGCTGGACGATGCTAATGTGGGGCGCGCTCCAATGATCGGAGTGTCCATCGGGGGATATGTTCTGTTCGAATTCTGGCGGCGATACCGCGGGCGTACGGCGGCTTTAGGTCTGGTCAATACCAAAGCGGCGGCAGATTCGCCCGATGCGCAATCCGCACGCCTGCAGGCAGCCAATGATGTTATCGATCGAGGTGCTGAGATATTTTTTGAGAGCATGGTCCCACGGCTGCTGGGGAAGACAACGCGCGAGAGGCGCCCCGATCTTGTAGAGGGAGCAATGCGGATGATGCGGAAGATGTCGCCAGAGGATGTGGCGCAGGTGCAGCGCGGAATGGCGGCGCGTTCCGACTCAGTTGACACCATCAAAACGATCAACGTCGCTACGATGATTATCACCGGAGACGAAGACCTGCTCACCGGCTTCAACGAAGCCGAAGTGATGCATCGTCACATTTCCGGCAGTCAGTTGCGCGTGGTTCCGAAGGCAGGGCACTACTCGCCATGGGAGCAACCGGAGGATGTAACCAGGTTGCTGCAGCAATTTCTCGACTCCACCTTGTGAAGCGCCTCGCTTCGGGCATGCTACAATTTTTTCGGCCATGATCGAAACCGTTCTGGTTCCCGCGAAAACGGTAGTTAATGCCAAAGGAGACGGCCCGACCGTCGATGTCAGGGCCGCTACCGGCCAGGTTTTTCTGCTCACTCTCGATATCGCCCGCATCGTCGAGCAGGAGTCGATCGACATCAGCATCTTAGCTTCAGCAGATGGCGCAACCTGGGATGCGAAATCGGTCGCCGCATTTCCACAGGAATTTTATTGCGGGGAATATCCGCTGTTACTGGATCTGTCCGATCGTTCCGAGGTGAAGTTCCTCCGCGCCCACTGGGAAGTCGCCCGGTGGGGACGTGGCAGCGAGACGCCAATGTTTGAGTTCGGGCTAACGATCAAAGAGGTTCCGGCGAATATTCTGCAAGAGGCGCGAGCGGAGGCTAAGGCTCTCGCCTAGCGATCGCTGTTCGCTCCGCCAGCTTCTTCCGATCCGATACTATGAATCCAGAATGAAAAGTGCCTCTCAGGTACTCGTGCGTCCCGCGCGCAACGTGCGTGGGAGCGTCACTCTGCCTGGAGATAAATCGATTTCGCACCGCTACGCCATGCTGGCTGCGCTAGCCGATGGGGCGTCGCGTCTCGAGAATTATTCGACGGGCGCAGACTGCGCCAGCACGCTCGGCTGCTTGCGGTCTCTGGGAGTGAAGTGGAAAAAAAAGGAAGAGGCCGAAAATGTGATTGAGATGCAAGGCAGTGGGATGTCGCTTACCGCTCCGAACGCGTCCCTGGATTGCGGCAATTCCGGCTCAACTATTCGCATGCTCAGCGGGATTTTGTCCGCGCAGAATTTTGCTTGCGAATTATCTGGCGACGAATCGCTTTCGCGCCGGCCGATGGAGCGCGTAATCACACCCCTCGCTGCCATGGGCGCACGCATCACGTCGCAGAACGGCCGTCCACCGCTGTGCGTCCACGGGGCGCATCTCAAGGGTATTCACTACGGGATGCCGGTGGCGAGCGCGCAGGTGAAAACGTGCGTCTTGTTCGCGGGCCTTCTGGCTGAAGGAGAAACGTCAGTTCATGAGCCGGTGCGCACGCGCGATCACGGCGAGATGGCATTGCGAGCTTTTGGGGCTACTCTAAATCGTAAGGGAAATGAAATAGGGATTCGTGGAGGCCAACGGCTGCATGGAATCACCGCCCGTATTCCGGGAGACATTTCGAGCGCGGCGTTTTTTTTCTGCGCGGCCGCACTTTTCCCGGAATCGCAGCTGACGATTACAAATCTGCTGATGAATCCCACGCGCGCAAGATTGCTGGATATTCTCGTGCAGTTCGGCCTGCGCATCTCCGTATCGCAGATTGAAGAAGCTCACGGTGAACTCATCGGCACGGTGAAGGTGCAGGGTGGATGTTTGAAAGGGGGCGCGCTCGCTGGAGCCGATTCGGCCGCTCTGATCGACGAGATCCCCGTGCTGGCTGCAATCGCGCCGTCCACGGAGCGGGGAATTGAGGTTCGCGACGCCAAAGAGTTACGGGTAAAAGAGTCGGATCGCATCGCGGCCATCGCGCGTAATCTTCGCGCCATGGGAGCCGAAGTTGAGGAACGCGAAGATGGCCTAAAGATTCCTGGCGGACAAAAACTTCACGGTGCCGAAGTTGACTCGTTCAGCGATCATCGCATCGCGATGGCATTTAGTGTTGCGGCGCTGCGTGCTGAGGGAGACAGTCTGATTCGTGGTAGTGAGTGCGCCGCGGTTTCCTACCCTGCATTCTTCACTGCCCTGGACGAACTGGTCGAGCACTGAGGGGGCCGCTCGCCCTTCAAAGTGTTCCATTTGTTCGATCGCACCTCGATTTGCAAAGGGCGTTACCTATGTGAGGTGACGAATGTCATCTAACGAGCCCGCGATGAATCGATGAAAATCTACGCATGCATCGAAGAGTCCTTCTCTTAATGTGTGCAGTCTTCGCAGCGAATTCAGTCGCGCAGGAGCCGAGGGCCTATCTCGACGGCACGATCTTGCAGATGGATTCGGTGCGGTGCATCGACAAGCGAGCGAACAACTCAATCCAGGCCGATGCGCCTGAACCGAGTCAACCGAGAAACGTTTTGAGTTGCACGGAGTACGTACTTCAAACTGATCGCGTTCTTTACAGGATCCGCCCGAAAATCACGCAGCATGCAGTGCTCCTTCCCGTTGGCGAGCGAGCGCAATTCCGGCTTCAGCAGGACGAATTACTTCTCCGGGCTCGAGGTCTCGGCACGGAGGAGCGCGAATACATTATTCTCTCGATGGCTCCGCGTGCTGAGAGCGCCGCAGACTCGCGCCGACTCCGGCCCAACCACTTGCAGTGAAGTGTTTCCCACGACGAACCTGAAGTAAACCCAGAACGGGCGGCCTTTTCAGGCCGCTGGTTTCTTGTCCCTGGGCGATCCGCTGCCGGTTTCTCGTTTGCCAGATGTCGCCTGCGACTCTATGATAAAGTGGTGCCGCTCGCGATTTGGCTGGGTATCGAGCCCGATCCCGGCCGCGTCCTAAAGGAGTTTTCCATGAACACTCTTCGCGACCTGGTGAAAGACCGCAAAGTATATTCGATTGATGCCGCCAGCACCGTGCTCGAGGCTGCGCGTTTTATGACGGAACACAACATCGGCGCCTTGCCCGTGCTTCGCAACGGGCAGTTGGCGGGAATCTTCTCCGAGCGCGACATCATGAACCGCGTAGTGGCTGCCGGTCGCACGCCCGGCCACACGACGGTTGCCGAAGTGATGACCGCGAACCCGCGGGCCGTCCATGCCGATGAAAACGTGGAAGAATGCCTTTTCATCATGCACGAGTATGGTTTCCGGCATCTGCCGATTGTCGACGGCAAGGAATTGAAGGGACTGGTGTCGCTGCGCGACATTGTGATGCACCAGGCAGGGGAACTCGAACGCCGAACGCGGCGGGCAGCCTCTTAGCTCGCGAAAACGATTAAGGGCCTGGCGTCGAAACTACTGCCGTTTGCGCAGTAGCAATTCTCCCGGTTGGGGCGGCAACTGGAAGGGAAACTCGAAAACCTTCCCCGCCAGGGGAAATCTCAAAACGAATTCCTCCTGCGTTTTCCATCCTCCCAGCCACTTCGTATCCGTATTGAAAAATACCCAGCCTTTCATTTCGGGTGTGGCTCCATCCAGATGCGCGGGACGCAGGCTGTCGCGATTGAGAAACTCGATCAGTTCGTTCACCGACTTCTGGTATTCCTGCAAGCGCGCTTGTCGAGCGGATTTCTCGTCCGGATGTCGGGCGATTGCGCGCCGGGTCTCATCGTCAAGCGCATCGGCGTCGGCCTGAATCTTCTGGCTGTATGCGTCCGGATCGAGGGAAGTCTGCGTCACTTTGAAGTGCTTCATGAACTGCAGCGTAATATCTTCGGGCTTCTCATCCAGACTTGAGGTTCCGCGGTAACGGAGAGTCAGCAACACGCCGAGGATCGGCTCGATCCGATGTCGAATGATTTGCAGCTCGCGCGCATCGACTGCCAGCACAACCCCGATGTCTCCTGACCATAATCCGTAGCTGTATTTGCCGTCTTCACCGCGGGAAAACGTGCATCCCGGCTGCGATTCACTCCATCGCACGATAACGGGATTAGCTGGGATATTGTCGGGCAAGGCTTGATCGACACTTGTACTCAGGCACAGAGCCGGCGTCAGGAACGCAATCGCTGCAATACTCACAACAGCGTGAAGCTTTGTACATCGGCCCAGGCTGAGCATGAGCGGGGCGCTACGGCGAGGTTACTTGCAACGTAACGGTTGCGGTGGCGGTAGAGCCGGGACCAATTCCATTCTGATCGGTACCGGTCACCGTAATCGTGTAGGTGTTGTCGGGAGTTATCTGGTTCGTCGCGTTGGTGGTGGTCGAGCCGCAGGCCGGCAGAAACAATACTCCCCCCGCAAGTGCCGCGAGAAGAAAAATACCG
Source organism: uncultured Acidobacteriaceae bacterium (assembly GCA_964530145.1). Lineage (GTDB taxonomy): Bacteria > Acidobacteriota > Terriglobia > Terriglobales > Acidobacteriaceae > Sulfotelmatobacter. The sequence goes on along the minus strand of CAZGXY010000010.1, from coordinate 178,601 downwards.
AGAAACTTGCTGCGATGTTTGCCGGCTGCTCCCACGCCTAAGAAAACGAAGGCCGGAATTCCCAGCCAAAATGCATACGGCATGCGCGGTCGAAAAAGCCTGGCATTCACCGGTGTCACCGTCGTGTTAAAGGTGGTAATTGTCAACGTCGACGTCGGAGGCGTGCCCCCGGTTACCGCCACACTCGACGGACTGAAGGTGCACACTGGCGCTCCCTCAACGGCAGGAGTGATCAACAAGCATGACAGCGAAACAGTTCCCTTATAGGTGCCGAGGGGCGCAACCGTGACGGTGGTGGTTGCGATGTTTCCCGCGGTGATCGGGCTGGGAATCGCAGTCGTCGGGAAAAGCGTGATTGTATAATCTTCGGCCAAATCCGTCACGTTCAAATCGAGCGGCGTGGCCGTTTCCACCGTGCCTCCGCTTGTTCCGGTGACTGTAATTTGATAGGTGCCGGCGGGGGTATTGCCGGTTGTTATCACGGTCAGCGAAGGGCCATTTGCCGGAGGGGTCACCGAGATCGGACTCACCATACAGGTTGGCAGATTCGAGGTGACCTGGCTCGAAGTGACGGTACAGGTGAAGTCGACTGTGGAGGTGAATCCGCCACTGGTCATCACATCGACGCTGGCGGTCGCGGATCCTCCGGGGTCGACCGTTGCCGGTGATAAGGAACTGGTCGTAAGAGAAAAGGCCTGGCCGTTCGCGGACCGTACCGCGGCCGCCGAAAAAAGCAGCAGAGCAAATACGAAGGTGACAGGGCGGACAAGCAGTTTGAAATTCACCATGAATGATTGGGAACTCACTACCTTCGATTCCTCCAAACCCCTAAACGCTGCCCCGGTCTGGAACAACAGTTTTCCATCGCCCTCACCGGCATGAGCAATGGTAACCAAAAATTGTGCTGAATGTGCCAGACAGAATCTTAGACTAGAGCCGCTAATCGTGCCAACCGCATGAGCTAAAAAAAAGATTTGAAAAAGGCGCCGTGGAAAAAATTAGGGATAAAGCCACCTCGAAAATGAAAAGTGGCCCTACGCCTGAATTAGTTCACGGTCAGCGGTATTGTCACCGACTGCGTAGTTTCGTTGGGATCGCTTCCGATTCCCGTAATCGTGATGCTGTAGATTCCTGCGGGAGTGCCCGCAGACGCTGTCGTTACGGAGAGAGCAGCACTTTGCGCGGATAAGCCGGCAGAGTCACTGGCCGCGACAGTGAAGCTATACGGCGTTCCAGGGGTGAGACCGGTCACAGCGAGAGTCGTGTTTGCCGGAGTTCCGATAGACTTGCCGTTCTGATAGACGGTGTATCCGGTCACGGTGCAGTTGGCGCCCGCAGTAGCTCCCGTCCAGTTGAGGGTCGTTCCCGTGCTCGTGGTGCCGGATGCGGCTAGCCCGGTCGGCGCGCTAGGAACGCTCGCACAGGTTCCGCTCGTGGATTTGTTACTACCTCCCCCGCAGGCGGGTATAAGCAGCAATCCTGCGATGGCAAACGTCAGGCAGCCAAGCAGAATTTTACTTTGCGTACCGGAGAACGACAGAACGACTCCGATCAGACACAAGCCGAAAATCGGCAGCCACAACGCGAGATAGAGTTTTCGCAGCCGAATCAGAGTCCCGCTCGGACCTGTCGTTGTGATCGTTAACGTGGTCGATGCTCCACCGGTGGCAGGCGTTATCTGAGTAGTTGCTACGCTGCATCCCGGCAAGGGCGATCCGGTTCCGGTCACTGCGCAACTCAGGGTGACCGGCAAACTGTACCCGTTATGCGAAGTCAGCGTCACCGTTGACGTGGCAGAGCTTCCGGCATTGACTGCGGCAGGAATCGGGTTGCTAGCTCCGATGCTGAACGTCTGCTGAGCGTACTTCACAACGAAGGCGTCGAACGCACCGCCAGCGTTTGCACTTTGCAGCGGCGACTGCAGAGGAAAGCCGGACAGGGAGGCTGTATCTCCGGTGACGTAAATATTCGCGCCGAAGCTATCCACGGCAATCGCGCCATACAAGCCGCTGCCATCCTCGTTCGCCGGGCCGCCCAGATACGTCGAGAACGAGAATTTCGAGCCCGGCGGATTGATTTCTGTCACGAAAGCGTCCGTCGCCCCTCCGAAAGCAGGCTGCGTCGCGTTCGGGACAGGGAAGTTGGTTGAAGCCGTTTGTCCGGTGATGTAGGCGTTCCCTGCGCCATCGACGGCAATGCCGCCGCCTGCGTCAAAGCCGCTGCCGCCAAGATACGTCGAATACACTAGGGCGCTGCCCGTCGGGTTCAATTTCGCTACGAAGGCGTCTGTGGCCTGGCCATAGGTGCTTTGAATGGCGCTTTTCAAGGGAAAATCAGAGGATTCGGTGAAACCGGTGATGTAAGCGTCGGCGGCGGCGTCAAGGGCAATGGCATTGGCGCCATCCGCTCCGCTGCCTCCGAGGAAGGTCGAATAGATGTAACCAGTGCCGGCCGCGTCGATAACGGTCACAAAGGCATCAGGAAAAGAGCTGGCGCAACTGCTGCACGTGGTCTGGAATGCGCCGGTCGTGACATGGAAGTTTGAGCTGAAAGTTTCTCCGGCTACATAAACATTGCCTGCAGAATCGAGGGCGATTGCGTCCGCCGCATCGCCGCTTCCGCCGCCAATATAAGTAGAAAATGTCAGCGCCGTGCCCGCGGAATTCAATTTTGAAACAAAGCCGCTTGAGGCACTGTTCGTTACATACGGCTGCAGGGGATCAGCGACAGGAAAAACAGGGAAGTCATTCGATGTCGTCTTGCCCGCCACGTAGGCATTCCCAGAGCTATCGAGCGCAATGCCGAGAGCTTCGTCGCTTATCGTGCCTCCGAGATACGTGCTGTAGGTCAGAGCTGTGCCGCCAGGGTTGAGCTTGAAAATGAAAGCATTTCCGGTAGCGGAAGCTCCCAACGCTGGTTGGAAAACTCCTGCAGTAACAGGAAAGTCGCTGGAGGCCGTGCCGCCAGCGATAAATGCATCACCCAACGTGTCGACGGCGATGGCGTTTCCGCTGTCATCGCCCGAACCGCCCACATACGTCGAGTAGAGCAGGCTGGATCCGTCGGCTGCGATCTTGCTTACAAAAACGTCAAATCCGCCTTTATTACTCATTTGATAACCGCCCGCAACGGTTGGAAAATCCACCGAGTCGGTTCTGCCAGTCACATACGCATTTCCGCCGCTATCGACAGCGATACCGTAACCGTCGTCTTCCAGCGATCCGCCAAGATACGTCGAATAGGCATAGCTGACCGACGGATCAATCACCAGCTCTCGTGTGTGATCGTAAGCGCCTAATTCAAATCCAACCCGATTGTTGGCCTCCAGCACGAAGCGTGCAGACACTGGCTGGGCAGCGCCATCCTCTTTCTGGTATGCCACAGGTTTGCGCAGCAAAACATTGCCGGCGGTAGAAGCGATTAGGAGATCGCCCGAATCGTCGGTTTGAATGCTTGTTGGTCCGTTGAACTGCAGGTCGATCAGCCGCGCATCCGCGCCCGGCGCTACGATGAAGTCGAACTCCATTTGCCGTTCGGCGCCGTGGAAGGCCAGTTTCACGCCGGGGTAAACGTCCTGATAAGACACTCGCCCGAAGAGAGGAACGTTGCTCTGCCACTTTGCTGGATCTTTCCCGATAAAATAGTTCGCGCGGCCGGGCAGTTGATCGCCGGCCGCGATCTTCGGGACCGGTTTCGAACCCACGAGCTTCATGCGAACCACCGCAGTCGCCTCATTCCGCGGCGCTCGCGCACCGGCAGGATTGCCGATTGACGATCTGTTGACCCGATCCACAAGTGCCTTCGCAGCAGCCAGGCTGCGGCGCGAAGCGGATCCCGACCCAGACGAGGAACGCAGCGAGAAAACGGCCTCATTCCTTGTGAGAAATAACGTGTAGCCCCTTGTCCGAGCTAAGTAGCTCACCGCCGCATCGGTCTGGCCCTTGTTCTGTTCAAAGGCCAAGGGGAGATTTCCGGAAGCCGGGTTCATCCGCGACGACATTGCGATCGGAGCATCAGGGGCTGAAGCTAACGACGAGGGTCTCGAGTTTGCGGCGTTCGCTCGGTAATTGTGAGAGCTGAGAATGATGAAGGCTACCGCCCCAACTGCGACCACGGAAACTATAACAACTGCGCATCCCCATCCTCTGAACAGACCTGTTTTCGACACACGACCCTCCTACGGACGACACATTGAAACCCGGATGCAGGTAAAACGACTCGGTACAATTCCGGGAACATTGCGACCCGAGGAAGCATCTTTTTGTCGGCAATCCTACGCAGCTTCACCGGGAGTATGGTCCGCAACCGCTGGCATGTCAACGGATTCGAGCAGCAATTTTGATACTGCGTTAGCGAAGTCGAGTGCCGGTGCTCATGGTTCTTCCTGTAGAAGTTCCGGCGAAGGTAACGTGCCCGATTCCACCTGTTTTTCACGCTCGGCCCGGTGCTGGTTATCGAGGCGAACCGAGGCTTCAAGTTCTTTCTTGCCTTCATCCTTGCGACCCAAGTGAATGAGGGTTTGTCCCTTGATGTAATGAGTGTCGGTCCGTTCAGGATCGAGCTTGACTGCGGAATCGATCGCGCTCAATGCCTGCTGATATTTCGCCTCGCGCCCATAAACCTTGGCCAATCCGACGTAACAGTTCACCAGCTGAGGATCGCGCCGCAGAGCCTCTCTGTAACTCCTCTCAGCGTTGCCGTTCTGCTGCATGAGCGCATAGACATCGCCCAATTCCTCGTAGTTGAACGCGAGATCCGGCTCGATGGCGGCGTCTGCCAGGAATTCATCTCGCGCGCGAACGTAATCCTGTTTCTTCAGGTAGGCAAGACCCATATTGAAATGCACGAACGTAAGCTTTGGGTTCGCCTCTGCCGCCGCCTGAAGGTCTGCCAGCGCCAGGTCGTATTGTTCGAGATTGAGATGTGCTTTGCCCATGAAAAGATGGTACTCGGGTGAGCCTTCGCCGGCCTTCACCAGCTGGGCAGTAGCTTTCTCGTCTAGCTCTTTTTGGTGCGCGCGGTGCGCCGAGATGGAAAGCACGTAAAGATAACTTAATTGCGTCGACTGTTGCGGCCAGAGGGGCTCCAACATGTCGGCAGCATCGGCCCAACGGTTTGTGAAGAAGTAGCAAAGTCCAAGCAGATAGCGAGGCTGCAACGCGTCCGGATCGTCGCGGACGACCGATTCGAACTGCGGAATTGCCTTGGGATAATCGTTCTGCCGGTAGTAAGCCAACCCTATGTTGAGGCGGATTCCAGCAACTCTCGGCATGAAGCGTTCAGCTCTCTGCAACTCTTGCAAGGCCTTATTCCACTGCCTGCGACGCATATAGACCACCCCCAGGTTGGCGTAAGCGCCGCCGGCCTGAGGGTTCAACGCAAGCACTTGGAGGAAATCACGTTCCGCGTCGTTCAAGCGACCCTGCTGAAGAGCCTCCTGCCCGGCCTGGAAAAGTAGAGCCGGATCCTGCGAAACAGCTCCTGCTGCGATCCTTGGGGAACCGCCGGGCGAACTTCGCGCCTGAGTGGACGACGCCGTCCCAACGATCAGAAGGCACGCCAGCAGGCTGTTTGAGATGTGTTTGCTTGACACTCGATCAACTCTCTGTTGTAGTGTCCGCCATCCTTCCCGTGAGTTCAAGCGCGGCAAGGGGTAATCCAGGATCGCGGTGCGGTACGCTACGGGCAACGGCTCTATGGTCACGATTCGCGACGTCGCGAAGGAAAGCGGATTCTCCTCGACCACGGTCTCCATCGTTCTGAACGATGCGCCGCTGGCCCGCTATATCCCTCCTGTGACCAAGAAAAAAATCGAGCGGGCAGCCGAAAAACTTGGATACCGGCCGAATCAGTTTGCCCGCTCGCTACGCAGCAAGCGAAGCCATACCGTCGGGGTCATGGTCTTCGACATGACCGATCCCTATTGCACGCTTGTGTTGCGGGGAATTGAGAATTCGCTTTACCAGGCTTCTTATCTGCCGATCCTCACCGACGTGCACAACGAGCGCAGCCGCTTCGAGCGCTATCTCGAAATGTTGCTCGACCGCCGCATCGAAGCTCTGATCGTTCTCGCGAACTGGCTCTTTCTCGATATCAACCTGCTCGCCGACCTGGAAAAGAGCAGCATTCCCACGGCGCTCATTGGTTGCGAACTGAAGGGCGATGCGATGAGTTCAGTGATTGTCGATAACGAACTCGGAGGCTTTATTGCGCTCGAACATCTTCATTCGCTGGGCCATCGCAAAATTGCGTTTATCCGCGGCCCCAAAACTTTGGCGGATAGCTCTCCGCGTTGGCGGGGAATTCGTAACTGCGCCAAGAAGTACGGCCTGGAGATCGATTCGCAAATGATCGTCGATCTGCCAGAATCTCGTGACCCACTCTCCAGCTTTGAGGCCGGGCAGGAATTGACTGGCGCGCTAATTCAGCAAAAGCGTGAGTTTACGGCTCTGCTGGCCTTCGACGACATCACCGCGTTCGGGGCTATTCGTGCATTGGCAAAAGCGGGAGTGCGAGTCCCGGAAGAGTGTTCCGTCGTTGGCTTCGACGACGTTGCACCCTCGGCCCTGTGCACCCCGTCTCTGACCACAGTCCGCCAACCGATGGAAGCCATGGGCGCGGGTGCGGTAAAGATCGTCATCGAGGGCATTAAGTCCGTTCTGGAGAAGCGCGCCGTCGCGGCTGAACACTCCAAGGTCGGCCCGGAACTGGTGGTGCGCGAGTCGACCAGAAAGATCGCATAGGCGAAAACGCGAGCAATTGCACCTTCGAGAGGAAACTGTAGAAATCCACGTTTTTGGACCACCCGGCCCTCGGGAAACGTAGTTTTTGCTTGACATCCGATGTAGTAAAAAAGCACTATTCATACGTTTTAATAACGCATCTGTGGGTTGGCGGCTGGGGCTGAAAGCGGGGCATCAAAAGTGCCAATGAAGCGTGACCTTGTGCTGGGCCGCGCCTGACCTTGCGCCAACGTCAAGGGGCTGCGCGACAGGAGAAGCTCTAATCATGAAATCCCGTAGCAGGTTGTTGACAATCGCATTCGCGGCACTGGCTTTCGCTGTAGTGGCTTCTGCGCAGGACACAGCCTCCCTTACCGGCACGGTCACCGACTCGAGCGGTGCCGCAATACCCGGCGCGCAGGTGCTGGTTAAGAATGCAACCAATGGCATCAATCGCACCGGGACAACTAACGACAGCGGCGATTATCTTTTCGCCTCGTTGCCGATCGGATCATACGATCTGACGGTGGTCTCGACTGGATTCAAGAAATACGAAGCAAAGGGCGTAGTGTTGCGCGTTGCCGAGAAGGCGCGCGTGAACGTCGCTCTGGAGGTCGGCACCATCAACACTGAGGTCGTCGTCGAAGGTGCACAGGTCGCGCAGGTCGAGACGCAGTCGTCCGATTTGGGCAACACTATCACCGGCAAGGAAGTCAGCCAGCTCGAACTGAACGGGCGCGATTTTACGCAACTGGTGGCGCTTTCTCCCGGCGTGACCGACCAGTCTGGCAACGACGAAGGGGAACCGGGCGCGACGACCGTGGCTTTCAGCATCAACGGCGGCCGCACGGAATATAACAACTTCGAAATCGACGGCGGCGATGCGCTCGACAACGGCAGCAATCAGACGCTCAACGTCTATCCCAGCATTGATGCGATCGCTGAGGTCCAAGTCCTCACTTCAAACTATGGCGCGCAGTTTGGCCGCAACGGATCTGGGACGGTGGAAGTGGAAACAAAGTCAGGCACCAATCAATTTCACGGCGATGTGTACGAGTTCCTGCGCAATGACGATTTCAACGCCACGCCGGAATTTGAGACATCGGTTCCGGAGTACAAGAAGAACGATTTCGGTTTCACCGTCGGCGGTCCGGTCTATATTCCCGGGCATTACAACCAGAACAAGCAGAAGACATTTTTCTTTTGGTCGGAGGAGTGGCGGCGCGAGTTGACCCCCGCTTCAGGATTCTTCTCTACCACGCCGGTTCCCTCTGCAGCCGAGCGCGCGGGGAATTTCAGCGATGAATGCCCGAACGCAGCCGGGAGCTTCGCAAACTGCCCGTCCGTGGCGGGATTCACCAATCCCGTAGGCTCGCCGACCGCGGGTTTTACACCCAACTTAAATGTGGTGCCGGGGTTTGCGGCGACTCAGGCGATTACCAGCCCGCTTTTGTCGATGATTCCACAGCCGAATATTTCCGACGGATCACTGGGGGCGGGTGTTCTAGACGAGTGGTTCGCAACTCCGACCCTGCCGATGAATTGGCGGCAAGAACTGTTTCGCATCGATCAGAACGTGACCGACAAAGTGCGGGCAAACTTTCGCTATATCCACGATTCGTGGCACGAGCAATATCCCGTTCCTTTGTGGACGAACGGCACCACTTTTCCTACCGTCCAAACGAGCTTCAACAATCCCGGCGTCAGCATGGTGGCTCGCATTACCGCGAACGTGTCGCCTACGCTGCTGAACGAGTTTGTCGCCAGCTATACTACCGACCACATCAGCACGCAACTAACTGGGCCCTGGCAACGCCCCAGCGGCTATCCGGCAATTGGTCTGTATAACAATGGCTACCAGGGCAAAGTGCCTGGTATCAGCGTTGCTGGCGGAGAGTTCGGCGGCGGATTTTCCGAAGATCCCGGCTACGTTCCAAATGGGCCGCTGAATTCAAATCCGACTTTCACGTTTCACGACAATGTCACGAAAATCGTTGGCTCTCATAACATTCAGGCTGGGTTTTACTACGTCGATGCGCACAAGAACGAAATTCCACAGCCGCAATATGGCGTGAACGGTCAATTATTCTTTAGCAACACCAGCGCGCTAACCAGCGGGAATGCTTTTGCCGATCTTCTGCTGGGCAACATTTCCAGCTATACCCAGCAAGGCGCTGCGCTCAAAATGCACGAGGAGTACAAGATTTATGAACCGTATGTTCAGGATGACTGGCACGCCACCAAGCGGCTCACGTTAAACCTGGGAGTCCGTTTCAGCTTTTATGGCACCTACCGGGAAGAAAATAATCTGGCGTGGAATTTCGATCCCGCGTTTTACGTGCCGGGGGCGAGCAGCGTCGATCCTGTCACGGGGTTAGTGGATGGGAATCCTTTTAACGGATGGGTCGATTGCGGCGTCACTCCGGGTGTTCCGACGGGCTGCATGTTCAATCATTGGTGGAATCCCGCGCCCCGCGTGGGGTTTGCGTTTGATCCTTTCGGGGACGGCAAGTGGGCCATCCGCGGCGGTTATGGGATCTTCTTCGAGCACACCAACGGGAACGAAGGCAACACCGAATCGTTGGAGCCTTACAGCAAGAGCACGCCAACCACCAGCACGCCCGCGCCGTTGTCGGGGGCGAGTTGCGGTGCAGCGACAGGATACGACTGCCTCAACTCAAGTCTTCTGGGAGCGGCCGGGGCGACAACCACTCCCCTGCAATTCGTTTCGTTGAACAGCCAAGTCCATTGGCCATACATGCAACAATGGCACTTCGATATCCAGCACGATATTGGCAAGAGCACGGTTGCCACCATCTCTTACGTGGGCAGCGCAGGAGTGCATCTCACGCGCGAACACGAATTTAACCAGTTGCATTCCCTCGCCGCCAGCCAAAATCCTTACAAGCCTGGGCAGGTTATTGGTGGGGGCTCCCTGAATAGCAATCCAAACCTGCCTGCGCCAGGAGGTTTCGACTGCAGCTGGGGTCCGGGAGCGGACCAGCCAAACGTTACTCTCGACGCTTACGGTGTTCCGACGAACGCGGTAACTTCCTACGGGACACGGGTTCCTTACACGCCCGGAGTAAATGGCGGGCCGCCGTCGGGTGCGGCCGTCAACCTTTTCGTTGCTTGCGGCAATACCGCGAATCCTTTCCGTCCATATGCGGGCATCGGCGATATCGAACGCCTGGACCAGACCGGTTCTTCGAATTACAACGCGTTCGAAGCTTCGGTGCGCCATAATATCGGCGGTCTGGAACTCAATGCCGCCTACACATGGAGCCACTCGATCGACGATTCCTCCGATTGGAACGATACCGGGTTCGTGAACGCCTACAACCTGAATTCCTACCGAGCAAGTTCCAACTTCGACATACGCCAGAATTTCACCCTGGCTTACGTGTACGATGAGCCGTTCTTCAAACGCAAAGGGCTGGCCAATGAGTTCCTGGGCGGATGGCAATGGTCTGGCATCACCCTCATTCAGACCGGCACACCCTTCAGTGTTTACAACGAAGGATTCTTCACGACCGCGGATAACGCGGGGGTTGGCAACGACTTTGCTACCTCGGGATCCTACCCTGACCTCGTCGGAAACCCTCATCAGGGAGTAGCAGGCAGCCCGCTATCGGGGTTCCTTTCTGGTTTCGGGCCATTGCTCTACAATCCGTCGGCCTTTGCGCTGCCGACGGGATTAACCTTCGGCGACGCGGGCAGAAATATACTGCGCAATCCGCGCCGCACGAATTTCGATATGGCGCTGCTCAAACATTTCCGCGTTAGCGAAAGCAAATATTTCGAGTTCCGCGCCGAGGCCTTCAATGTGTTCAATCATGTGGAATACAACTGGCTGGGCGGCGATGCGGGTTCGGCGGCAGACAACTCGGGACGGGGTACCACCTCCAACGAACTCGCTTGCTACGGTCCGGCCGCGCCTTTTTCCGCAGGTGACTCTTCGTGCGCTGGCAACGCTTATTTGCGTTCAGGGGGAACACATCTGCCGCGCATCATGCAGCTTGCGTTAAAGTTCATTTTCTAGGTGACAGGATCGGGACACTTAGTTCTTGTCATCCCGAACCGGCGCGCAGAGGCAGTGAGGAACCTGCTTTTTGTCGGCCGCGGGTCCATTGGCGACCAGTGCCGTCTCTCTCACTAAAGCAATCGACCGGCTTCACCCCACCGTCACGCGCTCGGTTGCCGCCACAACTTCAAGGGCGTGCTCCAGATCGGCAATCAGATCGTCGGCGTTCTCAATTCCAACTGAGAGCCGGATCAGTTGCTCGGTGACGCCCATCTTTGCGCGCTCTTTGACCGGCACCATGGCATGAGAAGTCAGCACCGGAATTGACACCAGAGATTCAACGCTGCCCAGACTGGGAGCCAGAGTAAACAGCCGCATGGCCTCGGTCACGCGGCGTGCATCTTCGCCGGTACCTTCGACCTCAAAGCTGACCATGCCCCCAGCGCCACTCATCTGCTGCCGAGCGACGTCGTATTGGGGATGACTCTTCAAAAAGGGATAATTTACGCTGCGCACTTTAGCGTGGTCTGCCAGGAACTGAGCTACGCGCATAGCGTTGTCGTTGTGCCGTGCCACGCGCACCGGCAACGTCTTCAGCCCGCGCACAAGCATCCAGGAGGCGTGAGGGTCCATGCAATTGCCCAGAGTCGTTCGCGAGGACCAGACTTTTTCCATCATCTCGTGCCGCCCGGCCACAATGCCGCAAATCAGATCGGAGTGTCCAGACATATACTTCGTTCCCGAATGCATGATCAGATCGATTCCATACTCCGCGGGATGTTGATTGATCGGAGTGCCGAACGTCGAGTCAATCATGCTCAATAGCCCACGTTCCCTAGCGATTCCGCCGACCCTTTTCAGATCGACAACGCGCAGAGTCGGATTCGTGGGCGATTCCAGGTAAAGCAGCTTCGTGTTGGGACGGATCGCGCGCTCGTGCTGCTCATATTTCGTGGTGTCGACGAAAGTCGTCTCAATCCCCATTTTCGGCAGCCACTGCGTGAGAAATTTGCTCGCTCCGCCATAAATGTCGCGCTGAGCGACGATGTGATCGCCGCTCCTAAGCAGGGCCATAATCGTAGTCGTGATCGCTCCCATGCCCGAGGCGAAAGTCAGTGCCGCCTCCACGCCTTCGAGCGCGGCGATCGTTTTTTCGGCCACCGTATTCGTAGGATTGCCATACCGCGTATAGAAATGGTCGGTATCGGTGGCGCGAAGCTGTTCGTCGTTGTCTGCAACTTCAAAGGTAGACGTCTGATAGATGGGCGTAGCCATCGGGCCGTTCTTCTTCTCCGGCTCGGCGGGACCGCGCACGGCCTTGGTTTCAGGATGTGGGTTGTACTGTTTCATAGAAGCCTCGTCAGCCAGATTAATTGCGATGTACGACTCTCGCAAGGGTAGTTGAGAGAGAATCGCCCGCACCGTTTATAATCCGTGATTCATGAATCTCGGGATAAAAGACAAAGTCGCTCTGGTTGCGGCTTCCAGTCAGGGAATTGGCCGGGCAACGGCTGAAGCCTTTGCCGCGGAAGGGTGCCGTGTCGCCATGTGCGCGCGCAACCGGCAGACGCTGGAGACCGCCGCGCAGAAAATCAGAAAAGAGTACGACGTAGAGGTTTTTGAGCAGGCCGTTGACGTGACCGATGCGCCCGCCGTCACCAGCTTCGTCGCTACTGTTGCGGAGAAGCTCGGCGGCGTAGATATTTGCGTAACGAACGCTGGGGGGCCACCCGCCAAGGGGTTTCTCGCAACCACGTTGGAGGACTGGCAGCGAGCGCTCGATGCCAATTTTCTCAGCACAGTTTATTTCGCGCGTGAAGTCATCCCTCACATGCAAAAGAAAAAGTGGGGACGCATCATCACTCTGACTTCGATCACAACCAAGCAGCCGGTGGGCGATCTGGTGCTCTCGAACGCGGTGAGGGCAGCCGTCGTCGGGCTGGTGAAGAGCCTTGCCAATGAGTTCGGCAAGGATGGAATTCTGGTGAACAATGTCGGTCCCGGCTTCACTGCGACGGACCGGCTGAAGGAACTGGCGCGATCAGGAGCTGCGGCCTCGGGAAAAAGCGAGCGGGACTTTTTCGACCGCTGGGCTGCCGATGCTCCTGTCCAGCGCCTGGGCGAACCGCGCGAGGTTGCCGAGGCAATCGTCTGGCTGGCTTCGGAGCGCGCTTCTTACATCACGGGACAAACCGTCCTCGTCGACGGTGGCATGTATAAAGGTTTGTAGCTTTTCGGAGACTCAATGCGATCGATAGCATCACGAATTTCGGTAATGAGCGGCGAAGGCGCGCTCTCGGTATTTGCCCGCGCGAAAGAACTCGAAAGCGAAGGCCGATCGATTATCCACCTCGAACTTGGAGAACCTGATTTCCATCCTGGTGCGTCGGTGATCGAGTCGGCGGTCAAAGCGCTCTCTGAAGGCAAAGACCGGTATTGCGCGGTTGCCGGAGTTCCGGAGCTGCGGGAAGAAATCGCCTCATATTTAAAACGCGCGCGCAACATCGATATCTCCCCTGCGAACATTGTGGTGGCGCCCGGCTGCAAGGCCGCCTTGTTTTTCGCCATGATGGCATTACTCGAACCGGGCGACGAAGTTTTGTATCCCGACCCGGGCTTTCCCGGGTATCCGTCAATCACGCTCGGACTAGGCGCCGTTCCAGTGCCTTTTGAATTATCGCCGGGCAATCGGTTTCAACCTGATTTATCGGAAGTGGCCGACAAGATCACGCGCCGCACTCGCGCCGTCATTCTTAATAGCCCGGGAAATCCGACGGGAACCGTTTACACCGATGCCGTTCAGCGAGCCATGGCAGAGCTCGCAGTGAAACACGATTTGTGGGTTTTATCCGATGAAATCTATGCGCGCATCATTTATGGGCGCGAATACCTTTCGATGCTTCGCTATCCGGGGATGCGTGAGCGCACGCTAATCATCGACGGTTTTTCGAAAAGCTTTGCCATGACGGGTTGGCGGCTTGGCTATACGGTTGCACCTCCCGATGTAGTGCCCGGGTTGGCGATGATGGCAATCAACAGCTATACCTGTGTGGCTGAGTTCACGCAATTTGCAGCCATCGACGCCCTGCGCGACCGTGAAGGGAACACGCCAAAAATGCTTGCTGAGTTCACCCAGCGCCGCGACCAGTTTGTGCGGGATCTAAACGGAATTCCTGGTTTCAGTTGCCAGGCCCCGGAAGGCGCCTTCTACGCCTGGGTCGACATTCGCGGCACGGGGACGAGCGCAGAGGAGATCTGCCAAATTTTGCTCGAAGACGCGGGAGTCGCGGCGATTCCTGGCGCAGCGTTCGGATCATCCGGGAAAGATTTCGTGCGGTTTTCGTACGCTTCATCTGTTGCTAATTTGCGCGAAGCAGTCGAGCGCATTGCGAAAGTGTCGTCGGCGTGGCAGAGGACGCTCGTGAACAAGTAGAAGAACTGCGAACAGAAAATATGAAAAAGATCGGCAAGGGAACGTTTTTGCCCAGGATTGTTTTATTTATCTGTGCTGTGAGCAGCTGTGCATCGTCTGCGGTGGCGCAAGCTCGCCCATTTCCCGGGCCGGACGTTCAACAAATCTACCAGCGCCTGCTTCCACAGATCGAGGCGATCCCCGCCTTCGACCATCACGCGCACCCAGGTTTCTCCGACGATCCCGACGTCGATGCGATGGCTGCGCCTCCGGATTTCAGCGAGGCGGTTCGCACCCGTGACGACAATCCCGAACTGATTGTCGCGGCAAAAGCCTTATTTGGATACCCCTACACCGATCTTTCGCCAGAACATGCAAAATGGCTGGTCGCCAAGAAAGCCGAGCTGAAGAAGCAATATCCCGGCACGGCCTACTTCGACATCGTTCTCGACAAGATCAACACCGAGAGCTCGGCGGCAAACCGCGCCATGATGCCCGATTATCTCGACCCCAAACGTTTTCCCTGGGTTTTCTTCGTCGATTCTTTTATGTGGCCCTTCAACAATCAGAACGAGACTGCGCGTAATTCCGACGAAGGCGTTTACATCCCGCTGCAGGAAAAAATGTTGCACCGCTGGATGCAGCAGGAGAACGTCGCGAAACTGCCCGCCGATTTCGACGGTTATTTGAAGTTCATCAGCAGGGTGCTGGAAGACAATCAGAGCAAGGGCGGGATCGCCATCAAGTTCGAGGTAGCCTATTTCCGGCCGACAACTTTTGGCGACCCGACTCGCGACCAGGCCGAAGATGTGTACCGACGCAATGTGGGCGGCGGTATTCCGAGCGAAAAAGATTACCGTACGTTTCAGGACTACGTTTTCCGTTATCTGATTCTGGAGGGCGGCCGCCTGCATCTTCCGGTGCATATTCACTCCGCCGTCGGCATCGGCGATTACTTTAACATTTCGCAGAGCAACATTATGAATTTTGAAAGTGTGCTGCGCGATCCCCGCTACCGTGGCACAATCTTCGTCATGCTGCACGGCGGCTATCCGCTGGAGCGCGAGGCCATCTGGCTCGCCGCTATGAAGAACGTCTATATCGATTCGTCGTTTGAAGAACTGGCGCAATATCCGGCTGCCTTCAAAGACATTCTCAAGATGTGGCTGGAAACCTTCCCTGACAAGATCACCTTCGGTACAGACGCCTTCCCTTACAATGACGTTCTAGGGGCGGAAGAGAGCTACTGGCTTGGAGCGAAGTCAGCCCGCACGGCTCTTGCGGCGGCTTTGGCTGAGATGGTTTCAGAGAATGAAATCACGGAACCGCGAGCGCTGGAACTCGCCCACGCGTATCTTCACGATACCGCAGTAAAGCTTTATCAGGGCAAAGTGCACTAACATTGCATAACAAAGGCATACATCGATGGCAAAAACACGAAAGGCCTCATCCCGCAAAAAGAATTCACCCAGAAAAGCAACTCAAGCAAAGTCACGCTCGCGCGCTAAAAGTGCGGTAACAAAGCATGCGGCCAGGAAAACCGAACTGCAATATATTCCATGGCACACTATTCCACTCGAAGATCTGAACCCGCTGCTGCAGCGGCAATTTGTAGTCGGGCAGGAGATTATGGTGGCTCGAGTGCTGCTGAAGAAGGGCTGCATCGTTCCCGAACACAGCCATCACAATGAGCAACTCACGTACATTCTCGACGGGGCATTGAAGTTCTGGATCGACGGCAAGGAAATCGTCGTTCACTCCGGCGAAGTGCTGTGTATTCCCGCGAACATGCCGCACAAGGCCGAAGCGATGGAAGATACGGTTGATCTCGACGTTTTTAACCCGCCGCGGGCCGATTGGATCAACCGTACCGACCAATATCTCCGCGGCGAGAGATAAGCCAGAATTCATGCCTTCCAAGGCCACTTCTGAACGAGATCCAGCGTCTCACGAGCGTCAGCCTGCTTATCGCTTCTCCTGCATCGAATGCGATGCCCTAACCGAAGGTGCGGGTAAGGACTTTCGTTGTTCGCAGTGCGGTAATTTGCTTGAAATTACCGTCTCTTCCCGGAAATCCGCTAGCCTCGATGGGGACGCGCTGAAATCTATTTGGCGTGATCGCCGTTCCTCGAACTCGGCTATCGACCTGAGCGGAGTTTGGCGATTTCGCGAGTTGCTTCCCGCGCCTGCTTCGGCAGAGCACATTGTGACCCTGCGCGAAGGGAACACGCCACTGTACGAACTGCCGCGCTCCTCTCGCTCTACGGGCGTGCGCCAACTGTATGCGAAACATCAGGGGATGAATCCAACGGGATCGTTCAAAGATACCGGGATGACAGTAGCCGCGACTTTTGCCCGTCAGGCAGGGTTCCGCTGGGTCGCATGCGCTTCGACTGGGAATACATCCGCCTCGATGGCCGCGTATGCCGCACGCGGCGGCCTGCGCAGCCTCGTCCTCGTCCCGGAAGGGAAGATTTCGTGGAGCAAACTGTCACAGGCTCTCGACTACGGTGCGCTCACCCTGCAATTGCGAACTGATTTCGATGGCTGTTTGCAGCTTCTTCAAGAGCTTGTTCGGCGAGCGCCGGTCTATCAGTTGAACTCAATCAATCCTTTCCGAATTGAGGGGCAGAAGACAGTTGCGCTCGAACTGCTGGAGCAACTCGATTGGAGACCGCCAGACCACATCATCGTGCCCGGGGGAAATCTCGGGAACAGCTCGGCCATCGGCAAAGCCTTGCTTGAAATGCACAGCCTTGGGTTGATTGCCCGGCTTCCGAAATTGTCTGTGATTCAGGCCGAAGGCGCCAACGCTCTGGTGCGTACTCTGCGAGAAACGGGAGGCAAGCAGCTCTTCAGGGTGCAGGCCGAAACTCGAGCAACCGCCATTCGCATCGGCAATCCAGCCTCATGGCAGAAAGCAGTAAAGGTGCTTCGAGCCACCGGCGGAGCCTGCGAGGAAGTCAGCGAGCTGGAAATCGCCGAAGCGAAGGCCGAAATTGGAGCCGAAGGCATCGGATGTGAACCTGCCTCAGCGGTCACGCTGGCAGGCTTAAAAAAGTTGCTCTCCCAGGGCTTCGTGAACCCGGAGGAATCGGCCGTATTGATTCTTACCGGCAGCCTACTCAAAGATCCGGAGTATACGATCGAGTTTCATCGGCGCGAACTTTCTCTGGAGCCAAAAGAAAGCAATGCGCCACTTGAGTCGTTACGCCACCCGCCAGCAGTGCTGGACGCCTCATTCGATTCGGTGATTCAGGCGTTAGAGAAAGCGGAAAAATCAGATTCACCCGACGGAAATGCCTAGGAAGAAATCTCGATATGCGATGTCTTTGCAGCTTACGCTGCCAGCGACTTCCGCCAATTTGGGACCTGCCTTTGACGCAGCCGCTCTAGCGCTGAATCTTTATATTACGATCGATGCTCGTCCTAGTCGTGCGTTCTCGATCGCCGCGACCGGACGCGATAAAGAAATCTGTGGCGCGGTTGAAAACCATCTGATCCTTGTCACTTACCGCGAGATTCTCCATTCTTCCGGCAGAAAAGTTATTCCGCTAGCCCTTCGCATCAAGAACGAGATTCCGATTGGCAAAGGCTGCGGCTCTTCCGCCGCAGCGCGCCTAGCCGGAATTGCGCTGGCAAATCACTTTGGGCGCCTGCGTTGGAACGACGCTCACATCATAGGCGAGGCATCGCATCGGGAACACCATCCCGATAACGCATCGGCATGCTGGATGGGTGGTCTCACGATTGCGAGAATGTGCGGCGAACGTGAGGCCCAGGTCGTCAGCATCCCTCCGAAAGGGAAGTGGCCATTGCTACTCGCCATCCCCGAACAGGTCTTGTCGACCGAAGAAGCGCGCCGTGTGCTTCCGTCACAGTATTCGCGGGCTGACACTGTATCGAACATTCAAAACTCGATGCTGCTGCTGGCCGCATTTGTGCAGGGCCGCCATGATCTGCTCGCCGCCGCGCTGCAAGACCGTATTCACCAACCTTATCGCGCTCCACTCTGCCCTTTGCTGACGGCTATTCAGGAGCTAACCGGCAATCACGGCATAGCCGGCGCCGCCCTCAGTGGAGCTGGCCCATCCGTTCTGGTTTTTCTGGATCCTCTGTCAAAGGTTGAAGCCGCAAAGAAAGTGATCGCATCCCACCTGCTCCGCGCAGGTCTTCGAGCAGAATTGCTTCCCACATCAATCGCGAGGCGCGGCGCACGCGGCTGAAGCCGCTCCTTTTCCCTCACAACTTTTATGGTCTCTTGGGGTTTCAGAAACACAAGCCCCGCTTCGGCAATCTCCAGAGATGAACAAGAAGATTCAGAATGGAAAGTCGTGTCTAAAAGGAGACCGTTCCGAGGCACGTGCACGCGCCGAGATCGCGACTTTCTTTCAGGCAATCGATTCTTATCCGGCGAGATTGTCTAAGAAGCGAACCCTGACGTTCGACGAACACCTTTGTAGCTGTCTCGACCGACAAGCTCTCGATGAGCGGATTCGCTCTGGCCGTTATTAAGCGCCGATTAGCGCGCCTATCGGCTCGCGGGAGGGATAATTCCGTTCATTCGCAAATAAACCACCATCTGGCCATAGTGATCGAAGCCGTGCGATGCGACTGCTGCGGCGAGCCCGAGGCGCGACACCCGGCCTTCGCCAAATGGACTCCTTACGGTTGCCACCAGATTCTTCTCGTCGATGGTCTGCATGGCCTTGTGCACATAAGCAAACGAGTCCTTGAGATATTTAAGGATTTCGGCCTTGCTCGTCATCGAAGCTGGACCCGATTCGTCGCCAATGTCGACTGGTGGTTTCACTTCGAGAATGGCAGCGCCCAATTCATAGTTGACGGCGGCGACATGCTTAATTTGTTCGCCAAAGGTTCTCACTCCCTTAAACTCGCCGCTGGCGGGCGCAAAGCCAAATTTGTCCTCGGGCATGGCCTCCGCCGCGGGAACAAACTCGTGTTCGAGGTTCAGCACGGTGTGATCGAGAACTTCGGTGACGGTTCGACGCTCATCCTTCGGCTTGTTATCCTGCGCCTTGCCGACCGCGAGTAAGATCAAGCAGCAGGCGGCGGATATAAAAATCTTACGTATCATGATTCCTCCGAGTCCCCTATTTAAAGCATCTCCCATCATCGTGCCTCGATTCTATGAACTCTGCGCGTGGAACGGCCATTCCCGGCCCCGCCACGATCGAATCATATAAATCGCCAGGCCCGCGAGCAAGATTACTACCGCATACCGTATTTCTTTCTGCCAGTTTTGCCGATTGAAAAGAATAAATAGAAATCCTGCAATCGCTACCAGCGCGGGTAGAGGATAAAGCCACATACGAAACGGACGCGGCACTTCGGGCCGCGTGACTCGGAAAACAATGACTCCGACTGCCTGCACTAGGAACTGCAGAATCAGGCGAATCACGACCAGCGCGGCTATCGCATCGCGTAATCGCAAGAAACAAAAGGCCGCGGCCACAACTCCCAGCGCCAGCAAAGAAATATACGGGAAGCGATAAACCGGATGTAGCCTCGCAAACACCTTGAAATAATTTCCGTCTAAAGCGGCCGCATACGGAACGCGGGAATAACCCAGGGTTAGCGAAAAGACCGATGCGAAGGCGGTCACAATCACCAAGGCCGTCACCAGGCGCGCCGCCCAGAGGCCGTAAATTCTGTGCATAAACAAAGACACGACATACAAGCCGTTGTTGTCCCGGCCTGCCTGTACCATCTCACGCCACGGCACGACCGCAAGAATACACAGATTCATCAGTAGATATAGACATGCGACCAGCAGGATGGAAAGCAAAATGGCGCGGGGAATATTCCGAGTGGGATCTTTGATCTCATCGCCGAGATAGGAAACATTGTAATAACCCCAATAATCATAGGTGGCAACCAGCATTGCGCCCCCAAGGCCGGTGAAGAATCCGTGCGAGAGCGTAAACGCGCCCGGAGGAAAATCGAAGGCGAGCGCGGAATTAAAATGCGTAAAACCGGCAAAGATGATCCAGCCGATGGTCGCCATCACTCCGAACCAGAGTAATTTCGAGAGCCGCGCGATCACCGTGATGCGCCTGTACAAAAGTAGTACCGTGAAAAAGCAAATCGACACCGCCAGCGCAGTTGCTGGCGTAACAATCCAGCTTACTTGCAGCGGGCCTGCCCAGGGGAGTTGCAATGCCGCTGTGTGCTCGGCATAGACCGTCTCAAGGCCCGGCCAATAATAGGCTGCGTAGCCTGCAAGCCCAATACAGCCCGTCGCGATCGACAGTGGCGCGCTGAATGAAAGTTGCCAGATGAAAAGAAACGAGAGCAGGCGCCCCCACTTCTGCGGTCCGTAGATCTCTCGCAGATAGCGGTAGGGCCCGCCTGAGTGCGGCAATGCAGCGCCCAATTCTGCCGAGACTAAGCCATCGCAAACCGCAAGCAGAGCCCCCGCCACCCACCCCAGCAGCGCCTGTGGCCCGCCCATCGCGCTCAAAACCAACGGCATGGTGATGAACGGACCCACGCCGATCATATCGATCATGTTGAGCGCCGTGGCGCTCCCGAGCCCCATGCCGCGGATCAGACCTTGCGAATTTTCCCCGGAATCTGCTGGAGGAGCCATCGTTGAGTGAATCGCAGACTTCTACGCCGCCGGAACGAGCCGATTCTGCACTCGCAGGTTCATTCAACTTATACAAGGTCAACTGGTAACTGACGACTGGTTACGGCTTCTCATGCCCGGCGCTCAATAGATTTACGTACAGCCGCACCGCTCCCGGCACTCCTGCTGGCAACTGGCGGAAGAAGGCGTAGCCGGTGTAGATATAGACTCCTTTGCCGTAATGCGCCTCCAGAAGACCGCCCTTCTGATCGCTTTCACCCGGATCGTGGCAAGAGAGCAGCGGCGTGAAATGCTCATCCCACTTATCCATGAAGTAGAGGCCGCGTTCCTGCACCCAGCCATCGAAGTCGCCCGCTGAAATCTCGTTCGGATAATGAAAAACTGGGTCATTGGGGGCAAGAATCTGCACTGGGGCATCTTCCACCGAAACGCGCGCGCGGCTGAGTTCGGCAGGATAGGGGGTAAAGTGTCCGCCGTTGAAATCGGCGACGCCGGTGTCGTATTGAACGACCAAAGTTCCACCGGCGGAAACGTAGTTGAGCAGGTTCTGATTATTGGTGACCACATCCTTCTGCGTGTCGTAAGCTCGAATGCCGAGCACGATTGTTTGGTATTGACTCAAATCCTCGCTCGCCAGCCTTTCGGCAGGGATCGAAATAATATTCAATCCCACTTGTTGAAGCACAGTAGGAATGTCGTCGCCCGCCCCCATGATGTAACCGATCCTGATGTCATGCGGAACTTTTACGTCGACGACGCTCACTCGCTGAAGCGCGGGCTGGTAGTAGTAGTAGCTGCCAAGATCCTCACGGGCAACCAGCGTGTACTCCTCGCTGAAGTTTTCTCCTTCTGTTTGCAGAACCGCGCGTATTTGCGCCCGTCCCTCCTGCAATCCGGCGGGGGAGACTTTAAAGTGAAAATCCTGTTTTTCGCCACGCTGCTTAAAGCCGACTTCCAACTTCTCGGGCTCTGACCGCCAGCCCTGAGGGAGTTCCAAATGCAAAACACCTTGGGAACTATGGGTTAAGTTGCCGGTTACCCCGACCGTGACGGTTGAACTCGAACCCTTGTGAGTTGAAATCACCTGTGTCCCGGGCTCCAGAGCAACGGAGAATGCCGGCACAACTGCCAGCGGCCGATCGCGTTCTACTCCGCCATCGTCGATAAACGGTGTAACCACTGTGGCCTGGATGCGGCTTTTTACTTTGTTCACTCCGTGTGGGCCACCGGCGGCTGGAAGGGAATATTCCACGCGCGCACGCAACAGCGGCGGAGGGAACGGCAGCGTCACATATCTCTCATCGTCGATGTGGTTCAAGCTGTCGCTTTCCGGATTGTCGCGATGCCAATAGGGACGGGTAAAGGGCGTATTCTTCGGCACCAGCAGCCGAAACGTAGCTTCGAGATCTTCGCCCGGTTTGATGGCAGCAGGTCGTACCTTGTCGGAGATTGACCCCCAACCCTCCGGCACTTCCAACTTCAAGGAATCGGGAATCAGATTTTCTTTGGATCCGTTCCTGAAGACAACCTGAACCAGAAATTCCTGCCCGGGAGACACGGCAGTCAATGCGTCCGCCTCTTTCGAAACGGCTGTTGGAGGCTTCGATCGCGTTACGACCGTGGCCGATAACTTCACGTGCAACGCCAGATTGAGCGCCGTCTGCGCCTGCTCTCGCTTTTCTTGCAACCGTGCCAGCAGGTTCGACTTGACGGATTCAGCAAGCGGGCTATTGCTGGTGTCAATCTGTGCTTGCTCCAGTCCGCCGAGAACCTCGCGCAGATCCGCAACGCACGCCGACGGATCATTCCCTTTAGCGCCCTCGCTCGCCCGTGCAACCTGGCTCGCGACGGCGCTCAGTTCCTGCCGCAGATGCGGCACCTTCGATTCTTCTCCACCCAACTGCTTTGCCAACCCCGCCAACGACGTATCGATTCCATCGAAGAAATCTTTCTCGTGACCGTCTTTATCGAGCTTTGCGGGTTCAATCGAATCGACGAGTTTGTAAAAAGTGAACCGATCGCCTGGGTCTACATTCCAGTTCGCCGCGCCCTGCGAAAGTTGGTGCCGCAAACCTTTCATTGCGAACTGTATGTACGACATGCCAAGATCGGCGCTCGGCTCGCCGGTGTTCAGCTTTACTGTCCAGCTCGCGTCCGGACAGGTCATCGCTCCAAATCCGCACACGTTTCCGATATAGAGCTTCTTGGCCTGCCAGGGCGCGAGTCCGTGGGCAATCTGTTCAGGAAAGCGCTCCGGGTCGGCGGCCGCGCGAAATGCTTCTTTCGTCAGAATGGCAGAAGCCTGATGATGTCCATGTCCATCGCGCTCGGTTCCGGAGAAACGTGCAACCAGCACATCCGGGCGGAAAGTCCGGATCACGCGCACCATATCGCCCAAGGCGATATCGTGGCCACCCCACTTGCCAAAAGTTTCATCCGCACTTTTCGAGAAACCGAAGTCGGCGACCCGCGAGAAGCGCTCCTGCACGCCGTAATATTCGTCAGCCGCCAGCAGTTCCAGGGTGCGCAATACGCCCAACACATCCGACAAGTTACTGCCAATCTTGTTTTGCCCGCCTTCGCCACGATTCAGCGTCATCAACAAAACGTTATCGCCACGGCCGCGGGATTCTAGCGTAAGCATGCCGCCGTCTTCGTCGTCGGGATGCGCCACGGTCTGCATCAATTGAGCCGTCGTGCCGAGCCTGCGCAGCATCAGCCGCAAACCAATCATGCCCTCATCCTGTGGAAGCTCGGGAGGAGATCCGTCATAAGGGAGCTGAGGAAAGTTGATGGAAGCGGGCGGTGTGGTCCCAGCCAAGGGCGGCGATTCTGACCCACTCTGCCGCGGCGTGGCTTGTAGCAGGAGCGGAACAACTAAAAGGGAAAGGAATAACGCCCGAAACCGCCAAGGCAGAAAAAAAAGATTTGCAAACCGTGCGATCCTATCCCGCATATTCTTGCATGGCAAATTGTTCACGTTACAGAGATGGAGCCTGACACCGGTTTGACGCAAATTTTTCCTGAAATGAAGATAAATCGGGAGCAAAAAGGCGTCAACGGGGCCAAGCTACTGCGTCTCTTCTTTCAGCGCGCTTTGACACTCACTGCCCGCAGTCAGCACTTGATTAAAAGCTGTATCCTTGCGTAAATCTCTTAACAGCGGATCGTCCAACAACGCGGAATACGCACAGTAGTTCTGCTGAACCGCGGCCTTGAACATGCGCAGGGCAGCTTCCTTCTGGCCACAGTAGGCCATCAGAGACCCGGCGTGATACCAAATCTCGGGATCAGGTTCAGTAAGCACCGAAGCTTCGGTATCGTGTGCGACCTTCTCCAGGTCCGCCGGGCGCGGCGACTGCGTGCAGGCGATCATCAATTCGCGGTTGTACAACGCGCCCCTTGGCGTGTTTTTCGCGGCATCGCGAGCAGCCGTGAGATTTCCCTCGTCGAGGTGAAGATAAGGAGTCACCCAGGCTGTCCACTCCGACCCGGGATCGAGGTTCAAGAAGTTCTTTGCCTGCTGCGGCTGGCCAAGTTCCAGGAACGTCCAGGCGCAGGACCGGAAGTTAAAATTTTCCGGATCGAGTGACCGAGCTGTGTTGCATTCCTGGGCTGCCTTTTCCTGCATGCCCGCATAACGCAAGACGTAGCTGAAGGCAAAATGTGCGTCGGCGCTATCCGGCCGCCGCTTCACCAGATCTGTCGCCGCCTGATAGGCTCGGCCCAGCTCGCCACGTTCCACCCGGTTTGTTATCAGGTTGCTGGCGGAGACGACGTCGTTCGGATCAAGCGCTAACGCCCGTTCGTAGGCAGCATTTGACCGCTGGAACATTGCCTCCCCACCGCCGCCGTAATCAGAATCATAGTAATAGCGCCTTCCCAGTGCTTCCCAGGCAGGGGCATAGCCAGGGTCGATTCCGACTACATGCTCAAGCACGACAATGGCATCTTTGTTCGGTGCAGGGTCGTGCGGCAGCGCGAGGCTGTGCAGATATAAATCGTAAGCTTCCTGACTTTTCGGACGCGAAGCCGCCGTGTAAGCCCCGCCAACACCGAGTGCCGGCAAAAGCCCCCGCTGAATCTGCGTGCTCAGCTGGTTTTGCAGGGAAATCAAGTCATTCACCGGGGCCATTACCGTCGCCTGCCAAAGCAGCCGGTCGTCGGAGGCCTCGACGGCTTCCAGCGTCACGCTGAGGCGCTCGCCCTGGCGGGTGAAGTGCCCGGTAAGCAACCGGCCTACGCGCAATTGTTGCCCAACCTTGTGCGCGTCGAGATCCGATTCTACGTACCTCCGGGTAGCGGAGGACGGTCTCACATCGAGCGAGCGGGAATAGGAAAGCGCGCTGGTCAATTCGTCCGCAAGCGCAAAGCGGAGATAATCGACCGAGTAGTCGCCGTTCATATTCTGTAGCGGCAAAACCGCAATCGCATGCTGCAGCTCTGTGCTCGCCATCGAACGATGTTTCCACCAGTACGCTCCCACTGCAGCTAAGACTGTGATGAGAAGCGCGGCAGTCCCGCCCAGCAGCCAGTAAAGCCACCGGCTATCGCCGCCTCGGCCAAAGGTTTTGTTGGCAACCCGTAGGCGCCCACTGTGGAACGCACTTTTTACCTGGCCGGACTCGGTCTCGCGCTTGAGCTGCAGCAGGTCGGCCTTCATCTGTGCGGCGCTTTGGTAGCGGTGGGTGCGGTCCTTCTCCATCGCCTTGCCAATAATGCCTTCGAGTTCGACTGGGACATTGGGATTGACTTCTGCCGGAGGAATTGGCTTGGTATGCAGGACGGCATCCAGCGTCATCAGCGAATTCTTGCCGGAGAACGGCTTCTTACCCGTCGACATTTCGTACATCACGACCCCAAACGAAAACAAGTCGCTGCGGAAGTCGATCTCCTCGCTACGGGCCTGCTCGGGAGACATGTAGACCGCAGTGCCCGGTATCACGCCGATGGCGGTTAGCGAATCTTCGGTCGCTCCGCCGTCGCTGTCAGTTCCAACGTTATGGACAAGTTTCGCCAATCCGAAATCGAGGATTTTCACTTGTCCGGTCGGTGTCATGAAGATGTTGGCCGGCTTGATATCCCGGTGGACGATTCCTTTCCCATGCGACGCGGCGAGGGCGTCGGCAACTTGAATGCTGATGTCGAGCAGCTTCTCCGTCTCGACGGGCTTCGCCGTTTGTTTGAGGCTCTCGCCCTCGAGCTTCTCCATCACGATGAAAGGGTGCCCGTTGTTGTCTTCGATTGCGTGAATCGTGCATATATTGGGATGGTTCAGAAGGGAGGCCGCTCTCGCTTCGCGCTCAAAGCGCTCCAGCGATTTCGGGTCACCGGCAAGATTTTCAGGAATAAACTTCAGAGCGACATGCCGGCCCAGCTTGAGATCCTCGGCCTCATAGACCACGCCCATACCACCGCCTCCGAGCTTGCCCAGGATGCGATAGTGGGACACTGTTTGGCCGATCATGAGTGGAGCAATTCCCCGACGGCGGTAATGTTAGGCCCCTCGGCCACCGCGGTCAACGGCGAAGCCGAATCATCACATTTGTGCATTTGATTTTGCAAATCTGGTTAGATACGCCGCGAGCGTTCCCAAACTGACAACAACCTGTCCTTCCGGGTTGTCGCGAGCAATGGATGTGAGTTGCATCCGGCAAGGTGACGATTAGTATGAGTTAGCATCCCAGAAGTTGCGAGGCAAATCGATCATGAACCGGGGCCCTGAAACCTATCCGCCGCACATTCTCGAAGCCATTCGCCGCCGTGCGAGTGAACTCTACCGGCATAGCGGAGCCGTGGACGGCCGGGACGTGGACAATTGGTGCCAGGCGGAAGCCGAAGTGCTACGGGAGAGCACGACTCATGCCGTGCGCCGCACCGTCGTGGTCAACCTCGGTGGGGTAGTTTACACCGGCGAGTACGATTGCACAGCCGCCGACGATTACACTCCCGGCGAATGGAAACCGGGCGATCCTGTGGCTGTGCGTCTGGCAGGGGACAAGCTTTATCTTCGCAGGCCCAACGGCCGCGAGTTGCAAACTAGGATCGTGAAACGCATTGGCTAGGGGCAAATGTCGAAGTTTCGCTGAACTCTGTTGTCACTCCAAATAAAAGGCTGCCGACGCGCCTACCCACTCCATATTCTTGTTGTGGTCGACGCCCATCATCAACCCGCGTCCCATACGGATGATCGTTAGCACGGCCTCCAGTTTCTCCACCCAGATATACATCACACGGATTTCAGCCTTGGTTTTTCCAAATGGAGTTTCGATGACCGGCTCGAAGTGCAGCCGCTCCTGCAAAATGAAGCCGCTGCGTTCGTCGGGGGGAATCGCCAAAATATCTTCCCTGGTCGGCGCGATCAGGACCCCGAGTCCAGCAAACGAATAAAGAGGTTTGAGAGCATAGTTCTGCAAGTCTTCGGGAATCTTACCGAGCCTATCGAGAAACCACGTTTTCGGCACTGACTCGTGTTGCAAATACGGAATAGAAAACTTGCTGATCCGAAAATACCAATTCGGATGTCCCGCCCACTCTACGTGAAGATCGTCGCGCCAGTCGAAGTTCAGCTTAACGTTCTTTCGTTGCAGCTCATCGACGATTGCGCGATTGTAAATTCTGTGGATTGGCACGCGCTTGCCATCGAGTTCGTAATAAAGTCGAGGGCCATTCTTCTTAATCTCACTGATGTCGACAGTAGGAATGCCCAGCAACTTTTCGGTAAGCGCAAAATCGGGAAATGTTTTCTGATGGAGCGGGTCAATCTCCATCAGAATCACGTTCTGTGGATCATGCTCGGCCAGAATTGCACGTCGCAGGAGTTCACGATAGGAACTTTCATCCAAGCCACCCAGGAAAAAATGCAGCCGCTCTCCTTGTTCGAATTTACTCACGCCATAGGCTTCCATATAAGTTTGCGCCAGCGTGGGCTGATACGCGTATAGGGAAGGGAAGGCCTGCAGTTCCACCAGCTTTGGATGCAGTTCGCCATCGGCGCCGCGCACCAGCCCGAAATCAACCTGAACGAACATCGGATGATCCGGCTCATTCGGCACCCTAAACTCCGATGGAATGGAGGCATCTGACTTTATTCGGTATTCAGGACTCTCAACGAGTTGCCGAATCAGTTCTTTGCCGTCGTGAACCATGCGTTCCAGCAATGATCTGGGGAAGAAACAGGGAGTCTCCGACAGACGAAATTGCACGTGCGATCCGCATGCGTCATCAACTTGACGCAGGAACGTTTGATATTTGTCGGGAGTAAAACTGTAGTTGAATTGCTTTCGGAGGGAAGGGATCATAAAACCCGCGGCAACGGGACATCAATTATTCGTAAATTTCCATGCTGCGAATAAGGCCGTTTTCCATCGTGTATACGTGCTTCACTTCCCGATCCAGGAGCAGACCGCCATCAAGGTTGCGCACTGTTTGACGAACATTCACCACTGTTCTGCCTGCAGCGTCCACATCGAAGCCAACCGGAGTCACCTGTGGGTTGAGCATGGCCCATTGCCTCGTCCAGTATTGGCGGACGCCGTCGTGTCCGTGAACCGTTCCACCCTCCATGCCGTTGGGCCACTCCACGTCCGGTTGCATGAGCGCAATTACAGCTTCCATATTGCGCGCATTAAACTCGCGGTAAGCTTTGGCGAGTAAGGCATTGGTCGATTCCGTAACCGTCGCCGACGACATCTACGCTTCCACCAGGAACTTCCCATCCTGCATAATTTGCTCGTCGTCAACCCAGATGTTGAATTTCCGCCCTACCACATCGATATGAGTGGACGAGTCCCACTCCGCACCGGTGTGCGCCCCGTAAGGGTTTCCGAAGGCGATGTGCACGCCGGGATACTTCTCGTCCTGCAAAATCTGTCCGATGATGTCCTTCAACTCAATGTTGGTTCCGATGGCAAATTCGCCTACGCGGTCGCTGTTTTCGTCGGTATGCGTGTATTTCCAGAAATCGTCTTCGAGCTCGCGATTCTCCGAGTGCGCCTCAACCAGGCGATTCTTTTTCATGTGAATCGTCAGCGGATTTTCGCGCAGGTTACCAAACTTGGCGCAGAGATAATCCCCGACGACTCCGTCGATGACGAACGTTCCGTTTACTTCGCCGGGTGTGGTGAAAATTTCGCCGCCGGGAAGGTTGCCCCATTTTTCCGGCGTGATAATGCCGCTGGTTTTGAGCCACTTGTAGTTGTGGTTCAGTTCGGCAGTTAGATCGGTTCCCGCCGCGGTCTTCGCACGCACACGCTCTGCTTTGCGCACCATGGCCACAACCTTGGCGCTCAGTCGGTCGACCTTCTGAAAATCCGCACGCATGCCTTCCAGCATGATCTGCCGGTTGATGTTCACCATATGCGCGTGGCGAATCTTGCGCCGATTCACAACATCGGTCATCTGCATGCGGGAGCGCAGTTCATTTCTCTGCGCTTGTACGGCAAAAATCGAAACCTGGCTGCTTTCCAGATCGTCCAAAATCTCACGAGGAAGATCGATCAGAGGCCGCTGTGCCCAATCCTCCAGCACCCAGACGTTATACGGAGACCCGACCAGGCCCAGTTCGGCGACGATTGCGGTCGCAATCTCAAGAGTTTCCTCGTCGGTGATTACGCAGACTTTTTCATCTGGCCGCACGCGCAGGCAAACGGCAATGGCATTGCGCGCCCCGGGCGTGTATTCAGGATCGAAGGGAATCGGCTTCCGTGCGCCCCACCCCCTCTGCTTCTGCGCGGAAATGGGTAATGTAGATGAGTCCGTAGGAATGGTCATTAGCTGACTTTTAGAACCGAAGTAGGTTCGCTTTCTTCGAGCCCCGCTTCAGTCTCCTCAATGATGTAATCGACAACTTTCTTCAGATCTCCAGTTTCGCGAAAGACGCGCAGTTGCCGGTCGGCGCCGCTGCCGCGCTCCAGCATCGTATGGATGTAGTTCAATTCCTCGCGCGAATCCAGTTCGTCGACAACGTCGTCAACGAAGTCCAGATACTCATGAATCAGGTCGCGTGTCGGAACCTCCGTCTGCTTGCCGAAATCGATCAGCTTTCCGTCCAATCCGTAGCGCGACGCCCGCCACTTGTTTTCCATGATCAAGGCGCGGCGGTATAAGCGAAATCCCTGATTCGCGGTATGCAGCTTGTACAGTTTTGCCACCGTCGCCTGGATCAGCGCGGCGATCGCGATCGTTTCCTCCATCCGCATCGGGATATCGCACACGCGGAACTCAATCGTGTTGAAGAACGGGTGCGGACGGATATCCCACCAAATCTTCTTGGCATTGTCGATGCAGTTGGTCTTGATCAGCAGCTTGATGAAGTTTTCGTACTCACCCCAACTCGGGAAATAATCCGGAATATTGGTTCGCGGGAACTTGTCGAATACCTTGCACCGGTACGATTTCAAGCCCGTATCCATGCCCAGCCAGAAAGGCGAATTGGTCGACAGCGCCAGAAGATGCGGCAGGAAATAGCGCGCGTGATTCATCATGTGAATCGCTTCTTCGCGGTCGTCGATGCCGATATGCACGTGCAGGCCAAAAATCAGGTTTGCCCGCGCCACCAATTGCATGTCTTCGACAATGTTCTTGTAGCGCTCATCGGGATTGATGTCCTGCGTGCGCCAATCGGAAAACGGATGCGTTGCCACCGAAGCCAGCCGCAGCCCGTTTTCCCGGGCCAACCGGATGATGTCGCGCCGTAGCAGCCTCACTTCGGCCTTGGCTTCCTTGATGTTTTTGCAGACACCGGTGCCCACCTCAACCACCGATTGATGCATCTCCGGCTTTACCCGCTCTTGCAGGATCAGCTGCCCTTTTTGCAGGATTTCAGCCTGAATATGAGACCGCAGATCCCGGGTTTCCGGGTCAATGGTCTGGTATTCCTCTTCAATCCCGATGGTGAAGGTGGGTTTCATAAGAATCTAAGAATCAATGTGGAACGGTCACCCCAGTCCCGCAAATGTCATTCCGGCGCCTCCGCAAGGCGGAGACGGAGGAACCTGCTTTTCCGGCGCCCTACCCTGCGCCGTTTGTCGTCAGGGAAAGCTCAGCGGGCCATAACAGTATAACAACGGAGAGGGCAGCTATCGAAGGGGAGTGTGGATCGACCCGCGGCGGGAGGCTACTGGCTACTCTCGCCAAAAACATACGCTGCGCCGTCCTCGCTAAGAGGGTTGCCGCCGGGCCACCCAATGGCTCCTGCGGCGATCATGCCCCCGCTGAACGAGACCGAATAGCCAAAATAATCGTTGGCGGCGCCGTCCGAGGCGGCGATCTGCTTGCCCTGCGCGCCATTCTGCCATCCCCCGGAAGGCTCGGAGAATACATACGCAAATCCCTGATATGCGTGCTCAAACGGAGCGCCGGCAACCAACGTTTGCCCACTCAGAGCGACAGACCAGCCAAGCACGCTTCCGCCCGTTCCAGCTGTGAGTTCGGCCGTCTCGGTCATCGTTGTTGGCCATCCCGTCGATGGCCGGGTGAACATATAGACGGCACCCTTGTCCTGGCTGGACCCCACTGTCTCGTCGGGCGCGCCGATGGCGACCGTATCGCCGCTCACGGATATAGACGCCCCAAAAGCAGCTTTTCTCGTCCCGTTCGACGCTTCAAACTCGGTCGTCGGTAACTGCGCTCCGCTCCATCCCGCCGCGGGCTCGACAAAGAGGTATGCCGCTCCCTGTTCTAGACCCCCGACCTTCACCTGCGTCGCCCCGACCGCGATGTAGCGGCCACTCACGCCGACTGACGCGCCAAAAAAATCAATGTCCTCGACACCCTTGAACGCCAGTTGCGCCGTCTGGGTCATATTGGCCCATCCGCCTAGAGGCTCGACATAAACGAACACCGACCCCGCCGCACGCTGCGTTCCGATGCTGGCATAAGGCATGCTAACCGCAACAGTGCCCCCATCAATTGCGATGCCGTTGATCTGGCCTCCGCTCTCGACGGTAGTGGTCAACTCGCCCGTTGCGGTCGCGTTGCCCGCAGGATCCACGTAAACGTAGGTGATTGCCTCGCCTGCCGGGTTGACCCCGCCAACGGCGATCGTATCGCCGCTAATCGCCACAGGGTACCCAAAACCACCTGGGATACTCTGCCCCGCTGGCGGGGTCAGAGTAGCCACCTGCGTGAGGCCCGCCCAATCTCCGTCTGGCGCTGTGTACACGTAGGCGGCCCCACAGTTCCCGCAAACATCGTCGGGGGCGTTCGGAGCCCCCACGACGAGGGTATTTCCGCTCACGGCAACCGAATATCCAAAATAATCTCCCACCTGCGTGCCGGTGACTTCGGCAACCTGCTGGAATGTTTCGCCGCCGACACGTGGCAGAAAACTCTGCGCGTAAGCGGACAGAGACAGCAAACCGAGGGTAAGTGCCAATGTGGTTTTCATCGGGATCTCCAGGGAGCAACGCCGGGGGACGGCAGGCCAACAGTATAACTAATGGTCCGCCAGTTCTAGTCCTTTTTTTAACGATGCCTGCCGGAGTAAATGACTTCAGGAGAGGAATGGGATATGCAGAACATCGATCACTTCTTATCCGGCCAAGAATTCAGTGGGATCATGTTTAAACGGATTGACGACAGTCAGGCCACCGAAGTCCTGATCGGCCTGAAGATCTTCGGTCAGAAGAAAGCGGCAGGAAGCGGCTTTGGCCGACGCGACGATGAGCGCATCCCAGAACGAAATCTTGTAACGCGATTGAATTCGCCAGCCCAGCTCAAGAATCTCGGCGTTGATTGCGGTCGGATGCCAGGCGAGAAGATCTCGAATCTCGGCTTGAGCCTGTTCGATGGCCTGTGGAGAGCGGCGATCGACATTGGCGTAGAACTCTTGCAAAACCTGAAAGCTTAGCCGCCCACGTTGGCTTTGCCACAGCCCTGCACGCCACTTCCTTGCTGCCGCATGTTTCCGGTTGTTGGCTTGATCGATCGCGTAAAGCAGGACGTTGGTGTCAACGAAGACGGGCGTGGTCATGCGCTTCCTCGCGGGAAAGATACCGCCCCCCAGCCTTGAGAAAGGGTTTGCGGTCAAGAGCCCGCCGCATAGAACGTTCGTAGTCGTCTTTTTCGGCCATGCGTTCTTTGAGCATCCCCGCGAGCAGTTGGGAAACACTCGTGTCCCGGCGCGCGGCTTCTACCCGCGCCCAGCGGGCGACAGATTCTTCTAAAGTGACGGTTACATTGCGGAGGTTGCGCTTCATGACACGAACCCAGTGTAACACGAAGATCGTGTATCGTGCCTACTTGGCGCTCTTCTTGGCTTTCCGCGCCGGCTTCGCTTCGTCCGCATCCGGCCCGTTCAGAAATCCCGCCCAGCGCAGTTCGCGCGCGGGATCCTCGCCCGTCTGCGCCATCTTCACCGCCATCTCGGCGACGGCGTTCACGATCCAATCAAAATTCTGCTGGCCGACCGAGGTAATCTCGGCATCGGGGGCGGGGTTCAGAAAATCGATCGCGTAAGGCACGCCGCCCTCGACGGCAAACTCCACCGTGTTCAAGTCGTAGCCGAGCACGCGGCACAAAGTTAGCGCATCTTTTTCAATTCTGGCCCTTAAAGCCTCCGTTGACGGCGGAGGATTCCCCTTCACATAGCGCTCATGATGGGGCAGGCGCGGATCGTATTTCATGATGTGCACTTTTTCCTGACCCACTACGTAGCAGCGGTAATATTCTTCAAACACTACGCCGTGCTGCAGCGTCATGCATAAATCGCCGGTGTTGTTGTAATGCTGGAAAAATTCATCCGCTGAATGCACGTGATAAACATGCTTCCATCCGCCGCCGGAATAAGGCTTCAAAAAGGCAGGGAAGCCGACGTAATCGAAGAGTTCTTGCCAGTTCAGCGGAAACATCAGATTCCGCATGGATCGATCGGTTGTGCCCTCGGGGTGCTTGTTGTGCGGAAGAATCACCGTGGGTGGAATCGCCACGCCCAGCTTGTGTGCGAGCGCGTAGTTGAAGAACTTATCGTCGGCTGTCCACCAGAAAGGATTGTTCACCACGATGGTTCCGTGCAGCGCCGCGTTTTTCAAATAGGCGCGGTAGAACTGGATATCCTGCGAAATCCGGTCGATGATGACCGCATATTTATTGGGTTCATCCATGCGGACGCCGCCAATCTTGACGAACTCCGCTTCAACCCCGTCGACCTTCATCGAATTAATCTTTTCAACCAGCGCCGGCGGAAAAGTGTTCTCCATCCCAAAAAGAATTCCAATCTTCTTCACGAATTCATCTCCAAATGAACCTGATTCTTCAGATCCTAGAAATACTTCTCCGCCATCCTCAACCACAACGGCCAATCATGCTTCGAATTATCCCCGAAAATATCGAGCCAGTTCGGCACCGCCTTACTCTTGAAGATTGCCGAAAGCTTTACGTTCTGATCCAGACACATATCCCAATCCGCCGAGCCGAGCACGATTTTCATCTGCCGGTAGCGGCTTAGGAACCAGTCGTCATTCTGGTTCGGCAAATAATCCTGCGGGCAATTGAAATAGCAATCGTCGTCATAATATCCATCAAGAAACTGATGAATATCGAAGGCGCCGCTCATGCTCACGCAATGAGTAACGACGTCGGGATGCTTTAACGCAAAATTCACTGCGTGGTACGCCCCAAAGCTGCACCCGGTCATGGCCAAGCGCTGAGTCTGATTTTTCCAGCGCACGAAAGGAAGGAACTCGTGCAGAATGTAGCGCTCATACTGTAGATGCCGCAGCACGCGCACCTTGGGATGTACTTGCTTGTTGTACCAACTCTCCAGATCGACCGCGTCCGGGCAAAATATCTGCAAATCGCCACGCTCGATTTTCGGCGCCAAAACGCCGATCATTCCGCGATCTTCATATTCAAAGAACTTTCCCATCGAAGTGGGGAATACGACGATCGGAGTACCGGAGTGGCCAAAAACCAGCGCTTCCATATCCCGGTGGAGTTCCTGACTGTAACCTTTGTGATATTCGCGATTCATTTCAATAGAGCAGCGGTCCAGTTCCACTGTGGGCGGACGGAGTATCTTACCTGAAGCGCAGGAATTTGTTCGCCGACTTTATGCTCAACTCCGGGCACTAGCCGGTCATCAGATGATATCGTGATACGAGACATGTCGTGGAAGCTCCCCAAGCTGGTTCCGCGCACCGGACCGGTGATTCTCCTCATCCTGAGTCTCGGCGCCGTGACCGGATTCGCTGCGGTTGGCCATCTGGTCTCCCGTTACAATGCCAACCAGCAGGCTCGCGGCCGCAAGCTGTACGCGCAGGGAGTCAGGACCGCCGCAGCGGGCGACTACAACCGGGCAATTGAGGCTTTTCGCGCGGCTCTGACCTGCGACCCGGCCAACTCCCAGTATCAGCTCAGTCTGGCGCGGGCGCTGCGAGACAGCAACGATCCGCGGCGTCTCGACGAAGCCGAGTCTTACTTGATCGCGCTGTGGCAACGTTCTCCGCAAGATGCGGCGGTCAATCTCGCTCTGGCGCGTGTCGCCGCCCACCGCGGCTCGATCGACGATGCCATTCGTTATTACCACAATGCCATGTACGGGGTCTGGAACTCCGACGCCGACGCCAATCGCAACCGAGCGCGCATCGAGCTGATCGAATATCTGCTCAAGAAGAATGCGCGGGCGCAGGCGGATTCCGAACTCATCGCCCTTTCGGCTTCGCTTCCGCCTGACCCCTCCGAGCGCCTCCAGGCGGCGCAACTTTTCCTGCAAGCACAAGATTATGACGGCGCACTGAAGCAGTTTGAGGATGTTCTGCGCCTCGAACCGAACGATGCGGAAGCATCGGCCGGAGCGGGTGAAGCAGCTTACCGCTCCGGCAACTACCTGCTGGCCCAGCACTTCTTGCGCAGTGCGGTGAGCGCCGATCGCGCCGGTCCTGATGCCCGTGACCTCTTAGCAACAACCGATTTGGTGCTGCGCTCCAATCCTTTTCACAGCCATATTTCAGACGCGGAGCGAAACCGCCGTATTACCTCCGCGTTTGCCCAGGCTCAGCAGCGCCTCGCGCAATGCGCCCAACAAGTTGGGGTGAATCTGAATGCGGCAAATTCTTCGGTTCATTCTCCGCTGGTTGACCTGCAGTCCCGCTGGAATGATGTGAAGCCGGATCTTGCTCATCTGCAGTCTCAGGCGGAGGCCGACCTCCCGGATGCGATCATGGATGTGGTTTTCCAGATCGAGCAACAGACGGCGGCCACTTGCGGACAACCACAGGGGCTGGATCTCGCATTCCTTTTGATCTCCGAGAAACGCGAGGCGGCCACGCAATGAGTGAGCCGGTAACCACGAAAAGTTCGGAGTCGACGGCGCAGACGCCGCCGGTTCGCCTGCATATTCGGCAGCGTTTGTTCTCGACGCTCGACGGTGTCTTTCACGAAGAAGTTTTCTTCCTCATTCTTTCGGTCTTTATTGGA
This sequence comes from uncultured Acidobacteriaceae bacterium, assembly GCA_964530145.1. GTDB lineage: Bacteria > Acidobacteriota > Terriglobia > Terriglobales > Acidobacteriaceae > Sulfotelmatobacter. Next base: position 142,413 of record CAZGXY010000010.1, on the reverse strand, counting down.
ATCTTCTCCGGATTGGCAGTAGTTTGCTTTCGCCTTGCCATCGATTGGACTCATCTCGCCTTGCTCGGGCCCCTGCCGCAAACCCACAGCTGGCGACTCTTCCTGGTTCCCTCGCTTTCAGGTCTGGTGGTAGCAGCCCTCGTGCTGCACGTTTTTCCCGGCATCCGCGGCAGCGGAGTGAACCAGACTAAAGCCGCCCTTTACATCTTCAACGGTTACATTCCATTTCGCACCGCGGTTGGCAAGTTTATCTGTGCCGCAATCGCCATTGGCTCAGGACAATCGCTCGGTCCCGAAGATCCCTCGCTGCAGATCGGAGCCAGTATTGCCTCAGCCTTAGGCCGCCAAGTCGAAATCTCGCGCGACAAGGTGCGCCTGATGGCTCCGGTCGGCGCAGCCGCCGGCCTCGCGGCCGCATTCAACGCGCCGATTTCTGCGGTTCTTTTCACAATCGAAGAAGTCATAGGGCGCTGGAGCGCAGGTATTCTCGGTTCCGTTGTTTTGTCGGCCGTCGCCAGCGTTGTGGTAGTGCGATCCTTTCTCGGAAGTGAGCCGCTATTCCGCATTCCAGTCACGACCTTCAAGCGCCCAAGCGAACTGATCGCCTATGCAGTGCTCGGCCTCGTGGGCGGCGTAGCCTCGGTCGCATTCGCCAAATCCATCGGCTTCTGCAGGCCGCGCCTGAAGGCCTTGCCGCGATGGACACAATATTTTCAGCCCGCGATCGCCGGTCTTCTTGTCGGACTGATTGCCTTCCTGGGCGCGCCGCAGGTGATGGGTGCGGGATACGAGTTCATGGATCAAGCGATGCACGGCCAGTACGTGTGGAAATTCCTGGCCTTGCTCGCACTCCTGAAAATCGTCGCCACCACGCTTTCCTTTGTCAGCGGAACACCGGGCGGTATGTTTGCGCCTACGCTGTTCATCGGGGCTATGCTCGGCGGAGCGGTGGGCGGAGTCGAGCGGCTCTTCTTTCCACACCTCGCAGGATCGACCGGAACTTATGTGCTGGTGGGCATGGGAGTTCTTTTTGCAGGTTTCTTACGCGTTCCAATGACGTCCGTTTTCATGGTGCTTGAGGTTAGCGGTAACTACGAGATCATTGTTCCCGTCATCGTGGCGAATACCGTTTCCTACCTGGTCTCGCGCGGCCTGCAGACAATCCCGATTTTTGATCTGCTCACGCGGCAGGACGGACTAATCCTGCCCTCTCTCGAGGAAGAACGCGAAGAAACAGTCTTGCACGTGGAAGACGCCATGCTGCCGGTTTCCAAAACCATCCTTAGCGCTCAGGATTATGTCGACGCCAGCGTTCGCCGCGTGCAGGATTCCACCGACTCGATTTTTCTGGTGCGCATGCATCCGAGCGGCTGGAACGTCATTAGTCGCGATCAGCTGACTCGCCTCTTCCGGGAAGGCAAGGGCGAACTCACTCTGGCCTCGGTATTGCCCGCGCAGCCGCTGCCCAGCCTCTACCCGGACCTGCCGCTCGACGCCGCTCTCCGATATGTCAACGCTTACCCGCTTGTGCCGGTCGTCAATCGAGCCGATTTTCGCCGGCTCGAGGGCATTGTTTCGCGCGAATCTGTATTTCAGAGATACGGTTCGCCCTCCAACCACCAGTGATCATTGCTCTCTGCAGTTCTGCATTTTCAAGCGAAAAGGCCGACCTTCGCGATGCGGGCTGCAATCTACCTCGGAAGATGTGAAAAAAATCTGCAAGTGCGACTTTTAGCGAAAGAAAAGCCCGGACCACAAGGGTCCGGGCTTTCACCGCTGTTTCGAATCGTCGTGTTAATTCACAACGTCGATTTCAACTTGCGCGATGCTGGTTACGCCACCGCCGCTGCCGGTGATTTTGATTGCATGCTTGCCAAGCGGGACGCTCTTGCCGATGGTGATTGTCATCGTCGAGGTTCCAGACCCTGGCGCCGCTATGGTGGACGGGTTGAAGGAAACAGATTTGAGGTTTGAGGTTAACGCAACCGCCGAGTTGAAGCTGCCGGTAATCGCCACGGTGACGGTGGAGGTACCAGAGCTGCCCTGGGCAATTCTGATCTTGTTGGGTGAAGCGCTGACCGTGAAGCTGGCGGACGTCGGCACCAGCGCATTGATCAGGTTGGCTCCGTTCGGACTTCCCCAGCCAGTTGCCAGATCGTAGCCGACTGTCGCCGGCCAGCCATTGCTGCCACTGGTGATGTCGTGGAAGTCGGTGGTATAGCTCGAACTCAAACCAATCGTGTAAAGCGACGGGTTGATGAATCCAAGCGTCGGCTGGCCATTGGCGACCGCCTGTTGATTTGCGAGAGCCAGATAGCCGGCCCACATGGGTGCCGCAAAGCTAGTGCCGCCCCAGTTGTTCGAGGTGCAAGCTTCCTGGTCTGCACACACGTAGAACGTGAAGTTCGCATTGGCCGACACGTCTGGACCATTGCGATAGCTTTGGGAACAATCCGCGCAACCGGCGGCCGCTGCCACCTGCCACGATGGGATCGTATACTTGTGGGTCGAAATTCCTCCGCCGCTGTCGGACCATGCGGTTTCAGATCCCCACGGCCCGGCTGGGCCACTTGTTACCAGGTCGGTGCCGCCGACTGATGTGAGATACACGCTGTCCGCGGGCCAGACATAGGGCGTTCCCGCTCCCCACTTACCGTCGTCGCCGGCCGCATCGAAAAGGTTCTGTCCTTGCGCCGCGAACTCGAGGAAATAAGGATTGTCGGTATTCGGGTCTGCTGGGTTCCATGCCCATGAAGAACTCAGCTGTGCGTTCAGCGGATTGGCCGTGGCCATTGCGTTGAAGATTGCTGAATCGGTCGATCCTACATACATTACAAGGCTCGACATGCCAGGGGCCATGCCGAGAGCTTGGGTCATGTCGATGGTCTGCTCAAGGTCATCGCAACTTGGCTCTTTGCAATTGACGCTGGTTCCGTCGGTCGAGAGCAAAGTAATCGGCACATTGTTGGTTTGGTTGGCGTTCTTGTAGTAAGTGGTCAAGTCGGCCAAATCGGTTCCAGCGTATTCGAGCAAGCCAACTGATTGGCCCGCGCCGGTGAGAGCCGTTCCCTCGTAGTACGCAGCCCGCATATCGCTGCCGCAGAAAGCCGCTCCGGGGCAAGAGCCGGTGGTGGCGTTCGAGTGTACGCCCGGATTCGGATTTTTCTTCAACAGTGGACGCGGAATCGAATAATTATCCAAACCCGAAATGTGCCACAGTTGCACGCTCAGCGCTGGCGTAGGTTCCCGGTCCGGCGCGTAGAACGTGCGATTTTCCGTGGGATGCTGGTAAAGGCCCATTGTGATGTGGAGAGCCTTTTGGATGTTCGCTACCGAGCCTTGAACATCCACGTTCAGGCGGTTGCGCGAAGTCCCAACAACAGACAGACCGTTTGCTTCGGCAAAATGAGTGACGGCGTCATAATCTTGTTGCGTGGGACCATACCTCGCGGTGAATTCTTCGACGGTGAGAAATTGATGGAAAGATGAGCTGTATGGATCGTAGAGGGCGGTGAGAAAACTTTCTAAATCGGCCTGATTATGAAGCGGCAGGGCAAAAACCAGCCGCATGGACTGGGTTGGGGAAAGGTGCCCGACTAACGGCGCTTCCCCATTGGCGGTTGCTTCACGAACATGATGTGTCAACAGGGGTGTTGCGTCCTGGGCGACGGCGGAGCCAAAAAGGCAGGCTACCACCAAAAGCGCAGCTAGTAAGCTGAGCGCAGTGGATCGTTTCATCTGTATGGGTCTCCTTAGGGTCTTGGAAAGCACAGCGTCTTGCGATTTGGTCTAACACTTGTTGGAGTTCCAGAATTGAACAGAAACGGGGCCAACAAGATCGAACGATTGTTATCAGGTTTTCTGGCTCTGTCAACTGTGAAGATTTCTTCATACTGCAAATGCCTTATCTGGAGCGTGATTCAGGCCGAGAAGCCATCTGAAGAAAATGCGAAACCTCGCGTACTCATGCGTTCTTTCAAGCGCACTCCGCAACCCTCGATAATCTCGCAAGTACGAAAAGGCAGAAAATTGTATTCCAGATGTGTGCAATTCCTTGCAGTTTGGGCGGCGAAACGACCTATAACCCCTGACTTCGTCGTCCCGTTCTCTGGTATTCCGATTGCCCCAACCATGTCAGAACCCTTGACGATTCGGTGTTCTGAATAGTCTTGACAAAATTAGACAGTCCCCCGGCACGAAGGAGGATCCACAATGAAAACCCTGCTTTGCACATTATTTCTGCTCTGCGCCACCGCCGCTTTTTCGCAGAGTGCTTCAGTGCTCTCCAACACGCCGCAGCCTATTACGATGAACGACCATGCTCAGCATGCGGCCGTGCACGCAATGGCGCCGGAAAATACTCTCCTCGACACGGCGGTCTACACTTACGCCAAGGGTGAGGTGCCTCTTTCCGATCTCGGATCGATCGAATACGAAACGCCGCTTGGCGATGTGGCCCGCGCCTTCAGAAAAGAGCACGCAGCTCTGGCCGCCAGGGCGACCAAAGTTCTAGAAAAGTAACAGGAGCTACTGCCAAGAACCGGGCCGGAGCGGGCCCGGTTCCGCGAGCGTTGCATGGTTCAAGGTTTCTGCGTCGGGCGCAGGCTGATCTCGCTCACAAAAGACTGTGGGCTCTGCGTGACGAGCATCTCCACCACGTGCGCCACGTCTTCCGGTTGCAGCATCCTTGCAGGATCCTTTCCGGCGTGCGGGCTGAGTTCGGTGTTGGTCGATCCCGGACAAATCACAGATACGCGAATGTTGTGGCTCCGCAACTCTTCCGCCAGCGAATAACTCAGTCCGTTCAAGCCCCATTTCGAAGCGGCATAGGCGGCACCATTCGGCAACGCATTTTTCCCAGCCAGCGAGGAAATGTTGACGATGTGCCCGCAGCGGGCTTTCATCATCATCGGAGCGAAGACGCGCGTCGTGTAATAGACGCCTCTCAAATTCGTGTTCAGAATGCGCTCCCACTCATCGGAAGGAAGCTGATAAAGCGGTCCGCCGAATCCACCGACGCCGGCGTTGTTGACGACAATGTCGACTCGCCCCAGGGAAGACTCCACTCGCCGCGCGGCGTCTTCTACGGACTCAAGATTCCGAACGTCACAGGGAACTACTTCAGCTTTGCCGCCCGATTGGATAATCGCGTTCGCGGTTGAGTCGAGCAAACTGCGGGTTCGTCCGCACAGTACCGCAGTAGCGCCCGAGCCAGCCAATTTGTGAGCGATCGCGGCTCCGATGCCTCGTCCTGCTCCCGTGATGACTGCTACCTGGCCTGCCAGATTCTCCGGTTCATTCACAAACCCTCTCATTCCCATAATAATTTTATTTTGCCTGCGCTGGAGATCGGAAACCATCCATCTGAACGGTGTGGTCGCCGCATCTTATACAATGGGGATCGGGAAGTGGCTTGCCTTCAGAACGAGAGGTACTTATAATCCGGCCAACCCCATGTGCGGGGTCAGTCGCCTTACGTCTCACAGGTCGTCCTTTTCCTCAGGCCCGGCCGGCAAGCGACGGCGCGCATTCACAGCCTCACTTGGAACGCGACTATCTGTCCGATTACAATGCAGCCGATTACAATGCAGCCGCAGAGTTGAGCAATCGTATTTCCCCATATAGTTGGATTGGCGAAGAGCCTAAGGAGCAATGCTGATGAAAAAGATTCTGGTCACGGTGGTGCTTGGGATTAGCGCAACGGTGGTGGCGCAGAACCCTGCCGCACCTGCGCAGCCAGCGCAAACCCCTCCCGCACAAGCACAACCGCAAGGGCAGGCTGCACCTGCTCCGGCTGCCGCGCCGGTCATTAAAGACCCGGCTGAGTACAACGCCTATATGGGCGCCATCCAGCAAAAGGATCCCGCAGCACAGATCAGTGGCCTCGAAGCTTATCTCACGCAATATCCCAACACCGTAATGAAGATTGCTGCGCTGCAGACGCTCATGCAGGATTATCAGCAGACTAACAACCAGGCGAAGACAGTTGAAACCGCCCAAAAGCTTGTTGCGGCGGATTCCTGCAACGAGCGGGCGCTGGCTTTGCTCTCGTTTATCGATCGCCTGAAGGCCCAGGGCGGCGATACGAACGCCAAGCAGGATCTGGTGGACGCGAAGAAATACGGCGATTCCGGGCTGGAATGCCTGCCCAAGTTCACCAAGCCCGATGGCACGTCGGACGCCGATTTCGACAAGATGAAAGGCCAGATGACCGGAATTTTCAACGCCGCTATCGGCATTTCCGATCTTACCGATAAGGACTATAACGACGCGAGAAAGGCCTTACGCGCTGCAGCCGATAGTAGCCCCGACGAGCAAAAAGATTTCAGTGTCGTTTACCCCCTGGCGTTGGCTTATGCCGGCCCCGCTCCAGCGGATCCCAGCGTCGCTCCCGACCCTATCGACGCCATCTGGTTTGCGTCTCGCGCCTCCGCGGTAGCGCCCAATCCGCAATATCAGCAGCAAATCGAAAAATACGCGAGGGGTCTCTACATCAAGTACCACGGCGGCGACGACGGCTGGACCGATGTGTTGGCGCAAGCCAAGACCAACCCCGATCCTCCCGCCGGCTTCGCAATTAAGCCTGCCCCAACGCCTCCTGAGCAGGCGCACGCAATGGTGGCCGCGACCACCCCCGATAAGATGGACTTCGCGACTTGGCAGTTTGTTTTCACCAACGGATCGAAAGAAGATCAGGACGCCGTTTGGGCTGCCATCAAAGGGAAAGCCGTCCAAATGAACGGAACGGTGATTCACGCCACGCCGACGGAGTTTGATATTGCCGGCAGTTCGGATGATATCGACGCCAAAAAAGCCGATATCACCTTGACCTTCCCCGATAAGGTACCGCTAAGACTCGTCCCCAAAGATGGCGCCAGCCTGGACTTTCAGGGCGAACCGGCCTCCTACACCAGCAGCCCGTTCATGATGACCATGGACAATGGCAAGCTGCTGAAAGCTGCCGCACCAGCGCCCGTGAAAAAGGCGCCTGTGCATCACAGCACGGCGTCGCAGTAAGTCTGGTAATTGGAACGTTAATGGGCAGCCTTACGACGGCTGCCCATTTTTATTTCCAGGTAATAACCGGGTCGAGAGAGAACGATCGTCCTGTCGATCAGGAGCCAACCTAGCGGATGGCCTTTTTGTCGAAGGTCATCGGGCGAGCGCTGCGCGGCGGGCGTTTGCCTCCATCGCGTAGTTGCCGAACATCGATCTTAAGTTCGTCGATAGTGCGGCTCAGGGTGTTTCGGTGCATGCCCAACTCGCGGGCAGCCCGGCACTGATTGCCTTTATTCTCCTGAAGGACCGTCAATATGAATCGCTTCTTGAACTCGCGAACACCCTCGGAGTAGAGAATGTTGCTCTTGTACATCTGCAGCACAAGTGCTTCCAGTTGATCTTTCACGTCTTTCTCCGTGAATATCTTGATTTTTTCGTGCGGGTGCTGCAGCTATCTGCTTCGTGAGGAGCCAGGACTTCCGCCTAAGTCTTTTGGAGCCCGGTGCAAGAAATCCAATCCCTCATAAAAGCGCGCCCGCAACTGCGAAGGCGCTACCCAGATCGCAGCGCGACCCACTACCAGAAAATATGGCGCCAGTTCTGACTTTTCGAGCCACTGCGAAGTGGGTGTGAATGCCGTCATACCCATCAGCACCACGGCCACCACCAGGCACCCTTTTACCACTCCCAGCAGCCCTCCCATAAACCGGTCGAAACCACTCAATCCTGCCGCCTTCATCAATTTGCGTGCGATTCTGCCGGCGATACTGAACAGAAACAAAATCGCAAAAAAGATGACCAGAAACGCAAGAATCTCGGCCAGCAACTGGGACTTCAGGAAACTCGTAAACCACTCCGCCAGCCTCTGGTAGCGCCAGGCGGCTACTACATATCCAACCACCAATCCCGCCATGCTGAAGGCTTCCGCAAAGAACCCTTGCATGGCGGCCAGAATTATATTCAGCAACACAACCGCGACAATCAGCCAATCCGCCGCGGTCATGCGATCCTCGCGCCTCCACCTCCGTGGAGGCCTGGGTCATCACACATCCAACTTGCGCCCTGTGATCCGGAAATACGCGTCGAGATATTTCTCACTGGTTTTGGCTGCGATCTCTGCCGGAAGAGCCGGCGCGGGCGGTTGCTTGTTCCAGCGAATCTGCTCCAGATAATCACGGACGTACTGCTTGTCGTACGACTCCTGTGAGCGCCCGGGTTCGTACTTGTCGGCAGGCCAGAAGCGCGAAGAGTCCGGCGTCAAAACCTCATCGGCCAAAGTTATCCCGTTTCCTGTACGCCCGAATTCAAACTTGGTGTCGGCGATGATGATACCGCGCTGGCGCGCATATGCGGCAGCCTTTTTATAAATTCGCACGGTCAGGTCCCGCAGGGTGCTGGCCGTCTCGGTGCCGAGGATTTCGCACATGCGCCCGAAAGAAATATTCTCATCGTGGCCGCTGGCTTCTTTTGTGGCCGGCGTGAAGATCGGCTCAGGAAATGCGTCCGATTCGCGCATCCCCGCCGGCAGTTCGATACCGCAAACTTTTCCCGACGCTTTGTATTCCTTCCATGCCGATCCGGAAATATAGCCGCGCACCACGCACTCAACCGGAAACATCTCCGCGCGCTGCACGATCATCGAACGGCCACGCAGTTGGTCAGCATATTTCTGCAGTTCCTGCGGGTAGCGTTCCAAATCCGCCGTGACCAGGTGATTAGGCACGACATCACAGAGGAAGTCGAACCAGAACAGAGAAATCTGGGTCAGTACGCGGCCCTTCTGTGGTATGCCCGTCGCGAGAACATAGTCGAAAGCGGAAATGCGGTCAGTAGCTACGAACAGCAACCGGTTATTATCGAGTTCGTAAACGTCGCGAACCTTGCCGCTGGTTAGAAGTTTCAGATCTGGAAATTCAGTTTGGAGGATGACGGGATCAAGAAGATTAGAAGATGTCATAAGGAAATTTTACAGGCAACGAGCGAGCCGTATTCTAGCCCCTAGGATTTTTTTGTCAATGAGAAGAGACAACGACACCAACTCTGTTTGCATCCTGTTGAGGAATCAAACGTTGGCGGGCGGATTCTGGTAGGGATCGGAGAAAAACGGCGGCGTGGCTCCCCAGATTGTGGAAAAGCTGAGGATAGGCGTGGATATTTTGGCTTCGCCCAAAAAATCCCGCTACGCCCACATTATCTTACGCCGCACCGAATCGCACCGAGACCAGTTTTGAGACCCCCGGTTCCTGCATGGTCACGCCATAAAGCACAGGCGCAATGCTCATCGTTTTCTTGCTGTGGGTGATGAGCACAAATTGGGTCTGCACGCTCATTTCTTTGACCAAGTCGGTAAATCGGCCGACATTGGCCTCGTCGAGGGGTGCGTCGACTTCGTCGAGGATGCAGAACGGGCTTGGCGTGTACTGGAAGATGCCGACCAGAAGAGCGAGCGCGGTCAGCGCCTTCTCACCTCCGGAAAGCAGCAACACGCTCTGCAGCCGTTTTCCGGGCGGCGAAGCGATTACGTCGATGCCACTCTCCGCGGTATTTTCCTCGTCCGTGAGCTTCATGAAGGCGTGGCCGCCGCCGAAGAGCTTCTTGAAACTAGTCTGGAAATTCTCGTTGATCTTGGCGAAGGCTTCCTGAAACTTCTGCCGTGAAATCTCGTCGATCTCCTTGATCGTTGCGGTCGTGTTCTCGATCGACGAAATAAGATCCTTGCGCTGGCCGTCAAGAAATCCGTGCCGCTCGCTGGTCTCGCGGTATTCCTCCAGCGCCATCATGTTCACCGGCCCCATCGCTTCAAGCTTGTTCCGCATCTCGCGATAAGACCGGTCATAGGCGGCAAGTTCATCGCCCTCAAGAATCAGGAGCGTGGTATCGGCAAGCAGAGCTGCCCGCTCAATCCCTAACTCGTTAAGGCAAGTTTCAGCCATATGCAGGCCGTCGGCTTCCAGCTTGGCCGCCGCTGCCTGCAACTCGCCGCGCCGATCCCGTGCCGCATCGAGAAGCTGGCGGGCGTTGCGCAGGAGTTCATCGATTTCCGCGAGACGCGCGCGCAGTTGACCCCTTTCCGACTGCAGCAAAGCTTCGCGGACCTGTCCAGCATTGCGCTCGGCTTCGAACTCCGCCGCTTGTTGTTGAAGCGCAAGATTCTCGTTCTCACGCTGCACTTTCTCGGCCGCCGCGGCGTCGATTTGCGATTCAAGCGTCTGGATGCGCTGATTCATCTCGCCGAATAAAGACTCGATGCGCGAGAGGGTATCTTTCGCCGAGCGATGCCGCTCTTGCAGGGTGGCAACATAGGCAGCGCGCTGCGCGCTGCTTTGTGCCGCATCTTCCCGTCGTTGCCGCAGAGTGCCGAGTAAATCTTGCCCCGCGGCGATCTGCTGCTCAAGTTGTGCTCGAGCTTGTTCGAGCATTGCAATCTCAGACTGCCGCGCGGTGATGATTGATTCCTGCTCGGCACGCTCCCCGGTGAGCCGGCGCAGTTCGGATCGTGCAACACTCATGCTCTCGGCAACGCGAGTCATCTCCGCATCGAGTTGCTGCAGCAGGTGGCGCGAAGTCATCGACTGATGCTCGGCTTCGTGTTTTTCGGCCTCAAGCCGCTCCAGCAGGGAACCGAGATCCTTAATCTCTCGGCCGAGGGTCAACACTCGCATTTCTTCATCCCGCAGCGCTCGCTCCAAATCCTCAAGCTGCCGGAGGACTTCGCGCAACTCGCGCTTCATGGAAAGTGGCCCTTCGGCACGCTGCTTCCCGCCGGTGACAGTGACATTGTGAAAGCACTCGCCAGACTGCGAAAGGAAGAATGCATCCGGATTTTCCAGCGCAAGGCCGCGTGCGGCATCCGATCCGGGAACAATGTATCCATCCCGCAGCTTGGGCAAAATCACTTCCAGCGACTTTCCGAAGCCGTCGAGAACGCGAATCGTGTTTTTCAGCGGAACGATGGATGCCGCGGGTGGCGCGCTGTGCGCAGCTTCATCGAGGATGAAGGAAAACTTGGCTTGCGCATCATCCGGATGAACCAGAAAAGTGGCGCGGCCATCGACGTCCGTCCGCAAAAGCCGTAAGCCCTCGTCGGCGGCATCCCAGGATTTAACGACCACATAATTGAGTTCGTCGCGCAGAAAATCTTCGACCACTCGCTCGAAGCGCGGCTCCACTTCCAGAAAATCGGCGAGTACGCCGGCTGGAGCCAAGCCGCCCTGCATCACGCCCGATTGAAACAGGCGGCGCACCGATTCGGTCGAATATCCGTGTTCGGCAATCACCGCTTCCAGCGAGCCTTTCTTACCAAGTGCGGTTGCAAATTCGGCGCGGAGCACATCAAGATGACCCTTGGCCTTGGTCTCTTCGAGGCGCTTGGAATCGATAAGCCTTCGCAGTTGAACGATCTCTTCGGCGATTCCAGCGGCGCGTTGCGCAACCGTTTCAAACTCAAGGGCCAGCTGTCCGCGCTGGCCACTGAAAGATTCCACTTGCTGACTCGCATTGTCGATTTGAGTTTGCAGACGCCGGCCTTCGCGGTCCACTCCAGCGAGCCGCTCCTCGCCTTGGGCAAGCTGATTGCGGAGGCGCGAAGCGGAGGAGATAGTGTCAAAGATCGCGATGCGCGACTCTTCCTGCTGCCGTTCGAGGTCCTGCAGCGCGGAAGCGGCATTCGCCGCTTCACGTTGCGAAAAAGCCAACTCCTGCTGGGCCGCAGCCAAATCTGCGGCCGCTGACTCCAGAACTTGGCGGTTCGAATCGCGCTCGCACTCCAGGGAACTCAGACGGGTTCGAGCCTGGGCCAATTCCGCATCGGCTGCTGCCGCACGGGCCATGAGTTCCCGGCATCGCTCCTCGTTTTGCCGCCGGCGTGCCTGCGCGCGATCGATTTCCATCGCCAGGTGGCTCAATCGATCACGATTCTCGCGCAGCTCAGTTTCGATGGCATAGCCGCGCTCGGTGCCCTCGCTATGCTCGGCCTCGAGCTGCCGCACACCTTCGGTACGCTGCTGTATGTCCTCAGACAACGCACTGAGTTGTGTATCGAGCTCTGCGCCTTCTCGCTCAATCGCTGTAAACTTGCTGGCTAACACGACCCGCAGTTGGGCGCGCATCTCGTCGCGAAGCTTGGCGTAGCGTTCCGCCTTGGATGCCTGTCGCTTCAGCGAATTCATCTGGCGCGTAACTTCCTCGAAAATGTCGTTGATGCGGGCAAGGTTCAGCTTGGCATCTTCCAGGCGCGCTTCGGCGAGGCGCTTCTTGGTTTTGAACTTCGTGATTCCGGCGGCCTCCTCCAGGATCGCTCTACGGTCGGTAGGGCGGCTGCTCAGAATCTGGCCGATGCGTCCCTGCTCGATCAGAGCGTAGGTTTCCGGGCCCAAGCCGGTTCCCATGAACAGCTCCTGAATGTCGCGGAGGCGGCAAAGCTTGCCGTTGAGTAGATACTCGCTGTCGCCGGATCGGAACAGCCGCCGGGTGACCACGATTTCTCCTGCATGAAACTGCTGCTGATTGAATTTTCGGCGGCGGATTTTGAGAACAACTTGCGGTGAAGCCCCGGCGCTGGCTTCGGAAATCGGTGTGACCGTCGCCAGAGTTCCACTTGGCAGCGAGAATACCGGCTCATCCTCAGGGAAGGCGGCCGAGATCATCGTCACCTTCGAGCGCGGCACTTCCACTTCTTCAGTCCTGCGTGGTTGAGCGTCTTCGACAGCAAGGTCGGTTTCTTTTGCGGCACGGGCGCGAATTGCGGATTCGTCCCAATCCTGATCAGGGAAATCGGCGGCATTTTCCTGCCCCAAAGTTTCGTTCGGCCATTCATCCTGAATCTCGATCTCGGTGGGAGCGTCGGCATCCGCGCCACGATACGCTTCGGGATCGATTAAAGTCAGCGACACTTCCGCCATGCCGGTCGCTTTGCGGTCGCGTGTGCCGGCAAAGATCACATCTTCCATGCGTGAGCCGCGCAGCGTCTTGGCCGATTGCTCACCCAGCACCCACGAGATGGCGTCGGCAATGTTCGATTTGCCGCATCCGTTTGGGCCGATGATGGCAGCAATGCCCTCGCCGTGAAACTTGAGGTCGGTGCGGTCGCAAAATGATTTGAAGCCCAGGATCTGAAGCCGCTTCAGTTTAAGCAACGTGAACTCCTTCGAAAGCAGTGGTCATTGTCGGTGGCCAGTTGCGCCGGGCTCGGGGGCTGTTTACCAATCGGATTCCCCACTCCCCAAACCCTGCATAGTCAGATTCATCCCCAACTGAAACCGCACCCAGGCTGGAGGGAGCAGGCACAAATTTAAGCAACTGTAACGGCGAAATAGGGGCGGGGTCAAGCAATATAACACTATATATTGTATGGCCTTAGGAACTAGCGCCCTGTATTGCACAGACAATGCACCACGCGATCAGTTTATGGATGAGGAAAAACGAGGCGGGGAGAATCGCGAGAGCACAATGAGACTAGATCAACACGCGAGGCGAAGCAATAAGAATTCCGCGTTAATCGCGCGATAGCTCTTCGACCGATAGCTCGACATCGCGCAGAATTAACAGCAGCAGGCCGGGACCGATAACTTCGCCGGAGTGCATCGGAACAGTCGCGGTTCTTCCGTCGGAATGGCGAAGCAGAAAATGACAGACTCGCGAACGAGCGAGTGGCTCATCCCCCGCAAGGGCGGTGCATTACTTTCCGGCCACCTTCTCAAAGAACAAACAGATCGTCTCAATCCCGTGATGAAAGTTCGGGATGTGGAACTTCTCGTTCGGCGCATGGAGATTATCGTCGGGCAAGCCGAAGCCCATCATCACGCTGGGAATTTTCAGTGCCTGGTAGATATCGTTCACGATTGGAATCGATCCGCCGCTGCGGATGAAAACCGTATCTTTCTTGAAAGTCTCATGCAGAGCTTCAGTCGCCGCCTTGATGTAAGGATTATCGGTGTCGACTACGCTCGCCGGGCCTTTACTGTGAACTTTAATCGTTGTCTCGATGCCCTTGGGCGTGAGTTTTTTCACAAAGGCGGTGTATCGCTTCAAAATGTCGTTGGGGTCCTGGTTCGGCACCAGCCTCATAGAAACCTTTGCCCTCGCTTTGGCAGGAATCACCGTCTTTGCTCCTGCGCCAATGAAGCCTCCGGGCATGCCGTGAACTTCCAGCGTCGGCCGCGCCCAAGTGCGATAAAGCACTGAGTATCCGGGCTCGCCGGTGAGCACTTTTGATCCCACTTCTGTTTTGCGATATTTCTCTTCGTTGAACGGCAGCCGCTTCCACGCTTTGAGTTCATCCTTACTCGGCGCTTTTACGTTCTTGTAAAAGCCGGGGATGAGGATGTGCCCCTTTGCATCTTTCAGCTTGCTGATGATTTCAATGAGCGCGAAAAACGGATTCGGCGCCGCACCGCCATATACCCCGGAATGCAGATCGATCATGGCGCCCTGCGCCTCGATCTCTGTGTAGACGAGTCCCCGCAACCCGACGCACAGCGTGGGTAGGCCGGGAGCAAAAAGCTCAGTGTCGCAGACCAGGGCGAAATCGGCTTTGAGCTTCGCCTTCTGCTTGCGCACGTATTCGGCGATCGACTCGCCGCCAACTTCTTCTTCACCTTCGAAAAGAACTTTGACATTGATCGGCAGCTTGCCTCCGCCGGAATGCATCAGCGATTCGAGGGCCTTTACTTCCATCCAAAGCTGGCCTTTATCGTCGACCGCGCCGCGGGCGTAGATATTGTCATTGCGCTCTGTCGGCTCAAACGGCGGCGTGTGCCATTCGTCGAGCGGATCGGGCGGTTGCACATCGTAGTGCGCGTAGCAGAGGACGGTCGGCTTACCGGGAGCGTGCAGCCAATCAGCGTAAAGTAGCGGATGCCCTTTGGTGGGAATAAGCTCTACATTCTCCATGCCGATGCGCCGAAGGTCGTCAGCAACGAAGTCCGCGGCTTTTTGGACGTCGGATTTGTGTTCTTCCAGCGTGCTGACGCTGGGAATACGGAGGAGGTCTTTTAATTCACCAAGAAAACGCTGCTGATTATTGCGGGCAAAATCCACTGCTGGAGAAGCCATAGGTAAATCCTTTCCGCTTCAGGTGGCAGGAACGTCTGCTGTTTTAGGAAACGCACCAGTATACGCCAGTAGGTCGGCGCGGTTCATCGGCGCACCAGAAATCGATTTCAGTCTCCAAATCTTGCGGGCGTGAACGGAGTCAAATCCAGATCAGGTTTCTTCCCCTGAATCACCTGCGCCATGACCCTGGCAGTAATCGGTGCCAGCAGAATGCCGTCGCGGAAATGGCCGGTAGCTCCGTAGCATCCCGGCGTCGAAGTCTCGCCGAGAATCGGAAGCGCGTCCGGAGTTCCAGGGCGAAGCCCGGCCCAGTCTTCCAGAATTTTCGCGTCCTTCAGCGCTGGAATCAACGAGATCGCCGCTCGATGCAAACGCTGAATCGTCGCCACATCGGTGCGCTTGTCAAAGCCCGCTTCTTCTACCGTCGTTCCCACAATAATTCGCCCGTCGCTGCGCGGGATCAGGTAAACCTCCGGGGCGCGAATTACATGCTGCAGCAATCCTCGCGACGGGGAGGCGAGGCATAGCATCTGTCCCTTCACTGGACGGGTCGGGAAACCATGCGAAAGAATCTCTCCCGACCATGCGCCCGCGCAGTTCACAACCTTTCCTGCGAGAAATGAAGTCTTTCGGGTAGTTACGCCAAGTGCTCTGCCCTGAGATATGTTCACTTCCGTGACTTCGTCTCCGGAAGAAATGTCCACTCCTCGCCGCTTTGCGGTCGCCAGTGCCGCGGCTGTGAGTGCGCGTGGATCGACGCTACGTTCTCTCAGAAAAGACACCGGTTGGTTTGTATCCGCAAGCGAAGGTTCGAGTTCGACCAGGGAAGCGGAAAGAGGGTTCCCCAAAGCGAGATTCGGTCTTCCGTCCACGTGTTCGGGCGGACGTAAAATAATCGCCCCTTGGGCGCGAAGATCAACATTCATTCCCGATTCGACCTGCAGTTCGTGCACGAATTCCGGGTACATCCGGGCGCTGGTGGTCGCCAATGGCTGCAAGGCGGCCGGCGTTTCGGCGCCGGAATCGACCAGCATGCCCCCGGCAGCGTAAGAAGCTTCCCGTCCCGGCTCCCCACGCTCGACCACCAGGACCGAAGCACCCCCCTTGCGCAGCTCAATCGAGAGCGACAGTCCGATGATTCCGCCGCCAATTACGATTACGTCCCAGGTCTTCACGTCAGCATTGTAAAAGAATGCGCCCACGCAGCGAATTGACAGTCCTTAGCTTTATGCTAAAGAATTGGAACCGCAGAGCCCAATCGGAGCGCGGAGGATCAATGGTAGAGGAAGGCGAACACATCGTAGTTGAACAGCAGTCGACAGCAGGGAAGTGGATTCTGCTGATTTTGGGAATTTTCTTCGTAGCCGCTACTGTCTACGGCTATGTCACAACGCACCAGCAGGTTGCGAAGTTGACATCCGACCTGGGCTCAAGCCAGGCGCAGGTCAGCGAGTTGCAGAAGCGCATGCAGTCTGCCGAAGCGCAGGAAGAAACGCTCGGGCAGAAGCTTGGCATGACGAAGAAAGAACTGGCGCAGCGAGCCGCTGAGCTGCAGGCGCAGCAGCGAGCCGCCGAGTCGCGCCTGGAGAGCGAAGAGAAGGCCTCCAAAGAGCAGATTGGCCAGGTCAGTGGCGAACTCGCCGGCGTGAAGACCGACGTTGGCGGCGTCAGGACGGATGCCGCCTCCACCAAAGCCGATCTCGAGGCAACCAAGCAGAAGTTGCAAAGTACGATCGGCGACCTGGGCATGCAAAGCGGATTGATCGCCCACACCCGCGACGATCTCGAGGTTCTCAAGCACAAGGGCGACCGGAACTATTACGAATTCACTCTGCTCAAGGGTGCCAAGCCGCAAGCAGTCGCCACGGTCAGCCTCCAGCTTAGGAAAACCGACGCCAAGCGGGGCAAATACACCATGAACGTGACGGCCGACGACAAAACCATCGAGAAGAGCGATCGCACGGTCGCCGAGCCGATTCAGTTCTATTCCGGACGCGATCACTTGTTGTTCGAGTTGGTGGTTTGGAGCGTCGACAAAAAGAAAGCGACCGGCTATCTGAGTACTCCGAAAAGCGCGCCCACTCCGGTGACCGCCAATTGAACGGAGTGCTCTTTCCTTTGGTGGGGTATCATTAGATCGAACCGGGCGCCAACAACGCACCTCGCGCGCCGGTAGTTTATTCGGAAGAAGCTGTAAGGTCAATCGACCGCCACGAACTTCACACAGACTGGCTGCGATATGTTCAGAACCTTGCCCGCGGGCGTCAGTCGGCCAGTCGCCCCGTCGATATGGAAGAGAACGATATCGTCCGACTTTTCATTTTCCACGAAGAGCGACGAACCGCCGGGAGCAATCTCGAAATTGCGCGGACTCGCACCGTTGGTGGGAACGTACTCAACCAAGCTGAGCATTCCGTTTCTCGAGTCGATTGCGAACACCGCAATGCTGTCGTGTCCGCGATTCGAGGCGTATAGAAACTTGCCCGATGGAGCAACTTCGATCTCGGCGGATTCGTCGAGCTTTGAAAAATCCTTCGGGATCGTAGAGATTGTCTGCGCGGGCTTCAATGTTCCGACGGGAGGATCGTAGTCGAATACTGTGATTGTCGAGCCCATCTCGTTAACGACGTAGCCGAATTTTCCGCTCGGGTGCATCGCAAAGTGCCTCGGACCCGCACCCGGCGCTGCTTTCGCAATCCTGGCCTGGTCGCGCGACAGCGACCCCTTCGAGCCGTCGAACGGGTAAACCAGCGTCTCGTCAAGGCCGAGATCGTCAACAATCGCGAATCGATCGTCGAGAGACATATCGATCGAGTGGGCGTGCGGCGCCTCCTGCCGCTCGGGATTCGTCCCGTGGCCTGTGTGTTGAATAAAAGACGACGTCTCGCCTAAGCTGCCGTCTTCACGGACCGGAAAAACAGCCACGCTGCCACCGTCATAGTTTGCCACCAGCACATATTTTCCTGTTTTGTCGACCGTGATGTAGCAGGGGCCCGCACCGCGTGAGGCGACTTGATCGAGCAAAGTGAGCTTGCCCGTCGCGCGATCAATGGCGAATGCACTGATGGCGCCGCTCTTCTGCCCTTGAAAGTCACTGACCTCATTCACGGCGTAGAGAAAGCGCCGGTTGGGATCAATCGCAATAAAAGAAGGGTTGACGGTTTTCGCGACCAGCCCGAGAGGAGTAACACGGTCCGTCCCCGGATCAAAGCGATAAGCGTAGATCCCTTTGCTCTTGCTTCCTTGCTCGGTGTAGGTGCCGACATAAACCAGATACTGCTTTTGTTGTTTTGCCGGTGCTGCGCTGGAGAGGGTTGAGGCGAAAAACAAAGAGACAAGAGCCGAAGCAAGTTTGCGCATTAATTTGGCCATTAGTCGAATCTGCTCTGCAGGTTTTCCAGCGGGCATGCTCCGCGAATCTGATTTCGCTATCGAGTCAAGGTTATGGGTACCGGCTGATCGTAAGGCTGGACAACCACACTCACCGTTTTTCGCTGATTGAAAGTGTCGAGCGTTACCGGAAAACCTACCATCACCGTGCGTTTGATCTCCTCGCCGGGCTGCAATTTATCTTCAGGCGAGAGCGCCGCCAAAGCGTTCTCTTTCAGCGCGGGAAAAGCTTGATAGTAACGGTCGAAATCGACGGCAGAGACCGCATCCCCGCTCGATTCACCGCTTGGCGTAACTAACTTTGCTGCGACATTGTGAACCCATATCGATTTCTTCCCCGTATTGCGCAATGTGAAAGTGAGCGCCACGAGAACGGAATTCTGGCCGGGAAGGTCGACGGCGGTAACGATATCGAGCGATCCGTTTCCCTGCGGCTTCGCACGCGTGATGAACGACACGATGCCCACGAATATGAGCAAGCCCGCGACCGCCGCCCCGAGGATTCTGACCGGCGGAAGATTGCGCTTGGCGGTGCCAAATTCGTCGCCGATGTGAATGGTCGGTCCGCGCTGCCCGGAGTTTGGAGCGCTGGCAGCGGCTGGGTCTGCACTCGTCCCAGGATTGCTGGCAGTGCCGCACGATGCCGGATTTTGCGCCGAATCGGTCATTCGTTTTTCGTCTCGATTCTACTCTTCGTTTTGAGTCCCCGCCTAAAGCTCAGTTCCATTGGTGCTTTATCGCTTGAGCGAACCTCTCGAGAGGCAGAGTGTTCAACACGTCGTCTTTTGTCAGCCACGCCCGCCGCGCCTGCAGTATCCCGTAACGAATCTTCTCGAGGTGCGAAGTGTGATGAGAATCGGTGTTGATAACGATCTTCACTCCTCGCAGTTTGGCCTGCCGCAGGTGCACGTCATTCAGATCGAGCCGGTCGGGGTAGGAGTTCAATTCCATCGCCACTCTATGTTTAGCCGCTGCGATCAGAACGGCATCCATGTCGAATTGATAGGCGTCACGGCGAAGTTGAATTCGTCCCGTGGGATGCCCGACAAGCGAAGTGTTCGGATTTTCAATCGCCTTCAGCAAACGCTCCGTCATCTTCGCCGGTTCCTGATTGAAAACGGAATGCACGCTGGCAATCACAATATCCATTTGAGCCAGCACATCGTCGGAAAGATCGAGGTCTCCATCGGCGAGAATATCGACCTCGATGCCCGCAAAGATCTTGATCCCGTCGATTCTCGAGTTGGCGTCACGAATTTTCTGGATGTGCGCGACTGCCCGTTCATCATCGAGGCCATTGGCGAAGGCCAGATTCTTGGAGTGATCGGTGATCGCCATATACCGATAACCGCGCTCTCTGGCCGCTTCCGCCATCTCTTCGATCGTGTTGCGTCCGTCGGTCTCAACGGTGTGCATATGCACATCACCCTGAAGATCCTCAAGCGCAATCAGCTTCGGCAGCGCGTGTTTCTCGGCCGCATCGATCTCGCCAAGATTCTCGCGGATTTCCGGGGGAATGTAGTCAAGCCCGAGCTTGGCATAGATTTCTTCTTCGCTCTTGCCGGCCACCGGCTTTTCAGTCTTCAGATCAGACAAACTGTACTCGTTCAGCGTGAAACCCATCTTGAGCGCGCGTTGCCGGAGCGCAACATTATGGGCCTTCGATCCCGAAAAATACTGCATCGCCGCTCCGAACGATTCGGGCGGAAGCAGCCGCACATCCACCTGCATGCCGCTCCTTACCTGAAAGCTGACCTTGTTCTCGCCCCGCGCGATGACGCTCATCAGTGGCGGATACTGGGCGACAAACTCCACCGCCTTCTGCCGCTCCATATCGCCGCAGCATGCCGGTCCGGTCACCAGGATATCGAGGTCGCCAACTGTCTCACGCCCGCGCCGTAGCGAACCGGCGGGCGTGATGCGCTCGAAACCTTCAAATTTCGCGAGATAGTCCGTTAGCTTCTGAGCTTCCGCCTCGGCAGCATCGATAAGAAATCGCCCGGAAATACGCCGGTAATCCTCAATCGCCTTCAGCAGCTTCAGTTCATGTTTTTCGCCCATGCGCGGCAGGGTGCGGATCTTGCCCTCCCGCGCCAGTTTCTCCACGCCCTCCACGTCTGAGACTTGATAAGCACTCCAGATCAGCGCAATCGTCTTGGGGCCCAGGCCCTGAATCTTCAGCAACTGCAGCATCGAAGGATGATATTTCCTAAGCAGATCGGCCTGTATCTTAAGATTACCTTCCTTCAATAACTCCAGCAGGTTCTGCAGCATCCCCTTGCCAATCCCGGGAATCGCGAGCACCTTCTTGGGCTCGTCGATGAAGTCTTTGATTTGTTCGCTGTGATTTTCCACGGCCTGCGCGGCATTGCGGTAGGAGCGGATGCGAAAAGAATCGGCTGCGTCAATTTCAAGCAGGTCCGCGGTTTCGTAGAGAATGTTGGCGATCGCCTTGTTGTCCACGAATCAAGAGTAAACAAGATTCCGGCTGGGGGCCAGACCCGCGCCATCGACAAAAGGAAAGAATGCTGTTTGACAGAAGCACGAACACCCTCACGGATCACCCGTGCGACATTCGCGAACTAATCCAGATCGATCTTAAGAAGCTTTGCTGACGTTTGCGGCCTGTGGTCCCTTCTGCCCTTCGGTGATTTCAAATTCGACTGCATCTCCCTCCTGCAAACTCTTATAGCCTTCGGCGGTAATCGCACTGTAGTGAACAAAAACATCGGGGCCATCCTCGCGCCCGATGAACCCATACCCTTTGGCGTTATTGAACCACTTGACAGTACCTTTCAAACGTTCCACCTGTCATCCCCACTTTCCGCACGCCCCTAACTCCCAGGGCTCAGAAACGTGCCCACTTAGGATGCATTTTGTGACGATTAGGATGGGGTGTCAAGATGGCAAACAGGCCTGGAGTGACCCAAGCCTGAGACTCAACTCGGAGCGAGGCAAACCCCGCAGCGGGTTTCTGTCTCAGGACTTTCCGCGCCCCGCTGGTCTGCGTCTTTTGTTGGAAACCAGAGGGTCGTTGCTCGCGACCTGGTGATCGAGCCACAGAACTGAAGAAATGGTTTTGGCATCACGGATCTTTCCATTCAGCACCATTCGAACCGCGGCCTTCAGTGGCACCATCCGTTTGCGGATTCTTTCGTCTTCCTCGGGCTGGGCCGTTCCCGCGCGTAGTCCTGTGGCAAGAAAAACGGACATGGTTTCGGCGACGAATCCGGGGCTGGCGTAAAACTTGAAGATACGCCGCCAATTCACTGCGCCATACCCGGTTTCCTCGCGCAGTTCGCGCTGCGCGGCGGGAAGTTCCTTTTCTCCGGGATCCATTCGTCCTGCCGGCAGCTCCCATAGGAAGTCATTTGCGGCGTGGCGATACTGACGCTCCAGCAATACGCGCGGTTCTTTTCCCGAATCGTCGACCGCAAGGACAACGACAGATCCGCTGTGGTGTACGATGTCCCGGCGGGCTCGAACTCCTCCCGGTTCCGACACTACGTCAGTGGTCACCCAGAACGCCGGTCCGCGATAAACCGTTCGAGAAGAAACAATTGCCGCTTTACGATCGCGAGACTGTCCGCGTTTTGATTTCGAAGGTTCCGGCATCGTCATGACATCAATATAGAACATCAATTCCGATTTGCCGCCACAGACCAAATCACCCAAAGATTAGGACTCTGATATTCTGCCGGGCATGTCCGCGCGAATCTCAGAAAAGCCGCGCATCGCGATCGTTGGTGCAGGAAACTTGGCAAGTGCTCTCGCGCTCGCTCTTCGTGCGGCCGGATACGTGATTGAACAAATTG
Source organism: uncultured Acidobacteriaceae bacterium (assembly GCA_964530145.1). GTDB lineage: Bacteria > Acidobacteriota > Terriglobia > Terriglobales > Acidobacteriaceae > Sulfotelmatobacter. The sequence goes on along the minus strand of CAZGXY010000010.1, from coordinate 120,157 downwards.
TCTCCCGGCCGGCGGCGGCATCACTGAGGAAGGCGCGCAAACTGGCTCGTAAAGTGCAGGCGCGGTCCGTTGCAGTTGATGCCTCGCAAATCGGCGCCGAGATCGTCTGGTTCTGCGTTCCAGACGGTGAGATCAAGAAGGCTTCTCGATCATTGGTGGAAGCCTGCGACTGGCGTGGCAAGATCGCATTGCATTCCAGCGGCGCGCTGACCAGCGATGCGCTAAAGATACTGCGCGGTCGGGGCGCAGCCGTGGCGTCGGTCCATCCTATGATGACTTTTGTCCACGGATCGCGGCCAGCTCTCAAGGGCGTACCTTTTGCGATCGAGGGCGACAGGAAAGCGGTCAATGCGGCCCGGAAAATTGTTATAAACCTGCAAGGCCAACCGTACTCCGTTTCTAAGCGCCGGAAAGAGAATTATCACGCCTGGGGAATGTTCGCTTCGCCACTTCTGATTGCGGTGCTGGCCGCCGCCGAGCGTGTCGCGGGAGCGGCGGGCGTGAATCGAAAAGATGCAAGAAAGCGAATGCTCCCGATTCTTCGCCAAACTCTGGCAAACTACCAGCAACTGGGCGCGCCCGAATCCTTCAGTGGTCCGATTGCGCGGGGAGACGTGGAGACGGTAACGAAGCATCTCAAGTCATTAAGCGGAATCGCAGGCGCACGCGAGATTTACATCGCTCTCGCACAGAATGCTCTGCAGGATCTGCCCGCGAAAAATCTAACTGCCTTGGAAAAGATCCTTGGGGGATGAACGGGCATGCATGTGCGGCGAGGAGAAGCCGGAACTACGAACTGAAAAGATGTCCCATCTTCTCCTTCTTCGTCCGCAGATACTCTTCGGCATGAGGGCTGGCGTCGACCTCGCAAGGCACACGCTCAACAACTTCGACCCCAGCACGCTGCAGCGCCTCAACCTTTTCAGGGTTATTCGAAAGCAGCCGAACCCTCGTCACTCCCAGCGCCTTCAAAATCTCGCCAGGCAGCGCGAAGTTACGCTGGTCAGCCTTGAAGCCGAGCCGTTCGTTGGCTTCGACGGTATCTAGCCCCTCATCCTGCAACCCGTAAGCCTGCAATTTGGCCATCAAGCCTATGCCTCGGCCTTCCTGTTGCTCATAAATCAGAATTCCGGCTCCCTCGTCACGAATCATGCCAAGCGCCATCTCCAGTTGCTGCCGGCAGTCGCAACGCAAAGAGTGAAAAACGTCGCCAGTCAGGCACTGCGAGTGCACACGTACCAGTGGAGGCACGGAGCGCACATCCCCCATCACCAGAGCCACAGCTTCTTCAACACGGCGATTCCCATCCGACCCAAATTCGGCCCGAAAGCCGTAAATGCGGAACTTGCCCCAACGGGTAGGAAAGTCCGCGGAGGCGATCTGTTGAACCTGTGAAGAAGTCACAACCCTATTATAGCGGCACGCTGATTGCGGCATGAGGAACGTGAACCAGGCTCTGCCAGTTCGCGGCGGCGCCACGCGGCTTGAAAGGAAAAATCGCATCCTGCTTCGAGGCGATGGGAACGCCATTCTGCGTAGCGGGCTGGAATCGCCAGCGATCGAGCGCCTCAAGACACTTGTTATCGATCTCGGCCCCCAGGCTTTGCAGCACAGTCTTGCGCACGATCTGTCCGCTTTCGTCAATCGTAATTTCAATGACAACTTTGCCCTCCGAATCCGGCCACTGCCACGGATACACCACCGGATCAGAAGTCGCAACCGGAAGCGCCGGGCGAATCTCGTCCCCATAAACCGGACCACCCGGCAGGCTTCCATAACGGGGTCCCGCGGTATCGCCATGGCCGAGCTTCGAAAGAGTGGCTGCAGCAGCAGAATCTGCCGCAGTCGGAGAAGCCAGAGAGGTTCGCGGCGCATGCAGCTTGGCGATCTGATCAGGAGGCTTCCATGCCAGCTTTTCATGGCCAAGCCGCTGGTGTCGATAGTGTTCGGTGGCACGGTCGGGCGAGTTCGTGGTGCTGTTATCGGGAGTCTCCGTTGGAAAATAAACCCGCGTGAGCACGTTGCCGTTGCGGCCGAGTGCCACGGAAGCAGGCTGCAACAACCGCGGCTCGGGGCTGTGCAGCAGCCATACAAAAATCAGGCCGTGCAGCGTGAGAGATATCGCGAGCACTTTTCTCTGTGTCGCAGTTTCTCGATTCAGTTGAGCGAACATCCAAACACCCCGGCGACCAGGAACCCATCACGCAAGAAGCTATAACGATAGTTAGACGCGGGGAGTGGTAGTTCGTCAAGTCTCCTTTTCGTCACTTCAAATCGGAGGTTGCTATCGCAGTGCCCCGCTCGTAGTCCCCGGAAAGAAACGCTGGTAAAATAGCTTGGCGATCAGCAATTAAACCTAAGGGGCTATAGCTCAGCTGGGAGAGCGCATCGTTCGCAACGATGAGGTCGTCGGTTCGATCCCGACTAGCTCCACCATCTCCTAACGTCAGGCACACGCCTAATCGCCTTCCGGGACCCCACGTCTCCTTTCCGGCAACCATTCGCTGGAATAAAGTTCCCAACTGAGAGACAATATTGGGTTGTCTTTTGTGTACACAAGGCCAGCGCCCGATCGAGCCGCCGTGCGGATGCATTGTATCCGGTTGGCGGCACTTTTTCTGAGCATGCGAATTGATGCCTGAAGGCGCGTTCGAGGCCTGAGTTGGGTCGGTCGCTGCCGCATTGCACGCATTCTTACGGAGACATTTTCATCATGGCCACAATTACCATTGACGTTGAAGCAACAGCGGATAAGCCGCGGCATGCCAGGCTGGAACGCTGGGTCGAGGAAGTCGCGCAGATGTGCAAACCCGACCGGATTCACTGGTGCGACGGCTCCCGCGAGGAATACGAGTCGATGCTGCGCCTGCTGGTGCTCACGGGAACCGCAATTCCGCTCGACCCGGCGAAACGTCCCAATAGCTATTTGGTACGCTCCGATCCCGCCGATGTAGCCAGAGTCGAAGACCAGACCTTTATTTGCTCCCGCACAAAAGAAGAAGCCGGCCCGACCAACAACTGGGAAGATCCGGAAAAGATGAAGCAGAAGCTCCGAGGCCTGTTTAACGGCTCAATGGCGGGACGAACGATGTACGTCGTTCCGTACAGCCTCGGTCCGATCGGCTCGCCAATCGCCAAAATAGGAGTCGAGATCACCGACTCCGCCTATGTAGTCGTGAGCATGCACCTGATGACTCGCGTGGGGATGCATGTTCTTGAGGTACTTGGACCGGATGGCGAATTCGTCCGCGGCCTGCACTCCGTAGGCGCGCCACTTGGCGCGAACCAGCCCGATTCCACTTGGAGTTGTAACGCCCAGAATAAGTGGATTTGCCACTTTCCCGAGACTCGCGAAATCTGGTCTTTCGGGTCGGGTTACGGCGGCAACGCGCTCCTTGCCAAGAAGTGCCATGCCCTGCGCATCGCGTCGGTGCAAGCGCGCGATGAAGGCTGGCTCGCCGAACACATGCTGATCCTGAAGATGATCAGTCCCACCGGCCAAGTGAAATACATGACCGGAGCATTTCCTTCGGCTTGCGGCAAGACGAACCTATCAATGCTGATCCCGACGATCCCGGGCTGGAAAGTAGAAACCATCGGCGATGACATCGCGTGGATGAAGTTTAGCGCCGATGGCAGGCTCTACGCAATCAACCCCGAATTCGGCTTCTTCGGAGTTGCGCCCGGCACGAGCGTGAAGTCGAATGCCAACGCCATGCTCACCGTCACGCGAAACTCGGTCTTCACCAATTGCGCGATGACGATGGATGGCGACGTCTGGTGGGAGGGAATGTCGGACGAGAAGCCGGCGAAACTCATCGACTGGCTGCGCCGCCCTTGGACTCGGGAATCGGGACGGAACGCAGCCCATCCAAACGCGCGGTTTACCGCGGCTGCGTCGCAATGCCCCGTAATTGCGCCCGAATGGGAAGATCCCAAGGGTGTTCCGATCGATGCCATTCTTTTTGGTGGCCGGCGCGCCGGCATCGTTCCCCTGGTGACCGAAGCTTTCAACTGGCAGCATGGAACATTTCTAGGCGCGACCGTCAGCAGCGAGACTACGGCCGCGATCACCGGAAAAGTAGGTCAATTGCGGCGCGATCCTATGGCGATGCTGGCTTTCTGCGGCTACAACATGGGCGACTATTTCTCGCATTGGCTGAAGATCGGAAAGCGCGCGGGCGCGAAGCTGCCGAAAATTTTCTATATCAACTGGTTCCGCCGAGATCAGGCCCGCGAGTTTCTGTGGCCCGGCTTCGGCGAAAACAGCCGCGTGTTGAAGTGGATCTTCGAACGTTGCGACGGCAAAGTGCACGCAAAGGAAACTCCAATCGGACGAATTCCGGAAGTCACCGATCTCGACACCAAAGGGCTGGCCATCACAGCCGCAGAGGTCGAGCAGTTGCTCAGCGTTGATGTTGAAGGATGGCTCGCGGAGGTTCCGCGCATCAAGCAGCACTTTGATCAGTTCGGTGAACACCTTCCCGATGGATTGAACCAGGAAGTCAAGGCGCTGGAAGACCGGCTGCTGGCGGCAAAGCCTTAAGTCTGCCGAGAATCCGGGGCTTAGAAAATCGTGCCCAGCCGTTCCGGCGCAGCCCTTGCTACGATTTCCCCCAGCAGGGACGCCTTTTTGGTATAGTTCCGCACTACCATGCCGCGCTCCGGGACGAACACAGCTCTACACTTGGCCGATGGCCCCGTCCCCGTCCCATCGAATTCTTTAAATCGTAATCAGATTCGCGGCTTTTGGGCCTCATGGGGCGGCTGGGCGCTCGATGGAATGGATTCCTTCGTGTACGCCCTCGTCCTCGTTCCTTCACTGCGTGAGTTGTTGCCACGCTCCGGCATCGCGGCCACCAAAGGCAATATCGGATACTACGGCTCGCTGCTGTTCGCCCTGTTTCTCGTCGGCTGGGGACTGGCGTTTCTGTGGGGGCCAGTGGGCGACAAGTTCGGCCGCGTGCGAACGCTCATGCTGACCATCGTCTGGTATTCGATATTTACGTTTCTCAGCGCGTTCGTGACCAATGTTTGGGAACTGGCCGTTCTCCGCCTGCTCGCCGGTATCGGCATTGGCGGCGAATGGGCTATGGGTGGTACTTTTGTCGCCGAAGAGTGGCCGGAAAATCGACGTCGCATGGGTGCGGGTTACATGCACACCGGTTATTACGTTGGAATATTTCTTGCCGCCTTGGCCAACTACGCGATCGGAAGTCACTATGGCTGGCGCGCCATGTTCATCGTCGGGGGTGTTCCGGCACTTCTGCTGGCGTGGCTGCGCCACGGCGTTTCCGAACCGGCGGCCTGGAAGAAGAAAGCCAGCGTAATTCGCTCGTGGGCGATCTGGCGGCCTTTTGCAGTTTTATTTTCGCCGGAATTCCGCCGCCGCACGATTCTGAATTCGCTGTTTATGCTTGCATCCATTTGCGGCCTGTGGGCTGGAACGGTTTATGTTCCGGCGGCGATTACCACCCTCGCTGAGACCGCAGGCCGCGTGGGACCACGCGCCACACAACTCGCATCGTGGGGCATTATGCTGGTGTCGTTCGCAACTATTCTAGGTTGTCTGGCTATGCCCAGGTTCGCCGAGCGCTTTGGCCGCCGTGGAGCACTCTCGATCTATTTTGGGCTGATGGTGGTTTTCATTTCGCTTACCTTCGGGAAGGTTTTCTACCTCGGGCCAGCCGGATTGCCGTGGTTTTTTATCTGCCTTTTCTTTTTAGGTTTCGGAGGCGCAAATTTCGCTGTCTACACTCTCTGGTTGCCGGAGCAATATCCCACCGAATGTAGAGCCAGCGCTTTCGCTTTCTCGACTTCGTTCGCCAGATTCGGCGGGGCAGCGATCACTTTCCTGGTGGGGAGCGGCGTTCGCCACTTCGGATCGCTGGGAACGCCGGTCGCCTTGACCTCGATCGCATTCGCGGTCGGACTGCTTCTGATTCCATTCGGCGCGGAAACCCGGGGCCGCTCTTTGCCTGCGTAAACGCGTCGGCCCGGATTAAACGAGGCGGGAAACTCCTTAGAAGTGTTCGAGCACGATCTCTTCCACATCCTCAATATGTCGCAGCATCGCCGATTTCGCCGTTTCGGAGTCGCGCCGCTGGATTGCCGCGAGGATTCGCCGATGACCATCCAGCGACTTCCGCGAACGCCCTTCGACCTGCAATGAACGCGCGCGGGTTTCGCGCAAAAGATCCATAAGGATATCGATCACTTTCAGCACCACGCTGTTCCCCGAGGCGAGGGCGACGTTGTAATGGAATTCGGCGTCTTCCGCCACGGCGGACTCTCCCCGTTTTTCCCGTTCTTCCTGGCGCAGCAGAATGCCTTCCATTTCCGCGATCTCCTCAGCTGACGCATGTGTGGCAGCGCGTGCCGCCAGCGGTGGTTCGAGCATCTTCCGAAAATCGAGCAACTCGCTTACCGATTCCTTCCGGCGTTTGAGCGCATTTGCGAAAGGTGTCTCGGCTGTCGTGGAGCGAACGATGGTCCCTGTTCCCTGGCGGGGTTCCAGGAGGCCGATCAATTCCAGGCTGCGGATTGCGTCGCGAATAGAGCCGCGGCTGACCTTGAGCATCTCCGCTAGTTCGCGTTCGGCAGGGAGTTTGTCCCCGGGCTTCAGTTTTTTGAGGATCAGACGTTCGATCTGCCGGGCGACTTCCTCATAGACCTTGTTCCTGCGGACAACCTCAAAATCCGGCTTGATGCTAGTGGCCACGGGCAACTCCGAATGGTCTAAAGAACCTACCGGCTAGCGAGCGGAGTATAACGCGCCCGTTAATACGTCTGAAAGACTTTTATCGGGCAAAGGACCGAAAACCCCGCACATCCGTTTCGCCGTTGGGAACAAGCCTAACTCATTTATAGAAATACTATTAGCCATAGTTGTGAAAGAAGAACTACAGTAAAGACCTTAACCCGGCAGGGCTACGCCGTGGCCGGCGTCTTCTGTGCGGCAGGCTGGATCTTTTGCGCCAATAATTTTGTGCAGTGGTACACAGTCTTCGTTGCGGTCATGGGAAGCCCGACGCGCTCTCCTAGTTCCACGACGGCCCCAACAAGAGCTTCCAATTCAATCGGGCGTCCTGCTTCGAGATCCTGCAGCATCGAGGTCTTGTGCTCGCCGACTTTTTCCGCTCCCGCAATCCGTTGATAGATGGAGATGGGCAACTCCATCCCTAATTTGTTCGACACTGCTTCCACTTCCTCCATGATGCTCCGAATTACCGAGCAAACTCCGGGGTCTCGTACCATATGAACGATAGTCGCGCGAGTGAGAGCGCTGACGGGATTCAGCGAAGCGTTCCCCAACACCTTGACCCAGATTTCGTGGCGCAGGCGCGCGGCGATCGGACTGCGCAAACCTGATGCAATCAGCACTTCGGCAATCTGTCGGACTCGTTCCGAGCGCGAACCATCCGGCTCGCCTAGCGAAATGCGATTGCCTTCGATGTGTTGAACCACGCCGGGGGAAGTAATTTCGGTAGCCAGATAGACAATCGAACCGATCACGCGACGAGCTTCGATAGCGGAGGCAATGACCCCACCCGGATCGACGCGCTCCAACCGCAGTCCCTCCCACTCCCCGCCGAAGCCCTGAAAATACCACCATGGAATTCCGTTCTGCGTGCTGACGACTGCCGTCTCCGGCCCTAGAACGGATTTCAGCCGCGGCGCCAGCTGCGGCAAGCTATGGGCTTTGACTGCGACAAAAACCACATCGACCGCGCCAACTTCTTCGAGAGATCCGGCAATTCGCGGCCGCGCCACAAAATCGCCCTCGCGGCTTTTTACCTGGACGCCATGTTCCTGCATGGCGCGAAGATGAGGGCCGCGGGCAAACAGCGTGACATCGAATCCCGCATGCGCAATGCGCGCGCCCACATAAGCGCCAATAGCCCCTGCGCCGGCAATCAGAAACTTCATATTTGATCTTCCACCAGCGCCGCGGCGACCGCGCGGCGGCGAATCTTTCCGGTGGCCGTCGTTGGAATCGCATCGAGCAGATAAATCTTCGCCGGACATTTATACTCGGCCATGAACTCGCGGCAGTGCCTGATCAGTTCTTGTTCAGTGGCACCGTTTTTCTCGTGCAGCACGACCGCCGCTGCGACTTCCTCGCCCAGGGTCGGATGTGCGCAGCCGAACGCGACTGCCGCTGCCACTGCGGGGTGCCGCAATAAAGCCTCGTCGACCTCGTGCGGCGCGATGTTTTCTCCTCCGCGGATGATGATGTCTTTAATGCGGCCGGTTAGATGCAAGTAGCAGTCCGAATCGAGGTAGCCCTGATCGCCGGTACGGAACCATCCATCCACAAATGCATGGGCGTTCGCAGCAGGATTATTCTCGTAACCGCGAAAAACGTTTGCCCCTTGTATGGCAATCTCGCCGCGCTGATTCGTGCCAAGATGTTTGCCTTCTTTATCCATAATGCTGATGCGCAGGCCAATGCCAACCCCGACCGATCCCGGCTTCCGATGCTGCGGAGGCAGGGGATTGGAAGTCATCTGGTGCGAGGCTTCCGTCATGCCGTAGGCTTCCACAAAAGGCACACCGAAAAGTCCTTCGATCTTGTGAATCAGCTCGGCCGATAACGGCGCGCTGCACGAACGCAGGAATCGCAAAGTCGCAGCTTCCATCGGCTTGCCACGGCTGCGCGCCAGCAGCAGCTGGTGCATCGTGGGCACTCCCGAATACCAGGTAACGCGGTGATCCGCCACCGTTCTCCAGAAAGAAAGAGCGTTGAACTTGCTCGGCACCACCACTGTTCCGCCTGTCAGCAACGTCGACATCGTCGAGCCAATCAGACCGTGAATGTGGAACAAGGGCATCACGCAAAGCGAAACATCCTCTTCCGTCAGAGAGTAATTGTTGGCGATGTTTGCCGAAGAAATCGCCAGGTTGAAATGCCGCAACGGCACCCTCTTTGGGCGTCCCGTGCTGCCACTCGTGTGCAAAATCAAGGCGATATCGTCTGGCCCCGGCTCGGTGGCTTTGCCTCCCGCAGGCGCGTTGGGAATGTAAACCTTTCCCTGTTCATTCATCTCCACCGAGAAGACCGGAATCTTGCGATCCCTCGCGGCCGTCCGCACGAATTCAGCCCCGACCGCCGGGCAAAGCAAAATGCGGGCGTCGGTATCGCCCAGAAAAAAGTGAAATTCCTCGTAGGGATATGCCGGATTCAGAGGCGCTGCTGTTCCTGCAATCGAGGCTGCCAGAAAGGCCACAATCGCAGGGAGCCCATTCGGGAGCGCGATCGCCACGGCATCTCCGCGACGAATCCCGGCCGAGGCCAGGGCATCTGCCATGGCAAGAACCTGGTCACGCAGCGAATCGTAGGTCACCCGGATTGCCAGCTCGGGCACGATGACCGCTGTGTGGCTGTCAGCGAAGTGCAGAACGTCGAGCAGCGTGTCTACCGACTTTAGCGTCATTCGTGATTGCCTCTGGAGCCGGTCTTTGATCGCGGGTCTTTGATGATCAGCCGGATGTTTGTGTTGTCCGCGACACGAAAGGATAGATCGCAGTCTTCAGACCGGCAAGCCCCACCAGGGAAGATGTGGATCTAGGCCGAATAGCCCTCCGCTTTCAGGGCTTTCTGAAACTCATCAAGGAAAAATTGCACGTTGTCTTCAGTCGCCAGCGGTCCCATCACACCGATGCGGAAAACCTTTCCCGCCAACGGTCCAAAGCCGCCAGCGATTTCGATTCCCGGCCCATCCAGCAGGCGTTTGCGAACCTTACCTTCATCAACGCCCGATGGCACGCAAACCGTGTTCAACGTGGCAATTCGATGTTGCTCTGGGACGTGCATTTTCAGGCCCATTGCTTCAATTCCTCTGACGAACGCTCGGTTGCTGCGGCAGTGCCGCTCCCAACGGTTCTCAATGCCTTCCTCCGCAATCACCGCCAGCGCCTCGCGCAAAGCGTAGAACATGGAAATCGGCGCCGTGTGATGATAACGGTGCGACACCGTCGAATAATCGTGGATCAGCTTGAGATCGAGATACCAGCTTCGCGGCGAAGCCGTGCGCGCCCGCAGAAATTCCATGGCCCGCTGCGACATCGCCATGGGAGACAAACCGGGCGGGCAGCTCAAACCTTTTTGCGTGCAGCTGTAGGCGACATCAATGCCGGTTTTATCGAATTCCACTGCGACTCCCCCCAGGGAAGTGACACAGTCTCCTATGACCAGCGCTCCCGCTTCATGAGCGGCCGCGCAGATCGCCTTGCCGGATTGCAACGCTCCCGTCGAAGTTTCCGCGTGCACGAAACCGACGACATTCGGTTTTTCGCGGCGGATGAAATCTCTGGCCTCATCGTCCGTATAAATCTCACCCCAGCCCTTCTCAAAGCGAACCACATTTGCGCCGTTGCGCTTTGCCATTTCTGTCAGCCGGTCGGAAAAATACCCGTTGGCGAACACCGCAAACTTTGCGCCGGAATCTACAAAATTGGCGATTGCAGCTTCCATCCCAGCGCTGCCCGTGCCGGAAATCACCAGAGTCGCTCCGTCGGCGATGCCGTAGATGCTCTTGAGCAACTGCTGAACTTCGCCCATGACCTGAATGAAAAAAGGATCGAGATGCCCGACGATCGGCTTCGAGAGAGCTTCATAAACCCGCGGATGAACCATGCTCGGCCCGGGCCCGAAAAGATAGCGGCGGGGGGGTTGCAAGGCGGGAAAGGCGACGGGAACAGGCTGCTCAACAGTACTCATGACTTAAGACTCCCCATTTCCAGCTAATACCAATCCGAATGATTATTGACGCGGTTATGAATCGCGGTACGCCCCAGGCACAATTTCACAGTGAGCAACTCCGGCCGGCTCTCCGTCAAATCAATTCTTTCGATCTGCCAAAGCGAATTTACCGATGGTAGTCCCTTGCGTCTAACTTTGCGTATCGCGCCCTTCTAAACCGGCGAGTGGTGCCCCTGCACAATCATCTTCTGCGCAATCCGGCGAGCTTCGGGCAAGGTCTCAGCCGCCTTGCGATCGATTTCCGAAGGCAAATCCAGTCGAATTGTCGCCAACTCCTCGTCGAAGATTTGAGTAATCAGCTCAGGCGAGTGCGTAATCGGCTTTCCATCGTCTCCCGCAACCTGAACCTTGTGCCGAACTCGCTGCGCGATCATCAGGCGATAAATGCGGTCGGTCGCGAGGTCCTCCATGTAACCATCCAGCAGGCTCGCGCCTCTCCCGTTCAGTACGCCGTTACGGTAACGAATGACGGTGCGCACCGCAGCCCGCGTGCCGGCCAGCGTGACCTGTCCAACCCCTTTCGGCACCGGCCGCAAATCCGGATGCGAGTTCGCCAGCTTCGGCCGCTTCGCAATCTGATTCGGATACGGAAATTGCGCCACAGCTATCTCGTTCTGATCGGGATGTCCGGTCCAGGCTCCATCCATCAGGCAATTCGCTTCGTTCTTCTTGTCCTGCTCAAGCGCCTTTATCGCTCGATCGTTCAACTCCTTATCGCTGCGGCTGGGATAAAGCGCCGTCATGCCTCCGATCGCGTGCGCCCCGTGCTTGTGGCAAGTCTCCGGCATCAAGGTGCGAAAATTCTGAAAGAACGCCACGTCATGCGGGATGGTGTTGCGATCGGGCAGAATCCAGTCCGGATCTTCGAGCATGAAGTCGATCAGCGACGCCATGTAATCCCAGCGGCCAAGATTCAGTCCCAGGCAGTGATCGCGCAAATTGAAGAGAAATTCCTCCATCTGATACGCCAGGGGATGCGCCTCCACCAGCGCCATGCACTTGATGTAATCCTTGGGCAAACCCTTTTGCTTCGCGAGAGCCTGGAAAAGATCTCGCCACCAGAACGCCTCATCCGCCGATTCGCTCTTCGGAATGTAGACGCAAAAATCATGCGGCAGCTGTGCCGGATCGATCTGATACCAGATCATCGCCAAATCGAACAGGGAAGCCGACACGATTTCGTTCTCAACGACGCCGCCCTGGCTGATGTGCAGGCCCCGCGGCCGCACCCAGGTCACGGTCTTTGATCGTTGCACCGTGACTTTCTTATTCCGCTTCTTGTCGTCGTAACTAAGCTCATATTTGTACGCGGCGATCGTGTTCTTGATCGCAAGCATGATGTGCTCCCACGTATTCGCGGTCGAATCCTCCAGGTCAATCATGACCGCCGGAGAGCCGGAGTTAAGCAACTTGACTGTCAGTTCACCATCATCGGCTGGGCCAGTCATCTGGTTACGCTGGTCGGCGCACCAGTCGGGAATTTCAATTTTCCAATCGGATGTCGTCGCTTCGGACGCCGGCAAATAATCCGGCGGGTGGCCGCGACGCGAAGCCGCTAAAATTTCCGCGCGTTTCTTAATAATCTTCTGCTGCCGGGGCGTGAACTGATTGTTAAGCGGAAGAAGAAACTCAAGAAATCCTTCGGGCAGGTCCTTTTCAGGATTCATGCCCGCGGGAGCGTAATTCATGCCTTGTGAGATAGCGTTTTCAGTGTGGGTAGCCACGACATTAAGCCTCAAAGCCGCGCCGACGGCCTTCAAAGATCGGAAGCCATCGGCGGTTTCTTTCTGTTGCTGAAAGTATCCTATTCGCAAAATAACCGCACATCAATGTGCGGATTCCATCAGATGCTCTTAAGTCTGGCGTTGTTGCCTAGCGGGTGCTGACGAAGAAGTAGGCGCTCATGACAATCCCGAGACCGATCACGCAGGCTCGAACCATGCGCGGATCGGCCTTCTGCGCATAATGTGCTCCGAACCAGCCGCCGGTAAGTGCGCCTGCGACCATGACCGCGCACTCCCGCCACAACACTGCCCCGGCAAGAATGAACGTGAGAACGGCAATCGCGTTAATCGTCGCGGCAAGCAGTGTGCGGATCGCGCCCATCGCATGAATGTCGCGCATTCCCAGCGCCGTCAGCATTCCCAGTATGACGAAGCCAATTCCCGCCCCAAAGTATCCTCCATAAATCGCGACCAGCAACTCGACAAATGAACTCACGGCAATTGCGGTCCACGACGCCGCCTGAAGATCGTCGCTCGCGGCGGATTTTCCTGCAAGCGTGCGAATCGAATTACCGAATGCAAACAGCAACGTTCCAGAGAGCAGTAACCAGGGCACGAGATGCAGAAAGGTATGCTGTGGAGTCTTGAGCAGCAAAAGCGCTCCGGCCCAGCCTCCAGCCATGCTGGTAATCAGCAAGGGAATCAAAAGTCGCAAAGGGGCATTCAACCGCTTGAGATACGCCAGCGTGCTGGCGGCTAATCCAGGCCACAGAGCGACGGTATTGGTTGCGTTCGCCGCAACCGGAGGAACTCGCAGAAACAAGAGGGCAGGGAAGGAGATGAAGCTGCCGCCGCCGGCAACCGCGTTCAGCGTCCCGGCGATCACCGCGGCGAAAAATAGAAAAACAGCACTTCCAACGTGGAGTTCCATCTGGTTTTAGGATAAATGCCGGGCCGATAGAGAAGACTCAAAACAAATGCCGGCGTGAATGGCTTCTCACCCCGCGGCCAACGTTATTCGGAGCCAGATGATCTAGAGTTAAACTGAGTAACGAGCGTCGCTTGGAGCGGCGTCAGATATCGACTATGCCCGCAAACGAGTCAGAAAATATAGCTCGGGAGCTGCTGAACGCCCGCGACACCGGCAGCGTGGTCGAGACTCCATCCTCGCGCCCTGGCTTTAATTTAGATATCGCCTACGACGTTGAAACAAAATTGCGGCAAGCGCGCGAAGCCACCGGCCACAAATCCGTGGGACGCAAAGTAGGTTATGCGAACAAGGCGATGTGGCGTCTATTAAAGCTGGAAACGCTCGTCTGGGGCCACATGTATGACGACACCGTCCACTATGCCGAGAATAATTTCGCAGCTCTCAGCATCCCCAGTCCCCGTTCGCTCAAAATCGAGCCTGAAATTGTCTTCGGGCTGAAAGAGCCAATCGCCGCGGCCGGTCTCGACGCAGCAGGCGCCTTGACTGCCACAGACTGGCTTGCCCTGGGCTTTGAAATCATCGACTGCCCTTATCCCGAATGGAAGTTCCAGCCGAGCGATTTCGTCGCGTCCTTTGGATTGCATGCAGCGCTGGTGATCGGCGAAAAGCAGAAAGTCACCAGCAACCTGATTCCGAGACTCGTCGAAGAACTGCCGCGCTTCAAGGTTCGCATGCTGAAGGGCGGGGAACTGATCGAAGAAGGCTCGGGCAAGAACTCTCTAAAAAGTCCCGCCTTATGTCTTGCAGAACTCGGCGCGGCTATCGCGCGCCGTTTTCCGGAGGAGCCGTTGAGCGCGGGCGAGATCGTCAGCTCAGGCACGCTGACAGCAGGGCATTTAACGACCATCGGCGACGCCTGGACGGCCGAGGTCGAAGGTATTTCGCTTCCGCCGCTCAAGCTGACACTTGCCTGAGCCCGCCCGCACCTGCGACCCGCCGAAAACACCGAAAAAAACGCGCTGCCGGGTGGCAGTGCGGTTTGCTTCAACTGCGGTCAGCGTACAACACAGCTGGAAGTCAAAACTTTCAGCTAGCTCTTAGCGAACTTGCGCCGCAAAGTTCCGGCCAAGCCTACAAGACCGGTTCCGAGGAGCAGGAGGCTGCCCGGCTCTGGCACGGGGCTGTATCCGATGAATTCCTGCGGGCCAACACCGGGCTTGGCGTTCAGCGGCGTGTAGAGCACCAACCCATTGAAAGCCGAATTGGATGCGTCGGCAGCTAGCGCCAGATAGGTAGCTTCCGTCTGCGCGAAAATCGGATTCGCATTGAAATATGCCAGACCCTTCGGGCTGGATTGGAAGTTCGAGAAGAAACCCCAGATCGCCCACTGCGCCGTGTTGCTGTTCAGCGTCTTGTCCAGAACGCTCAGGAACATCAAACCGGCAGCCTTGTAATCCAGAGTCATCGAAGGCCCGAACATGCTCGTCGCAATCCCCTGCAGAAAAGGCGTCGTCGTCGCCGTCCAAGTTTCGCCTTTATACACATTGTTATCGAAGGAATCGCAAATCATTGCGGTGTAGTTCGTGCTGCCGTTGACCGAAAGGTAGTACGGATAGCCAACGTAAGGGGAACCGTTCTGCGGCTGCGCTCCCTCGTGCCCCTCATAAGTCAATTGAACCGATGTGGCGAAAGCTGAACCGGCCCCCAGCAGCGAAAAGATCAGAGTCGCAAGGATGAGGTGAATTCGACGAAGGCGCATCGGTTTGCCTCCCAGCAAACGGTGAAACCATACAGGAGCTTGCTTAGTTGCCGAGCCGCAACGCTTGGTTTCCTTCAAGTCAGGAAAGTGTAGCCAGTAACGCCACCGAACGCCGCCAAGGAAGCGGGGTTCGCTGTCAAGGCTTTCTCGCCTGACCAAAGGTAACCAAGGGGAGGTTACCAGCGGTTGCAAATTTTAGGAATAGCCCAAATGGGTAATTACGCCGGTAATTCCCATTTTGGGGCTTGCTTTCGAGCCGGGTAGAAAGACTTCATCACGCCGCTTAATCAAAACGGCACCCACCAAGAAATCCACAGCACATTGATGTGCAAACCATTCTCCCGTCTGCTACTATGGGTCGCAACAAAATAGGCGGATCTCCTTTGTTTTTGCGTGATTCGAGCGAAGGAGCATTGGCACTTCAGCTGCACTGCACCATAACCGCAGGAGTGTCTGTTTGCGCGCCTCGCTACTAGGTGCGCCGCCCCAGGCAGGAGTGGTTTGTGTCCGATCCCGAGAACGGGAACGTTAGCGTGACAGTCAAACGACGGCGCACGCGCCGTCACCGCCGCAATCGATTTATTCGCCGTCTTCTGTTCCTGTCGGTCCTTGCCTTGTTCACGGCGGTGGCCTCGAGCCTCGCCTTGCGGTACCTCGGTCCGTCAGTATTCAGCGCTTTCCTGCATCGCGACTTCGACAATCAGAATTCGGCCCGCGCCTCGTCCGCAAATCTCGATCAGGTTTTTTCGCAAATTCAGCCCGCGCGCCCGGTTTATCCCTATTCAGTCGTTCCCGGCGGAGTCGAAGACGCTAAAGAGCTGAGGTGGGTCGCCGAGCACGATCCCATCGTCGCCGCGCACTATGCGGGCTTCGACTACGATCACGCTCGCGTAGTCAGGCTCACGCTCGCACGCACTGCCTTCGTCTCCTATCGTATCGGCAACCACATTTACTGGATGCGCCGCCGCATCACTCTGCACAAAGGCGAGAAACTCCTCACCGATGGCCGGATCACAGCCCGCGGCCGTTGCGGTAATCGCGTCGAAGAAAAGCCGCAACGGGAAGCCGCCGCGAATGAGCCGCCACCTGAGAAATTCGATCAACCCGGCGCCGGTACGGCAGTGCAGTCTCCCGCCGTCCCGTTCCAATCTGCTCTGACGAATCAGGCGGGCGGCTTCGATCCCCTGGGTCCAATGAATTTATATAGTCCCTTCGGCGGCGGAAGCCTGCTGGCCCTCTCGCCTCCACTTCTGCCGCTTGGAGTTTGTGCCCCGGTAAAGAAGAGCGCCGGATCAGCCATCGATGCGGTCTCGACGAACGGCAAGAAAAAAACCGGCCCTTGCAGCAGCGGCGAGGGTCCGTCGCCTGTCCCGGAACCATCCACATGGATCATGCTCATCTCCGGGTTCGCCACACTCGGCTGGCAGGCTCGACGCAGGCTATTCCACGCATCACCTTTGAAGTAATCCGTTACAATCCAACTTCGAATAAAATCGAATTTCATAAAATCGAAGTTCATGAAAATGAGAATACTTTCGCGGCATCTCACGCTCAATTTCTTCGCTCTGTGTCTCGGTTCGTTCACTGCAGTCCCGCTGGCCTCGGCCCAATCCATTCAGCTGCACGTCGATCTCACCGATGCGCCCCGCAACATCTATCACGCGAAACTGAGCATCCCGGCAAAGCCCGGTGCAATGACCTTGGTCTTTCCTGAATGGATCCCGGGCAATCACCGTCCCAGCGGCCCGATCGCTGATCTTACCGGCATCCACATGGAAGCGGCCGGCAAGCCGCTTAACTGGCAGCGCGACGAGATCGATATGTACGCGTTTCATGTCACCGTGCCGGACGGCGTCGACAGCATCGACGTTTCGCTCGACGCGATCACCGCAAACTCCAGCGCAGGCGGCGGAGGTCCGGCCGCCTCAAGCAATCTGCTCGACCTGAATTGGAATGCGGTCGTGCTCTATCCGAAGGGCACAAATTCCGATGCGGTCGAAGTCACTCCATCAGTCAGACTCCCCGACGGGTGGAAATTCGGCACCGCCCTTCGTTCGACGAAGACTTCCAGCAACAACGAAGTCGAATTCACTCCAGTCTCACTCACCACTCTCGTCGATTCGCCCGTGATCGCCGGAGAACACTTTCGGCAAATCGATCTGGGAGTGGCTCAGGACCGAACCCACGTCATGGATATGGTCGCCGACAGCGAAGCTGATCTCGCCATGAAGCCGGAGGACCTCGCAGCCTACAAAAAACTGGTCGCCGAAACCGGGGCCTTGTTCGGCGCTCGCCACTACCGTCACTACGATTTCCTCTACACGCTCAGCGGTCAAGTCGGCGGACACGGCGTCGAGCATCACGAGTCGAACGACAGCGTCGCCTCCGAGCGCACCCTGCTCGATCCCGACCTGCACTACGTTGAATCGGATCTTGTTCCTCACGAATTTGCTCACTCCTGGAATGGAAAATACCGCCGTCCCGCGGGGCTGGCCACGCCCAACTATCAGCAACCTATGATCGGCGACCTGCTCTGGGTTTACGAAGGCCTCACCGATTATCTCGGCAACCTGCTCGCCGAGCGCAGCGGCCTCACGAATCCGGAGCAATATCGCGAAGCCCTGGCCAACACCGCCGCCATGCTCGATCACCGCTCCGGCCGCACCTGGCGGCCGCTGGAAGATACCGCGCGTTCCGTTCAAGTTCTGCGGATGATGGGCCCGCAATGGTCGAACTGGCGTCGCAGCCTCGATTACTATCCTGAAGGCGAACTGATCTGGCTGGAAGCCGACTCGATGATCCGGCAGCAAACACACGGCCAGCGCTCGCTCGATAATTTCCTGCGCAACTTCGAAGGCGGCGAGAGCAGCCCACCCAAAGTTGTCCCCTACACCTTCGACGACGTCGTTCGTGCGTTGAATGAAGTTGCCCCCTACGACTGGGCAGCGCTGCTGAGCGATCGCGTCAATTCCACCGCGGCGCGCGCCCCGTTAGGAGGCATCGAAGGCCACGGCTGGAAGCTCGTCTACAATGATCGACCCAACCTCTTCGAGAAAGCGATCGAGAAGCGCTTCAAAGCCGCCAGCTTCGCTTACTCCCTGGGATTGACCATCGATAAAGAAGGCAAGCTGACCGACGTGATCGTCGGCTCGCCAGCCTATCAATCTGGCATCGGGCCGGGGATGAAGCTGATCGCAGTCAACGGCCAAAAGTGGACTCCATCCGTCCTGCGTTCAGCATTAAAAGCCGCTCAGGGAACGGCGCAGCCGATCGATCTTCTGATTGAAAACGCCCAGTTCTATCGAACCTATTCCGTCAACTATCACGAAGGCGAAAAGAATCCTCATCTCGAGCGCGTCGCCAGTCAGCCCGATCTTCTCGGCGCGATGCTCGCCCCATTAACGAAATAGGATCATTAACGGAATAGGTTTGAAAGTTGTAATTCTTTCGTAAGCAAGGGCCGCCGCCAATGCTGCTAGAATCCGTCTAGACCCCGCTATTTCATTACTTATGGTTTCCATTCGAAGGAGCGCGGCGTATGTGCTGCTGACGGCTTCGTGCGCCGCGGCTCCGCGCGCAGTCTCTGCGCAGGGAGTGCCCTCGGTCCGCCGCGTGCACGTGCTGCATGGTGGTGCGCAAGTCGAAATCGAAATCGAATCCACCGCGCCCCTCGTTCCCCAGACCAATGAACTCGGCGGCCCGAACCGTCTCCTGGTCGACTTCATCAACGCCAGGCCCGGAGCGCAGTTGCGCAATCAGTCCATTAAAAGCACGGAAGTCAAGGGCGTGCGCTTCGCATTGTTTTCCAAGGACCCTCCGGTCACGCGCGTCGTCGTCGATCTGAATGGGCCTCAGCCTTATCAGGTGTTTCCTTCAGGCAGAACCACCATCATCAAAATCGGAACGCCCACTCCAGACAATGCCGGCATAAAGCCGTCGTCGGGAAACGTGCCGGTTGCACAGGTTCCGCCGACTTCGCCTACGCCACCGCCACCTCCCGCGCCAACTCACCAGGTTTCGTTCGACAACGGATTACTCTCGATCGTCTCCGACCGTGCCAGCCTGTCAGAAATTCTGTTTGACGTGCACCAGCGCACCGGAGCCGAGATCGGCATACCCGCCGGAGCCGAGCAGGAAAAAGTGGTGGTCAATCTTGGCCCAGCGCCCGCGCCCGAAGTTCTGGCCCAACTGCTGAACGGCTCGAAATTCAACTTTCTGATTCTGAGTTCGGCGAAAGATCCACAAGGTCTCGATCAGGTAATTCTCATGCCGCGCGCCGAAGGCGCAATGCCGCCCCCGTCGACGCCGCAACCCCAACCTCCCCAACCGATGGCGAGTAGTTTCGAAGATCCTCAACCGCGAGTCGCCGCGCCGAACCGCAGCATGCCGGTCCCGAACCGCCCCGAAGACCCGCCGACGGAAGATAACCCCGCTCCGCCGCCAGCCGATAACCCGCAGAATTAGCTGGAGGTCTCAACCGTCGCAAATTATCTCGGGATCTGTGCGCCTTTGGAGTGGGCTATGGAGGCGTGATCAGCCGAATCGGCACCGGAGAGGTGCCGGTCACCGAGGGATTTCCCGCTGCGCTGTTGCTGCAGCCGACGACGTTAAGCACTGCTACGTTGAAGCCGCTGGGCGGTAGGGGTGGGATAATAAAAAGCTGCAAATACCCGACGATCGTGACTGCCGGTTGACTGCCCGCTGTTAGCGTTGCCCCTCCAAAACTCGCAATCGGCACAGTGACAATACTATTGCTAGATACAATAATGTCGTTGTTGAAGACCAAGCCAGCCTGCACGAGAGGATTGCCGAATCCCGCCTCTATCTCAAATGGATACGTGGGAGGGTTCCCGCCGGCGAGCGAGTCCGCGCCGACGGCACTATTTGTTAGGCACTTCATCCCAGTAAGCGTATCTCCAGCGCCAGTCGGATAAACGGGATTTTCGGTCAGATCGGCTGTTGCTCCATTGACAGTTCCGCAAGCGTAAACCGTGCTCTGGTCGCATCCGGCGATCGCCAATTGATAGTTGGAGCTCGTGTCCAAGGAGCAGCTCGTATTCGACGCTATCGCCACCGATTTACTGGAAACTAGGGCCGGAATGTACGAAAGAACGCCGCCTGAGCCGTTGGGCGGGTTGTCCCCAGAGAGCAGGGTACAGGAAGCCTTAACGGTTGGGTCGCAAGCGGCATTCACAATGAAAGTCTCGCCGATCACCCCCGTATTTATTTGGAAAACTCCTCCATTCTGAATCGTCCCGTCCAGTTTCACGAAGGGATTTGCTCCGCCGCTATTTTTCGGATCGTTGTTAGCCACGATCCAAGGCTTCACGCAGCGCGGCTGCACCGGAACCATCGTCCCCGCACCCACAGACGCCGACCCCGAGGAGTTGTATACCTCAGCAGTCGCCGTAGCGCTGACGCCGGAGTTCCCGCCTGCACCCGGTATCAGCAGCGAAAAAATACGCGCAAAGTAGGTCGGTAATGTTGGCTGCTGCACATACACCTGGATGACTGGATTAACTCCGAAAGCGGCGCCGGCGGCGGTGCAATCCTGGTTCGTTCCGACGGCCGTGTCCGTACCGTAGTAGACCTTCACGTTCGGGGCGGCGGTACCATTCACCAGGTTCTGCTGCGCAATAGTAGTCGCGGCGAGGCTGGCGGGGCTCGTCGCCCCTCCACAGATATCGCCCCAACTGGTGTCCGTGGCTCCATTCGTAGGATCTCCGGTAATACCTTCCACCGAAATCACGCGCGCCGCCGCCAGAGCGCCCAAGTCTGCCGCCCGCTGCGCTTCAGCTTTTGCTTCAAATAACGCTCCCAGGTCAATCGAGATCGCAGCCATCGAAATTACCGCCAGCATTGTAATTGCCACGAGCGCCATGGTCACGCCACGCTCGCGGTTGCGCTGCGTCTGCGGGCGCCGGCGTTGAATCAGCGGCCGCAGCATGCGTTCTCCCGGTTAATTCTCATTGAATGCCATCGCGGTCGTCGAGATACTTGTCGGCCCGGCAAAACTGCTGAACAGTCCGGCAACGCTGGTGAATTGCCAAATGTACGGATACTTAAGGGTAACGCACGTCCCAATGAAATTAACCGTGGTGCTCCCGAACGTTTGCTTGCTGAGGCAGCCTCGATTGATAGTAAGCGTGAGGGCTGGGCTCGCGGCTCCGGGGCAGCCTGCATTCGCTTCGTAGACCCAGGTAAGAGCGGTCGGCGTGGGCGCGGCAGCCGCCTGCAAACCGCAATCGTTGACTTTTTCCGACAGCAGATAGTTATCGACCGCCTGGTACGCGTCGCTCACCGATACCGGCATCGCCGCGGCAAGATCGGTCGCCGGGTCTGCCGCCGCAACCCGCGCACCTTCGCGAGCCGCATTCGTCAGCTTGTGCTTGAGCGCCAGTGCTGCGCTGAAATCGTAAATACCGATCACGAAGAGCACCAGCAGCGGAACCGAAAGCGCAAACTCTACGACTTGAGAGCCGCGCTCCGCTGACGATTTTCGTGAGACGACATCAGCAGCGGCTTCGATCTGGACAGCGGAAGTCACTGCGTCTCCGCCCTCATCTGCGCCTGGGCCCGCAGATTTACTGTCTGATTGTTCAGCGGAGTTCCGGGCAGCCAGAATGCGTAGGGATATTGAAAGCTGACGGAAATACCGCACTCTCCCGCGCCCCCAGCCTGGCCGTTTTGTCCAGTACCGCTGAGCGTGCCGGTCATGGATAGCTGTATGTAGCCCTCGGTTGGAGGGTTGTTCCCGCCGCTGTGAGTCACTCCTTGAACGCAGATGTTGGTCTCTTCGCCGTCGCAAGGAACGGTAGTCGGAGTGCATCCCGTCGTTTTTCCCCCACAGGCGCAAACCGAGGGTGGGTTAGTGGGCTGCTTCACGGCAGAAGCATTAACGTGCGCCGCCTGCAGATCGTTTTGGATTGCCGTCCAGGCGTTCGCCGAGGGGTCGACCGCCGTGCAGGTCGAACATGCGGGATTCACCGCCGCGCGCGCCCCATCGCGCGCGGCATTCGTAATCGCGGTGTAGATGCGGAAAGCCTGGCCAGCCCACAAGATTCCGATCAGCAGCAAGAACAAGACGGGCAGAATCATCGCGAACTCGGCGACCTCGGTACCGCAGGCCCCGCGCCCCAGGCGGTGAAACGCAATTTTGCATGATCTGCCCATACTATCGCCGCCCCCACATCGTTCCGGCCGCAAACAGCACCGTCGTCAGCGCCAGCGCCACGCCATACGGAACCTTCAGCGACTCCGGATTATCCAGCGAAACTTCCGTCCCCGGCATGTGAAATGTCGCCATCGATCCCAGCATGTTCCAAATATTGCGCATCGTCTGCTTGAACCGCCGCTTGTAAATCACCAGCGCAAAAGCCATCACGCCCGCCACAAAAATCGAGCCAACCAGCAGCGTCACCATCGCTTCCCATCCCACGAACGCTCCCAACGCGCCAGCCAGCTTCCAGTCGCCCGCGCCCAGGCTGCGCAAAAAAACAAAGGGTAGCAACACCAGCAATCCCAGGCTGGCCCCGAGCAGGGAAGTCTTCAGTCCCGCGAGCCCTGCAGTGGAAGAATTCACCGCAACTCCAACCACAAATCCCGGCACCGTCAGCCAGTTCGGGATGCGCCGGCTGCGCCAATCGGTATAACCGGCAATCAGTGCCAGCGCCACGGCCGGAACCAGCACGGCGAGCTTCAAGCCAACTCCGGTCCGCGGAACGCGAAGCCGCGGCACACATCGGCCACAAGCCCAGGGGCGTTTCGACGGTTAGGGATTTTTCGCTGCTGCTGGGGGAAAATTTAGCCGCTCCTAAGCGCTGGAAACACGCCCAAAGCACCACTGGAGCGGATTCTCACACAGCTAAATGCCGAAGTCAATTAACCATCGGAGCAAGGCTCTCTGGCAAAGACAAAGGCCCGGACGAATCCGGGCCTCAAGCGAAATTCTCTGTCTACCGGTTAAAAGCCCCAGCCGCGTTGTGCTCGGCCACAATCTTCCGTGCGTTGTCGGCCAGTGCCTTGGCCTGCGGAAGCAGATCGAGCCCCTTCACAACTTCGGGGTCGGTCTCCGCGCGAACTTTCAAGCCTTCATCCTGGCCGAAGGCATCGACAAAAATCTCCGCCTTAATGCTCGAGCGGAGCCAGTCGTTGTTATCGACAAAATCGGCCGCGGTGTATGGGATGTTGGCCTCGTCCAGCGACTTGCGAAAATCCTGCATGAGGGCATCGTCCACTTCAAAGCTCTTCGTCGGATGATGATTCACCACATACCGCTTGGCAAAGTTGAAGAATGCGTAGTGTTGCAGCAGAGTATCCTGGAAGTGATTGCTTTTGATCGGAGGGATCGAAACGTCAGGCGTGATACCGCCCCCGCCATAAACGGTGCGCCCGCTATCGGTCAGCTTAACCTCGCGATTCGCTGTGCCGGGATTATCGGCGGCATCGCGGCTGTAATAGTAATCGTAAAGTGAAATGTTGGTGTAATCGCGTTGAATCAACCGTCCGCTCGGCGTGTAGTAGTGAGCCGTCGTGAGAGCCAGGCCGGTGTTTTCCGATAGCGGATAGACCGTCTGTACCAGTCCCTTGCCGAAAGTGACTTCGCCGGCGATCAGGCCGCGATCGTGATCCTGAATCGCTCCCGAAACAATCTCGGCCGCGGAAGCTGTGAGCCGGTTTACCAGCACGACTAGGGGATAATCCTTGCCACCGTTGCCATGCTGCGCCACATAACGCTTCTCCGCCGAAGCGCGGCCGTGGTGCGAAACGATAAGCTGTCCCTTCTTCAGGAACTTGTCGGCCACGCCAACGCCCTCACTCAGCAAGCCGCCGGGGTTCCCGCGAAGATCGAGAATCAATCCCTTCAGGTCGCCGAATTCATCCAGAGCCTTTGAAACCTCTTCTTCCGTGGTTTCGTTGAAGCCGGTCACGTGCATGTAGCCGATTCCCGGCCGGATGAGGAAATGCACATCGACGCTGTAACGTGGAATCTCATCTCGCACCAGCGTAAACTCCATCGGCTTCTCGACACCTTCTCGCGAAATGCTGATGTGAACGGTTGTCCCTTTGGGTCCCTTCAGCAGGTCAGCCACATCGCTGGTGCTCATGTTCTCAGTCGACTTGCCATCGACCGCGATGATCACGTCGCCGGGGTGAATGCCCGCTTTGTAAGCGGGCGTGCCGGTAAATGGAGCAATCACGATAACTTTGTTGTTGCGCGGGCCGACCGTCATGCCGACGCCGTAATACTTGCCGCGCTGGTCCTCGCGCATCAGCGCGTACGACTTAGGATCGAAGAAGTTCGAGTGCGGGTCGAGCGCGTGCAGCATCCCGGGTATCGCCCCGTTGTAGATGGCTTTATCGGGATTTACCGGCTCGGCATAATTCTGCTCCACCACCGAATACACATCGGTGAACTGCTTCAGGCTATCTTTGACGTCGGAGTCACCCGAAAGCGAGGATTGCTGGCCCGTGTGCTGGGCAAACAAAATCCCCAGAAAACCGCAAGCCAGCAAAAAGAAAACCACCAGGAAGAGTGAGCGCCGAGAACTGCGTGCCATCTAGATTTTCCTTCGATTGAGGGTTGTCCGACTACCCCGGGTGCCGCGCCGAATGTTCAAAGTATACCACTCGCTTAGACTGTTCCGGACCCGTATGGTTACCATCGGTAACCGGCCCAATCCCGTGATTATGAGATGCGTCCGGCAACCTTTAAGGTTCCCGTCCCGGTTCGACTTCGTGTACCGTCACGTGCCGGGGGGGTAGTTGCAGCCCTAGGTGTTCCCCGAGTTAGCCACATTGCCCGCTTTGCTGTCCCGCATTATGATGAGTTTATGAGTTTTTCCGAGACCATCTTCCTGTTCTTCCTCGCCCTGATTATTTTCGGGCCGAAGAAGCTGCCGGAAATGGCTCGCCAGGCCGGGCGGCTTCTCGCCGAACTGCGCCGTGCCTCAAACGAGTTCAAGTCGCAGATCGAGAGCGAAATCGCTCACATCGAAGTCCAGAAAGCGCAAGCCGAATTGCCGCCAACACCGCCGCCTCAAGGCACCGTCGCTAGCCTGAGCCTGAATCCCGCGGCGACAGAATCCGTTGCACCCCACCCGATCGACCCCTCCGCGACCTTGGCTGAGCCAGCCAACGGCGCCACCACAACCGCCGATCCGTCAGGCGCTCCTGCTCTCAGTGCAGCAATCGCGGAAGCGACTCCTTCTCCGATGTCCACGCCTTCGACCGGTTCAGTCGCCGAGGCTGTCGATCCCGCTTCGCAGGCTTCGCATGTCTGAAAATGCCGCCGAGGTGTCCGAGGATCTACCGAGCCGCGACGCCATGCCCACCATGGGCTTCCTCGATCATCTCGAGGAACTCCGCCGCCGCCTGGTTTACTCAATCGCCGCCGTCGCCGTGGGTTTCTTCGCCTGCTGGTGGAAGGTCGAATATATCTACGACATCATGCAGCGGCCGATTATGGACGTGCTCCGCGCCAACGGCATGTCGGAGAAGCTCGTCTACTTGAACCCCACCGAACCCTTCAACCTTTACTTGAAGATTGCGGCCCTGGCTGGTCTGTTCGTGACATCGCCGTTCGTTCTCTATCAGGTCTGGATGTTCATCTCTCCTGGCCTTTACCGGAACGAGAAGCGGTATGTGGTGCCGTTCATGGTTTCGACCATCGCCTTGTTTATGAGTGGCGGATATTTCGGCTACCGGGTGGTTTACCCGCAGGCGCTGGCTTTTCTGGTTCACTTCGGACGCCAATTCCAGCCGATGATCACGATCAGCGAATACACGTCGCTGTTTCTCAGCATCATCCTCGGCATGGGTCTGATTTTTGAGATGCCGATTCTTATTTTTTTCCTGGCGCTGATGGGCATCGTCACCGCGCGTTTCATGTGGAGAAATTTCCGTTACGCCATATTGGCGATTTTTATCGTGGCCGCCATCGTGACGCCGACGCCCGATATTTTGAGCATGTGCATCTTCGCCGCTCCTATGGTGGCGCTATACGCCATTAGCATAGGGATTGCGTGGCTGGTTCATCCCAAGCAGCGCCGCGCGCGGAAAGAGAAACAGGCCACCTGACGCTAAGGATTCATTCCGTTCCAGGCTTTGAATTGTTCCAGGAGTCAATTCTTTGTCGAAAGTAAGGAATCGCGTTTTCCCATTGGCATTGGCAGTTTTTCTGGCATTCGCCGCGTTCTCTTGCGACAGCAATAAAAATACTGCGCAGGTAGAGGCGAAAAGCCCGATGCCGGCCGCCGAGGTTGACACATCTCTGCCGAAGCTTTCACTTCCTCCCGACGATGGTCCGCCCCCCAAGGTCGACGGCGAGCGTGCGATGAAATACCTGAAAGAAATCGTCGCCTTCGGCCCACGCCCTTTGGGCAGCGCCAGTCACAAGAAAGTCGAGGATTACATCCTCGCGCACTTGAAAAACGACACGGTCGAAAACGACATCTTTACCGCCGACACGCCGGAAGGCAAGCTCCCCGTCCACAATATCGTCGCCAAGTTTCCTGGCACCAAAGACGGCATTATCGTCATCGCCAGCCACTACGACACGAACTATCCTCTGCGCAACACTTCATTCGTCGGCGCAAACGATGGCGGTTCCTCGAGCGCTCTGCTTCTCGAGTTCGCCAACCAGCTGCGGGGCAAGAAACTCGACGGCTACACCGTTTGGCTGGTCTGGGACGATGCGGAAGAGGCCATCAAGCCCGACGGGTCCGGCGGCCTTCCCAACGAAATGCCGTTCGAGCAGGACAGCCTTTACGGAATCACTCACCTCGCCGAAAAATGGCAATCTGATGGAACGTCGAAACAAATCAAAGCGCTCCTCCTCGCGGACATGGTCGGCGATGCCGACCTCAACATCGAGCACGATACTAATTCCACACCATGGCTGGAATCCGTGGTCTACGAAGCGGCAACTCGCCTCGGCTATCAATCCCATTTCTTCGGACGAAGCATGGAAGTCGATGACGATCACATTCCATTCGTAAAACGGGGCGTGCCCTGCGCCGACTTTATCGACTTCAGCTACGGCTACAACGATGTCTACTGGCACACGACGCAAGACACGGTGGACAAGCTCAGCTCGAAGAGCCTGGCGATCGTCGGAGACACCATGCTCGAAACCATCCGCATACTCGACAGGATGGATCGGTTGCCGCCGAAGTAAGCTGCTTTTGCGCTTTCCTGGAATTTCGTTTCTAATGCACCAGACATGCGAAAGCTAATCGCCTTCTGGTTCTGCTCGATTCTTAGCACTCTCTGTATAGCGCAAACGGGGCCCGTTGCCGACACCACCCGCCTCATTCAAACTGCCCTTCAACCCTCCGCACTCGAGAGCAATCTGGAGCGCCTCGCCGACGAAGTCGGGGGCCGCGTCCCCGGCACTCCGGCAATGCAGCGTGCAATCGAGTGGGGCGTGCAATCCTTCAAATCCGCCGGCGCCGACAGTGTTCATACCGAAGAGTTCACCATTCCTCATTCCTGGGCTGAAGGCGCTACTGAAATGACCGTCCACGCAGCGGGGAAGGATGCCAATTCCAAGACGCCTTCGGCCGAATTTCGGGTTCGCTGCGTTTCGATCGCCTACGCACCCGCGCTCGCTCCCGCAAGACACGTAGCTCTCCTCGATGTCGGCGATGGCACGGCCGCCGATTTCGCCAAGGCGGGAGATTTTTCCGGCAAAATCCTGCTGGTGCACACCGCGGTTCTCAAAACCTGGGACGATCTTTTCGCCGAATATTCAAATGCTCCGCCCATCATCGGCGCGGCTGTAAAAGGAAAAGCCACAGCCGTCGCCTTCCTCGCCACACGCGAGCACGACATTCTCTATCGCCACACGAACTCGGTTCACGGCGAAATCGATCCCATTCCTCAAGTTCTGGTCGCCCGCGAGGATGGCGAACGCATTGGCCGTCTGATCGCGTCAGGCCACTCCGTATGGGCGGATCTCAGCATTCCCAACAGAATCGGCGGACCAATTAAAACCGCCAACGTGATTGGAGAAATCAAGGGCCGCAAGAATCCCGAAGAATTCGTAATTCTGGGCGCTCATCTCGATTCCTGGGAACTCGGCACAGGAGCCCTCGATAACGGATGCAATGCCGCTCTCGTCATCGACGCCGTTCGCGCCATCAAGGCCTCTGGCCTGCAGCCGCGCCGATCCATTCGCTTCATTCTCTTCTCCGGCGAAGAAGAGGGCTTGCTAGGATCGCGGGCTTACGCCCGCGCGCACCGCCCTGAACTTGACAATGCCGCCGGTGTAATCGTCTGGGACTCCGGCACCGGCAAAACCACCGGTTTCGCCGACGGCGGCCGCCCCGACGTGCTCGGCCAAGCCAAGCAACTGATCACGCCTTTACAGCAGTTCGGCGTGGCCGAGATCAAAACCGACATGGAGTGGGGCACCGATCACTTCGACTTCATGCTCGAAGGTGTGCCAACCTTCGTCGCCGATCAGGAGGAGGCGAATTATCTCGACAATTATCACGCCGTTTCCGATACCTACGATAAAGTCGATTTCGCGCAGTTGAAAA
The DNA here is from genome assembly GCA_964530145.1 of uncultured Acidobacteriaceae bacterium. Taxonomy (GTDB): domain Bacteria; phylum Acidobacteriota; class Terriglobia; order Terriglobales; family Acidobacteriaceae; genus Sulfotelmatobacter. The sequence continues at coordinate 91,434 of CAZGXY010000010.1, read as the reverse complement.
AGCACGTCGCCGAAGCCGTCGTCTTCAGTTTCGAATTGGCCGACATACCGGAGAAAATCGGCCCACGTTACACTCGCGCTCAAATCGAGCGGTCAGTCCGCGACACACACAGCGAAGACATGCTCAAGTCGTCAGGAATCTGGGATGAGTGGCAGAGCGGGACACTCGGGCGGCAGAAATAACCACGTTTTCAACCACCGGCTTCCAATTACAGGTTGATAGTCGGCCGAGATTATTAAATTGGCAATCGGTTATCCGGCAATCCCTTGCTTCTATTCTGGATTCTCTTCAATGTATTTGCCGTCGCGATGCTGGTTCTTGACCTGAAGGTCCTGCAGCGTCCCGGCCGCCTCGTCCGGTCACGTCAAGCCTTCGTCTGGAGCATGGCCTGGATCGCGCTCGCAGCGGCCTTCGCCGCGCTCGTCTTCTTCTGGCAAGGACGCCAGATTGCCCTCGAGTTCGTCACCGGCTATGTTCTCGAGCTTTCACTCAGCATCGACAATTTATTTCTTTTCCTCATCATCTTTCGTTACTTCTCAGTTCCAGAGCAATCGCAGCGTGGCGTTCTTTTCTGGGGAATTCTTGGCGCAATGCTCATGCGCGGAGTTTTTATTCTCGCGGGGGTGGGCCTCATCCAGCGTTTTCACTGGGTCGTCTACCTGCTCGGAGCGCTCTTGATCTACAGCGGCATTCGCCTCGGATTTATTGGAGAGCATCAGGTTGATCCCTCGAAGAATGCCGCAGTGCGAGCCTTGCGCCGGCTCATTCCGGTCACGGACGAATTCCAGGGAGAAAAGTTTTTCGTCCGCGGATGGAAGGAAAACCCGGGTCTTTACGCCACGCCGCTGCTGGTCGCGCTTGCCGTGATCGAGACGACGGACGTGCTCTTTGCAATCGATTCCGTTCCCGCCATTCTCGCCGTAACACTCAATGCCTTTATCGTCTACACATCGAATGTCTTCGCGATCCTGGGCTTGCGCTCGATGTACTTCGCCGTTTCCGGCCTGATGAGAGCGTTTCGCTTTCTGCACGCGGGATTGTCTCTGGTCTTGATCCTCACCGGCCTGAAAATGATCGCGGCAGATTATGTGAAGATTCCGACGCTGGTGACGCTCGCAACGATAGCCGGCGTTCTGCTGATTTCAGTGATCGCATCCCTGGCTATTCCCGCGAATGCAACCCCTGCATCGAGGAGCTAGACCGGAAGAAGTCAGCTACACAAAACGCCCTGCGTCGCCCTTGATCAGCGAGTGCTTAAGAAACTTTTTGTCATCATGCGTGGGATAGTCAACCCGATAATGAGTACCTCGGCTCTCCTGCCGCGCAAGCGCTGATCGCGCTACAAGCAGAGCAGCGCAATGCAGGTTCGCAGCCTCGAACGATCGCCGCGTGCGCGGATGTGCAACTCTTGCCGACAGCCCTTCCAGAGCCTTTATTGCCTCCTGCATTCCAAGTCGTGTTCGCACAACGCCAACCTGCTTCCACATCACATCTTGAATCTGTCCAATTACGTCTTCGATTCCCGCATCCACCGGACCATTTTGTGAAGCGGCTTTTTTCTCTCCGCTTTGGGATCTCGGAGCGATCTTCAACTCTTCCCGCATTGCTTTTCCCGCTCTCGCTCCGAATACAAGCGCCTCGAGCAAGAGGTTGCTGGCAAAGCGGTTCGCACCATGAACACCGGTAGATGCCGTTTCGCCAGCGGAGTAAAGTCCGGCAACATTCGTTTTGCCAATCAGATCGGTCCGCACTCCGCCGATCGAGCAGTGAGCCGCTGGCCTGACCGGGATCAAATCTTCCGTGATGTCGAGGTTGTGATTCATGCAGGCCGTGTAAATTCGTGGAAATCTCTTTTGCAGCCTCGCCGCGTTCAGATGCGTGAGATCAAGATAGACAAACGGATCGCGCGCCCGGCTGACTTCCATCTCGTGCACAATCGCCCTCGCCACCAGATCGGATGGCGCCTTTTCCCCGAGTGGATGGTACTTCGCCATAAACCGGTCCATCTCGATGTTCCGCAGATAGCCGCCCTCGCTAAGCAAAGCCAGCGACAGCGGAAACGGAGGAACTTTTTTCATATACAACGCCGTGGGATGGAACTGAACGAACTCGATATCGCCGATCTCTGCCCCGGCGCGAAAAGCCATTGCCACTCCATCCCCGGTCGCAGTTTCGGCATTCGCGGTATTTCGATACAGTTTTCCCAGGCCGCCGGTCGCCAACAAGACTGCCGAGCCAAAGATTTCCTCCGGCAAACCCTTATCGTTGATGACGGATACGCCTGCCACGCACTCGCCATCCGTCAAAAGTCCGGCGCAAAACTCGAAATCCAGAATAGAAATGCTCTTGAGCGACCGTGCCTTTGCCTGGAGCGCCCGCAAAACTTCGTCTCCCGCCGAGTTTCCGGCCGCGCGCAGCACGTGGCTGTGGCTATAAGATGGCTCGCTTTCAAAGGTCAGTTTGCTTCCGGCCCGGTCAAGATGTTTGTTCCAGCCGATCAGTTCCTCAATTCGTTCCGCTCCTTCCTCCACCAGAATCTTTGCCGCCTCCATGCGGCAGAGGCCGTCGCCCGCAATCGAAGTATCCTGCAAGTGGAGAATTACTTCTTCTTCATCGCCGAGGGAACCATCGGCATTTTTGCCCGCCGCCGCAGCGGGCAGCGCTTCATTCTTCGCCAGCACCAGCACGCGGCCGGCCGAGGCAAGCTCGATGGCCGCGCGCAATCCGGCAACTCCGGCGCCCACGACAATGAAATCGGTCTCGGCTGGAAGACCCTTCATAGCGGGCCAAATATTACCACTTCCAACGCCGATCTGATCAAAGGGCCTTTGCTCTTACGCTATTATGGAAATTCCATGGCACAAGCCACCATTCACGTGCCGCCCCGGCCTTACCAGGCCCGCATCGAAAACGGCTTGCTGGGGCGCTCTGGAAGCCTGTTGGCAGAATTGCTGCCGCAGGCCAGCAAAGTCTTTGTCGTCACTGTCCCTCCGGTGCGCAGGCGGTGGGGCTCAAAACTGGTTCGCGCGCTCGCCTCTTCGGGATTCAAGCCACACGTGTTGCAGATGCCCGACGGCGAGCCTGCCAAGAAGCTCCGTACCATCGAGGCGCTGGCCGAGAAGTTGTCGCGGCTGGGAGCCGACCGCAAAACGGTTCTAATCGCCCTGGGCGGAGGCGTGGTGGGCGATGTGACCGGATTGCTGGCTTCGCTCTACATGCGTGGAGTCGATCTTGTGCAGATTCCCACGACCGTCCTCGCGCAGGTCGATGCCTCGGTCGGCGGCAAGACGGCCGTCAATCTAGTCACTGGAAAAAACCTGCTCGGAACTTTTCACCACCCGCGAGTCGTCCTGATCGATCCGGAACTCCTGCGCACCTTGCCCGACCGCCAGTTTCGCGCCGGACTCTATGAAGCCCTGAAGTGCGGCATCATCGGCGATCTCGATCTTTTCCTGCGTTTCGAGCAGAAGCGCGCGCAGATCCTCAAGCGCGATCCCGTCGAACTCGAAGGCGTCATCGCCCAGTCGGTGAAACTGAAAGCCGAAGTTGTTTCGGCAGATGAGCAGGAGGGTGGTTTGCGCCGTGTTCTCAATCTGGGCCACACCATAGGGCACGCACTCGAAGCCGAAACCGGCTACCGCACCCTGTTGCACGGCGAGGCCGTAGCCTGGGGCCTGATTGCCGCCACCAACATCGCTTTGAGTGTTGGCCGCACCGATAGCGTCACTGCCGGCCGCATCGCCGACGCTGTGCTCAGCCTCGGCCGCCTGCCGGAACTCAAAGTAAACGCCCGCAGAATTCTTGCCCGGCTACAGGTCGACAAGAAAACGCAAAGTGGCGTCGTTCATTTTGTCCTGCCCCGCGAAATCGGCAAAGTTGAAATCGCCGCTGACGTTCCCGACGACGTAGTAATCGCTGCCGTCGAAGAGCTTCGAAGGTTATCGCGCGGCGGCTGGGGCAAAAAGCGCTGAATGCAGATTCGACTCCCGATGGACTGAAAGCAAGCCTGCCTATCTAAAATAGTCCGCGAATATTCAGGAACCACATGTCCCATTCCCTCAAACCCGTAATCGGCGCCGCTCCCGAAGGAGCGAACGACAAAACATCCGCGGCCCTCGCAGTCCGTGAAATGTTTACCTCCATCGCGCCCCGTTACGATCTGCTTAATCACGTTTTGTCGCTCAACATTGATCGCCTGTGGTGGCGCCGAACGGGACGCGCCTTCGCGCACATTTTCGCCGAACCGGACGCAAGCGTTCTCGATCTCTGCTGCGGCACAGGCGACATGACATTTGCTTTGGAAAAACAAGCGGGGAAACGCCATCACCAGATTCTCGGAGCCGATTTTTCGCATGCCATGCTGCAGCGGGCGCGCAATAAATCGCTCGACAGAGCTTTACGAAGCCAGCAGTCCTCTGCGCAGTGGATCGAAGCCGATGCCCTCCATCTCCCGTTTCCAAGTGAGCATTTCAACCTGGTGACCTCGGCCTTCGGCTTTCGCAATCTTGCCGACTACGATGCAGGATTACGCGAGATCACGCGCATACTGCGTCCGGGAGGCGAGTGCGGCATCCTGGATTTCGCCGAGCCAAAAGGCCCCTTCGGCTCTCTCTATCGCCTTTATTTCAAGCAGATTCTGCCCAGAATCGGAACCATGATTTCCGGCGTTCGCGGACCCTACGCCTATCTTCCAAACTCAGTCGAACACTTTCCCGAACCCGATGAAATGCTGGATCGCATGCGGCGCGCAGGCTTCCGCGAAGTGAGCTGGACTCCTTACACCTTCGGCATCGCAGGCTTGTACCGCGGAAAAAAGTAGATTGCGGATATAGGCGAGAATAGAAGACGAATTGCCTTGGAAGCGTTTAGTGTCCTTCGTGGCTTAAAGATTTTCCGGTCTGAACGAGATCGGCATCGCCGGAAACTCGAAAACTATCGGCAAACGCGTCGGCAATTGTAAAACGAACCACACCCTCGTACTCACTTCCCAAAAAGTTATGCAACCGGTCGGTATTCATGACGTACTCGCCAGTCATATAAGGCAGCGCATCCGGCGGTATCGCCGAAATTTTCCGCTTCCACAGAAATTTTAAGACCTGCTTCATCGACCATTTCCCGGGAACTCGAATTAACTTTGCTTTTGCCATCTCGACGCACCGGCCGAAAGTAAGCGGCTCTCCGCGCCCCGCAACGTTTAGGATCGTCAGCCGCTGCGCCTCTGGGTCGCGCTGCAGAATGTGCGCAATCAGCCGTGCCACATCGTCGACGTGCACGAATTGAATTTTGTTATTCACATACTGCTGACCACGCGGCAGCATACACGGCAGGCGCTTGCCCGCATTTCGCATTCGTTCCGCCCGCGGACTCGTCCCATTCGGCGTGCCGCGAAATGCCCCCAGCAGATAGTTCTCCACGCTGGCTCCGGCAAAAATATGCGGACGCAAAATATAAACACTGCACCCCCGCAAGGCCGGAGCGCGCTGCTGCACCACCTCATCGGATTGTTTCTTCTGAACCGCATAAGGCAGGGTATGCGCGGCGAGCACGGAATCTTCAGTCGCCGGCGCAGGAAGACTAGGCCCGTAGGCGGAAACGCTGCTGGGAAAAACGAATCGCTGGATCGGCGAGTCAGACGTGCGATTCGCCTCGGTGACGGCCTCCATCACCCGGGCCGTGCCCGCCACATTAATCTGCCACATGCGCTCGAGGTCAAGCACGCCGCTGCGCACCGGATCGATCACAAACGCCAGGTGAACCACCGAGACCGGCCGCGTGTCGCGCAGCAGTTCGTAAAATGCCCTCGTGGAAGATTCTTCCCCAAGGTCAAGTTTTTCGAATTGCAGCGGCGAATCGGTGTGGGGTGAATTCAAATCCACCCCAATCACCGAAAAATCCGCCAGCATCGGGAGCAACCTCGATCCCAGGTTTCCCGCAATGCCGGTGACCACGACAACAGGTTTTTCGCTCGACATCACTCTCTAGTTCGACGGTGGTTGCGACGCCGGCGGCTGAGACTGCGGGTTCGCCTGCGGCGGAGGCGCACTACCCGGCATCGGAGCCCTTCCCGGATGCGGCATATGCGGCCCCGGCGCCCCGTGCATACCGGGAGCCTGCGGCGGCCCAAAGTACGCTTCGTTGGGAATCGCTTCGAACGAGCCGTTGTACTTGTCCATCACCGCCTTCATGCTCTCGCTTTTCAGCTTGTTGTGGATCTCGTCCTTCACCTGGTCGAGCGGCAGAACTTCCTCGCTCACCACTTTGTAAACGTAATGCCCGCCGTTGTCGCTGATGACCTGCGACACTTCGCCGACCTTCAGATCGAACACCACGGCATGCGCCGGAGGCAGTCCCGTTCGCCGCACCTTCGGCAGATTCACAGTCGGGTTATCGACCTTTTCTCCCGCCGCCTCAAACGCTTCTTTCTGCAGCTTCGTGAAATCCTCGCCGGAAGCCGCCCGCGCCCGTAGTGCATCGGCAAGCTTCGTCAAATCCTGCTCGCTCTGCTCCTGCTTGGCTTTATCATCAGCTTCTTTCTTTTTGCGCTCGTCGTCGCTCAATTGACCTTCCGGCTTCGAATCCGGTTCAGCCTGCTTGAAGCGGGGGACGAATAGCCGGTCCAAGGAATACTGCTGGAAGGCTTGCGCATTGTCTTTGTAATACTTGTCAACCTCATCCGGCGTCACCTTGTCGGATTGTTCCTGCGCCGACCGCTGCAGCTCCTGGGTAAGGACCTGCATCTTCACGATCTTCATCATCTCCTGGAAGCGCGGCGTCTTGTCGAGACCTTTTTCTTTGGCAATTTCCGACATCGCCATAAACCGCGGCAACGCCGTCTCCAATTGCCGCTTCAGTTGCGGAGTGACGTTCGGCGAAAGCCCGTTGGCAATCTTCTCAAATTGCGCCCGGGTAATTTCTGTCTTGCAGTCGGCGGGCTTCTTGGCGGCAGCGGTCTTGCCCGCAGCAGTTTTCGCGCCGGCGGCCGGCGTCTTTGCCGCCGGTGCGCATACGCCTTTAATAGTGAGCACAACCGCGTTCTCGGGCACTTCGGCGGCGGGAGCCGGAGCCTTTGCGGCCGCGCCCGGCGGTGTTGCCGGATTAGACTGCGCTGGTGGCGTCTCCGGCTGCGCCTGTCCCCAGGCCAGCGTTCCCAAAAGCACACACAGCAACCAACTCTTGCGCATACAAAATTCCTCCAGGATTGGTAGATCAGGAAGTATGGAACCGAACCTAGCATCCTAGCATAGCCACCATTTAACGCTAAACCCCTGCGCCGGGCGGCAACAATGTAGTTCGGCTGACGCGGTCAGTCATTCTGAGCGTAGCCGTCTTTCAGGCGTAGCGAAGGACACCCCCTTAGCCGCCCTAACGCCAGAGCCAAACCGCGCCGCTACCCCCCCGACTTTCACTTGGCGCAATTCCGCATTAGCGGCGATAATCCCATCATGTCCGGAACCCCGGCCCTCTACTCGCCAAGTGCCATGCGCGCGGAAAAACGCGCGGTCGCCGGGAATTCGGTAGTCGCCGCGCTGCTCATCACCGGCGCAAAAATCGCCGTCGGCGTAACCACTGGCAGTCTGGGCATTCTCTCAGAAGCGGCCCATTCCGCTCTCGATCTGATCGCCGCGTCACTCACATATTTCTCCGTCGGAGTTTCCGATAAGCCAGCCGATGCCGACCATCAATACGGCCACGGAAAGGTCGAGAACTTTTCCGCATTCGTTGAAACCGGCCTGCTGCTGCTGACTTGCGCCTGGGTGGTCTATGAAGCGGTGCTGCGCCTATTCTTCCGCCGCGTTGAAGTTGAGCCGTCGCTCTGGGCCTTCGCCGTCATGCTGGCTTCCATGGCTGTCGACGTGTGGCGCTCCCGCGCCCTGGGCCGCATTGCCAGCAAATACGAAAGCCAGGCTCTGGAAGCCGACGCCCTGCATTTCTCCACCGACGTCTGGTCTGCCGGCGTGGTTGTGGTTGGCCTGGTTCTGGTACTGCTGAGCCGCACTTATCGGCTGGAGTGGCTCGGCAAAGCCGACCCCGTCGCCGCGCTGTTCGTCGCCGGAGTGATCGTCTCGGTAAGCTGGCGCCTAGCCCGCCGCACGATCGACGCCTTGCTCGACGCCGCCCCGGTCGGTGTTCGCGCCCAGATTGTCGCCGCCGTTTCCCACGTCGATGGCGTTTTAGAAATCGGACGCGTCCGCATCCGCCGCGCCGGAAATCGTTACTTCGCCGACCTTGCCGTCGGCCTCGCGCGCACCGTAACCTTCCAGCGCTCCGAGCAACTCGTGGCAGCCGTAACCGATGCCGTTCGCAGCGTTCTTCCCGATGCCGACGTCACCGTTCAACCCCTGCCCCGCGCCCAGCGTTCGGAAAATATCTTCGACCGCATCCGCGCTGTCGCAACCCGCCACAATCTCAACGTTCACGACGTCAGCGTGCAGGATCTCGCCGGCCGCCTCCACGTCGAGCAGCACGTCGAACTCGACGAACGCATGAGCCTCAAAAGCGCCCACGATCAGGTCACCGAACTCGAGGCGGACATGCGCAGCGAAGTCCCCGAGATCGCCGACATCCTCACCCACATCGAAAGCGAGCCCGCCACCATCGAAGAAGGCGACGAAGTCGTCCGCGATGCCGGTCTGGAGAGCAAACTAAAAAAAGTCGCGAAAGAGTTCCCGGAGATTCTCGATGTGCACGATGTGCAGATCAAGAAAGTTCGCGGGCGTATTTACGTCTCCTGCCACTGCACTTTCTCCGACGATCTTTCGTTAGCCAAGGTGCACGATATTCAGACCGAACTCGAAATCCGCTTCAAACAGGCAGCTCCCGAACTGTTTCGCGTATTGATTCATCCCGAGCCCAGCACTGATAATCGTCGGTAGTATTTCGAGTAAACGTAGCTTTCGAGTAAACGCAGTCTTCCGAGTACATCATGACAAACGCCAAAACCACCTGGATAGAAAAGCATCGCTTCGACGGCATCTCCGACAGCGGACATTCCATCGTCGTCGACGGCGACAAAACCGGCGGCAATAGTCCGATGGAACTGGTCTTGATCGGCCTTTGCGGATGCACCGGCTACGACGTAGTTTCGATTTTGCAGAAAAAGCGCGAAGCATTCACCAGCCTCGAAGTCCGCGCCGAAGCCGAACGAGCCAAAGAGCCGCCATCCGTTTATACGCAAATCAAGCTGACCTACCGCATCGGCGGGAAGGTTTCGCGCAAGGCTGCCGAAGACGCCGTTCGCCTCTCCAAAGAAAAATATTGCTCCGTTTCGGCCATGCTCCAGAAAACTGCGAAAATTACTACCGAGATCGAATACGTAGACGCCTAACCAGACCCGAGGCCGCCATACCCAGAACAGAAACATCAACTCCACACCCGCTGCGCGGCTACATCTTCATCGCAACCGCGGCGTTTCTCTGGGGAATTTCAGCCGCCCTCGGCCGCGCTGTCTTCACCGGAAGGCTGCCGCTGGGCTCTTCCGCGTGGCGTCCAATCGATCCGCTCATTCTCTCCCAAACCCGCACCACATTCTCGCTGCTGATCCTGCTTCCCGCTCTCGCGATCGGCAAGGGCTGGCAGCGCATCAAGCTCCCAGCCCGTGATCTAGCCTATTGCTTTTTTCTGGGTACGCTCGGCGTCGCCGTATCGAATTATTTTTATTACGTAGCCATTCAGCGGACGAATGTCGCCATCGCCATCATCGTGCAATACACCGCCCCGGTCTGGGTTCTGCTTTACGTGGTGGCGCGAGGCCAACAAAAACTCACGCTGCAAAAAGTCGCCGCAGTCGCCATGGCAATCATCGGCACTGCTTTGGTGATCGACATCGTCAAAATGCGCTCCGCATCAGCCTTTCGAGTCGATTCCTACGGCCTCATCGCCGCGCTGTTCGCATCGTTCTCATTCGCTTTCTACAACGTGGCTGGCCACAGCATCCTCGCCCGTTATGATCGCTGGCGCGTGCTCGTTTGGACTCTCGCCGCAGCCTCGGCATTCTGGTTGGCCGTCAATCCTCCGTGGAAGATTCTTGCCGCTCACTACGCACCCATGCAGTGGCTTTTTCTCTTCGTCTTCTCGATGATCTCCGTCCTTGGAGCATTCTCGTTCTACTTTCTTGGCCTGCAGTATCTCGAACCCACTCGCGCCATTATTGCCAGCTGTCTTGAGCCGGTATTCTCGATCGTTCTGGCGGCGCTGCTGTTGGGCGAAGTGCTGCGCCCAATTCAAACGTTAGGGATCGTATTTGTGCTGGCGGCAATCGTAATCGTGCAGCGGCCCAGTCGGGGAAGCGCACAAAAGCCGCTCGCAGTCGATCCGATTGAATGACTTCGTACAGTGCGCTCTATGACGGCCGTTGCAAGAACTATTCGAGATTCCGGCCTCGCGTCTCGGGCAGTTGCGTAGTCATCAGCGCAGCGAGCAAATATGCTGCCGCGCACAAGCAAAACGCCCAGCCCAATCCTTTGGATTGCCCCACCCCCCCAATCACCAGCGGCGCAACCGAACTCATGGCACGCGCGCCGTTGTAGGTAAGTCCCAAAGCCCGCGCCCGCAAGCTGGTCGGAAAGATTTCGCTGCCCATAATTCCCGAACCCGAGAAAACTCCAGTTCCAAAAAAAGCGACCAGCGTTCCCATTACCATGAGCACCGCAGGTGTTCGCGCAATCGCGTAAAAGGGAATCAGCAGCGCCGCCGCCAAACTGTAAAGGAAAAATGCCCTCCGCCGGCCCAGTCGATCGGCAGCCCATCCAAATGTGAGATACCCGGGAAACATTCCAACCAGATTCAGGATCACCAGCAAAGATGTCGTTCCGACCACGTTGAAACCCCGCCCGCCCTGCGACACAGGCAACGACAAATACGGGGGCATCCAAGTAAAAAGTCCCCACCAGGCGAACAAACAAAACAAATTGAAGAACAGCAGCGCGACGGTGTGCTTGCGATAATTCCGGCTGAATAACTCCGAGAACTTGGCGGATCGGCCCGGAGAGGCACCGGCAGCCGATTTTTCTCGATTTTCAGAGGGGCTCGATCGCCGGCCTTCCTGCTGTTTCCACATCTCCGACTCCTGCACTCCCCGCCGAATCCACAGCGTCAGCAGCGCCGGAAGAATACCTACAAAGAAAACCGCCCGCCATCCGAAATAATGAGCTACCGGGCCTGCCACTAATGCCGCCGCCGCAAATCCAAACGCCCAGGAACTCTGCACAATCGCAATCGCCTTGGCGCGTAACTCGGTCGGCCAGGTCTCAGCCACGAGTGTCGCGCCCGTATTCCATTCGCCGCCCATGCCAAGTCCCAGCACGAAGCGCGCCGCCGCCAGCATCGCAATGCTCGTCGCAAGACCTGAGGCAAACGAGCAAATCGAATAGGTTAAAATGCTCGCCATCAGCGCCCGCTTGCGCCCGATCTTATCGGCAACAAAGCCAAAGACCATGCCACCGACGCCCGAAGCCAGCAGCGTAATTGTGCCCAGCAGGCCGGCCGTGGTCTTGCTCATGCCTAAGTCGCGCATCAACAAAGCCAGCACGAGCGCATAAAGCATGGCATCGAATGCATCGAGCGCCCAGCCAGACGCCGCCGCGAATAAAGTCCGGCGCTGCGCCGGAGTCGCAACTCGAATCAGTTCGATCGGTCCAATCGCCATGCAGGCCGCGATTGTACGTGCCACAACAGATTTGTCAATTTCCGCCTGCCGACGCCAAATCCTCTACAACCGGCCGAGATTCGCCGCTTACCCTTCAGCCACAATGCCGAGAAAAGTTCCATGCCCAGAGCCGCCTCCTTTCGCATCCTGTTTCCTCTTTTGGTGCGCGTCTCCGTTTTGACAATGTTTTGACTTCCGTGGAGGAAATTAGCGTTTAGCCTCATCTTGGGAACTCCATAATCTCAACAACGGACGTGCTCATGAGACTCTGCCGATTCGCCGCGCCGCTCGTGTTCCTCGTGACGTTCCTCACTCCTTGTTTTGCCCATCACATGGCAGTGATCGTCAACAAAGACAACACCACCAGCAATGTTACCGCCGCTCATCTTGCCAAGATTTTCCGCTCCGAGGTCAGGAAATGGCCCGACGGCACGACCATCGTCTTGGTCCTGCACTCGAACTCTCCCGGCGAAACGGAGACACTCGAACGTTTGAACAAGATGAGTTCCGCCGAGTGGAAAGCCCAGATCGCAGCTCACAAAGACGCAATTCAGATCGTCGATTCGGATGCCGATGTGCTGAAAATTGTGCAGGCACAGCCCGGTGCCGTTGGCCTCGTGGATGTTCGCTCAGTGGATGGCGCGATCACGGTAGTGCGCGTCGACGGCAAACTGCCCATGGAGTCGGGATATTTGCCGCATTGACGAAAATCCTGTAAATGCTCGCTGCCGAGAGTAGGAGAGAAGCCGCGAGTGGATGCCTTACTCCGTGTTCCCCGTGGTGAAAGCTAATCGATCCGCAGCAAGTGAAAATATCTTCTCGCCTTCTTCACATCACGAGCAATCTGCTCGCGCAAGGTTTCCACGGAAGGAAACTTGATCTCATCCCGCAGCCGGTCAAGAAAGCAAATCTCAACCTCACTCTCCGGAGTCAATTCAATGGGATGGAAGTTCAGCAGGTGAGTTTCGATGGCAAATGAATCGGCTCCAAAGGTAGGCCGGTTGCCCACATTGGTCACCGACTCAAACTGCTCGCCGCCCACGCGCGTGCAAGTAATGTAGACCCCATCTTTCGGCACCAATTCCTCATAGCGAGCCAGATTGATCGTGGGGACTGTGTATTTCGATCCCAGCCCGCGCCCCCGTCCGGGTGCACCTAATATGCAGAATGGACGTGCCAACAGATGCCGCGCCCGGCTGACTCGCCCCTCAAGAATAAGTTTCCGTATATGGCTGCTTGAAACTGGTTCTCCACGCAACTTCCGCTCCGGATACACCATCACTTCGAACCCCAGTTCGCCGCCCAGTTGCGCCAGCAAGTTCACATCGCCGGCAGCCTTGTGCCCGAATTTGAAGTTGTAGCCCTCGTGCACTTCGCGGGCGCGCAGTTTCTTCTTCAGAATGCGTTCCGCAAACTGCCGCGGCGTCATCAGCGAAAGATCGCGCGCAAATGGCAGCAGAAGCACTGCGTCGATACCGGTTGCTTCAAGCAGGTGCAGCTTTTCCGGCACCGGCGTAAGAAGTTTCAATCCGGAATCCGGCCGCAGAATCCGAGCCGGATGGGGCTCAAAGGTCACCGCAATCGCCTTACCACCGCCGGTGCGCGCTCTCCGCACAATTTCTCCCAACACATGAGCATGGGCGCGGTGTACACCGTCAAAGTTTCCCACGCTGAGAAACGAGGGCCCGAAACCGGCGGGGACGTCTTCGAGTTTGTGAAAAACCTGCATTTCGGGAAGCGTCAGTTAGATCTCGAACTCCAGCTTCAAACCGTCATACGACAACCGCACATGCGGCGGCAAGGTCGCATTCGTCGCCTCGTGCGGCAGGTCGTGGCAAATATGCGTAAAGAACGCCCGCTTCGCCTTGACCCGCTCGACAATGCGCAACGAGTTCTCCACCGTCGAGTGCGTCGGATGTGGCTTATGGCGCAACGCATCCAGGAAAAGAATGTCAAGCCCTTCCAACTGATGGAACGATGCCTCTGGAATTTCGCTGTGATCCGTCAAATAAGCGGCGTTGCCGAAACGGTAGCCATAAATTTCCGCTTCTCCGTGAATCAGCCGCACCGGCTCAAACCTCGCTCCAAAAATCTCCACGGTCCCGTCAATCGGCCGCAACTCCAATAGCGGCAAGCCGCCATATTTGTAATCGGCATCGAAGATGTAACTGAACATGCGCCGCAGAAACGCCGCCGCATCCGGTCTTGCGTACAACGGCAACCGCAGCGGCTTGTGCGCATAACTGAGCGGACGCAGATCGTCGATGCCCAGAATATGATCGGCATGTGTATGCGTAAAAAACACAGCGTCCACGCGGTTGATTCGTTCGCGGATCGCCTGCGCATAAAAATCAGGGGTCGTGTCGATCAGCACAACCTTACTCCCAAATTCAATCATCACGGAAGGCCGTGTCCGCCGGTCCCGCGGATCGGTCGAGTGGCACACCGCACACGTGCACCCCAGGGTAGGGACACCCATCGACGTGCCGCTGCCCAATACCGTGAGCGTGGCTCTCATGTGCGAACTTTCATATTGTGATGGTGGATCGAACCGTCATCGCCCGCCGGTTCCGGTTGCGGCGCCCGGCTGCGGTGGACGCGACAGCGCATTGGTGACTTCAACGTACGCCATCCGTACCTCGTAGAGGCTGTTCTGCAGAAAATTCTGTTCCGTGGGAGTCAGGTTGCCTTTGGTCTTCTCGGCAATCAGCGAAAGCGTATCGATCGTCTGCCGCGCGCCAATAATGTCGACTCGCGGTTGCTCGCCCTGCTGGTGCATCAATCCCAATTGCAGCATGGCGGTCATATAGAGCGAAGCCAGGAAACGCTCAAACGTCATTTCAAATTCTTTGGCGGATCTTCCGCTCATTTCCACCCGGGAATCAAGTTCCTTCGAAGACGCACGGTAAGCATCCGCCTGCGCCTCCTGCTCATCCGCGGTCGGCGGAGGCGGCGCATCCTGGCCTTCCGGAGAAGGAAATCCAGCCACAGGTTTCTCTTCCACTGCCGCTGGAGAGGGCGCAAGGGTAGTCGCAGAAGCAGCCACAGACGGTTTCTTCTCGACTTCTTCTTCGCGAACATCCCCTCGCCGCTCTCCATCTTCAGTAAATAGACGGCGGTCAGTTACCGTGAAACCCGATTCCCGCTTCTTCTCAGCCATAACGGTGTTTCCTTCCAGAGCTTTTCGGTTCCTCAACCTTGTTGAACAAGCATGTCGTTGAACAATATCTTGCAGAAGAACAATCTGGGCAAGTTCTTCGCTCCCTCTGCGGTCAGGTGCTTTCTACGCCCGATGCACCAGGGCATCTGGCCATTTTTCCAAAGCCTCCGTACCAAATGGAAGCTGAACAACCTTGGCCTGAGCGTTTCCAATCGTCACTTCCCGCCCCGGCATACCAATTTCCCGCCGAACGTATCCCAACGCCAGCGTCCTGTCGCCGCCGGGCGTATGCAGCCTGGTAGCGCTCGTAATCTCGCCAATTTCCTTTTCTCCCGCTAGAACCTTCGCTCCCGTCGAAATCCCGTCCTCAGAAACGAAGCCGGTGAATGTGCGGTGGAGATTGCCGCGCGATCGAATACGCTCCACGATCTCCTGCCCAACATAGCAGCCTTTGTTGAAATTCAGCGCGCGCATCTGTTCGGTTTCCTGGGGCAAATCGCGCTCGCGAATATCCACGCCGTAAAGCGGAATTCCGGCGGCAATCCTCCGCAACTCAAGCGCTTCGCTGCCAACCGGCGCGGCCCCAGCCGCCACCAGAGCCTGCCAGGTCTTGTAAGCGTCAGCCGGGGAAAGCCAAATTTCGTAGCGTTGTGCCTGCATATCTTCGGCGCGCACGACCGTACACTGCAGGCAATCGCAATCGCATTTGCACGCTGGCGTCATCGTCTGCAAGGGCTCCAACTCAGAAATCTCGATTCCCACAGCGTTCAAAATCTTCCGCGCCTCGGGTCCGGCCAGTCCGATCGCCGTCTCATTGTCGCTAAGATCGGCCAGTTCCACATCGTCCATGATGATGTAGTGATCAAACACCGCCATAATCTTCTCGGTCTGGCTCCGATCCGTCTCGACAATCAACCGCTCACCGTCGTTATAAATGTGCATATCACCCAGAATGCGCCCCTGCGGATTCAGCAGAAATGCATAAACCCCACGTCCAACCGCAAGGTCACGGATATTGTTGGTGACCATCCCGTTCAGCCAGCGGACCCGGTCGCCGCCGGTAATCGCAATTCGAGCGCGGAACCCAAGGTCGTAGACCCCGCAGCCGCCCAACGTCGCCGCAAACTCTTCCTGCGAGTCGGTAAATCGCACGGTAGTTGTCGCGCCGCAGTATTCCGCGGAAAGTCCCGCGTCTACCCTGCCATTCGCCTGTAGCGCCTCGTAAACTGCCGTCAAACCCATGGAATTATTGATTATAGCGAACGCCAATGGATTCATCGCCTCGGTCTCGAAATGCGCCAGCCCCCGGCCATGTGTTAGCTTTTTCGCGTGGACCAGAAACCAGACCGTAAACAAAACTCTGAAAAACTCTCCCCCAAACGTATCGCCGTAATCGCCGGAGACGGAATCGGCCAGGAAGTTATCCCACCGGCTCTCAAAGTCATCCGCGCGAGCGGAGCCAACGTCGAATTCACCGAATTCGACTGGGGCGCAGACCGCTTCCTGCGAGACCGCACCACCGTTCCTCCCGATGGCTTCACTGTGCTGGGCCGCGACTTCGACGCGATACTCGCCGGAGCCTTCGGCGATCCTCGCGTTAAAACCAATATCCACGCCAAAGAGATTCTCCTTGGCATGCGCTTCAAAATGGATCTTTATGCCAACGTCCGGCCGGTGCGCCTGCTCGACGCCGCGCTCTGCCCGCTAAAAGGCGTCGAGCCCAAAGACGTCGACTTCATCGTGATCCGCGAAAACACCGAAGGCGTTTACACCGATGCCGGCGGAACCTTCAAGCAGGGAACTCCCGACGAAATCGCCACGCAAGAGGACATCAATACACGAAAGGGAGTCGAGCGGATCATCCGCTACGCCTTCGAATACTGCGAGCGCCACACCAAGCTCGACGGCTCGCCGCGCAAGCGTGTGTTGATGTGCGACAAATCCAACGCCATGACCCACGCCGGCGGCCTCTGGCAGCGCGTATTCAAAGAGGTCGCCGCGGAATATCTTCAAATTGAAACCCAGCACATGTACGTGGACGCGCTCTGCCTGCAAATGGTGCGCGATCCCCGCGGCTTCGATGTAATCGTCACCAACAACATGTTCGGCGATATCATCACCGACCTCGCCGCAGCACTTCAGGGAGGCCTCGGCATGGCCGCCAGCGGAAATATTCATCCCGGCAAGACGTCGATGTTCGAGCCCGTTCATGGCTCCGCCCCGCCCATTGCAGGCAAGAACATCGCGAACCCATTCGGCGCAATTCTGACCTCAGCCATGATGCTCGCGCATCTGGGAATGACGGCGGAAGGCGACAAGATCGAAGCCGCAGTCCTCGAAGCCGTCCGCCAGAAGAAAACCACGCAGGATATCGGCGGCGCGTTAGGAACGCGCGAAGCGGGGGAATGGATCGCAGAAAAGATCAAGCGCTGACGGCGTCGAACCTTGCTTCGCTGTCATCCTGAGTAAGGCGACGGATCCCCTCTTCCCGAGTACTCCAAAGATCGAGAGAATCCCTGGAGTTCATTTCTGCTTCGCTCCCGAAAAAGTCGCTCTTGCGGAAAGTATAAGAAAACAGGATAGACTCTTTTTAATGGTTTCGATCAAGCTGCTGTGCAAGAGATTCCTTATGTCGGTTTTTGCGGTCGTGTCGTCGCTCGCGCTGTGCTGCACAATGCTGGCGCAAGCTGGCGAATCGAAACCCGCTCAAACAGGTCAAGGCCAAGGCCAGCAAAGCAGCCCAACTACACCGGCCACGCCGCCGGCGCAAGCCGCGCCACAAGAGCAACTGCCCGAAGTCAAAATCACGCCTCAGGAAGCCGCGGAACTTTTTCACTCAGTCGACGAAATCCTCGCCTTCGACAGCAAACACACCGGCCTGCCGATCAAGAGAGAAGTAAAGAAGCGCCTCACCAGCCGCGACGAGGTCGTAGCCTTCCTCACCAAGCACATGAAGGATGAAGACGTAAAGCGCCTGCAACGCTCCGAACTGGTTTTGAAGAAGTTCGGACTCCTGCCGCGCGACTTCGATCTCGAAAAACTCCTGGTTTCTCTACTGCGCGAGCAAATCGCCGGATATTACGATCCGAAAACCAAAACCGTCAATCTGCTCGACTGGGTTCCGATGGATCAGCAGGAGCCAGTCATGGCCCACGAACTGACCCACGCCCTGCAGGATCAGACGATCAATCTCAACCGGTGGATGAGTAAAGGCGAGAAAGATCTGGGCGAAATCAGGAAAGACCCCACGCCCGAGGATATCGAAAATGACGAAATCGACGATTCCCGTGAAGCAGTAGTCGAAGGCCAGGCCGAAGCCATGATGCTCGAGTACGAACTGGCGCCTGTCGGCAAATCGCTTGTCGATTCGCCCGAACTGGTCGACTCCATGGAATCGCAAATGAACAGCGGCACCGACGACTCCGTTGTCTTCAGAGACGCGCCCATCTTCCTGCGCGAGTCGCTAACCTTCCCCTACAGCTACGGATTGAAATTTGTTGTCGCACTGTTGCAAAAAGGCGGCAAACAGAAGGCCTTTGCCGATGTCCTGGCGAACCCGCCTCACACCACGCGGCAAATCATGCAGCCCGAAACCTATCTCTCGGGCGAGAGGATCGAACCCATGCCGGTGCCCGAGTTCAAGCACGACTTCAAGGACTATTCGAAGTTCGACATCGGCGCGATGGGCGAATTCGACGTAGCAGTCTTGATCGAACAGTATGTTGGAAAGAAGCTCGCCGACGAACTCTGTCGCGAGTGGCGCGGTGGCTACTACTACGCAGCGAAGCAAAAGAAAGCCCCAACCGCTCCCTTGGGTCTGATTTACGCATCACGTTGGTCAAGCGCACAAACAGCTGCCAGGTTCGCGGCCATCTACGCCCATTCCGTTCCCCAGCGCTATAAGAATGCGGAAGAAGTAAAAACGACTTTGGCCCTGCGATCCGCCGCATACGGACGACAATCAAGCCTTGATCTGCTGCGCGGCCGCCGTGTCTGGAACACCGAAGAAGGAACCGTTGTCATCGAACAAAGAGGCGACACGGTCTTCGCCAGTGAGAGCCTCGACCCGGCAACCACCGACAGGCTGGAAAGAGAAGTATTTTCAGCGGTCGCCGAGGAGCGCTCCGGTTCAATGCCCGATGTGAATTAAAGGCGTGAATTAAGAAACGTAAATTAAGAAATCCGAATCAAAAAATCTGAATTAAGAAATTCCAAACAGCAGTCCGCAGCCCGCCGCGTGTGCTGTCTTGTATAATCACACGTTTGCTCACACTCACACATTAGCTCCCGAAAAGGATAAATTCGGTTGGCGCAAGCGGAAATCGGAATCATCGGCGGCAGCGGCTTATACTCCATGCCGGGCCTGACCAAAGCCGAAGAGGTGCGCCTCAAAACGCCCTTCGGCGCTCCTTCAGACGCCTACGTCTGCGGCATTCTTGAAGGCCGCAAAGTAGCATTCCTTGCCCGCCACGGCCGCGGACACGTAATCTCCCCAACCGAACTCAACTTTCGCGCCAATATTCACGGCTTCAAGCAGTTGGGTGTGGAACGAATCGTTTCCGTCTCCGCCGTCGGCTCATTGAAAGAAGAACACAGGCCTCTCGATTTCGTGATCCCCGATCAATTCTTCGACCGCACCCGCCATCGCATCGACACTTTCTTCGGCGGCGGAGTAGTCGCGCATGTTGCCTTCGCCGATCCCGTCTGTATGGAACTGGCGCGCGTAGTCGAAAGCGCCTGTAAAACCGTCGCGGTAACCGGGAAGCGCGGTGGCACGTATCTCTGCATGGAAGGCCCGCAGTTTTCCACCAAAGCCGAATCTAATGTCTACCGCAGCTTGGGCATGGACGTGATCGGCATGACCAATCTGCAGGAAGCCAAGCTGGCACGCGAAGCCGAAATCTGTTACGTAACCGTCGCCATGGTCACCGATTACGACTGCTGGCACCCCCATCACGATTCGGTAACGGTCGATCAGATCATCGCCGTGCTCGTGAAGAATGCCGAAAACGCTTCTAAAGTGGTTCGCGAAACCGTTTCCAAGATGCCCCATGAGCGCTCCTGCAAGTGCGGCTCGGCCCTGCAACACGCCATCCTCACCGATCGCAAAAAGATTCCTGCAGCAACCAGAAAAAAACTAAAGCTGATTCTCGGCAAATACCTCGGAGCCAAATGAGCATCGTCGTCGTCGGTTCGGTAGCGTTTGATGACATCACCTCGCCTTCGGGCAGTGTCGAAGGCATTCTCGGCGGCGCGGCCACATATTTCTCGCTGGCCGCCAGCTACTTCACGCAAGTGCGCGTCGTCGCCGTCGTGGGCGAAGACTTCACCGCCGAACACGAGAACGTCATGAAAAAGCGCGGCATCGACACTCGCGGCATTGAACACGCTTCCGGAAAAACATTTCGCTGGGGAGGTTCCTACGCCGAGAACCTCAACGAAGCCAAAACCAACTTCACCGATTTGAACGTTTTCCAGACCTTCCAGCCACGCATTCCGAAAGAGTACGAAGACAGCGAATATCTTTTCCTCGCCAACATTCAACCCACGCTTCAGGCCAACGTCCGCCGCAGGATGAACGGAGTCCGCCTCACCGGCTGCGATACCATGAATTACTGGATCACCGGCGCGCGCCAGGAACTCGCGGAGACACTCAAGCTGGTCAACGTGCTCCTCATCAACGACACTGAAACCAAAATGTTGGCCGGCGAAAAGAATCTGCCGCGCGCAGCGCAGAAAGTTCTAGCCATGGGCCCACAAGCGTTAGTCATTAAGCACGGAGAATACGGCGCTACGATTTTCTTTCGCGAAGGCGCATTCGGAATCGGCCATCATCCCTTTCGTGCTCCAACGCTTCCGCTAGATGAAGTCAAAGACCCAACCGGCGCAGGCGACTCTTTCGCTGGAGGCTTCATGGGGTACCTCGCGTCGCAACCCGAATTGAACAGGGAAGTCCTCAAGCGCGCTCTCTTCTACGGAGGAGTCATGGGATCGTTCGCCGTGGAAAGCTTCGGCACCGAACGCCTGCAATCAATCTCGCGTGATGAAATCAATGCCCGCTTCCAAATCTTCCGGGAACTCACGCATTTAGAATGAAGCCGCAAAGGCCCGCAGAGCCGCATCCCGCAATCGAAGCCGTGCGTTTGGCTTGGCTGGCGGCATTCGTTTCGATATTTTCGTTTCTCTTCTACCAGCGCCACGGAGACATCCTTCTCTACGGCGACGCGGTCGCCCACATCAACATCGCGCGCCGCGTTTTCGATTCACAAACTCCCGGCCTCTTGCAGCTCGGAACCGTCTGGCTACCTCTGCCGCATTTGCTGATCCTGCCCTTCATCGTCCCCATGCGCCTCTGGCAAAGCGGTACCGGGGGCTCGATCCCGTCGATGGCCGGTTACATTCTCGGCGTGCTGGGAATCTTTCGTCTCATGCGGACCGTGCTCGCCCACGAAGGCAAGCTCGACGCTCGCGGCACAACGCTCTCCTGGCTCTCGGCGCTGGTCTACGCGGGCAATCCCAATCTGATTTACATGCAGTCCACCGCGATGGGCGAGTCCTTGTATCTCGCAGCGTTCATTTGGGCTGCAGCGTATTTTTCCGATTTCGCCACCGGCGCCAAGCGAACGAAATCGCTCGCGAAATGCGGCTTCTGCCTGGCAGCTGCCTGCCTCATCCGCTACGACGGATGGTTTCTCGCCGCCACTCTGGTCGTCGCAACGCTCGTCATCGCCTACCGCCGCCAAAAACGTGCGGATCGAACCGACTCCCACCTGCCGACCGCGGCGCTCGTAAAATTCGTCTTGATTGCTTCAACAACGCCCGTACTATGGCTCGCATACAACGCAATCGTCTATCGCAATCCCCTTGAATTTGCGAACGGCCCTTACTCAGCCAAAGCCATCGAACAAAAAACCGCCACGGTAAATCCTGCTCAGGGAAGTCTTCCCACGGCCGCGCTATATTTTCTGAAAACCGCCGAACTGAATGTCGCCGAATCGAACTGGGAAGGCCGTCTGTGGCTTACGCTGGCACTCTTCGGATCCGCCGTCGCGACTATCACTCCTCAGCTGCGACCGGCGCTCGTTCTCTGGGCTCCGCTCCCGTTCTACGCACTGAGTGTCGCTTACGGCAGCATTCCAATCTTTCTTCCGAAATCGTGGCCGTTTTCCTATTACAACGTCCGTTACGGATTGCAATTGCTTCCAGCCCTGGCCATCTTCGTCCCGATAGCAATTTCCTATTTGGTTTATTTTGCGAGCAAACTCCCAAGCTTCCGGCCCGAATGGCAACGATGGTCAGACGCGTTTGTCTTCCTGCCGATTCTCTTGCTCGCCGTTGTCACCTACGGTTCGATTTGGCGGGCCGACCCGATTTCGTATCGCGAAGCCGCAATCAACAGCCGCGGCCGCATCGCGCTCGATCAGCAACTGGGCAAGTGGTTTACGTCGTTTCCACCGAATTCCACATTCTTGATGTTTCTCGGCGAGCACTCCGGAGCGTTCGAGGAAGCGGGCATTCCATTACGCCGCGTCATCAACGAAGGCAACCATCGCGTCTGGAAGCAGCCATCCGATTCCGAAGGCCTGTGGGAGCGCGCACTCGCCGATCCGGCAGCCTATGCCGATTACGTCGTCGGATTCGAAGACGACCCCGCCTGGATTGCAGCGAAAGATCATCATCTTGTCGCGCTGGTCGAAATCCACACCACCGGGCAGGCTCCGGCTGCAATCTTTCCGGCCCGCACCGGACCCGCGCGGTAATCACCCCGGTTAACGCGCAACCGCAGCCAGGACTGCGCTGGGTGATAGAATCCGGCCATCCGAGCCATATTTCGGACTTCAACCGCTCATGAACTGGCCGCACATCATGGAACTGTTTCGCGGAGAGATGGCAAGCGGCATCGTCTCCTCTTCTCTCGCGCGCCTAACCCTGGCGGCACTCCTGGGAGGCGTCATTGGCCTCGAGCGCGAACTCAGACATCGCCCTGCCGGCCTGCGTACCAACATGTTCATCTGCTTTGGCTCGGCACTCTTCACCATTCTCTCCGATGCGCTTGCGGTCGAACATCTCGGAGATCACACGCGCATCGCTGCGCAAATCATTCCCGGCATCGGCTTCATCGGGGCCGGCTCGATTCTGCACGCTCGCGGCCTGACTACCGGCCTCACTACGGCCGCTACTCTCTTCGTGGTTGCTTCCGTGGGTATGGCCGCCGGCGGTGGTCTGTACCTGACCGCAATTTTCTCGACTGGCGCCGTTCTGGCCGCGCTTTTCTCTCTCGGCCACCTCGAGCTTACTTTCAACCTAAAGACTCTGTTGAACACTTACGAAGTCACCGGTGGCAGCGTGGATGAAATTACGCAGGAGGTAAACCGCATCCTCGAAAGCCGCCATCGCATGATGCAGAACGTCATCAGCGGCGCCACGCCTCAGCACGTCCGCCTTCAGTTCGACGTCTCTGGATGCAACCGCGAGCAGCACGAATTGCTGGCAGAATTAAGAAACTCAAGTATCCTCGGCAGCGTAACTCCGTTAGGCCCAGTGGAGTTGGAGTGAGCGTGCCGGCGGCCCCCATTCCATTTGTGAAAGCCAGTGCGTGTGGTAACGATTTCCTGCTGATCGATACCGCGCACCTCGGAGCAAAATCTTCTCTTGCGGATCTGAAATTTATCACCCAGCGCATCTGCGATCGCCACGAAGGCGTAGGCGCCGACGGAGTCGAATTTCTTTACCTACACGCTTCGGCGGACGTCGAGATTCGCCTGATCAATGCCGACGGCTCCGAAGCCGAGATTTCGGGCAACGGCACGCGCTGTGTAGCGGCGTACTTGTGTTCGCAAGAGGAGAAAGAGAAGATTACGATTCAAACTGGAGCCGGCTTGAAAACCTGCATGCTGATCGCGGAAACGAAATCCGGCTACGAATTCGAAGCCGATATGGGCGAAGCTGTCGTCGAACCGGAGCTCGCGTTGAAAATCGGCGGCGCAGAGGTTCGCGGCATTCCCGTCTCCATGGGCAATCCGCACTATGTCGTTTTCATCCCCTCATTCCCGGCGAACTGGCAGGAACAAGCGTCCAATATCCAGCGCAGCTCGCATTTCAAATATGGCGTAAACATTGAGTTAGTCACTGCCGATGGAGAACATGACGTGAGCGTGCGCTTTTTTGAGCGCGGTGTGGGCGAAACGCAATCGTCCGGCACAGGCTCATGCGCATCGGCGCTCGCGGCAATCGCTACCGGTCGCGCAAAGTCGCCAGTAAAAGTTCACGCTCCCGGCGGAGTACAAACCGTTGGCCTCGAAGCTAGCCGCGTTTTTCTTCGCGGCTCCGCGCAGATCGTGTGCAAAGGAGAATTCTTCCCGACGCAATGAGCTGGATCGACAATAATATTGAAGCGACCGTCCAGCTTATGGCGACCCCTGTCACATAATTTCTGGCCCGCATGCCATCTTCCACAATCTCGCGCATCAAACCTCCCGCGCTTCGCCAGGGCGATATGATCGGTATTATCGCTCCCGCCAGCAACGTCAAGCGCGCCGACCTCGAGGCTGGATGCGAAGCCCTCAAGCGCGCAGGATATCGGCCGTTTTACTTCGACTCGATTCTCGACCAGGATCTCTACTTCGCCGGATCGATCGACCGCCGCGCTCGTGAACTCGAATCAATGTTCTCCCGCGACGATATCCGCGCCATCGTCTGCGCCCGCGGCGGCTACGGTTCCAACTATCTCCTCGAAAACCTGCCTCTCGCTACGATCAAAGCCCATCCTAAAATCTTTGCCGGCTACAGCGACATGACGTGCCTGCTGACTTACCTCGCCGACGCAACCGGCCTCATCACATTCCACGGCCCCATGGCCGCTAAAGATTGGGCCCATGCCGACGGCGTCGATATTTCATCCTGGAATGCCTCTTTGGCCAGTTCCACTGGCTGGGAGATTAATTCGAACTCGGCGTCCGGCATGAGTGGGCTAACCGACGGAGCAGCCGAAGGAACCCTCTACGGCGGTTGCCTTTCTATTCTCGCCGCATCACTGGGCACTCCCTACGAAATTCGCGCCGAAGATACGATACTTTTTCTCGAAGACGTCGCAACTAAGCCATTTCAAGTCGATCGCATGCTCATGCAACTGAAACTTGCCGGCAAGTTGAATTCTGTGCGCGGAATAATCTTCGGCGAAATGCTCGATTGCCGCCAGAACGGAAATCAAAGCTACACGCTGCAGGAAGTGATCGTACGCATTCTCAGTAATCTAGGCATACCTGTAGCCTATGGGTTACGCTCAGGGCATGTGACCAACCGCAACATCACGCTCCCGCTCGGGGTCCGCGCCAGCCTTACCGTTCAAGGCAGCGACGCGACTCTGAAAATTCTCGATCCCGCGGTCACGGCGTGAAAACGATGCTGCAACGCTTTTCGGAAGATAGGATCGCAAATAACGCATGCACGCAAAACACATTCATCTGATCGGCATCTGCGGCACCGCCATGGCTTCGCTCGCCGGAATGCTTAAGCAGCGCGGCTTCCGCGTTACCGGGTCCGACGCGGCCGCATATCCTCCCATGTCGGATTTCCTTCGCGATCTCGGCATCCCCGTCGCCGAGCCCTTCGACACAAAGAACCTCACCCCGCGCCCCGATCTTGTGGTTGTCGGCAATGCCATCTCGCGCGGCAACCCCGAACTCGAGCAGGTGCTCGACCAGCGCATTCCATTCTGTTCGCTGCCGCAGTTGCTGCACGACGAATTCCTGCGGGGAAAAGAAGTTCTCGTAGTAGCCGGTACTCACGGCAAAACCACCACCACTTCCATGCTCGCGTGGATCTTCCACTCCGCCGGACTCGACTCGTCTTTTCTCATCGGCGGCATCGCCGAAAACTTCGGCTCGAGCTTCCATCTCGACGAAGGCAAATATTTCATTCTTGAAGGCGACGAATACGACACGGCATTCTTCGACAAAGGCCCTAAATTTCTGCACTACTTCCCGGATGCTGTGATTCTCACTTCAGTCGAATTCGACCACGCCGATATCTACAAAGACCTCGACGCCGTCGAAACCGCCTTCAGGCGGCTGGTAAATCTCATTCCGCAACGCGGTCGCATCGTAGCTTTCGATGGAGCGGCCGGCGGCCAAACCGAAAGCCCCAGCATTGAGCGATGCTTGCAAAAATCCTTCTGCACAAGAGAACGGTACGGCTCCGCCCCCCGAGCTGATTGGCAAATTAGCAACCTGAAATTCAACTCGAACCGAACGTCGTGGTCGGTCTCGCACGACGGCAAGCCGTGGGCAGATTTCGAATTCCCTCTTGCCGGCGAATACAACGTCTGGAATGCCACGGCAGCAGCGGCGTTGGCCGCCGATTACGGCGTCCCGAAGGAAAAGATCGCCGCCGCGCTAAAAACCTTCAAGAGCGTAAAGCGCCGCCTCGAAGTCAAAGCGCAGGTCAACGGTATCACTATTATCGACGACTTCGCGCACCATCCCACCGCAATCGCCGGAACCCTGAAGGCTCTGCGCGAACGCTACTCCGGTGCGCGTGTCTGGGGCATCCTGGAGCCGCGCTCCAATACGCTGCGACGGCGAGTCCTGCAAAACGATCTGGCCGCCAGTCTCGCCCAGGCCGATGAAGTCGTCGTCGCCGCCGTATTCCGATCCGAAGCCGTGCCTGCAAACGAGCGCCTGGAGTTGCCGGAGCTGGCAGCCGCCATTCAAAACCACGGCCGTCGCGCGCGCCTGGCAGCCGACGCCGACGCAATCGTCGAAATGATCGCGCCTGAACTGCGCAGTGGAGACGTAGTCGCAATTCTCTCCAACGGAGGTTTCGGCGGCATCTATGAAAAATTGCCCGCCCGCTTAAAGGCATTATCCTCCGATAGCGCCTCGCTCAACGCCGCGAACGCAGCAGGGAAGCGATGAATCGAGCGCGCCCGCGTACACTCGGTCCGCTCGTATTTCTGCGTGGGTTGACCTTCGTTCTAGGCTGCCTTAGCTTCGCGCTTGCCTCGGCTTTCGCGGCCACCGACTACACAGTCTCGCTCGCAAACCCGGACCAGCACCTCGTGCAGGTGCAGCTCATTCTCCCGCCGGGCGCCGACAATCGCGAACTGCAAATGCCAGTCTGGAACGCCCTCTACCAGATCCGCGACTTCTCCCAATACGTAAACTGGGTTCGCGCGCAAGATCGCGCCGGCCACTCGTTGCCCATTCATGCGGTAAATGACAGCCGCTGGCAGATCACCGGCGCACACTCCGGAGCGATCGTCGAGTATCAAGTCTTCGCGGATTCCCCCGGCCCATTCGGGGCGCAGCTCAACCCGCACCATGCATTCTTCAACCTCGCACAAATTCTGACGTATCCCACCGAGGCGCGAAACGATCCCATGACCGTCCGCTTCAACCAGATCCCCGACGGATGGCGCATCGCAATACCTCTTGCCTCGGCTACCGAAGGCCGCTACGCTGCGGAAAATTACGACCGCCTGGTCGATTCCCCCGTCGAACTCGGAACATTTCAAGAGTCCGATTTCGATGAAGCCGGCGGCCACTTCCGCGTAATTGTAGACGCCGATCCAGCTGACTACGACATGGAAAAGATCACCGCCATGCTCCACAAGATAATTGCCGCGGCCATCGCCTGGATGGACGATCGCCCCTTCCAGACTTACATGTTCATTTATCACTTTCCGCGGGGTCCAGCCGGCGGTGGCATGGAGCACGCCTACTCGACTGCAATCTCGCTGAACGCCGATGCACTCTCGCGCTCTTCAGATATCCTCTCTTCCGTCACAGCGCACGAATTCTTTCATCTCTGGAACGTCAAACGCATCCGTCCACAAAGTCTCGAACCCATCGACTACACCAAAGAGAATTTCACTCGCGCCCTTTGGTTCAGCGAAGGCTGCACCAACACCGCCGCCGACTTCATCCAGCTCCGCGCCGGGCTCCTCGACGAGCGCCGGTTCGAACAGGAACTCGGCTCCGGCATCACTGAACTCCAACGCCGCCCAGCGCACCTGACGCAGTCCGCGGAAGAGTCCAGCCTAGACGCCTGGCTCGAGGGAGAGCCCTATTACCGCCGTCCCGAGCGCAGCATTTCCTATTACAACAAGGGAGAGCTGCTCTGCATCGCGCTCGATCTAGCCATGCGCGAAGCCAGTCACAGTCACGCATCGCTGCGGGATCTTTTTCAGTGGATGAATCAGAACTATGCTACACAAGGCCGCTTCTTTCCGGATTCCGAAGGAGTGCGCCAGGCTGCGGAAGCGATCAGCCACACAGAGCTGGCCTCGTTCTTCGCCAAGTATGTCGCCGGCACGGAAGAGGTTCCCTGGAACGATTTCTTTCATCTCGTTGGCCTGCAACTAGTGGTAGGAAACAGTACAATTGCCGACGCTGGATTCGTCGCCTCTCGCAACTTCGATGCCCCGATGACTGTCACTGCAATAACGCCGGGCAGCGAAGCTGCCGCGGCCGGATTGCAGCTAGGCGATGTAATCATCGAAATCAACGGAACTCCACCCGGACAAGACTCTTCCGATGCCATCAGTGCGATGACGCCCGGCGATACAATCGCCATCACCACGCGTGCCCGCCGAGGCGCGGAGCGCGAACTGAAATGGAAGATTGGCAGCCGTGAAGGGACTTCCTACGAACTCAAAGATGTGGAAAACGTTACTGCCGCACAACGCGCACGGCGTTCCGCATGGTTACAAGGGGAAGCAGAGAGTACGCCGGCAGGATCGCGTTGAAGTAATATCTCAGACGAGCCAATAAAAACGCTGCCCGCCTTTTATTGTTTTCGAAAGGCAGGGCGTAACGGCCGCGCGCGTATTCGAGTACGCAGGCGGAACCAGGTCGAATGATCCGCACCATCGCGATGCTCGCCTTCTGGACTCTGGCCGCGCCCGTCGCGGCGCTGATCGGTTTTCCCTGGACCTTCATCACCGGCGACATCCGCCTCCTCTATCGGATGTTCATGATCGGCGCCTCGGCCGGCGTTCGCCTCACCGGCGTTCGGGTGCAAACCGTCGGGCTCGACACTCTCGATGCGTCGCGCACCTACATCTTCATGTCGAACCACGTTTCCAATCTCGACCCGCCGATCACCATCCCTCTCATTCCGCGCCGCTCGTCCGTCATGGTGAAAAGAGAACTCTTCAAAATCCCCATCCTCGGCCAGGCCATGCGCATGGGATCGCTCGTGCCGGTCGACCGTGGTAACCGCGACGCCGGCATCGAAGCGGTGCGCGTGGCCACGCAAGTCGTCGACCAAGGCCTGAACATGATTATCTATGTGGAAGGCAAGCGGTCATTCGACGGCAAACTTCTGCCTTTCAAGAAAGGCCCGTTCTACCTGGCCGAGGAGTGCGGCGTCTCCATCGTTCCCATCACCATCGTCGGAACCCACTATGTGATGCCGAAGGCCAGGTTCGCTATCAAGCCCGGATTAGTGACCGTAATCTTCCACCAACCCATCGAGCCCAAAGATTTCGGCAGCCGCGACTGCCTGATGGAAAAGGTTCGCAAAACAATCGAGAGCGGATTGCCCGAAGGATACAGAACGGTTCCAGCAGCGTCAGCCAAAAGCTAACCAAAGGTCGATTGCGAAACACGCGACCTCAAAGGCGTTATATTTCCAAATATTTACGAGGTTTCTCTGCGTCTCTGTGGTGAAAAGCTCTCTCGATCATACCTTGTCCCGATTCGCCCGCACCTTAGCCCGTAAAGCCCGCGCCATCTCCGGCAGCTTCGGCAGCAAAGCCGAATATTTCAGCCACAATTTGTGATCGACCGCCGGAGCCCCGCTGACCAGCGCTCCCGCCGGAACATCGTTCGCCACACCGCTCTGCGGGGTCACAATCGCCGCCTCGCCAACCTTGCAATGCCCAACCACGCCTACCTGCCCCGTCAAAATCACGCGCTTCCCAATCTCCGTGGAGCCGCCAAGCCCTACCTGCGAACACAGCAGCGCATCCTCGCCCACGGTCGACCCATGACCAACCTGCACAAGGTTATCGACCTTTACCCCGCGCCCAATGCGCGTCTCGCCCACGCTGGCGCGGTCGATGCAAGAGTTCGCCTGCACCTCGACATCGTCCCCAATCACTACCGGAGCCGGTTGCGGAATCTTGTGCCACCGTCCCTCGCGCGTCTTCGCAAAACCGAATCCGTCCGACCCGATCACCACCCCGTTATGCAGCAGCACGCGATCGCCTACGCGGCAGTTCTCGCGAACTACGGCATGCGAGTGGGCAAAAAACTTCGCGCCGATCTTCACTCCGCGATAAATCACCACATGCGCCAGCAATACTGCATCCGCGCCAATCTCAACCCCCTCATCGATCACCACATAAGGCCCAACATGGACCCGCGGCCCGATCTTCGCCGATTTGTGAATCACCGCCGTCGCATGCACACCCGGCGCATAGCGCAAAGGCTTGTGAAACAACTCCAGCGCCCCGGCAAAACTCAAATAAGGATCTTCTACGCGCAAGGTAGCCGCCGAGATAGCAGGGAAGTCCTCGGCCACAATCACTCCCGCCGCTCGAGTGCGCCGTGCCGCCGCCGCATATTTCGGGTTCGCTACAAAGGTAATTTCCGCAGGCCCGGCCTGTTCAACCCCATTCAGGCCGCTGATTTCCCTGTCAGGGTCGCCGCCCTCCAGACGAGCCTGCAGAGCGGATGCAATCGCTGAAAGTTTCATAGGAATAATGGAAAGTTAAGAACAACGAAAAGCAAGAATAGATCGTACACTACAGCGAAGATGAGTGAGAGATCCCGTCTGACTAAGGATCCTTGTAAAACGACGGGTCAAGGAGCTAAACGGAACTCCCGCCACGGAACAAGCCGGGGAGGGCTGAGAGAACAATTCCCGCGCAGGCCGAAGATTCTTCGCTCGAACCTAAATAGCGTCACTGCACCGAAAGTGTGAACGGCACACTCGATACGCTCCCGCCGCTGGAAGCATTGATGTTTACCGAGTAAGTCCCCGCCGGCGTCGGAGTCACCGTCGCCGGAGGTGGGGGAGTCGTGGTCTTCGAGCCTCCTCCGCCGCATGCAGGCGCCAGAATAATCAATGTGAGCAAAGCCATCGTATACAACGGCAAGCGCCGTCTTTCCGACACGCCAGCCAGCACCACCGAAAACAGGATAAACCCGCCGAATGCGAGCCAGCGCTCAGACCCCGGCCGTCTGGGTAATTGCAACCCCGCCGCCGTCGCCGCCGTCGTGCTAACGGTGAGTGTCGAAGAGACCGGGGTCGAGGTGAACTTGCCAGTTGCATTAATCGAAGCCGGACTAAACGAACATGCCGCCCCCGCCGGTAGTCCCGAACACGCAAGAGAAATTGTCCCGCTGAAGCCCGTCGAATAAGAAACCGAAACTGTCCCCGTTCCCGACGAACCCGGTGCCGAAATCGAAACCGTCGTCTCCGCGTTTCCTGGCGTTGTCACAAAGAAACCCGGAGTGATCGTGAAACCGATCGCTGGAGAACTTACGCTCGCGTTGAAACTCGCATCGCCGGGATAGCTAGCCGTAATCGAATGATTGCCGGCATCGAAGATTACGCCATTCGGCGTCGCAGCGTACGCCCCGCTCTGTAACGCGTCGCCCGAGTTCAATGCATACGCATTGCCGCCGTTAAGGGCTCCAAAGCTGTCACTGAAGGTTACGTTCCCCGTCGGAGTTCCAAATCCCGATCCGCCCGCAACATTCGCTCGGAGGTAAACAAAGCTCCCAAACGCACCTCCGGTGAAATTCAACTGATTGCCATTTGCATCGAATGTCAGAACTTGCAGCGAAGTGGAACTCCCCTCCGGCGAAACCGTTACCGGAACTGCGGCCGAATCGCTCCCGCCATAAGTCGAATTGCCCGCATAGTGCGCGGAAACGTTATACGATCCTCCCGGCAGATAATTTGTAGGCTGCGCAGCAGAACCGCTGGCTAACGTCCACGAGCCCGCAAAGGTTTGTCCACTGGTACTGGGCCCGGTTTGCGCGATCAGGGCAACGTCTCCGGTCGGGATCGGGTTCGTGCCGGTGTTGCTTGGAGCGACCGTGATGGTGGCCGTGACGGCTTGGCCGTGGGTTATCGTCGTCGGGTTAGGGCTCAAAGCCAGCGTGGTCGTAGTCGCGCTGAAGGTCGTGGCAGCCCACTGATTTACCAGGTTCGTGATGTTCACTGACCCCAGCCCGGTAGCCATGTCGTAACCCGAGGTCGCCTGATATTGGGCACTCGGTGTCGCGTAATTCACTTCTCCGGGCACGGCATTGTTGCCGGAGGTGACGTCGTTAAAAACGCAGGTCGCAGCCGGCAGGGTAGTGGTATTGGAGGCATTGCAGGTTGGGGCCGGGGTAGTCGTGGGTTCTTCCACCGTCGCTAACTTGTACAAGATGTAATCCGCTTGCCCCTGCCGCAGGCCGCCCATCTGCTGATCCACCAGCGCCATAACTCCGGCAAATGACGGAGCCGAGGCCGACGTGCCTCCAACCAGAAAGATCGAAAAATTCCCCGTCGAATCCGGTGCACAGGAGCCTTCCACGCAAACCACATATCCATCGTTCGGATCGGCGCTCAGAGACACATCGGGCAAATCACGCGCATTGTCATTGACGATTCCATCGACTCCAGCCTGCCAGGACGGCTTGGAGAAAAAGACGCTCGCCCCACCGCCCCCTGCGGAGATGTTCGCCGTACAAGTAGACGAGGCAAGACAGCTATCGTTCCAAACATCCTCGGGAATATAAGACAGCGCGCTTTCCTGATTCGTGTTGGTCGCGGCCCAATACTTGGTCGGATCGGCTGTGTCGTCGAATTGCGTTCCTCCCACCGCCACATTGAACGGAGTGGCCGCCAGCACATTCACAGAAACCGGTTGCGTCGCTATCGTCTCGGTATCCGGATTGTCGCAGCCTTCGGCCCCGCTATCTCCGGTCGACACAAAATAGGTAATGCCCTGCGCCGCCGCCTGCTCCGCCAGGAGCGAAATCCCCGCAGCTTCCGAGCTTGTGGTTACGCCCTCGCAGGAACTAAAGCTCTCCGTCATTACATCGGCGAGATTATTTTCCACGATGTAAATTTCCGACAGGTCGGTCCCATCCGCCGTATTGGTCGAGGCGGAAACGACGAAATCAATATTTGCTCCCGGCGCGACCGCTCCTGACCACGTCGCATCGAGGGTCGCTTCGTCTTCGTCGCCGCCCCCTAGATCGCCTGGGTCGGGGCCATTGAGCACAACGTTGAACGATCCTCCGGTTAACAGGAAGTCGCTCCGAAATTCGGTGATGTCCTCATTGGCCGAATCCACGCTATACAAATTACTTCGCGCAACCACTCCGATCGTCACGCCGGTGCCGTTGATCGCAGTAGGTACTTCGGTGAGCAGCGGATTGCTGTTATAGATCGTCGCGAAATCCGCCGGAGCCACTCCGTGCGAGCCATCCGAAAACGTAAGCGCGGGCCGCTTTCCCGCCCGTATCTTTCCGGCCCCCGGCTTGGTGTTCATGATCAGGGCAGGTTTCTTAAGAAAGTTATGCAGGGTTAAAATTCCCGCAACCGCCGGCGTCAATGCGGTCGGAATCGACGGATCGCTCGCATTCGCCCAATGCTCTTCGCCATTCACCACATAGCGGTGAATCGCGGTGTGAAACGCCTCCTGCACCTGGCTCGCCGACCCGGAAAATTCCAGTACCGTCCGCCCCTTAGTCGTGCCCACCTGGAATCCGTGCGATTGCAGCCACGCCGTAACAATCTGTATGTCGCCGTCAGTCGGTCCAAACTGTTTCCCAAACTCTTCCGGCGCCAGCCACTTGTGATAATTCGCGGACCGCCGGTCCTGCTGGTTATCGAGTAGCGTCCGCAAGACGTGCTCCTGCATCGGACTGCGCTTCAGCACAAGTTCCATGCGGTTCATCGGCAGCGTCGCGGTCGCCAGGCCCAAATCAAACTGAGGCAGTGCCAGCGGATGAGTGTTTCCCGTAAGCACGGTGAGATTGCTCTCATCGATGGCCTGCGTGATCAGGGGCTGCGCACCAACCGGTGCCGGCACGGGAACACCCACTTCCTGCGCGGCAGAAAAAGATGTGAAGGTAAGAATGGCTGCGAGACCTGCCAGAGACAACCGCTTCAACGCGCACAACGACACACTCATGTGATGCCACCTTATCTGGGATGTGGCTACTTCTGCCGCGATCCGCCGGGTTCGGAGGAAAGGGTTTTAACCCGAAGACTGTGGCAGTGCAGGGCTTTCGCCTGCGATCTTGTGTCTGTCTTTTATCCTAAGTTGTCTCCGATTGCAACCCGAAACTATCGTCGATGGCCACGTCAGTAAGCGCGCACGCGCTCCCTCAGCAACATCCCATCTTCACCTCGCCCGCCGTCGTCAGCGGAGGCCCGAAAGCCTCCTGCGGCGCGGGCACGCCCCTCATCGCCGCAATCCATCGCCGCATCGCATCACATACCACGAGCACCACGCCCGCAATAAAAACGCTCATCAGAACGCTATCCAGGTACGCCGAAAATGTTTTCCCCGGCGTCGCGGCGAGAGGCAGAAAGATATTCTTGATCGAGAGCACTCCCGCCAACACCGTCGTCACGCCCACAAAACACATCGGAGCCGCCGTAATCCACGCATATTTTGCCTTTCCCATGTTGACGAGAAATGTAGTAGCCACAGCCAGTGCAATCGTCGCCAGCAACTGATTGCCGCTGCCGAATAACGGCCATAACGTAGAAATATTGTTCGACCAGATCAGGTATCCCCATCCCAGCACCACCACCGCGCTCGTGATCACGTTTCCCGCCAGCCACGAAGCGTTCCCGAATGACTCATGCACCTTCCCCATCAGCTCCTGCAAAACATAGCGGGCCACGCGCGTCCCCGTGTCGATCGTCGTCAGGATAAAAAGCGCCTCAAACATGATCGCGTAGTGATACCAGTAACCCATCAGCGCAGCCATCCCCGGCAATCCTTTGAAAATCTGCGCCATCCCGATCGCGAGCGAAACCGCTCCCCCCGTGCGCCCAGCAAGCTGCTCTCCCACCTCGCGCGAGAACATATCCAGATTCACCGTGTGCAACCCAAGATGGCTGAACACCGCCGCCGGAGTATTGATCGCAAAATAATCTCCCGGCGCCATCGAGCACGCAGCGATCAGCGCCAGGATCCCAACCAGCGATTCGCAAATCATCGACCCGTACCCGATAAACCGCGCGTCCGTCTCTTTATCGATCATCTTCGGAGTCGTACCCGACGAGACCAGCGCGTGAAATCCGGAAATCGCGCCACAGGCAATCGTGATAAACAGAAACGGAAACAGAGGCCCCTTGATGATCGGCCCTCCGCCATGCACGAACGCTGTAAAGTTTGGAAACTGAATATCGGGATGCACCACAAAAACCCCGATCACCAGCACCGCAATCGTTCCCAGCTTCACATAGGTCGAAAGATAATCGCGCGGCTCCAGCACCAGCCAGACCGGCAATACCGACGCCACCAGCCCGTAAATCGCCATCAAGATCGTGATCTGATGCGGCGTAAATGTAAGTGCGCTCGCCCACGAAGTCTGCGCCACCCAGTGCCCGGCAACCACACTGGCCAGTAGCAGCACGACCCCGAAAATGCTTGGCCCGGTCACCGCGATCCTTCCAGCATGGCTTTTGAACATCCACCAGCCCATGATCACCGCGATCGGAATCGTCATGCCAATGGTGAACACTCCCCACGGGCTGTTCGACAGCGCGTTCACCACCACAATTCCAAGTCCCGCCAGCGAGACCAGCAAAATAAAGAGCACGGCAATCATCGCCACCAGCCCCGCAAACGGACTGATCTCCGTCGCCGCCAGATTTGCCAGGGAACGCCCGCGATGCCGCACCGAAGCGACCAGCACAATAAAATCCTGCACGCACCCGGCCAGCACCGCCCCAAACAGAATCCATAAAAATCCCGGAGCAAACCCAAACTGCGCCGCCAGCGTTGGCCCAATCAGCGGGCCCGCGCCCGCAATCGCCGCAAAGTGGTGCCCAAACAACACCCACTTCGGCGACGCCACATAATTATGACCATCGGGATAAGCGTGTGCCGGAGTCGTCCGCCTATCGTCGAGCGCCAGAGCTTTTGCGGCAATGAATGCGCTGTAATACCGGTAGGCAATCGCGTAAACACATAACGCACCCAGCAGCACCGGGAAAGTGTTCATTCAAAGGCTCCTGATTCGAGCACACCATTTGGACCGGGCACGATTCGCGCAGGATACGGTTCGGGCAGACTGTCGCGAATTCAGCCGCTATTCGGAGGCATCCTAACCCATAGCGGAATTCCGCACAATCGTTTGCGTCCCGCACAACTAGCGCTACAATGCGGGCACAAATTGCAGCCGGCAAAAGCCATGAACATGCACGCTACGCGCGAAAAAGACCCACTCGCACAGGAACAAGGCCTCGTCCGCTTTGGCCTCGCGCTGGCCAACTGGAGCGAGCGCTGGTTCCCCGATCCCCTCGTCTTCGCACTGATCGGAATCGTGGTGGTCTTCGTGACCGGCCTGCTGCTTCGCCAGCCTCCCTCCAAACTCGCCATCCAGGGCGGAAAGAATTTCTGGACGCTCGTTCCGTTCACTATGCAGATGGTGATGATCATCGTCGGTGGCTACGTCGTAGCCTCCACCCCGCTCGCCTATCGCGCCATCCGCGCCCTCGCCGACATTCCAAGAACGCCACGCGCGGCCGTCGCCCTGATCGCGCTTTTTTCCATGCTGACCTCGCTCATTTCCTGGGGACTGAGCCTGATCTTCAGCGGTCTCTTCGTTCGCGAACTGGCTCACCGGGTCAAAGGAATGGACTACCGCGCCGCCGGCGCCGCCGCCTATCTCGGCCTCGGAGCCGTCTGGGCCATGGGCCTCTCATCTTCCGCCGCCATGCTCATGGCGACCAAATCCGCCATGCCGCCATCTCTCTTCAACATCAGCGGCCTGATTCCACTCACTCAAACTTTGTTTCTGTGGCAAAGCGTTGCCACGACCGTGATCCTGATTGTCATCTCCGTGGTGATCGCTTATCTCTCCACACCTTCGCCCGAAAACGCCCGCACCGCCGAATCCTACGCAATCGAATACGATCCCATCCGCTCCAGCCTCGATGCCAGAAGCAAGCCCGGCGAGTGGCTCGAATACAGCCCGCTCCTCAGCATCCTCGTCGCTGCGCTGCTTTGCTACTACCTGTTCGATGTCTTCCGCACCTCGCCGCAAGGTGCGTTAGCCGCGCTCGACCTCAACACTTACAACCTGATCTTCATCACCGTCGGCCTGCTTCTGCACTGGCGTCCAAAACGTTTCATGCGCGCCGTCGTCGAGTGCATTCCCGCCACCGGCGGCGTCATCATCCAATTTCCGTTCTATGCGGTGATTTTCGGCATGATCGTGGGCACTGGAATCGCCGACTCCCTGGCTCACCTCTTCGCCACGATCAGCACCCACAATACTTACCCGCTGCTGGTAGCCATCTATTCCGCCGTGCTCGGAGTATTCATCCCCTCCGGCGGCAGCAAATGGGTCATCGAAGCCCCCTATGTTCTCCAAGCAGCAAATCTGAACCAGGTGCATCTAGGATGGGTGGTGCAAATCTACAACGCAGCAGAAGCCTTGCCAAACCTGATAAACCCGTTCTGGATGCTGCCGCTGCTGGGAATTTTGAAACTGAAAGCCCGCGACATCGTAGGCTACGGATTCCTGCAATTAATCGTTCACGTCCCGGTCGTCTTTTTTCTATGCTGGTTGTTCGCCAGATACATCCCCTACATCCCGCCAATGAACTAACAAATAATGGCGAAGCGGCGAAGGAATGCAGCCCATGACGCTAGCCACAGGCGGCTGAGAAGGGAACGAGTGCCGGAGGGATAAGACTACCGGAAACCATTCAGCTCCCCACAAACCGCGCATACAAACTACGCGCAATTCCCGTGTCGGTCGTTCCCTTGATAATCGCTCGCCCATCCGGAAACAGGGTCATCTCAAACGGATCGTGCCAGAACTTCAAAACAAATTCGTTATGCCGCACCACGCCGTGCGGAGTCAACAGGCGCTGCATCTCCACGAAGTCAATCGGCCGCGCCCGCTCGTGAATCTGCACCGAATTCCGTCCGCACATCGTAATGTGCGGGCGCCCCTCACCCGCCAGATGCACTAACTCCCGCTGCCCGCAGGCTCGGCACCCAGGCCGGGGCTTTCCAGCCGCAATCTCAGCGTGCTCGTTACTCCAAACATCAAATGACCACAGCGTCTTCCTCAATCTCTGAGGAGCTCCCCCCCCAACTATCATCTTGATCGCCTCAGTCGCGGCAATCGAGGCCACCACATTCACCGCACTATTCAAAATTCCCGAGGTCTCGCAAGTCTGAACCATCCCCCTCGGCGACTCCGGAAATACGCAAGCCAGGCAAGCAGTCTCCCCCGGCACCACGTTCATCGTGACCCCATAACTTCCCACGGCAGCCGTATAAATCCACGAAACTCCTTTGGAGACCGCATAATCGTTCACTAAATATCTAGTCTCGTAATTATCAGTGCCATCGATAATTACGTTCATATCGTAAAGTAATACATTAATATTGCCGGGAGCCAGATCCTCGACTCTCGCTTCTACCGAAATATCCGAATTAAAAGCTGCGATCCTGCGCACCGCTGCAATCGCCTTGGGCAAGGATTCCAACGCGTCTTTCTCATCGAACAATGATTGCCTCTGTAAATTGCTGGCCTCCACGTAATCCCGGTCGATAATCCGCAGTATTCCCACACCCGCGCGGGCCAGCAACGAAGCCAACGCCGATCCCGTGGCCCCGCATCCCACCACCGCGACGCGCCCCTTCGCCAGACGCTCCTGTCCCTCGGCTCCAATCCCAGCAAAGAGAATCTGCCGCGAATAACGCTCGAATTTCTCTTTATCGATACCCTGTGTCAAGGAGGTCACCAGTTTTTCCACCCAAAACCTTTATTATAAGAGTTTGCGAAACATCGGCTTACGCGGTGCATACAACACCCGCGCCATTGCGATTCATCGAAAATACCAATAACCCAAGGACACTATTTTCTGCGAAGGTTCTCGCCACTCGTCATCTGGATGATCGTCACGCTCGGCTCCCACGCTCTCGCAGCGCCGAGCCCCTCGCCATCCTCTACTTCGCTTGAGAAGCAATCGCCCGAGCATCCGTCCGCCCTGGCCGCAATGTCCGAATACGCCGGTCGCACTGTCGAATCCGTCGAACTCCCCGGCGTGCGCGACGCCGACCGTCTCATGAAGATGCTCCCGCAAAAAGTCGGCCAACCCCTCGACCGCGACTCCGTCCGCGACAGCATTCGGGTTCTCTTCGCCATCGGCCGTTTCGCCGACATCCAGGCCGAGGTCCTCCCCTCCGCTTCCGGCGTCAAACTCACCTTCAAATCTTCTCCCAACTTCTTCATCGGCGCCGTCGACGTGCAGGGCGCACCCGGCCGTCCCAACCCAAACCAAATCGTCAACGCGTCCAAACTCCAACTCGGAGAACTATTCTCCGCCGACAAGCTGAATCAGGCGGTGCAGAACATTCGCCAGTCGCTCCAGGAGAACGGTTATTATCGCGCCCGCGTCACCCCGGAAACGACTTCCAACGTTCCCAGCCAGCAGATCGATGTGCTTTTTAAGATCAGCCCGGGTGAGCCGGCCCACGTCGGTGAAGTCAAACTTACCGGCACTTCCAGAATCTCTGCAACCATCCTCCAGGATGTCGCCCATATGCATCCCGGAGATCGCATCACGGCCGGCCGCATCACCAACTCCCTTCAGCGCCTCCGCAAGAAGCTCCAGAAGCAACAGCGCGTCCTCGCCCAGGTCTCTATCGCCGAACAGAAATACAATCCGGCGTCCAACGCAGTCGACTACATCTATCTCATCGATCCGGGTCCGGTTGTGATCGTTTACGCAATGGGCTTCCACATCAGTGGCGCTGTGTTGAAAAAGGAAATCCCGGTCTATCAGGAGAACGCCATCGACGACGACCTTCTTACCGAAGGCAGGAACAATCTACTCGACTATCTACAGAGCCGCGGGCGTCTCGATGCCTCGGTCGAAATCAGAAAGTCCACTACGCCCGAGGCCATCCGTGTCGTCTACAGCATCGATCCAGGTCCGGTCCACAAATTTGTCCTCGTCGATATCACCGGCTACAAGTATTTCTCCAGAAAAACTCTCCGGCAGCGCATGCAGATCCAGCCGGCCAGCACGTTCTTGTCGGATGGAAAATACAGCGGCTCCCTGCTCAAGAGCGACGTAGCCGCGCTGAAAACTCTATACGTCTCCAACGGATTCCGCGACGTAAACATCGTCACCAAGCTCGACGACAATTACCAGGGTATTCCCGACCACGTTGCCGTTCATATTCAAATCGAGGAAGGCCCGCAAACCCTGGTCGGCGAATTTCACATCGAAGGCAATCATAAAATCGACGCCAAACAGTTTCCCGAACTCAACACGCGCGACGGCCAGCCTTACTCCGATCAGAATCTGGCCAACGATCGCGAAACCATCCTGAATTACTACTTCAACCACGGTTTCGCCAACGCCGCGCTCGATATTGTCACCAAACCCGCAACCCAACCCAACCGCGAAAACATCACCATCAAGATTCAGGAGGGCGAACAGTTCTTCGTGAATCAGGTCATGGTTGCTGGACGCGATCACACCCGCGAATACGTCGTCCAGCGCGAGATTCAGGTAACCGACGGCCAACCCTTGAGCCAGCAGGATCTACTCGCCACGCAAAGCAAGCTCTACGATCTCGGCATTTTCAACGAAGTCGATACCGGGGTGCAGAATCCCGACGGCTCCGATCCGCAGAAAAACGTTCTCATCCAGGTGCAAGAGGCTAAGCGCTACACGTTCACCTACGGCGCCGGC
This sequence comes from uncultured Acidobacteriaceae bacterium, assembly GCA_964530145.1. Classification (GTDB taxonomy): domain Bacteria; phylum Acidobacteriota; class Terriglobia; order Terriglobales; family Acidobacteriaceae; genus Sulfotelmatobacter. The sequence goes on along the minus strand of CAZGXY010000010.1, from coordinate 50,710 downwards.
CTCGAATTCGAAACTGGTCTTCCGTCCGGCCCCCTGGCTCCTGCAGGGAAGACCGGTGTAAGTCCCCGCGTCGAACTCGATATCACTCGCCTCAACGTCGGTGGCCGCGACCAGACCCTTACCTTCCAGTCTCATGTGGGCCGCCTGCAACAGCGCGGCCTGATCAGCTACCAGATTCCCAAGCTCTTCAACAACAATCGCTTCCGTGTGTTCTACACCCTCTTTTACGACAACAGCACAGACGTCGCCACCTTCACGTCGCAACGTCTGGAGGGCAAAATCGACATTCGCCAGCAAATCGGCAAAGTGCAGCAAAACCACTCCACGTCCATCACCTACCGCTTCGATTACCGCCGCGTAAAGGCCACCGACTTCGCCTCTGACTTTTCCCCCGCCGAATTCAACTTGTTCTCCTTGCCCGCTGTCGTCGGTGGCCCCGGCTTCACTTTCATCCGCGACAAGCGCGACAACCCGCTCGAAAGCACCAAGGGCCAATACTTTACCCTCGATACTTTCGTCGCCTCAGGTTACTTTGGTTCGCAGGCAAATTACGCGCGCGCCCTTTCCCATGACTCCACCTATTATGCTTTTGGAAAGGCGAACCACAAGTTCGTCTTTGCGCGCTCGACCACTCTTGGATTGGAACAGGCTTATCGTGGCACCCGGGTTTTGCCGCCCGGAGCTTGTGCAGTCGCTAATCTGACAACGTCCTGCGCTCAGGGAATCACCGTAATCCCTCTGCCTGAGCTTTTTTTCGCCGGCGGCGACAACTCTATTCGCGGTTTTGCGTTAAATCAAGCAGGGCCCCGTGATCCGGATTCCGGCTTTCCGGTTGGCGGTTCGGCGTTATTTGTCGATAACGAAGAGTTGCGCCTCCCGACTGTCAGTTTGCCTTACCTGGGAGACGGTTTCGGATTCGCCATTTTTCACGACATGGGAAATGTCTTCACCGCCGGTCACGATATGCTCAAAGGCTTTCTGCGCTGGCATCAGGCCGATCCTGCTCTGTGTTTACAGGAGCCCGAAGGCACTCCGAATTCATCGTGTATGACGCAATTCAACAATAGCGGCTACGACTACACTTCTCACGCCGTCGGCCTCGGGTTGCGTTACAAGACGCCGATCGGCCCGTTCCGTTTCGATTTCAGCTACAATTTGAATCCAACAGAATATTTCCAGGGTTTGGTCAATTCCGCGGAACAGCTGACCGGGAACTTTGAAACTCAGCGACTCCACCACTTCAACGTGTTTTTCAGCATAGGTCAGCCATTTTGAAAATCCGCAAATGCCTACGCAAGCTTCCGCCGATGTTTCTCGCGGCGCTTTTCGCATCGTTCTTTTCCCCGCAGCACGCAGCGGCCCAAGTTGCAGTCGAGCACCTCGCCGCTCCCGAGGTTATCGACCGCATCGTCGCCGTGGTCAACCGCCACATCATTCTGCAATCCGATTGGGATGAAGGCCTGAGCTACGAAGCTTTGCTCACCAACCGTCCGGTCTCCGATCTCAACGACGACGAGCGCCGCGCCGTTCTCGACCGCCTGATCGATCAGGAATTCTTGCGCGAGCAGATGAAGTCCGCCGATTTTCCCCACGCCACGGACGACGAAGTTGCCAAACGCCTGGCCGAAGCCCGTCAGCTTTACCCTCAGGCGGTTTCGTCTGAAGCATGGCGCTCACTCCTGGCCCAATACAACCTGACAGAGACCGATCTCCAAAGCCACATCCGCCAGCAAATCGATCTCATGCGTTTAGTCGATGCCCGCCTGCGCCCCGCGGTGCAAATCGACTCCAAATCGATCGAAGCCTATTACCGCGATCAGTTCGTGCCGCAACTCAAGCAATCCGGCTCAAGCGAAGTTCCACTCGCCGATGTCTCCACGAAAATTCGCGAGGTTCTCACCGAGCAGAAAGTCAGCGAACTGTTGGTCTCCTGGCTGCAGACCTTGCGCTCGGAAGGTCAGGTTCACATCCCTGGCACGCCCGCCGCACTCGATCAGGGAGTTCAATCGCAGTGAGCGAGACGGAGACCTCCGCGGCGGCCGTCCGCCGCCCGTGGCTGAGATTCGGCCTTCTGGCCGTCGCGGTAATCTTCGTTTCGGTTCTCGGCCTCTTTATCTACGTAAACACCGACTCATTCCAGTCTTTAGTTCGCCGCCGCTTGATCGAAGAAGTCGAACGCATCACCGGAGGCCGCGCACAAATCGCCAGCATCCACACCATTCCGTTTCGGCTTCAGGCCGAAGTCCGCGACATTACTGTGCATGGCCGCGAATCGTCGACAGGCGTCCCGCTCGCACACGCCGATGCCATCGTCGGGCGCCTCAAGATCAGCTCTCTTCTTCGCTCCGAGCTGGCTTTCAACCAGCTCATTCTCGAGCGTCCCGTGATTCACATAGTCTCTTATCCCGACGGCGCTTCGAATTTTCCGGAGCGCAAATTCGATTCCACCTCCACTCAAAATTCAGTCGAGAAACTCTTCGCGCTTTCCATCGACCATTTTGAACTTCGCCACGGCCAGATCCTTTGGGATGACCAACCTGTCCCAGTCGATTTCTCCGCTCGCGATGTCTCCCTTCAAATGGATTATTCGTTCCTCGCCCGCCGCTACAACGGCCGTCTCCTGCTCGGTCTCGTCGACACCAAGCTCCTGGATTGCCGTCCCTTCGCATGGATGACGACTATGGAGTTCGCACTCGGCACTAATTCTGCGGTCGTCAGCTCTCTGCAATGGAACTCCGGCCACTCGCATTTATCCACTACCGGCCAGATCACTGACTTCCGCCATCCTCACTTCAACGGCCCATACGAGGCGCAACTCGATCTCACCGAAGCCGCCGGCATCGCCCGCCGCCACGACCTCCGCGGCGGTATCGTGCAACTCAAGGGTCACGGCGATTGGTCGCTCGATCGTTTTTCCACCACTGGCCTGCTCACCGTGAAGGACCTTGGAATTCAAAGCGACGAGATCGATTTCTCCCGCGCCTCTCTGAGCGCCGGTTACGCAGTGACCGAACAGAACCTCCGTCTTGATAAGCTGGAAGGCAAAATCTTCGGCGGTAGCTTTGCCGGAGATGTTGAAGTCGACCAGTGGCTCACTCCGCCGCAGCACTTGTCAGCGGCAGCCAGGAAAATTCTCGAAACCGCCACCATTTCGGCGGCGCGCCCACGTCAAAACGCGCCACGCACTACGGCTGCCAAGCCGAAATCTTCAGCCGTCCAAAACGGCTTGATTCGCATCCGCCTGCGCGACCTTTCAGGCGAAGAGATCGCCTTGGCGCTCGATACGCCCGACCATCCTTTTCCACGCTTCCACCCCGCAGCTTTAGTTGCGGGCAGCTTCGAAACCCGCTGGAAGGGAACTCCCCAGGATGCCGATACCGAGTTCACGCTCGATCTGAACCCTCCGCCGATTTCCACCTACGATCAGCTTCCCATCACCGCTCACGCCAACGGCGTCTACCACGCTGCTTCGGGCACGATCGATCTTCCTCGCTTCACCTTAGCCACACCCACGAGCCACGTTCAGGCCTCGGGAACGCTCTCAAACGATTCTGCAGTTCATCTTTCGGCTTCCACTTCGAGCCTCGCCGATTGGCTTCCATTCGTCAGTGCCGTGCGCGGCCCGGCACTTTTTCCTGTAGCCCTGAACGGCACCGCTACTTTCAACGGCAACATGGCTGGCTCGCTGGAGTCCCCGCGTCTCACGGGCGCTCTCGCGGTAAACAATTTCGATATCACGCTGCCCGCCACGACCAGAACACATCCCCTGAAAACGCACTGGGATTCTTTTTCTTCATCTCTTCAGCTTTCTTTCGACTCAATCGCCTTTCACAATGCCAGGTTGCAGCGCGACGACACCTCCGCCGAACTCGAAGGCTCAGCCGCTCTTGAGCACGGCCACTTGACCGGAGACAGCATCTTTGACCTGCGCACTAACCTCTACAATGCCGACCTTGCCATGATCGAACAATTCTCTGGATGGAACTATCCCGTACTCGGCAAAGCCGATCTGATTCTGGAATCCACCGGCACCATCTCCAGTCCTCACGCGGATGGGCAAATCCACCTCAGCAACGCGTCGGCTTACGGCCAGACCATTCGCCAGTTCGATTCCCACTTCCATATGGATCGCGAAGGCCTTGCTTTGACCGGCATGCATCTCTCTCACGACGATGCCACCCTCACCGGCAGCGTCTCCTACCATCCCTCAAATCACGCTTTCATTTTCGACATAGAAGGAAAGAACCTCGATCTCGCGGATATCCGCCAGATCCAATCCAATCGTTTGAACTTTGCGGGCCGTGCCGATTTTGCTCTCAAGGGTTCCGGCACGCCCGATGCACCCTCCGTCAACGGCAACGTTCAAGTCCGGTCCTTAGCGTTCAACCGCACAGTCGTCGGAGATTTCGACCTGCAAGCGGTCACTGAAGGAAGTCAGTTGCACCTGACCGGCAACTCGCATTTCAATCAGGGAACTTTAGCGCTCAACGGAACCATTCAGTTGCGCAAGGATTACCCGGCGAACCTGTCGTTCCAGATGGATCAGTTTGACGCCGATCCGTTATGGCATGGCTACGTTGCGGGAAGCCTCAAGGCCCACGCGCTCGTCGCCGGCTCTATGGATCTGCGCGGTCCGCTTCGCCAGCCAGAGCAGTGGACCGTCAACGGAAGCCTGGCCTCTCTGGCGCTCGACATTGAAAACGTCAAAGTCCAAAACCAGAGTCCCGCACACTTCTCCATCGCTCATCAAACCCTCAACATCGAGCATCTTCACCTGGTCGGCGATGGCACGGAGCTAACCGTCAACGGATCGGCCCAGCTCTCAACACCCGAGTCTCTCGATCTGAGCGCCGATGGACACGCCGATTTGAAGCTGCTCTCCACCTTCGATCCGAATTTCACCGCATTCGGTTTAGTCACCGTTGACGTCACCGTAGCCGGAACAATCTCCGACCCATTCCCGCAAGGCCGCATTCAGATCTCGAATTCATCGCTCGCTTACGCAGGCCTGCCCAGCGGTTTGACCGAGCTGAATGGCTCACTCCTCTTCACCAGCGATCATGCTCACCTCGAAAACCTCGCGGCCCGCACCGGCGGCGGAAACGTCGACCTCAAAGGTGACGCTACTTTCGTCAACCAGCAACTCAATTTCAACCTCACCGCAACCGCAAAAGACGTGCGCATGCGCTACCCTCCCGGGGTCAGTTCCACCGCCGACTCGCAATTAAACTGGGTCGGATCACGATCCTCATCCACCCTCTCGGGAGACATCCTCGTCAACAAAATCGCCATCACGCCCGGTTTTGACTTCAGCGCCTATATCGACCGCACACGGCAGTTTACCGCGGCATCCGTCGCCAATTCTCCGCTCAACAACATCAAGCTCGATGTCCACGTGCAGACCGCTCCCGAACTCCAGATGCGCACTGCCATCGCCCGCCTCTCCGGCGACGCCGACCTTCGCCTCCGCGGCTCTCTCGGCCATCCCGCGGTTCTCGGACGCGCCGACATTCTCGAAGGCCAGGCCACTTTTCACGGGACGCGCTTCACTCTCGAACGCGGCGACATCACCTTCGCCAATCCGGTAGCCATTGAGCCCCAACTCAACCTGCAGGCCTCCACCCGCGTCCGCGACTACGATCTCAACATCACCATCACCGGCACGCCAGACCGCGGATTCAACGTCAACTACCGCTCCGAGCCTCCACTGCCCAAATCCGACATCATCGCCCTGCTCGCGCTCGGCCGCACCAACGGGGAATCCGCAGCGCTTCAGGATCAGTCCGATCAAAACGCTTTCTCCGACGACGCAACCGCGCAGATCCTCAGCCAGGCGCTGAATGCAAGCGTGGGCAATCGCCTGCAGCGCCTCTTCGGAGCCAGCAACATCAAAATCGATCCTCAGGGGCTCACTACCGAAACCAATCCCATCAGCAACGGCCCGCAGATCACCATCGAACAGGAATTCGTCAACCATATCTCTCTCATCTACTCGACCAACGTCTCCCAAAGCTCAGAGCAGATCATCCAGGGAGAGTATTATGTGAATCGCAATATCTCTGGCGTGGGCACGCGCGATCAGAACGGCGTCGTCAGTTTCGACCTGCGAGTCCGCAGCCGCAAGAAATAAAGCAGGCAAGATCTACTGCAGAGAGCACGCAAGCTGCTTGACTGACTCCTGCCCATGAGAATCTGCCGATCAAAGCCCGAATCCCAATCGCATGCCTGATCCACTTTCCGCGCGCCAGCAGATGATCGAGTTCCAACTGCGCGCGCGCGGCATCTCCGATCCCCGCGTTCTCGCCGCGATGGCGAGCGTACCTCGCGATCGGTTCGTCTCATCTGAGTTCCTCTCACAAGCCTACGATGACAATCCGCTGCCCATCGGCGAAGGCCAAACCATCTCACAACCCTATATCGTCGCCATCATGCTCGAGCTGCTTCAGCTCCAGCCCACCGACAAAGTTCTGGAAGTCGGCGCCGGCTCCGGCTACGCAACCGCGCTGCTGGCGGGACTGGCGGCACAAGTCTTCTCCATCGAGCGCCACTCTGCGCTTGCAGACAACGCCCGCCGCGTCCTCGCCACTCTCGGCTACACAAACGTAAGAGTCTTTACCGGAGACGGCATAGGCGGTTTTCCAGAAGCGGCCCCATTCAACGCAATCCTCGTTTCAGCCGCGGCGTCGGCCGTACCCACCCCCCTCGTCGACCAGCTGGCAAACGCAGGCCGCATGGTAATCCCCGTCGGAGACGAAGGTTCCCAGCAGTTGCAATTGATACGGAAGATCGACGGCAAGCTCGTAATCTCGCCGCAAGAGATGGTTCGCTTCGTTCCTTTAATTCACGATCCGCTGTAATTAAAGTGGCAGGCGATCAGCGCGGAATTGCGAGAGTTTCCCATGGCGCTTTCGGCAAAGATTGCCGTTCCGCCGGATCCTTATTTGCGTAAAGCAATTCGTAGTGTTGCGCCAGGAGGATTCTGGTAACCTCCTCCTTGTTCACAGGATCCACTTCGCACCAGATTACCGGACGAATCTTTGACAACACTGTCGCGGCGCCCGCCAATACCCGGTGCTCCAGTCCCTCTACGTCGATCTTGATCACTTGCGGTGGTGGCACTTTTTCCAGGAGCCAGTCGAGCGTAATCGTGATCGTCGTCTCGGTTCGTCGCGTCTCACCCGCCTCTGTCGAGCCGCCGCCTTCCAGGTGATTGAAAGATCGGGACCGCGCTGCAACATGGAATGTTTCCAAACCAAAACTATCGGAAACCGCGGCGGGGACTACCGTCACCGGCGCTTCAGATCCTTTCTGAAGGGCGCACGACCGCCTCAACAAAGTTGCCAGCCATAGATCCGGTTCAATTGCCACTACAGATCCATTCTTGCCGGCCCGGTTCGCCGCAGCGAAAGCGAATAATCCCACGTTGGCGCCGACGTCCCAAACCACATCGCCCGCCTTGACGAGTTCGTTCGCCATCTTGAAAAGCATGGCATCCCCTGAAGCGAGGTTTGATCGGTAGAAGCGGAGACCTGCGTCGGGGGATACCAGGATCGTGCCGCTTCCAAACTCCGGCGGTAGCCTCCGTTTGAAGACCAGCTTTCGGCTCAATCTTTCTGCGATTGTTCTCAGCAACTCACGCCGCCACGAACCGAAATGTAAGCCGTTGCAAAGCCAGAATCGCGGCTCCGGGGAAAGCTTAAAAGAACGCTCCCAAGTTCACAACCGCGGCAACGCACACTCAAAGCGTCGCTGCGGCGGCAGGAGCGGGTTTGGAAGGGATGGGGGAAAGGGGTTGCTGCACAAGCTGTTGAGCCGAATCCTGCGCATACTGCAGCACAGACCCGGGAAAGACTCCCAGATAAATCGTCACAATGAGGCATACAGCAATGGCGAGCCGGGGAGCAAACGAAACTGGAGCGACAGGAACTTCCCTCCGCGTTTCCTTCATATACATCGCCACGATAATCCGCAGATAGTAATAAGCGCCCACCCCGCCGTTGAGCACGCCAATAATCGTCAACCAGATCAGATTCGATCTCACCGCCGCGCTGAACACATAAAACTTGGCGAAAAATCCTCCAGTCATCGGAATTCCAATCAGCGAAAGCAGAAAAATCGTGAGCGCAGCCGCCAGCAGCGGTGAGCTGCGCCCCAACCCCGCATAGTCTTCCAAAGTTACATAGCGCTCGCCGGCATTGGCAAAATGGCTCACCACCGCAAAGGCGCCCACATTCATGGCCGCATAACAGGAGAGATAAAACATCACGGCCGAAGTCCCCGCCGCCGGCGCCGCCGCAAATGCCACCAGCACATACCCCGCGTGCGCAATCGACGAATAAGCCAGCAACCGCTTTATGTTGTTCTGAACGAAGGCCCCAAGATTTCCCAGCGTCATCGACAGCGCCGCCGCAACCCAGATCACCCAAAAGATTGCATGCACGTTAACCACGAAAACGATGCGCAGCAACACCGCGAACGCCGCTGCCTTCGGAGCGGTCGACATCAGACCGACGACCGGCGCCGGCGCTCCCTCATATACATCGGGAGTCCAAACGTGAAATGGCGCTGCCGCCACCTTGAATCCCAGTCCGACAAACATGAATGCAACCGCCAGCACCGCCAGCAAAGGGACCTGCCCCGCCAGCAGCGTCTGGCTGATCTCGTTAATATTCGTGTGGCCAGTCGCGCCAAACATCAAGGCCACGCCATAAAGAAAGAAAGCGGTCGCAAACGATCCCAGCAGAAAATATTTCAGCGAGGCTTCTGTGCTCGATGCCTCTCGCCGCCGGAAACCGGCCAGCACATAGGAAGAGATCGAAGAAATCTCCAGAGCGATAAAAATCAAAACCAGCTCAATGGCCGACGACATCAGCGCCATACCCACAGCGCCGAACAGAACCAGGGCGTAATACTCTCCAGCTCGAATCCGCTGCACACCCATGTACTCGTACGAGGACAGAATCGAAACTGCAACAATGCCAATAATCAGCACATGGAAGAAGATGCTGAACCCATCCACCTGCACCATGTTCCAGAAGGCCTGCCCGGGATTCTGTGCCATGAACCAGACCGAAGCCAGAGCGGTCAGCGCTCCCGCAAGCGCGATCCCCGCCAGCAGTTTCTGGCTCTTGCGCTCATCGATCAACGGCTCAAGCATCATCACGACCATGCCGAAAATCGACAGCACAATCTCCGGAAGAATGCGCGCGTAATCGGAACTCTGCGGCAAAGCTTGTAAATAGGCCGGGACCGGATGCCCTATCGCGAGGAAGATCATTGCCCCACCAACCGGCTCGCCAGCCGCGTGAACGGATTGAGCGCCGCCTGCACAGCAGGATCAATCGCTCCCAGCCACAGGATCGGAGCTACGCCCATCACTAGCGCGGTTACCGCGCAAGGCCAAACCGCCCACTTTTCATATCCCGAAAGATCGGTGAGAGAATTATTCACCTCGTGCGTGACCTTGCCATAGAAAACCCGCTGATACATCCAAAGCAAATAGACCGAACTCCAGATCACGCCCGTAGCCGCGAGAATCGCAAACACCGCCTTCGCTTCAAACGTCCCGCTCAGAACCAGGAACTCGCCGACAAATCCGTTCATCAGCGGCAGCCCCGCGGAGGCCAGCACAATTACTAGAAACAGCGCGGCATACAGCGGCATAATGGAAGCCAACCCGCCAAATTCCTTGATCTCATAGGTATGCCGTCGCTCATGCAAAATTCCCGCCAGCATAAACAGCCCGCCAGTCGAGATTCCGTGCGCTAGCATCACAAACATCGCTCCATCCAGGCCGGCCTGTGTAAAGCTGAAGATACCCAGCACCACAAATCCCAAATGGCTCACCGAAGAATAAGCGATCAGCTTCTTCACATTCGGCTGCACCATCGCCACCAGTGCGCCATAAATAATTCCAATCAGTGCCAGAACCATGATCCACGAGGCGTTTCGCCGAGCCTGCTCCGGAAACAGCCCCAGATTGAACCGAAGCATTCCGTAAGTCCCCATCTTCAACAGAACGCCCGCCAGCAATACCGAACCAGCCGTCGGAGCCTCCACGTGCGCATCCGGCAACCATGTATGGAAAGGGAAGAGCGGAACCTTGACCGCAAACGCCAGAAAAAATCCCAGAAAAAGCCACTGCGCCGCAGCCGGAAATTTAGGCACGGCCCCGCTGGCGATCTGATCGCGAATCACAACGAAATCAAAACTGCCGGTATGCGCATAAAGCCACAGGATCGCCGCCAGCATAAACACCGAACCGATCATGGTGTACATAAAAAACTTGACTGCGGCGTATACCTTTCGCTCATGCCCAAACATGCCGATCAGCAACGCCATCGGAATCAGCGTCGCTTCCCAGAAAAAATAAAAAAGAAACAGATCGAGCGAGGTAAATACGCCAACCAGCGCGGTTTCCAGAATCAGCAACAGGATAAAGAACTCTTTCACTCGCTCGCGAATCGAAGTCCACGAAATCAGCACGCAGAGAGGCGTAAGAAAGGTGGTGAGCACCACCAGCCATAACGAAATTCCATCCACTCCCATGTGGTAATGAATGTTTGGAGTGGAGATCCATTGCCGGTCGATCTCATACTGAAATCCAGCCCGCACACGGTGAAAATAAACCGGCAAATGCAACGACAAAACAAATGTCAACAGCGAAATGACCAGCGCAAAAATCCGGATGTCGCGATCCCGCCGCGGCAGGAAAGTCAACAGCAGCCCTCCGGCCAGCGGCACAAACGTCACCAGCGTCAAAATCACCTGATCCAGGTCGCGGATGTTCATAGCGTTACCACCCACTTCCAAATCACAAAAGCAATCACCACGGCCGCTCCCGCCGCAACCCAACCCGCATAAGAACGAATATTTCCCGATTGCATATGCCGCACTTCATCCGAGACATGCCGCGCGCCATCACCCGCGTCATTCACCGCGGCATCGATAACCTTGCGGTCCACCCCCTGCCACAAAATTCGCGTCGACCCGTCAATCAGCGGCTTCACGAATAGCGCCGCATAGAATTCGTCGACATAATACTTGTGCACCAGGACCCGATACAGTCCCGAGAATGAAACCGCAATCCGGTCCGGGAGCTCTGGATCCTTGTGATAAAACATCCAGGCCAGCCCAAACCCGAGTAACGCCGCGAACACCGAAATCCCTGTAAACAACAATTCGGTCGAATCCCCGGTCTTAGGCTCGCTGCCCTCAGTCGCCTGCTCCGGCGCTCGCTTCTCTCCGAGGTTTGCATTCTGGGCATTCGCCGGCGCGCTCCCATGAAACACCGGCGCCAGAAACTTATCGAAGCGATCATTGCCGCCCAAAGCCCCCGGCACGCCGACGTATCCGCCGATCACAGAGAGCACGGCCAGAATCACCAGCGGCACAACCATCACCCGTGGGCTCTCGTGAATCCCACCATGCCCGTGCCCACCGTGTGCATCGTGCGCGGAACGGCCTCCGTCACCATGCTTCGCTTCAGCCTCGCCCCGATACTCGCCGAAAAAAGTCAGAAACCACAACCGGAACATGTAGAACGAAGTGATGAACGCAGTGACCACGCCTACCAACCAGTACACCCAGTTGGTCTGATAAGCTTGCCAAAGAATTTCATCCTTACTAAAAAACCCTGCAAATCCTGGAATCCCGGAAATCGCCAGCGTAGCCGCCGTCATCGTCCAGAAGGTCCACGGAATCTTCGTCCGCAAGCCACCCATCTTCCGCATGTCCTGCTCGCCGCCCACGGCATGAATCACCGATCCGGCAGCCAGAAACAAAAGGCCCTTGAAAAATGCGTGCGTCATCAGATGGAAAATGCCTGCCGAGAAAGCCCCCACGCCGCAGGCCATGAACATATAACCCAGCTGCGACACCGTCGAATAGGCCAGAACTTTCTTGATATCCGTCTGCGCGATCCCAATCGTCGCCGCGAAGAAAGCCGTCAACGTCCCAATGATCGCCACCACGGTAAGCGCCATCGGCGCTCGCTCAAAAATCACATGCGAGCGCGCCACCATGTATACACCGGCCGTCACCATGGTCGCGGCATGAATCAAAGCCGAAACCGGCGTCGGGCCCTCCATCGCATCCGGCAGCCATACATAAAGAGGAATCTGCGCCGACTTTCCAGCCGCGCCAACCATCAACAAAAGCCCAATCGTAGTCAGCAATCCCGCGCCTGCAGTTTCAGGCCGGATCGGCGCGATCGCCCCAAACACGCGAGAGAAATCCAGCGACCCAAAATGTTTGATCAGCAAAAACAACGCAATCAAAAATCCGAAGTCGCCAATCCGATTAACAATAAAAGCTTTTTTCCCCGCCGACGCCGCCGAATCCTTCGTGAACCAGAAGCCAACCAGCAAATACGACGCCAGCCCTACACCCTCCCAGCCAATGAACAGTTGCAGGTAATTGCCGGCCAGCACCAGCGTCAGCATGAAAAACATGAACAGATTCAGGTAAGTAAAAAATCGGTAATAGCCGGGGTCCTCCCACATATACCCGATGGAGTAGACGTGAATCAGAAATCCCACGCCGGTCACCACCAGCAGCATCACCAGCGAAAGCTGATCGAGATAAAACGCAAAGTCGGCGTTGAAACTCCCGGCCCGGATCCAATGCGCAAGAAACTCCTGATAGGGAAGGGACAACGAAGAGAATCGCGCAGCAACCCACAAAGCCATCGCAAACGCTGCGCCGCTGAATACCAGCGCAACCGCCGTCACCGCCTGCCGCGACGACTTCCTGCCGAAAAATCCATTGATCGCCGCTCCCGCCAGCGGCAGGATCGGAATCACCCACAGATTGAGCGTTGGGTTCATAGCTTGAGCAGATTTACCTGATCCACATTCAAAGTTTCCCGCGTGCGGTACACCGCGATAATGATCGCCAGTCCCACCGCCGATTCCGCCGCAGCTACAACCATCACAAAGAAGACAAAAATGTGCCCCGCCAGCACGTGCCACTGCGCCGCGAACGCCACAAACGAAAGATTCACGCCATTCAGCATCAGCTCAATCGACATGAAGATCGTGATGATGTTGCGCTTGATCAGGAATCCCACCACGCCGCACGCAAACAAAAATCCACTCAGCAAAAGGTAATAAGAAAGCGGAACCATCACTCCACCTTTCCGGCCGGCGGTTCCGGCTTGCTGGCCAGAACCACCGCCCCCATGATGGCGATGAGAATCAAAATGGAGGTCACTTCAAACGGCAATAGAAAATCGTGGAAAAGCAGTTGCGCAATCTCTCTGGGATACCCGGGCAGCGCGCCCAACGCAACATCGCCGGTTCCCGATCTGCGCAGCACCACCCAGGCCACCAGCACGCTGGCGATCAGAATCCCCGGCACGCCTAACACTATTGCCACGCGGCTGCCCTTCGTCTCTTCCTCTTCACCCGCGTTCAGCAGCATGATGACGAAGACAAACAGCACCATGATTGCGCCCGCATAAACGATCACCTGAACAGCGGCAACAAACTCAGCCCCAAGCAGCAAGTACTCCCCGGCCAGCGCTCCCATCACCGCAATCAACGACAAGGCACTGTTGATCGGATGCCGTTGCGCCAGCAGATTCACCGCCCCGCCCACGCAGACCGCCCCAAACGCGAGGAACAAGATGAGATGAAAACTCATAAGGATTTCTGACTAACGGACATCCTCACATCACCTGGGGTGCCCCATACTCTGGCTCACTTACCAGGCGACAGCAATCGCCGTAGCCACCAGATTCGCAATCGCCAGCGGCAGCAGAAACTTCCACCCAAACGACATTAGTTGATCGTAGCGGAAGCGCGGCAGCGTCCCGCGCACCCATATATAAAGAAAGAGAAAGCAAAAAACCTTGGCGCAAAACCAGAGCGGAGGCAACAGCGCCCGCACCAGCGGAGGCCCAGCCAGCGGCCCGTTCCATCCCCCAAAAAACAGTAGCGTAGCCAGGCAGCCGACCGTGATCATGTTGGCGTATTCCGCCATGAAGAACATCGCAAACTTCATCGAACTATATTCCGTGTGATAGCCAGCAACCAGTTCAGTCTCCGCCTCGGGCAAGTCAAACGGAATGCGATTGGTTTCGGCGTACGCCGCCATCAGATAAATAAAGAAGCCAACGAACTGCCCGTGAAAAATGTTCCAGCGCGGGATGACATACAGAAACCGCCCGCCCTGCGCGTTCACGATATCTCTCAGGCTGAAGGTACCCGACTGTATCAGTACCCCTACCAGCGAAAGCCCCAGCGCAATCTCATAGCTGATCATCTGAGCGCTGGCCCGCAGTCCGCCCAGCAGCGAGTATTTATTGTTCGAAGACCACCCCGCCAGTGCCACGCCATAGACACCAAGCGATGTCACGCCCAAAATCAGCAGCAGGCCGATGTTCACATCGGTGACCTGAAACGGAATGCTGTAAGGCCCAATGACGGTGCCGCCCCAATGGAACGGCATTTCGAAATGAAACGGCAGGAATTGCGGCACTGTGACCGGTCCGAACGTGAAGCTATTTCCGAACGGAATCACGGCAATCGACGTCAGCGCAAAAATCACCGCCATCATCGGCGCAGCCAGAAACAGCGGCTTGTAAACGTGCGGCGGCGTGAGGTCTTCTTTGAACAAAAATTTCAAACCGTCAGCCGCCGGTTGCAGCAACCCGAACGGCCCCACCCGCGTCGGTCCCCAACGGTTCTGCATGTGCCCAACGACTTTGCGCTCCAGCCACACCGAGTACGCAACCGCGGTCAGCAGCACAAACAAGACGATCACCGACTTGATCACCGACGCGATGATGTAGATGGAAAGAGGCAAAGGCATAAGAACTTAATGGAGTAATTCTGTATTTGGGAATCGTGTAATTGCAGTGGGTTTGTGGTTTCTAAATTACCTAATTACCAAATTACACAATTACTCAATTCCCATCACTCAATTGCTAAATTTCTCAATCACTCAATGCACTCAGTCGGCCGCTACCTCAGCCGTCGCCGGTTCCCGGCTCTCGATCACCGACTTCAAAGCACGCGAGTACCGTCCCAAGGTTCCGGACGTAAAAAGCGTGTCGCTGGCCGGAAGAATCAACCCAGGCTCATGCTCCACCCCTGGTCCAGCCTTCGCCAGCGACGTATGCTCGCTGTTTCCCGCCAGCAGATTGACCCGCGAAACGTCATATCCAGGAACCAGCCGCTGAATCTCATCGAGAATCGCCGTCGGTTCGAACGGACTCATCTTCGGCTCCAGCCCGCGGGCCTCCAGCCACACCGCATGGCGATCCGCTTCACCCGACTGCGCTCCGCGCGACTGCCCCATATCCGCCCGCGTTCCGCCGCCAAACGGCACAAGCTTGTGGACATCGAATCCCATCGCATCGGCGATGCGCACGATCATCTCAAAATCGCTTTTCGTGCCAGTAACCTCGCCAGCTTTCTTCACCAACTGAATGTCGCCGCAGGTGTTCGTGAAGGTCCCCGATTTTTCGTAAGCGTTGGCAGCGGGTAGCACCACATCCGCCATCACCGCCGTCTCGGTCAGAAACATATCCTGAACGACAACAAAGCTCTTCGAAAATGCAAATGGATCGATCTGCATCCGCCCAATCGGATTTGACCCCACCACGTAAAGCGCTTTCAGCTTTCCAGTCTTGCCGGCCTCAACTATGCCGGGCAAGTCGAGTCCCGCCACTCGCGGAATCTCTCCCCACTCGCGGTGAAATTCGCTGTTCCCGCCGGTAGGGTGATATCCCGGCAGCAAATCCGGATACACGCCCATGTCCGCCGCCCCGCGCGAGTTCGCATAATCCGCAAGGCAAACAAACTTCGCGCCCGGAATCGCAGATCCAAACCTGACCAGATCGGCAACGCCCGTCCCGCGCAACTCCGAACCAAAAATAATGACAAGCTTTTCTTCGCCGCGCAGTTTCTCCCGCAAGCCAATCCACGCATCTTTATTCATTGACGAACTAATCAGCCCATCCACCGCGCTGTCATCACCCGCGAAGAATGCCGCCACCTTACCTTCCAGCCCGGCCTCAATCTGGGTAAAGCTGGCAGCCTGCCGCCGCAGTTTGATCGGCTGCGAATTGATCGCATACAGTCGCGCCCGGTGCAGCCGCACATTATTCCGAATCTGCCAGGCCAGCAGCGGATGCTGCTCCGTAGGATCATTGCCAATCAAAAGAATGGCCGGAGCCGTAAACACCTCCGCCATGCTGGCGGTCGCGTTCTCTTTGCCGCGCAGCGCCGCCGCAAAAACAGGGAAGTCCGCCGTCCGGTGATGATCGACATTGTTCGTCCTCAACACCACCCGTGCAAACTTCGACAAAAGATAATTTTCCTCGTTCGTAGTCCGCGTCGAGCCGATGACTCCAATCGCCCCGCCGCCCTCGACATCACGAATTGACCCAAACTTCTTGCCGATCAATTCGAACGCTTCTTCCCACGTGGCCGGTTCGAGCCTTCCATTCTGCCGGATCAGCGGCTGCTTCAGCCGTTCCTCATGATTGGCAAAATCGAACCCATACCGCCCCTTAATGCAAAGAAAATCTCCATTCGTACCACTCTTATCGCGATTGTCTCCGCGCACAATGTCCATGCCGGTGTCGGCCCGGCGCACGCCCAACGTCGTCTTGCAGCCATCGCCGCAGTGCGTGCAGGTCGTGCCAATGTGCTTCATCTCCCAGGGGCGCGTCTTGTAGCGATAAGCTCCCGAAGTCAGCGCGCCAACCGGACAAATGTCGATGCACATACCGCACTCTTCGCACTCCAGATGGTCTTCTTTATTGGGCGCGATAACCGAACTCACCCCGCGGTTCTGCACGCCGAGCGCCCAAACATCCATGCCCTCGCCGCACACCCGCACGCAGCGGAAGCACAGGATGCACCGAGGCCGATCGAAGAACACCACCGGCGACCACTGCTGCTCATCCTTGTGGTTCTTCGTCTCCATGAACTTCGACTCGGCTGCGCCGTAGGAGAACGTCATGTCCTGCAGTTCGCACTCACCGCCGGCATCGCACACCGGGCAATCCAGCGGATGATTCCCCAGCAGGATTTCGACGGTCGATTTGCGCGCCTGCTTGATCTCTTCGCTGTCGGTAGTCACGACCATGCCTTCGCCGATCACCGTGGTACAAGCGGTCTGCAGCTTGGGCATCTTCTCGATTTTCACCAGGCACATGCGGCACGCACCGCACAGCGAAAGATTGGGGTAATAGCAAAACGAAGGCACCTCAATGCCCACGCTCTTGCAAGCCTCGATCAGCAGCGTCCCTGCGGGGGCCGTGACCTTCTTGCCGTCGACTGTTAGCGTTACGTCAGCCATGGAGAAATTGAGTAATTGTGCAATTTGGTAACTGAGTAATTTGAAAACCTTAAGCAGTCCTTGTTGGCTGTTTCTCGCGAAGCTGTCAAAATCGCTGCTAATTCTTTAGCTTCCTTGAGCAATTTTACCGTCGTCTCCGTCTTGATGATTCCCAATTCAATCAACAATTCCAGCTAAAGCACAGACTCATCCGCTTCTTCAGCGACGATGGCGGCTTGTGCCACAAACTCGGCTTTCGATCTCGCCCGGCAAGCCGCGCGATAATTTGCGGCAACCGAGGTACCGCATCGCAAAAGTTGCGTGCCCACAACCTGCGTGTCCGTGCCACAGGGCAAAGACCGATACAGACGAATGATATGAAGTGCGGACCCTTTCGTTCGATCCCGCATCTCCTCGGGCTTGAAACTCATGCCGCAACCTCGGGTATTTTCAATTACTCAATTACTAAATTTCCCAATTACTCAATTCTGTCAATGCGCCATCACCGGCAGCTCTTCTACCATGCCCAGCTTTTCATACGGACACGGCCGGCCCTCCAAATGATCCTCAAACTCCTTGCGAAATTTCTTAACGAAGGCAATGGTCGGCATCGCCGCCGCATCGCCCAGCGGGCAAAACGTCCGCCCCAGCATGCTCTCGGAGAGGTACTGCATGTTGTCGATATCTTTCTTCAACCCGCCGCCGCGATGAAAACGCGTCAGCGTTTTCTCCAGCCAATCGGTCCCTTCGCGGCAGGGAATGCACCACCCGCAACTTTCATGCTTGTAGAACTTCATTGTCCGCAGCGCGAACTTCACAATGCACTGCGCATCGTCGACAACCACCACTCCGCCGGAACCTAACATCGATCCCGCTTTGGCGACCGAATCGAAATCCATGTTCACATCGATCTCGTCCGCAGTGAGACATGGGCAGGAAGATCCGCCGGGAACAACTGCTTTCAGTTTTCGTCCGTTAGGAATTCCGCCGCCCACGTCATACAGCATCTTCTTCAGGTTGTACCCCATGGGCAGTTCGTAGACGCCTGGTTTGGCAATGTTGCCGCTCAGGCAGAACAGGCGCGTGCCGCCATTTTTCGGCGTGCCCAGGTTGGCGTACCACTCCGCGCCCCCGAGAACGATGTGCGGCACGTTGGCCAGAGTTTCAGCGTTATTAATGACCGTTGGCCCGCCCCAGAGCCCCACTACAGCAGGGAAGGGAGGCCGGATTCGCGGAATCCCCCGCTTTCCCTCAAGCGACTCCATCAGCGCCGACTCTTCCCCAACCTCATAAGCGCCAGCGCCGCCGTGCCAGTAAATATCGAGATCGCGCCCGCTGCCGAAGATGTTCTTCCCGATGAAGCCCTTCGCATAAGCGTCGCGAATCGCCTTCTGCATGATGTTCGAGAGATACCGGTACTCGCCGCGGATATAGATGTATCCGCTCGCCGCACCCACGGCGAGCGCCGCGATCATAACGCCCTCAATCACCGCATGCGGATCGTGCTCAAAAATCAGCCGGTCTTTGCAAGTCCCCGGCTCGCTCTCATCCCCATTGCAAAGCACATACTTCGGCTTCGCCGACTGCTTCGGCACAAACGACCACTTCATGCCAGTCGAAAATCCCGCGCCGCCGCGCCCGCGCAACCCCGAATTCTTTACCTCATTAATAATGGCGTCGGCGTTCATCGCGAGCGCCTTCTGCACGGCCTTGTAGCCGTCCAGTTCGAGATAACGGTCGATGTCCGTCGCGCCCATACCAAAGCGCTTCGACACTATCTTCACCTCATCGGGATGGGACACCAGCGTGGCCATTGAGTAATTGGGAAATTGTGTAATTCAGAAATTGAAAACCCGAAACCGATCCAAGGCCGCTTTTCAATTGCTCAACTACCAAATTACACAATCACTAAATTCCCGATCCACGTCGATAACCCTCCAAAATCGCATCGACTTTCTCCACGCTCAGGTTCTCATGAAAGTCGTAGTTAACCTGCGCCGCCGGAGCCCAACTGCAAGCCCCAATGCACTCGACTTCCTCCAGCGAAAACAATCCATCGGGTGTCGTTCCCTTATTCGGCACGCCCAACCTTTTCGAGCAATGTCGCAGAATGTCTTCCGCGCCCCGCACCAGGCAGCTGATATTTGTGCAAACCTGAACGTTGAATTTCCCGCGCGGCTTCGTAGTCAGCATCGAGTAGTAGCTGATCACATTCCGCACCTCAAGCTCCGTCAGATCCAGCCGTCCGGCAATTTCGCCGATCACTTCGTCGGAAAGAAATCCCACCTCATCCTGCGCGTAGAGCAGCGTCGGCACCAGCGCCGACCGCTTCGTCGGATAATGCGGCACCATCTCCGCGAACCTCGCCTCGAACTCGTCAGAAAAGCGCATGGAATTTAGTAATTGAGAAATTTAGTAATTGTGTAATTGAAAAAAAACTTCCGCTGAGTTCTTTGGGCAGCGTAGCTCTCAATTTCCCAATTACCAAGTTACACAATTACTAAATTTCTTATCGGTCAATCTCTCCGAGCACAATATCGATGCTCCCAATCGCCGCCACCACATCGGCAATCAACCCTCCTTCGCACATCGTCGGCAAAGTCTGCAAATTAGCCAGGCAGGCAGCTCTCATATGCACCCGGTAAGGCTTGGCGGTCCCATCGCTGACCACGTAATAGCCCATCTCTCCCCGCGGAGACTCCACCGCCTGATAAACCTCGCCCACAGGCACCGCAAATCCTTCGGTAATAATCTTGAAGTGATAGATGAGCGCTTCCATCTGCGTCTTCATCTTTTCCCGATCGGGCAAAACCACGCCCGGAGCGTCCGCCTTGATCGGTCCCTCCGGCATTCCATCCAATGCCTGCCGCACAATCCCAATCGACTCCCGCAACTCCGCCACGCGGCACAGATACCGCGCAAAAACATCGCCCTCAGATCTCACCGGCACGTTGAACTTGAACTTCTCATAACTCGAATACGGCATATCCCGCCGCAAATCGATATCTACACCGCTCCCGCGCAGCGTCGGGCCACTCGCCCCCAGCGCAATCGCATCCTCCCCCGTCATCCGCGCCACGCCTTGGGTCCGCATCATCCAGATCGGATTCCCCGTCAGCAAATTCTCGTACTCATCCACGCGATCCGGAAAATACCCGGCAAACTCCCGCACCCGGTCGAAAAATCCCAGTGGCGGCTCCAGCGCAACCCCGCCAATGCGGAAATAAGAAGTCATCATCCGCTGCCCGCTGATCGCCTCAAACATCTTTAGTACTTCTTCGCGCTCGCGGAAGCAATAAAGAAACACGGTCATCGCCCCAATATCCAGCGCATGCGTGCCCAGCCACACCAGATGCGAATTGATCCGCGTCAGCTCATTCATCAAAACCCGCATCCACTGCGCCTTCGCGGGAATCTCCAGCCCCAGCAGCTTCTCCACCGCCAGCACATAACAAAGATTGTTCGTCATTGGGCACAGATAATCGATGCGATCGGTAAGCGGCACCACCTGCTGATAAAACTTGGCCTCGCAAGTCTTCTCAATTCCGGTGTGCAGAAAACCGATATCGGGCATGATCCGCACCACGGTCTCGCCATCGATCTCCAGCAAAACCCTCAACACTCCATGCGTCGAAGGATGCTGCGGCCCCATGTTCAGGATCATCGTGCGATCCTGCCCAGGCTCCAGCACCGGAGTTGGTGTCAAATGCGCCATAAACCTACCGGTAACCCTCCACCGGATAATCCTTCCTCAATGGATGCCCCTCCCAATCTTCCGGCATCAACAACCGCACTAAATAAGGATGCCCCGCAAAGCGAACCCCAAACAGATCGAACACCTCGCGCTCAAAATAATTCGCACCCGGCCAAACCGGCACCACCGAGTCGACCGCCGGACTGGCGCCATGCAGCCGCACCTTCAGCCGCACCCGCTCTTTTTTCGAAATCGACAGCAGGTGATAAACCACCTCAAATCGAGGCTCCGCCGGAAACCAATCCACGCAGGTTACATCGGAAAGAAAATTGAACCGGCACGAGGCCTCATCCCGCAGCAAAGCACAAGCTTCGCGAATACAAGGCCGGTCCACGAAGATGGTCATCTCATCGCGATCGAACTTCGCTCCCACGACCGACGACAGATTCCACGCCAGCAGCGCGGCCACGGCAGGATGCGCCTTCAATTGTTCGAGATCGGTGATCGCAGGAGCCAAAGCCATCAACGCACTCTCCGCCGCGCCGAGTCCGGCCCCCATTCCAGCACGCCCTTTTTCCACACGTAGAAGAAGCCGACCAGCACAATGCCGATGTAAACAAACATCTCCCACAGTCCAAAATGCTTCAGGTCGCGCAAAATAATCGCCCAGGGATAGAGAAACACAGCTTCCACATCGAAGAGAATGAAGAGCATCCCCACCAGGTAGAATTGCACCGAGAAGCGCCCGCGCGCATCCCCAATCGGCGCCATTCCCGATTCATAAGGAGACATCTTGGCCCGCGTCGGTTTACGCTGCCCAACCAGCCAGGAAAGGATGATAATTGCAGTCGCGAAAGCGCTCGCCAGCAAAAAATGGATGAGAAACGGCAGGTAGCGAGCAAAGTAATTGTCCGGCATAGGAGGAGCTATATATAATTCGCGCCAAGAGTTCGATAAACATTCTAGATTAGGTGCTGTCGCGCAACAGTGTCAAGAGAACGCGGACCAATTTTGCCGATTCGGGAAAAAGAAAAAGAGAGGAATTTTGCAGTTGAGAAATTTGATAATTGAGTAATTGAAAATCGTCCAATTGCAGCCGGGGCGAAATCGCGTTCCGTGGAGTTTTTCAAATTACTGAATTACTAAATTACAAAGTCACTCAATCTTTATGATCTTCGGCTTCAACACCGACGTAAAACACGGCGACACCATCTACCACGTGCAGAGTGAAGCTCGCGAAAGCGAAAAACTCCTGCAAACTCAGGTCTTCGTTCGCGGACGCTGCATCGGTAAAAAAGCCGTCTCGTACGGCGACTCTGCCATGCAACCCGGCTTCGCCGACCCACTCGGGGATTCAAAGAAAGAACAGCAACTCCGCGACCTGCATCGCCAGGTTCTCGAAGCCATAAAAGAAGGAAAGCTGGAAAGCATTCTCGACCGCGCCGAAACCGAATCGCTCTCCAGCATCAAGCAACTCGACGTGCAATGGGAGAACGCCGAATCCGTCCACAACGACCGCAGCCTCACCATGAAGCTGCGCGTCACCGAAGCCGGCACAGCCGTGCCCAGCGCCCGTCTAACCTTCCGCTTCGCCCGTCCTGATGCCGCACCTTTTTATACCCAGGCCGTCACCGACGCCGGAGGCGCCGCCATCATCTCCTTCGACGTAGAAGAGTCCGCCCTTCCCGATTCCTCCATCATGGTCCAGGCCAACCACGACGGCCGCACCGTAACCAGAAAATTCGCCCTGCGCCGGAGCCAGTAAGCGAGCACGGCAGAGCCTTTCGGCTCGGTTGACACCGGAAGCCTCATTCGCAATAATCCCCGGCACTGCCTCTTGGCTTCAAACGGACTCTGGGCGCAGTGTCTCATCCTTGCCGCGTCCGCGGGACGGGATCTCATCGGACCCTAGAGCGGCAAGAGCCTGCTTGAGCCTGCCGAAGGGGTGGGGATCGTGACTTCCACAATTTGAGCAAGAACCCACCGCTGCTAAACTGACTCCACCCATGAACCTGCAAATCAACGGAGAGGCCCGCGCCTTCCCCGATCCCGCAAGCCCAGATTCATTCACGCTAACGAATTTAATCGAATTGCTGGGCATGAAGTCCGACCGCGTAGCCGTCGAAGTGAATCGCGAAATCGCCCCCCGCGACACTTGGCAACAAATAGCGCTGAAAGACGGTGACCGTCTGGAAATCGTCCACTTCGTAGGCGGCGGCGCCATCTAGGTTTCGTTGCCGTGCATTGCTTAAGAGTGTTACTCAGAGCGCCGCTGCCAGCGAACCCGAGCGCAAGTCGAAGAATCCCTATAACCGCCACGAACCATGCCGACTGCACTACAGCCCGATTGCAGCGCAATCGAGCCAAGGGCTCTCGAGTCCCAAGTAACCCAATCACGAAATCACCGACCTCCCCACTTGGCACTCTTCTAGTTAATGCCCACCGACACTCTTCCATTGACACCCTCCAGCCTGCATCTAGAATGTTTGAGACATTCCACATAGAGAATGTTTTAAACATAAACTCGCACCCATGCCAGACCGTTTTTCATCGAACGAAGTTATCGCGCTTACCGGCATCACCGCCCGCCAGCTTCAATGGTGGGACGAACGCGGCGTCGTCAAGCCCGACCGCGAAGGTCATCGTCGCTTGTATTCCATGCAAAACGTCCTGGAGATGGCCCTCATCTGCGAACTCCGCCGCAAAGGTTTTTCGCTGCAAGGCGTTCGCAAAGTCATGCGCTTTGTGCAACGCGAATTCGGCAAGGGCCTGGCAGAAATAACCGCGCGCAACTCCGACGTTCACCTGCTCACCGACGGCACTCATCTCTATCTGGAAACTTCAGCAAAGCAGATCGTCGACATCTTAAAAAATTCAAAGCAGCCGATCTTAGCTGTCTGCCTCAGCGACGCCGTCCGTCAGGTGCGCGCCGAGGCGATCGCAAGAAAGGCGAGTACCTCCGTAACATCGGTAATCGAACGTCGCCGTGCTAGAAAGGTCTCTTAGCCGTAAGCAATAGAGGAGGGAAGTGCAGCAGCGAAACTCAGCACGCAAGTCGCAGTCGAACGAAGATTCACACAGGAGGAATGCATGGTCGGAGAACTGGACATCTTGAACGAGTGGATTCCCGAACAAATGCAGCCTGGAACCGTCTTTGTTCTGGAGAACGCCGGCGAAGTCGGCGAAAAGGAAGATCCCTACTGGGCCGTGCTCGCCTGCCCATCCTGCGGAATGTTAGGCCTGATCACCCGCCGCCAGATCAATGGTCTCGTTCCCGTAATCTGCGGCTCCGAACAATGCTCCGCGCAGTTTTTTATCCGCGAAGCGGAAGTCGTCGTGCGCAAACCGTTCTAACATACACTCCGGGCGGGCACTCTGATTACTGTTTGCGCAAGAGAAAGCGAACGGTAGTTCCATTCACTTTGTTCTCCATTGAAACGGGCATCGTTTTCGCGTCGGCAGAAAGAGTGAATCGAACAATCTGAACAACCTTACCTTCGCGTTTATCGGTTTCCTCGATCGTATTCTCGTCCGTGCGTTTCACCGACACCATCGTATTGCTCAAACCGCCCTTGAAAGCAGTTTCCGTTCCGTCCAACTTAGCGGCATAGCCCTGTCCCGCCGGGTCGCTGAAGCTGAAGGTATCCTTATCCAGCTTTAAGATAATTACCATAGCGTTCTCCGAACGGTTCAGCCGTTTCGAAATCTGCCACGAGCCGGAAATCGAGTGCGATCCCTCGGGACCTGCAGCCACGCGGCTCAAAATGTCCTTGCCCGCGACCACATCGCCTTTGGCGTTGCAGCTTTCGCTCCAGTCCGAGGTGGCCGTTTTGCCGTCGGCTGAAACCGTCATGCGGGAACTCGCCACTGTCTTACCACTTCTCCGATCAGTCTCCTCCACGGTTCGGTCATCGATCACTCGAACATTGATAGCGTCATAACAAGACTCGCCGGCAATTTTGTGATCCTGACCGTCAGCCGCAATCTCTACCGGCGGATCGCAGGTGCTGCAATGATAGGTGCCGTTTTGTAGGAGGTAGACATCGGGCTTCGACGGGGGCTGAGATTGATCGAGATCGACGATCCATGTACCATCAAACCGACTTTGTGCCCCGGCAGATGCCGCTCCGAGTGAGATTGCAAGCAGGGCAATTCCAATCGCGCGCTTCATCTCTCACCTCCTGAAGGTCACTGCTTGGCATTTGTCACGCTCACCTCTACCGGCACTTGATCCACAATCTCAATCCCAAATCCTTCCAGCGCTGCCACCCGCTTCGGGCGATTCGTCAGCAACCGAATCCTCCGCAGATTCAGATCCGATAAAATCTGCGCCCCAATTCCAATCTCCCGCTGCGTCTGTCTTGCGTTATCGAGCAAAGACGGCAGCTTCCGTCCGCGATGAAAGGTGAGCGCCGATCGCTCTCCGACTTTATCAATCGAAAATCCCTTCGATGTCTGATGCAAATAAATCAACGCCCCGCGCCCTTCGCTCTGTATCCGCCGCAGCGAACCCTCAAGCGTAGCGTGGCACTCGCAGCCGGTAGCCCCAAAAACGTCGCCCATTAAACAATGGGCGTGCATACGCACCAGCACCGGAGCGTCGCTGTTCTCAATCTCGCCTCGAATCAAAGCGACATGCGACTCTCCACCATCGATCTCACTCTCATAAGCAATCAGCCGGAACTCGCCAAACCGCGTATCCACCAGCGCTTCGCCCACGCGGTGTACATACCGCTCATGCGCCATCCGGTACCGGATCAGCTCCGCCACCGTCAGCATCTTCATCCGGTGCTGGCGGCAAAACTCAATCAGATCCGGAACCCGCGCCATCGTGCCATCGTCTTTCATGATCTCGCAAATGATCCCCGCAGGAATCAATCCCGCAAGACGCGCCAGATCGACCGAAGCCTCGGTCTGTCCCGCCCGCACCAGCACGCCGCCTTTGCGAGCCCGAAGAGGGAAGACATGTCCCGGTCGCGCCAGATCGGAAGCCTTGGTCGCCGGATCGATCGCCACTTGAATCGTCCGTGCCCGATCATAAGCCGAAATCCCGGTAGTCACTCCGGCCCGCGCGTCAATCGCCTCGCAGAATGCCGTTCCAAACTGCGAAGTGTTCTCCGCCGACATCGGACCCAACCGCAAATGCTCCAGCCGCTCCTCAGTCATGGTGAGGCAGACCAATCCGCGCCCATACTTAGCCATAAAGTTAATGGCCTCGGGCGTAACCTTCTCGGCCGCTAAAGTAAGGTCGCCTTCATTCTCGCGGTCTTCATCATCGACCACGATAATCATGCGGCCCGCACGTATCTCCTCGATTGCGGTAGGAACATCAACAAAGCTATCGGCGTTCATGCGGTCATTGTATCGCCGACAGGTCGATCCGCAACAGCTACCGCAGCCCGGAATCGGGGCTGCCGATGTGCTCGAAAAGCCTCACAACCGCCATCGACCAAGGTCGAACCATCCTTTCCTTTTTCACAGAGAAATATGTTTTTCGGTAGTCGCATAATCTAGACAAAACATTTGCGCTATTATTGAATTGTCTCTCGAACAATATAAGTCTATTGATTGCATCCGGATACGGTAATAACAGCCAGCCGCCAATCGGTGGCGCAAAAATTGCACAAATGCTTGAGAAGAATACGGCTTAATGTCTCAACCAGGTAGCAAAACCCGATCCTCGTCGACCCACGAATCCCATTTGCTCGAATCACACTGTTTTGTTTGAGTCGCACTGTTTTTGAAAAGGCAGTGCTCGAAAGCTAAAACCAACGGATTACCGTTTTCGAAAGGTGAAATACCCATGCTGAAATCCAACCCTGCCCCCTTCAACACCCGCGTGTTCGGGATGATTTTGTTCGCTCTATCCTTCTTTCTATCGTGCTCAGTTCTGAGCTTCGCGCAGTCTACCGTCGGAACCGGCAGCATCCAGGGCACGGTGACCGACCAGACCGGCGCCGTTGTTCCCAATCCCAAGGTGACGATCACCAACAAAGCCACGGCAGCCGTGATCCGGCCGGGAACTTCGGCGACGGGGGGCTACTCCACCGGTCCGATCCAGCCCGGCGACTACGTCGTGCGCTTTGAAGCCAAGGGCTTCAAAACGATCGAAGAGCCTGTCACCGTGCAAGTCGGGAACACCGCTACCGTGAGCCCCAGACTTGACATCGGGCAGGAAAGCCAAGTCGTCGAGGTCCAGGGCAGCGCAGTCGCAGTAAATACCGAACAGGCAACAGTGCAGGGCGTAGTCGGCCTCCAGCAGATCGAAAACCTCCCCGTTAACGGGCGCAACTTCCTCGACCTCGCTCAGCTCGAGCCCGGAGTTCAGATTCAGGAAGGCAGCACCTTCGATCCCACCAAGAACGGTTTCTCCTCGATCTCCTTCCAGGGCCGTTTTGGACGCACCGCCAGAATCGAAGTCGATGGCGTCGACGTGAGCGACGAAACGGTCGGCACCACGACACAAAATATTCCTGCCAGCGCCATTCAGGAATTCCAGCTTTCTCAGTCCTCGCTCGATCTTTCGACCGAACTTACTTCGTCTGGAGCAGTCAACGTCACCACGCGCTCCGGCAGCAACGCCGTCCACGGAGAAGCATTCGGATTATTCCGCGGCAATCAGATCGCCGCGGCTCTTCCCGGTCCCACGGCTCCGCCATTTCAGCGCGAGCAGTTCGGCGGAAACCTGGGAGGCGCGATCATCAAAGACAAGCTCTTCTGGTTCATCGATGCCGAGCGCACCAAGCAAAGTCTCACCGCAGCCGAGCCCTTTACCGCGCCCTTCGATACCATCGACACTACGCTGGTCGAGCCTTACCACGAAGTCATGACCGACGGCCGCATGGACTGGAACATCAAAGGCAACACTCGCGCGTTCTACCGCTTTAACTTCGATCAGAACCACGACATTCGTCCCTTCGGCTCGGCAAGTTCGCTCCAGGGATTTCTCAACGCCGATCACACCGCGACCCATGTCGCCGGCATCGACTTCAATACTGGCTCCTTCACTCACAGCATCCGGTTTGAGTACCTCAAGTTCCGCAATGGAATCGGCGACGGTACGTCTTCCATCGCTGTCGGCCCCGATAATCCAATCCCCGGATTGGGCATCAACATCAACGCCACCACCGCCGGAAGTTGCGTTCTAAGCGGTGGAGGCTCGTACTGCGGCGGTCCGAACCTGTTGGCGCCGCAGCAAACCATCCAGACCGATCACCAGGCGAAGTACGATGGCAGCAAGATTATTGGCAAGCACGTTCTGCGCTATGGTGTTGCTTTCAACCACCTTCAGGGGGGAGGCTTGGCTGCCTTCTTCACCTTCCCGCAAGCCGGCACCGCTAACTTGCCAACTTTAGGAGCCGGCCTCGCCGCCGATCCAACCGCTTATCCTGCCGACTTCGTTTTCCTCGGAAATGGAGTCGGTTTCTCTACTGCAAAAGCCTCGTTCGGCTTCCCCGGTGGCGGCCTTGGACCCGATAACCGCTTTGAAACCTATGTCGGCGATGCCTGGAGAATTCTTCCCAGATTCACCCTTTCTTACGGCCTGCACTATGTTCGTGATACTGGCCGCGTCGATAGCGACCTCGGCCCGCTGGCCGCGCTCAACGATTGGGGCACCGGCCTCGGCAACCAGGTCCGCACCCCCGGCGATAACTTCGGCCCGCAAGTCGGTTTTGCCTGGGACCTCACGGGCGCTGGCAAGACGGTCATTCGCGGCGGAGGCGGATTGTTCTTCGAAAACTCGATTTGGAACAACGTGCTCTTCGATAGTCCGGCTCGCATCCCCAAAGGCATCTTCGCTTACACGCCTCTGGTGTGCTCAGATGGAGCCAACGCGTTCAACTGGCCTACTAACCCTGGCCCAGTCGGCACTTCCGTCGCCGGAGGCGCGGCAACCGTGACCGGCCCGAACCAGGTCACTCCGAACTTCTGTAGCGGGACCATCGCAACCGTCGCGCCGCAGATCCTGGCGTTGAGCAGCGCGTTTGAAGCTGCAGCCGCCTCCAACGTCGGTTTGGTCGCTAACGGCAACTATGTGGGATCAACACTCAATGCCGCAAACATCAACGGCTTCGATGTCTTCAACCCTAACTACCGCACACCACGCTCATGGCAGATGAATATCGGCATCCAGCACGAGATTCGTCCGGGAATGGTATTCAGCGCCGACTACATTCGCAATATCGGCGAACACTATCTCATCGCCCAAGACATGAATCACGGTGGCTCGGTGCAATCGTTTAACGCAGCGAATGCCATTAAAGATCGTAATGCCGCGCAGGTGGCAAATGGCTGCCTCGGGGCTGGCTCGCAGGTTGGATGCATGGTGGCGACACTAGGCGTCGCCGGAGCTCAGGCAGCCTACTCCGGCGCCGGCCTCGACTCCACGAATGCTTTTGGCGGCCCGGCCTGTCCCACATGCGCTTTCCCTGGGTACACTAATCCCGGCGGCGTCAGCCCCCTGGGAAGCGGAAAACCCGACACAGTCGGCGAGTTGGATATGCTGAATCCTGTCGGCCGTTCGGTCTACGACGGCCTGCAAATGAAGCTCACACAGGTAGTGAACAATCCGTTTCGCGCTGTGAAGGCCATGAACCTCACCGCTTCTTACTCTCTCTCGAAGTTCACCAGCCAGGTGCAGGATCAGGACTTCATTAACGTCGCAGTCGATAACAATAATCCCTTGCAATTTACCGGTCCGAACTCGCTTGATCGTACCCACCAGATCTCGTTCGGTGGAACCTTCGATCTGCCCTTGTACAAAACGAGCGTCACCCGGTTGAGCCTCATCGGTCACTTCGACAGCCCGCTTCCGCAAAATCTATCGTTGCCTCTTTCGACCAGCGGTGGCGAGATTTTCTCTACGGATTGGGTAGGCGGCGGATACGCGACCGGTCAAGCCGGCCTTCCGGTTCCCGGTACCAACCTGGGAGCCTTCCAGCGCGGCATCAACATCGGCAACTTGCAGAACTTCATCAGCAACTACAACGCGAGCGTCGCTGGCACTTTCACTCCGGCGGGCAATGCCCTGGTGAACGGCGGCGTAATGAGCGCTGCTGATCTGAAGGCTCTGGCTTGGACTCTACCAACTCTGGCCAACGTCGCTCCCGGCGCCGTAGGCTTTCCGTGGTTGAAGTCTCTCGACCTGAAAGCAAGCTGGCCGATCAAGATCATGGAACGGGTAACCCTCGAGCCGAGCGCCAGCATCTTCAACATCTTTAACTTCGCCAACAACTTCCTGCCCGGCAATCTTCCCGGAGGCGTTCCGGGAACACTCTCGGCGGGTGGTCCAAACGGAACCTTGTCACCGAACAGCGTCGGTGGCGTGACCTCAGGCTCAAGCCTGGTCCCGTACCGCGCCAGCTTCCAATCCGGAACCTACGCTCTCGGAGCTCCCCGTCAATTCGAATTCGGATTGCGCGTGGCCTTCTAAGAGCGCTTCATCGAAAAACCAAAGCCGTGGCGACAAGCCACGGCTTTTTGCTGCAATGCCAGTGTGGGACGAACACTCTTGTCCGTCGCTTTTGACTTTGACTTTTGCTTTTGACTTGCCTTCCCGCAGGTACCGCAAATCACCTGGAAATCTGCCCTCGTAATTCCTTGGCCAGCTTTTCAATCCTCTTCAGTCGATCGCCAAGATCCTTCTGCAAAACTCCCTTTGTAGCCTGGTCCACTCCCCCCGGAATCGTCTGCGCCAGCGTCGCCAACTCATCCGCATCGTGCTTGAGCCTCGCAATATCCTGAGCCGGCCGCGGCTCGATCGGTGGCGGCACACTCTTCTCTCCTTGAACAACCGCCTGATTAGCCTGACTCAGCCCAGGAGGACTCGGCCGCTGGCCCCAAAGCGCCAGCCCAGACAACAGACCCAACCCCGAAACAACAACAACCACACCCATTTGAAGCTTCACACGCACCTCCTATACCGCCAAGCGAGCTGCCGCACATTCTCTCAGAAACAATCCTCGACCGCAGGATGTTCATCCGCGCACAAGCATCGCTTATACTGAGTACTGTATGTCCGCGGAAAAGACCTTCTACCTCGAAACCTTCGGCTGCCAGATGAATGTGCACGACTCCGAAAAAGTCATCGGCACGCTCCTGCAGGAAGGCTATCGCCAAGTGGAGTCCGCCGAGCAAGCCGGCCTGATTCTCTACAACACCTGCTCCATTCGCGACAAAGCCGAACAAAAGGTTTTCCACCGCCTCGCCGACTACAAAAAGCTGCAAGCCCAAGGCAAAAAATTCGGAGTTTTGGGCTGCGTCGCCCAACAGGAAGGCGAAAAAATCTTCGAGCGCGCCCCGCACGTCTCGCTGGTCTGCGGTTCCGCCTCCTACCGCAACCTTCCGCAAATGCTGCAGCAATTGGAAACCGCTCAGCCGGAAAAAGCGCAAGCGGCAGCTCATACCTCACCGCTCAAGGCTCCCAGCTTGGTTCGCATCACCGGCCTCGACGATCGCGAAACCGACCAGTGCTTCGAAACCGAATTCACGGCCCGCACCAACCCGCATCGCGGATACATCACTATCATCGAAGGCTGCGACAAATTCTGCGCCTACTGCGTAGTCCCATTCACCCGGGGCAAAGAGCGCAGCCGCACCTCAGACTCAGTCCTCGCCGAAGCCCGCCAGATGGCCGATCTCGGCTACACGGAAATCCAACTGCTAGGCCAGAACGTAAACTCATACCAGGATCCGACAGGGAAGAAGTCATTCGCAGAATTGCTGGCCGCCGTTGGCGAAGTCGAAAGAGTGAAACGAGTCCGCTTCACGACGTCCCACCCGCGCGACTTCGGACGTGACATCGTCGACGCCATCGACGCCGTGCCCACGCTCTGCGACCACGTGCACCTTCCAGTTCAAAGCGGGTCCGACAAAGTCCTGCAGGCCATGCAGCGCCTCTACACCCGCGACCAATATCTCGAGCGCATTGCCTGGATGAAATCTGCGAAACGCGAAATCAGCATCACTACGGACGTCATAGTCGGCTTCCCCGGCGAAACCGAACAGGACTTCAACGAAACCCTGAGCCTGCTCGACGAAGTAGGCTACGACGGCGTCTTCACCTTCAAATACTCCCCACGTCCCAACACCCCGTCGCTGGCGCTTGACGACGCCATTCCAGACCAGGAGAAATCCCGCCGCCTGGGGGTGCTGATGTCGAAACAGAAGGAAGTACAGATCGCCAATTATAAGAAATACATAGGAACGACTCAAGAAGTAATGGTTGAAGGAAAGAACGAAGCCCGCAACCAATGGGTCGGCCGCACTAGTCACAACAAGACACTGAACTTCGCGGCAGCGGCAACCACCACCCCCAAAGTGGGAAGCTACGTCAAAGTAAAAATAACTACCAGTTTTCCCAACAGCCTTCTAGGCGAATTGGTGGTATAAACCAGAAGTTGCAGCTCGTTTGGTGTCAAAAACTCGCATCAAACAAGTAGCGGCGAAGCTGAGCACTTCGCGAGGAGCACGAAGGCTGATTCGATTGTGGCAGCGGCCGCCCACAGCCGCCGCTGCTGAAAGAGCCCCAACCAAGGAGCGTCAACGAAAGGAGCCCAAATGGAAGTAGAAATGACAATCCGCGGCCTTCTAGTCGACCCGGTAAGTAATATGCCGATTGTGGTTTTGAAGGATGTGGCGGGCGAATCCGTGCTGCCGATCTGGGTTGGGGTTTATGAGGCGAACGCGATTGCTTCGGAGATGGAGAGGGTTGCGACGCCGCGTCCGATGACGCATGACTTGATCAAGAATGTGCTGACCGGCCTGGAGACTCAGGTGCACAAGGTCGTGGTCACGGAACTGAAGGAAGACGTGTTTTATGCGGTGATTTGGCTGGAGCGCGGCGGGGAAGTGGTGAGCGTGGATTCGCGTCCGTCGGATGCGCTGGCGCTGGCTTTGCGGGTCGATTGTCCGATTTTCGTCGATGAGATTGTGCTCAAGAATTCCAAGTTGGCGGCGAACATGTCGGACCGTGCGACGGCCGAAGAGCTGCGAAAGTATCTGGAAGCGCTGAACGACGAGGATCTGGGCAAGTACAAGATGTAACCTATCGGTTACATATCTTCAGCAGGGAATTGGCGTCAATGATGGTCTTTTGATGCTGATTATTCCGCTTGACATCACTTTGTCGGAAGTGACATCATAATTTCATCATGCGCACCACTCTCAATCTTGATGATGATGCTCTAGAGATTCTGCGCTCGTATTCGGAGACGCGGTCTTTGCCATTGGGAAAAGCTGCTTCCGAGCTGGTTCGCAAAGGTGTAAAGGCGGTTGTCCCTACGCGGCTGGTGGACGGGTTTGTGGTCTTTGATATTCCTCCCGGAGGTCCCAAGATCAGCAGCGAGCGAGTGAAGGAGTTGCTTGAGTCGGAGTTGGAATGAGGGCCTTGCTGGATGTAAACGTTCTGGTCGCGCTCTCCTGGCCGGAGCATCGCCAGTACCCGCTGGCGCGCGCGTGGTTTGCCAGGAACCGCGCCAAGGGGTGGGCGACCTGTCCGCTGGTCCAGGCGGGATTCGTGCGAATTGTGTCGAATCCGGTTTTCTCGCAGCGCGCAGTCTCGGTTCACGAAGCGATTCAGGCTCTGCAATCCAGTTTGCAGGATGCGGCTCACCAATTCTGGCCGGACTCGATCTCCTTTCCCGAGGCGGCCGGACTTCTCGAAGACCGGCTCACTGGCCACCAACAGATTACGGATGCTTATTTGATCGCGCTGGCGATGCGGAACCGAGGGAAGCTGGCTACGCTGGATCGTGGGATGCCGCGGCTTGGGCCAGCGGAAGCGGTGGAAGTGATCGAGTGACGACCTGATCTCATTCACTTTACATAATACCTGTTATCGGACATTGCAAACCTCTCGTAAATCAGGAGGGTCTCGCCTCCTATTTACCAAAGACAAAACGACCCAACTGATCCCCTACGCGCTCTAGTTGCTCGGCGTCTCTTCAGTGGCGCGGAACCTTCGGCCAGATCGAAGAATGCTTTTTCCTTTTATCGGCGGGCTTCGATGCCCTCCTCCATAAGTTCAACCAGGACTCGGTTGTCGCTCAGGCGACAAGATCTCTTCGGCGCCGCACTTTTGGGCCGTAGAAGCGAGTTTTGCGCCCTCCGTGTCTAGGTGCATGTGAAGTCATTGCCTATGATCGGCCCAAGGTGATGACTATGAACAAGAAAGTTTTGCCAATTTTGATGGCGACCGTTTTCGCGGCATCGCTTGCCCCAGCCCAAGCTCAGCGTGCGCCTTTGCCACTCGGCACGGTTACGGACGTTAGCCAAATCTCTGCGTGTCCGGATGAAGGTTTCTTTCCCGGGATGAGCTGTTTTCACGCGCAGATGAGCTGCCCGAACACCGACGAGATTGGATTCACCTACGGCTACGAAGACACCGCTGGAAAGGCGAACGGAACGATCGTGCTACTGGAAGGCGGAAGTGGAACCAGCGCGGTCGGAGGTCAAAGATATGCTCGACAGTACCTCGACAACGGTTTTCGCGTCGTGCAGATGGCCTGGGATACGGCATGGGAGTTGGCCTCTCACACGGCGAGCACGAGCATCAAGAATGCAGGGTGCCGTCCGGCGACGTTTCTGAACTATATTTCGCAAACTCTCTATAGCGATGGCGGAATGTGCGCGCAGGGAGACAGCGCCGGGGCGGGCGCGCTCGGTTATGCTTTGGCGTGGTACGGAGCTGGCGCGCTGCTCGACAATGTCGAGTTGTTGTCCGGCCCGGTTTTTGGGGACATCGAGCAGGGTTGCATGGTGCCGAATGCTCCGGTGAGCACCGTGTGTCCGCCGGGACAGTATGGATGCGATGGGGCGCCCTGGCCCGATAGCCCAAGTTACGTGGGCGGAAACATTCACGCCATTGATGAGTGGACTGAGGAGGCAACCTGCAATGACGGGCAGACCACTACAAAGGCAGCCAACCTGAGGTGGAAAGCCATGAGCATTGTGGATGGAACGGAGAATCCGAGCTTTTCTTATCCACAGACGGCGATGGCCGGATGGTTGTGCAGCAATGTTGACACGCAACAAAACAACTCGGCGGCGCAGGGGGAATTCTTTTTCGATCAGTTCACCAGCTCTCAACAGACGGCCGGATATTCGCTGACTCGAATCGACAATTGCAACGGGGCCGAGGGCGTAAACGATGGAACCACGCCGCAAGGCGTACAGGGGCTGACGGCTATCAGCCTCGACATGGTTAGTGCGTGCTTCGGGCGGCATGCGGTCAGGAAACGGGATTGAATCCTTACTACTGAGCTGCGGGCGTAGAAGTTATTGTGCCTTTGCTCGACAGATCGTTTTGCCCGCTGACTCCGCTGGCGCTCATGATCTCGTGTGTCCAGCGCATCGCCTGGTTCGAGGTTGCAGCTATGAAGGACAAAGGTAAATTAAGCTGCTTCCCCAACTGCGTAGCCAAGCCCCAGTCCCCGGTCTCTCGTGCCATCATGAGATCGTAAATAGGCGAAAGCGGTGTTTTCTGGCCCGACTTCGCGGAAAGTAATTGCATTTTAATATTGGTGTCGAGCGGCAACTCCTCCAAGGCTATTCCCATCGGCACGGACAGCATAGCATCGATGAGCGAGAGAATGCCCATCAGGAAAAGGTCTGTTTCGCCATGTTCCACCTTCCAGCCGACCTGCTCACAAAATCGGCCTCGCACTAGCGAGGACAGCACCAAGTCCGAGCATTTATCCTGTCCCATTACCAGCGTGGTCGCCATTCGTACCCACCTTACGGATTCCTTCTCCCCTAACAAATTCAGCGCATTCCGAACTGATACGATCGGCGTCGACAATCCAAGGAGAGGAGAGTTCAAATGCCGCAACAGACGGTAGCAGAGCGAAGGCTCGCGTTTGATGAGCTCTTCGATTTCTGCGAAATCGACTTCAGATTTTGAGACGGCAGACAACAACCGGAGGTACGTCGCCTGGTTAG
Organism: uncultured Acidobacteriaceae bacterium; assembly: GCA_964530145.1. Lineage (GTDB taxonomy): Bacteria > Acidobacteriota > Terriglobia > Terriglobales > Acidobacteriaceae > Sulfotelmatobacter. The sequence continues at coordinate 14,784 of CAZGXY010000010.1, read as the reverse complement.
CGGGAATTTGCCGGGCCCTGAGGCTCTCGGGACGGCGAAAAAAATAGCCTTGAAATCTCGTGAATCCGGCCTGCATAGCTTTGGCAAACTGCTCACGAGTTTCAACTTTTTGGGCTACCATTCGACATTCTTCGTTGGAATAAAGACTGATCAGAGATTTGCTCTCTTCTTGTCCAACCTTTGTAATATCGACTTTGATAAAACGCGCAAATGGAATGAGGGCATCCCGCTTGTCTTGTGGAACGAAGTTGTCCAGGGCAATCGAATACCCTGCCTGTTTAAGGCGTTGACATGCTGACACAACATTTTCGTCGGCCAGCACGGTCGCCTCAATTTCGACGACAACTTCATGCGGTGGCAGAAGTGCGAGGTAATCCGACAGCAACATCTGTTCTGTGCAGTTGATGAACGCAAGTTTCCTATCGCATAGAACACCGAGTCCTACGAAATTCAGCACGTCGATGGTGGCAGAGGTAGCGCTCTCACGATCCGACGAAAAGTGATTGTCTTGAGGAGTCTCTCGAAAGAACAATTCGTAGCCAATCACGTTCTCATCTGGAGTCAGAATCGGCTGCCTGGCAACGCAAGGACTTGGCTTCTCGGGCGCGGGGGATGCGACATGGCTGGTCATAGTCTTCTCGAATTTTCCATCGTCAATTTTCGGCGGATGCTTTAGTGGGAGCAATCCCGTGAGAAGGCGGCGAATTGAGGTCTGGGAACCCTGCAGAAATCTGCCCGGATCGGGCGAAGTCAAAGCGACAGACAAGAGTGTCCCTCCCACAGGTGCTGCGCGGCGCTGCCTGCGTACTTCAGCTTCCTCTTGCGCTCGCGCGCAGTCGGAATAACACCTGTAAGGTCAGATTAAGTTCAGCGGCGTGCTTCGATCTCTTCTCCCTTCTCCAGGTAGGCGGCTAGCCAACCTATGACTCGCTTCCAGCCTTCGGAGTGATCGGCAGCGGCGGCGGGCATTGCGGCGAAGCCTTCGTGGCGGATTTTCAGCAGCGTGCCGGCCCCCGCTCGTTTTAAACCTGTGGGATGCAGGCCGTGGACGCTTTGAGGCTCGAGTTCCCAACGGACTACGGTGCGGAGCCCGCCCGTCCAATTGGCGGACCACGTGTGCACAAGCAACCGCGGCGGGTCGACTTCGAGGTATTCTCCTTCGACGCGGAAGGTCTTGCCGTCGACGCCCGCACCTTCACTCGACCACTTTCCGCCGACGCGAAGGTCGGCCTTCCAGTCGGTAATGCGATAGAGATTTTGCGCTCCCCACCATCGGGGCACCTGGGCGGGATCGGTGATGGCCGAAAAGACGCGTGCCGGCGGAGCGGCTACAAAAATCTCTCCGGTGATTACGTTTTGATCGGGTGTGATTGCTACGCTCGCCATGGGTCTCCGAGTTGCTCCATTTAATTTGGCGACGAATTTCTCTCGACAAAGTTCTTGATCTGTTGAACGAGGCCGGGCCATCCCTGGCTGTAGCCTTGCGCAGCGCCGGCCAGAGGAGCGAGGCCGGTGTGCGTGACTTTCAGATGCGTGCCGGTTTTTGTAGGCGTGAGATCCCACCGAACGACGGTGCGATGAGATGGGTCCGGGTGCCAATTCGCGTACCACGTTTGCACAACTAATCGCGGCGGATCGACTTCGAGAAACTCTCCATGATGTTCGAAGCGATCCAGCCCCGCCGGATTCTTCTTCCCGCTTCGTTCTTTCGAAACGAACTCCCACTTGCCTCCCGGGCGCGGATCCATTTCCCAGAGAATGATTTCGAAGGCGTCGCCGCCGCCCCACTGTCGCGCCTGCTCGCGATCGACGATTGCCTGGAAAACGCGCTCGGGCGGCGCGGCGATTTCGATTTCGGTGATTACGGCGTCGTTATTGGCAGTGATCTGGGATTTAGGCGCGATAGTCATTTCTAAGCCTCTGATTGATCGATTGAAAACCTGCCATTCGAGCGGAGATCAAATTCTCCCATCCTGGCGCAAACTGCGCGCCAGGATGGGTGTTCTCGGCTAGTTCTTGGATACTTCGGCGCGGCGCAGATCGAAGAATTCTTTCATCTCTTTGCCGTGATCGGCGAAGGTCCAGTCTTCTGTGTGATGGTTGTCGTCGATTACAGTGAAGATAACGCGCTGCATGTGGCCGGCATCTGGGGTGGCGAGATTGGTGGCGTCGACGTAATCGAAAGTGATGACCTTGCCATCGGGGGAAGCGCTGGCGGTGAAGCGCGGTTGATTTCCCGCTCCGCAATAGTGCGTAAGCATGAGGCGGTTGCCGTCGAGGTGAAACATGGAGATCATGTTCTCGGGGCCATGGCCATGAATTTCGCTCATCACGGCCGAGCCTCCAGCGGTGTCTTGAAATGTGACGGTGAGGGGATGGCCTTGGGAGTTCTTCCCTTCCCATGAGCCTTCGAGCGTTTTGAGCTGGTCGAAGGACTTTTGCGCGGCGGTTTGTGCGAGAGCCACGGATGCGGCGAACAACACCAAAATTGAAAGAGCGAAGCGAAGCGATTTCATGAACGTTCTCCTTTGGAATATTGGTCTTTTTTAAACGAATTCTTTTGCGCGGTTTCTTTGGCGTATTCGGCCTCGACGAAGCTTTTCAGATTGTTGAGGCTCATACTCCAGAAGCCGCGGTATTGTTCGAGCCAGGAATCGACGGCGCGCAGCGGTTCGGGATTGAGCTGGTAGACGCGATGGCGGCCTTCACGATGCTCGCGCACGAGATGCGCGCGGCGGAGCAGGCGCAGATGCTTGGAGATTGCGGGACGAGAGACGGGAAAAGCCTGAGCGATGCCTCCGGCGGGCTGGCTGCCACGGCGCAAGAGGTCGAGTACGGCGCGGCGGGTGGGGTCGGCGAGCGCCTGGAAAGTGGCTTCGGTAACCTTGGCCGGAGAATATGTAACCGAACGGTTCCGCATAATGCGTAACCATATAGTTACGCGATAGGGAATGTCAAGAGGAAAAATGCAGGACCGTGATTACATGGGGAAGATTTGCGGCATGAGCGGTCTGCTGGCGCACAGGAACTTCGTGCTTCTGATTAGTGGTTGTTTTGCTGGCTAACCAGTTCCAGAAATGCCCGATGAACGCGCGCGTCGGCAGAAAGTTCGGGATGGAAGGTTGCGGCCATGACTCTTCCCTGCCGCACTGCTACCGGCACATTGTCCTGGCCTTCGGTGGCGATAACTTCGACGCCCGGGCCGACGCGTTCGATCTTGGGGGCGCGGATAAAAACCATTTCCAGGGGCGAGGCGGCAGGCTTCCCGATAAACTTGCCTTCGCGGATGGAGCTGTCGATCTGGCGTCCGTAGGCGTTGCGGCGGATGGTGATGTCGATGGCGCCGAGTCCGGCCTGCGTGGGATTCTCTACTTCGGTTGCGAGAAGGATCGCTCCGGCGCAGGTGCCGAAGGTGGGCTTGAGGCGCACGAAGTTTTTGAGTTTTTCGAAACCCGCTTCGCCGAGAAGTTTCAGAAATGTTCCGGACTCGCCGCCGGGGATGACGAGGCCATCGATCGCATCGAGTTGCTCGGGCTTCTTGACGAGAATAACATCTGCGCCCAGCTCTTCGAGCCGGCGCCGGTGCGCGTCGAAATCGCCTTGCAGGGCCAGAACTCCTATTTTCATATCAAAATCTTTCACAGAGGATGCAGGGGGCCCGAAGGGTTCCTTGCGTCACAGACGATTTTAATCGTAAGAAATTAAACGCGCTGGACGCGGCCGTGACATTTCAGGATTCTGCGAGGTCCACTCCGGAGAATTTGCGGCAGGCGGCGAGCAGTTTCTGCTGGCGCTCGATATCTCTCGTCGCCGGAATCGGTTTGCGCAGTTTCTGGTGATAAAAATATTCTCCGGTCACCTTGGCTTCTTTGTCGTCACTCACGGCCAGCCAGGCTTGCGTCTGGTAACCGGCGTCGAGATCGTCAGGCGCTCCCGCGCCACCCATTTTTGTAGGCACCCATCCCGGCTCGAGTGCATTGGAAAACACGCTGGGCCAGAGGCGCGCGACGGCAAACGCCAGCAGTACGTCATGAAACTTGGTGTCGGAGTAAGCCTGCTGGCCGCGCCAGGGCCGATGTTCCCACGTTAGGTCTTCGAGCGAGGGATCGCCATCCCGATGCAGGCCGGAACTTAAATAGATGAGACGTATCGGCCTGTGAATGAGCGCTGTAAGAACGTAAGGCGCGAGTGTATTCACCGCGAAAACGTGCGGCAGGCCGTCTTCCGTGGCGATGCGCCTGGGCTCGCGGTAGCCGACACCGGCGTTGTGAATGATAGCGTCGAAGGCGCCGAGCGCGTTCACTTGGTCGGCGACGGCGCGGGTTTGCGCGATGCTCGCCAGATCGCCGACGACGACCGCCTCGGCTCGGGGAACAGCGTTGCGCGTGTCATCGGCGCGTTGCTGGTTGCGGGCGTGGAGAACCACCTTGTGGCCGCCCTGGCTGATTAGAAGTTCGCCAGCCATGCGCCCCAGGCCGTCGGAAGAACCGGTGACGAAAACTCTAGCCATTGTGATTGTAGGATACAACGTCGCGGCACGAAGCATGAAGTCGGCGTCGCAGCTACTTAAACTTTGGCGGAAAGGACATGCAAATTTGACGCTACGTTTTCGCAAATTGGCCGTCGAATAAAATATTCTTGAGGCTGATCTCAGATCGGGCTGGCCGGGGACAAAAAATTATCCGATAGAGGTTCTGGAAGACTTTAGTTTTTCATGGGAGATTTTATGCGCACGAATGTTCTCAGGTTTGGCGTTGACGGCGTTTTGGGCGGTGAAGGATACGAATCTGCAAGCGAGGCGCAGGCCGCGACGAGCAAGGTTCCGCAGGTCGTAATTGCGTTCTGGATTATCAAGATCGCGGCGACCACATTGGGCGAGACGGGCGGAGACGCGCTTTCGATGACCATGAACCTCGGATATTTGTTGAGTACGGCGATTTTCATGGCCTGCTTTATCGCGGCGCTGGCGGTGCAGATTCGCGCCAGGAGGTTTCATGCATTTCTTTATTGGACTGTGATTGTTACGACCACGACCGTGGGCACGACGATGGCGGATTTCGCCGACCGCTCGCTGGGTTGGGGATATGTGGGGGGAACGGTGATTTTATTTACGCTCCTCATGATCGTTCTGGCGCTGTGGAAATATTCGGCGGGAGTGGTGTCGTTCAGCGATATTAAAACCACGAAGGTTGAGATCTTTTACTGGGTGACGATTCTGTTTTCGAATACGCTGGGCACAGCTCTGGGCGACTTTCTCGCAGACACGAACGGAGTGGGTTACGAACGCGGCGCTCTGGTTTTTTCGGGCATGCTGACGCTGGTTGCTGCCGCGTATTTCCTCACGAAGATCTCGCACACGGTTTTGTTCTGGACGGCATTTATTTTGACGCGCCCGCTGGGGGCGACTCTGGGAGATCTGCTGACGAAGCCGCATGCGGATGGTGGACTCAGCTTGAGCCGTATCAGTTCGTCGGCCGTGATTGCGGCGTTTATGGTGCTTTGCATCTGGCTGATGCCGCAGAAGGCGGGAGATCATCCGGGGCAGAGCCGGTAGCGCCCAGAGCCTATGACCTCTGCCGTGCTATGAGGATCATCGTACGGTGATCGATAACAATTCGCAGCCGCGTACGCCGGGCTTGGTTGCCGGTCTCGGCGTGGGGGCCGGGATCTTTTATTACCGGGCACTGGTTGAGGCGCACCTCGCGCTCGGCCTGTCGCCTCGGATCCTGATGGTGCACGGGGATGTGCGCCGTGTGATGCGCCACGCCGCTGCCCGCGAGGCCGATCAATTGGCGCAGTATCTTGCCGGATTCCTTGGCCAACTGGCTCGCGGACGAGCGGAGATTGCCGCGATCCCGGCGTTTTCTCCTCAGGTGTGAGCGAACGAACTGGCGGCGATTACGCCGCTGCCGTTGGTCAGCCTTCTTGGAGCGATTTCCGATGAGGTGAAGCGGCGGCGACTTCGGCGGGTACCATTGTTCGGCGCGCGAGTCACGATGGAAACCCAGATGTTCGGCCGCCTGGGCGATGTGGAGGTCGTGACGCCCCACGCCGGAAGAGACGGACGAGATCGCCGCCATCTACACGCGCGTCGTCGAAGATGCGCGCGCCTCCGATGAGGATTTCAGCGTTCTGCGGTCGCTTGCCCTCAATCTGATCCAGCGCGAAACACTGGATGTTACAGGCGCTGGCTGGAAGAATCTCCGGAAGCCGACGGTTTGATCGGCTCGACATCTTTTTCCCGAAAACCGGCCTAGTTCGCAGGAGGCGGCCAGAGTATGGAAACCGCCAACGCTACTCCGATTCCGAGCGAGACCTCGATGAAGCGGTGCCAAGCGACAATCGATGATGATCGAGTATGCGCGATCAGCAGCACGATGCTCAGAGTGATGGCGGCGAAGCGATAGGCTGTTCCAATGCGCAATAAAGCGGAAAAGATTCCGCAGAGAAAAATTCCGATTCCATAGACGATCCAGGTTGGCTTGAAGTAGGTAGCAATCGCTGCGGCGACTACCGCTCCTAATGCCGTACCCACAAAACGCTGCCAGGCTATGGCCCGGGGATCGATGGTGGAGAGGACGACTACGATGGCGGAGATCGGCGCCCAGTAAAACTCCGGCAGCTTGAGCACAAGGGCCAGCAGCATCGATACCACCGACGCCACAGTCGCACGCGCCGAATCGATTAGAACCTCGCGAGTGATTCCCAGATGGCTCGTCCACGCCGGCATAGAGGAAGATTGTAACGCGCGTGTGGTGTTGATTCTGGTGTACTCGGTCACGCTCTTGCGGCGGCACCCTCCATCGCTGGACGATGTAAACAATACGACAACTTAAAAGTGTAACCGCGAGTGTCATTCCGATTGCATACTTGCGCCGTGCTGTCCTGGCTACCCGCCTTGTCAATAGCCGCGGGCTGAATGCAGATTTATACTCACTTCAAAATGCGGACGAAAATCGCTTTGCGCTCGTCGAACCTGAAAGTAGCTTTCAATCAGGCCGCTGTGTTTGGCCGGGGGATGTGGCGATACTGGCGCCGTGGCGAACCCGCGCCGGAAAGCGGCTACCTTGCGCAAAAGCTCTACGCTTATACCGACGGCCGTTCGAACGACATTCTCTTCCGGATTCTCGAATCCAGGCGCAGAGAGAAGGATTTAAGTTTCGGCTGGCAGGGAACGTCTCTGGTCGGTGATACCGCCGTCGATGACCGGAATATCGAGGAGGTCGTTTGTACTCTGAAGGAAGATGGCGTTGTCGTCATTCCTCCGCGGCTCAGACCGAGGGCAGTTCGAGATCTATGTGAGCTGGCTTCGATCTGTCCGCTTGAGACGATCACCTTTGGTCCTCCTAGACCTGATTATGTCTCCGGATCAGCATCGACAGTCCCGATCGTCGAGACTGGTACGAGCAGCGGAATGGATCCGTCTAATCCCCGCCACTCGGTTTATAAGCTTCCACGAGCTCATTTATTAGACAATCAGCACGTGCAATCGCTGTTATGCGATCCCTATCTTCTTTCGGTCGCGGCCCGCTATCTCGGAGTTTTTCCCGTAGTTACCAAACCTGATATGTGGTGGGATACCGATTTCCTTCCTCCCGGCCTTCGCCCGAGGCCCTTTCACGTAGATTCTGGCTGCCTGCGCTGGCTAAAGGTCGGCGTGAATCTGACGGAAACGACGTTCGAGTCTCCGCATTTGGTCTATGTGAAAGGGTCGCACCGTCCTAATAAGCTCACCCGGCCTTTGACTCGGCGGTTACTAAGTCGGATGAACCTAAGCGACAAAGAGGTAAGCGATGTGTGTGCCGATAAGATTGTGCGTATCACGGCGCCAGCAGGGTCGATAACCTTGGCCGATACTCGCGGCATTCATAAAGGCGAGCTGTCCTTGCGAGGAAATAGATTGGTTCTTTATTTCGGCCTCGAAGGAAGCGCCTTCAACAATATTGACCAGCCCGTATTGTTGAATAAGGTTGGAATCGAACTCGCGAGGGCGATGAAAGCGCGGCCATTCAGTTATCAGTTCTTTCGCAGGATGGAACGCGCCTCAGCGGCTGAAGGCGACTAAGTCTCTGAATGCCCGATTCGCAGAGGTGAGCCGCTGCGCCACGTGCGGCGTTTCCTTACCATCCTCTAGTCTGCAACATCTGTGCTTCATCCAACGCGCTAACTGCCAATCCCTTCATTGCCCCCTGCAGATCTTCACTGACTTCAAGTAATACTTTAGGGTCCTGATAGTGTGTGGCGGCCTGGACGATTGCTTTCGCGCGCTTGGCTGCTTCCGCGGGCTCGGCAAAAGTAGTCGAGTCTTTCATGAAGATTCCGCTGCCGACGAACACGGCTTCAGCTCCGAGCTGCATAACTAAAGAAGCATCCGCGGGCGTGGCGATTCCTCCAGCTGAGAAATTCGGCACCGGCAGCTTCCCTTCTTTCGCGACCATCTTGATCAGCTCGTACGGCGCCTGATGCTCTTTGGCTTTCGCGTAGAGTTCTTCTTCGCCGAGGACGGTGAGGATTTTCATCTCCTGCACGATCTGGCGGATGTGCTTGACAGCGTGGACGACGTCTCCGGTGCCGGCTTCACCCTTGGTGCGAATCATGGCCGCGCCTTCGGCGATGCGGCGCAGAGCTTCTCCGAGATTGCGCGCGCCACAGACGAACGGCACCTTGAAGGCGTGCTTATCGACGTGGTGAGCTTCGTCGGCGGGCGTGAGAACTTCGGATTCGTCGATGTAGTCGACGCCGAGTTCCTGGAGGATTTGCGCCTCGGCGAAATGCCCGATGCGGCACTTGGCCATCACCGGGATCGACACGGCGGCCATGATCTCGCGAATCTTTTTCGGGCTCGCCATGCGGGCGACGCCGCCTTCGGCGCGGATCTGCGCAGGCACGCGCTCGAGCGCCATCACCGCGACGGCTCCGGCCTTCTCGGCGATGACAGCCTGCTCGGCATTCGTCACATCCATGATTACCCCGCCCTTGAGCATTTCGGCCAAGCCGGTTTTCAGGCGGAGGGAGGTGGAGTTGGAACCGCTGGACGTTTTTCCGTTGTTCTGGGACATTGTGTGGACCTTTTGCTTTCGGCTGCCGGGCTTTCCCACCCTTGCGCAAAAAGCGAGCAAAGATGACACCCGCAAAGAGCCTTTGGCTAAACCTTTTCGCAAACGCGAAGGATGCGGCCGTGAGCAAGAACAGCGGCCTGTTTTATTTTACAGGGCATTCATCATTCGCGGTACCCCGGCGACTCGCGATTCGTGATTGCGCCGGTGGGCAGAATTGTCCTGGTGCGCGTGTTCTGGGTGTACGTATCTCGATGTTACCGGGACGAGATTATTGTTAGATGCGGCACCGAGGCCGGGAGACAAGTCTGGCTCCGCGCGCTAAAGCGCCTAACGTGCCCACAGATCCCGCAGCGCCTCTTCCGATCGAGAAGGGCTCCTCGATGAAGCTCTGGTATAATTGCGGTGCCTCCGGTGGTTTCGTTTCACATCCGTGCGGAAGTGGTGGAACTGGCAGACACACCATCTGCCCATATCGCTTTAGCAGTTCTGTACAAACTGCTGATAATCAACCTTCTACCTTTCGCCTCAATCAGTTCCGGCAATGTTCTTGGGAACAGCCAGTAGCCCCCAGTAAGCCACAGATGCAGGCAGTCGGTGCAAAATCCGGTGCAGTTCGTCGATTTACTAGAAAACGCCGCTCTACGTCGATTACGTGAAAGATCAGGTCACAGACCGGTGCGCCTGGAAGCTCTTGAGTGTAGGCTTTTCAGAATTCGTCTTTCCAGTGGTTCTAACAACTTCAATGGTTGCCGTGGGACTGCTAAACACTGGAAAGTACGGGCAAATCGAGAGGATCGTGGGTGAATGGCGTCGGTGATTTCGGATCGTGCCGCGTCGGATTTTCGGAGGTGTCGAACTCACTTATTCCACGCTGTTGCGTCGATGACTTAGCTAGGACTAATCACGTTCGGGGATCGCCCAAGAACCGAGAGTACTAAACTTTGAATAGTTCAAAGCACTCCCAATTGCGACGGATTCGGATGGGGCTTTTCCGCAGGACAATAAGCCGAACCCGATTCCACCAAAGCAGAGAGGAGAGTCCGTGAGCAGCACTGCGCCCGAACGCCCGCAATCCCAAGATCAAAGCCTCAGATAGCGATACGCAAGTCAGGCATTTGCTGGATCTCGTCCGGTGACCGGCCCCTTTTTCGTTGCGACAGCACCTCCAACAGAGTCGCTGTGCTACGAACGCTTCCCGAGATGGTGATGAGTGCATCTGAGACGATGGGATGCTGCCCCGCCAGCGAGTCAAGACGGTCACTGACGTTATCGAGGTGCTGCGCTTCGCGCACGATCGCGCTTGGAGGCATGGTGCCCCAGGCTTTCCTGAAGCCTAAGGAGAGAAAACGTCAGATGGGCTGAGGGTAGTTCAATGAACCTGAAAGAGGAGAAGGTGATGACCGTTTCAGCTTCATTCTATTACGCGAGCATCCTGAGAGGCGCTGCGATCCGGGATCGCGTACCAATCCAGAGGAGCTTTTTCCCTTCGTGATTCTCGCCGTACAGGCATCAGGATAGATCCGGCACTTGTGACGACCACAACCACACTCGTGACAGCCAGTAGCACGACCGAGGCTAGGACCGACGTTATGGCACCGACGATTGAGTACACCCATTTACTGCGGATCAATATCCTTTTCTTCAACTGTTCTGTCTCCTCTGTCCGTGGCTATCAGTCGGGGGATGCACATAAAGAACCCTGTCCACAACCTGGCGGCCGAACGATGGGAGCTGTGGTTGGTAAAGGAATCATTGCCCGGAGCCTCGTTCCACGACTGTCCGATTCTATTTCGAGCTTGCCCTTCAGTTCGTTTAGTCGCTCGCGCATTCCAGCCAGGCCGACCCCCGTTTCTGCGCGTACTTCACGAAGGCGGGCCAACCGCTCGGCGGGTATGCCGCGTCCGAAATCTCGTATTTCCAGGATGGCGGTTACCGCCTCGCGTTGAAAAGAGACGCTAGCCCGCTCCGCCGCGGAGTGGCGATGCACGTTCGTCAAGCTCTCCTGCAATACGCGAAAGAGCGCAATCTCGATCGTCATGGGAAGCCGCTCACCCGCAGTCGCGAGATCGAGGGTCACATTGATCCCGCTCCGTTTGGCGAAGCCCTCGATATACCACTCCGCGGCGGAAGGAAATCCTACTTCATCCAACAGCGGCGGATGAAGCAGGTAGGACGTGGTGCGAATTTCTTCGATCGCCTGATCGGCCAACGCAGCAACGTCGCAGACCAGGCTGAGCGTGGACGGATCTTGCTTGCACTTTTCCTCGAGGAACGAAATGCTTATTTTTAGCGCAGCCAGCGTTTGGCCAGTGCTATCGTGCAAGTCACGGGCCAACTTTCGTCTCTCATCATCCTGCACCCGGAGAAGCCGCTGCGAGAGATTCTGAAGTTCTTCGGTGCGCTCCAGGATGATCGACTCAAGCTGCGCACGCGAAAGTGCAAGTTGTCTAGACCGCGGGGAAAGCGTCCACATAAATCCTCCTTAGAGCGGTGGGGGAATCTTGTTCGGAGTTTGAATTGTGACATTCAGCTACGAAGGAAGCTGATCAAAATCGCACAAGCGCGGAAAGCAGGAGCGCGTGCCTCCCAACTGAAAGACGATCAATTCTGGCCAGCTTTCCTAAGCTTAAAGCTCGATACTGGGCTATCACGGGGTTCTAACGACGAGAGAATCCGATAAAACGAACTTGGTTTTGTGGAGGTTTCGATGAACTTGAATTGGATGGATCCGAGGCTCATTGCTCTTGCCGCCGCTTTGATTGTAGTTGTCGCTGTGGCGGCTTGGTTGTATGGGCGAAAACGCAGGGCCGCCACGGCGGGTCTGCGGCAAAAGTTTGGTCCGGAGTATGAGCGTGCGGTGCTGACGCATGGTTCGAAAGCGGAAGCGAAACTAGTGGATCGCGAGAAACGGGTTGAAAGGCTTAACATTCGCGATCTTGATTCGCGAGAATATGAGCGTTATTCAAAGCAGTGGCAGGCCGTGCAGTCCCGCTTTGTCGACTCCCCGAAGGGTGCCGTCGCGGAAGCGGACGATCTGGTGTCCTCTGTAATGAAGGCCCGTGGCTATCCCGTATCCGATTTCGACCAACGCGCCGCCGACATTTCTGTCGACCATCCTCGTGTCGTGGAGAACTATCGGTCCGCACATCAAATTGCGTTGCGTGTCGGTAAAGACCAGGCAACCACCGAAGAGCTGCGAACGGCGATGATTCATTACCGCTCTCTGTTTGAGGAACTGGTGCAGGTGCCAGTGATCATCGAGAGGAAAGAGGTCGCGTAGAGAAGCCGGCCAAGTTCAAAACCTGATCGGTCGTGTTGAAAAGATCGTCGGAGTGTAGAGATTTACTTGGCTGGCAAAAGAGATTACGGCGCGAACGGCGCTGGAGTGAACGGCTGAACACAATGCGAATTTGCTCTGACAGATGCGCAAAGATTAGGGATCTCGGTTTCACAGCGTCCAGGCACATAAGAATGTATGGCGAACGTTTTGAGATTGTTTCCGACCCTTTTGATGAGGGGGATTGCATAGCGGTCCATGTGATCAGCGGAAACGATCCAGTAGTCCGCACGCTGCGGCTTCCTATAGCGATTCTCGTAGGGCTTGCAGATCGATTTCTGAAGCGGCCGGGCTTGATCGGAGACTCACTTCGTAGTCCGGATGCATTGCCGGGCGCCCTTTTGCCCTGGGGTGCCGTAACGACGCCATTGACAGCGACCACAATTATGTAACTTCGGTTTCTGAAAAGGAGAACCACGATGACGACGACTGAGCAGAATAAGTGTGCACACCTTCCATGCCGGTGCTGGGCGCAACCAGGCGAGAAATACTGCGGTCAAGCCTGTAAGGAAGCGGGATCGAAAGAAGTCGAGATTGCGTGCCAGTGCGACCATGGAGCGTGTCCTCTGACTACATAGGAACGGTGCTTTCGCAGGTTGATTGTGCCAAGGAGAATCTCGATGAAACCGCGCGGAACTATGCTCTTGCTGTTGGCAGTTCCGGTTCTGTCGTTGCTCTCATACGCGCAATCCCTGACTGATTCGGGAGATCCCTCTGGCACTGCTGTACTTCCAACCCCAGTGGCACCCGATCTGATTTACACGCGTCCGACGCAGAGAACGAAGCTCCGCAATTACGTCTTCGACGCGTTCGGCCCGTATCCCATCGCGGGCGCGGCGTTTGCGGCTGGCATTGGCCAGGCGTACAACACGCCCCCTGAATGGAAGCAGGGCACCGAGGGATTTGGCAAGCGAATCGGATCTGCTTTCGGCATTGCAGCGGTCAGCACTACGACTCGCTATGGGCTGGCACAAGCGTTCAAGGAAGACACGTTGTACTACGGCTGTGAATGCAAGGGCGTGTTTCCACGGCTGCGCCATGCCGTCATCTCCACCCTTACAGCACGCCGGGGCGACGATGGCCACCGTGTTTTCTCTTTTCCGGCGCTCATAGCCCCGTATGCCGGCTCAATGACTGCCGTCTACGCGTGGTACCCGGGCCGCTACAACGGTAAGGACGCCCTGCGGATGGGTAACTACGCCGTGCTGGGATATGTGGGAGGAAACATCGCCCTGGAATTTTTCTACAGCGGACCTCACTCTCTTCTTCATCGCATGCACTTGAACAACGGGCACGCCGCGCCGGATCCGAGTGCAAACCGGTGACCGACGGGAATGCAACCGCGGTCGGAGGCATTCGCTCTCCCAGTCCAAGGCATCGGGATTTATCTGTGTTCCCCGCGGTGAATTCCTCCAAGAAATTAATCAGCGAATTTCTCGAATGGTTCGGAGATCTCGGTCTCTTCTTCGGGCAGGTTGTCCGGGCTGCGGTCACGCCGCCGTTTGAGTTTGGCGAACTCTTTCGACAACTCGACGAGATCGGGTCAAAGTCTCTGCCGCTGGTCGCCTTGGCCGGAGCCGCAACCGGTGTTGTGCTCTCTTTGGAAGCCCGCTACAGCCTGACTCGATTTGGGGCCAAGTCGCTGCTTCCGGCCGCCATCGTGTTCTCAGTTATTCACGAGACTGGGCCGATTATTACCGGTCTGGTCGTGAGCGGCCGAGCGGGGGCCGGTATTGGCGCTGAGCTCGCGTCGATGAAAGTCACCGAGCAAATCGACGCCATCGAGGCCTCTGCGGTGAACCCCTACAGGCTGCTGGCGGCGACGCGCATCCTGGCTTGCATCCTAATGTTGCCTCTTTTGACCCTCGCCGCCGACTTTTGCGGCGTACTCATGGGCTGGATTACGCAGGCCATGGTTGAGCCGGTCTCTTTGCACCAGTTCATCAATGCGGGTTTTAGCGGCGCCGGTTTTAGCGATTTCCTGCCACCAACGTTCAAGACCGCTGCGTTTGGCCTGATCATTGGGCTGATCGCGTGTTTCCAGGGAATGCGGACAAAGGGAGGGGCCGCGGGTGTGGGGCGCGCGGCCACCAGCTCGGTGGTCTTGTCCTCACTGTTCGTCATCTTGGCCGATGTCGTACTCGTAAAACTCATCATCATATTCTTTCCGTAATTGAAACCGAACGACTATGCAAATGATCGATCAAGTTGCGACGAAGCAAGACGAAATCGAGAAAGACGGTGTTGCATCGGCTGTTGTGGTCGCGGACTTGCATAAGTCTTTCGGAAGTCAAAATGTCCTGAATGGGATTAGCCTCAGCGTTAAGCGCGGCGAGACCCTGGCGGTGCTAGGCCGAAGTGGTACGGGCAAGAGCGTATTGCTGAGAC
>CAZGXY010000009.1:0-26107 GCA_964530145.1 uncultured Acidobacteriaceae bacterium | reverse complement strand
GGGCGGTGGGTCAATCGCCAAAATTAGGATCAGACCCTCCTCCGGGAGCCACGATTGTCATCCGGCTAAGAGCGTCAAGATGCAGGATTTGGCAACTCGCTATCGACGTGACATCGCGATTACACCCACCATCGGGTCAATGAGTGCAAGGGCCTGAGTGCAGAACTTGAATTCTGGCCGGGTACCTGTTGTGCGACGATTCGACCCCCCACCGAGCTGGTAACATTGCGGAAAACTGATGCCCCATGAAAAGGAGAAACCGATGATCCAACAGAGGATGATCCGACAGAGAATGATCCGACCGTTGAAGATTGGCTTGCTCGCGTTCTGCGGGATTCTTCTGGCGGCGTCTCAGTCTCCGCAGACCACGGACATGGCCGGTGCCAGGGCGAACGTATCCCACGAGACCATAGAAGGTCTGCTTCGGGATGTTGCCTGCCCAATTCAGAATCTCGATAACCATCCGACAAGCATGGGCAGCAAATGCGTACGGGATTGCGTGAGGGGTGGCTCGCCGCTGGTTATTCTGACCCAAGATGGCCGGCTGTACTTCCCCATCTCGGCCAAGATGCCCGACACGGATCAGCGGCAGGTGCTGACGCCGTTTGTCGGCAAATACGTGCGGGCGAGCGGGATCGTGTTTGAGCGAGCCGGGACGCACGCCATCGTAATCATGGAAATCAAGGAGATGAAAGAGGTCACCGTGAAGGATGATGAAGGATAGTTCACAAGGGCAGTACGCTCCACTCTCGCGTTCCCAAAGCTAACCCCTAAGACCGGCCCGACGCCTTGCCGCTCGAAGCCCAGCGGTATGCGAGGGGCAAAATCCCGCTTCATTACGTTGGTTATCTACGGCAGAATTACTGGAACCCCTACAGTGAACCACATGACACTTTCGTCGATGGTGGTCTCGCGTGACTGGCAGGAAATCAGCGTTCTGGAATGCATTCTCGGCGGCCTGCACATGGATGTTGCCGTCGAAAGCGAACCGCAGCGGGCCCTTTCGCGGCTCACAAAGTCCAAAGTAGACGCCCTCATCGTCGATTGCGATTTGAACGGCAGCGGCCAGTTATTTCGCGAACTGCAACGCGAAAGCTCGCGAGCGAATACGGTGCCTCTCGTAATTATGGGCAATCCCAGCGGCCGCCGCGACCTCGAAGAAAGTGGCGCAATGTTCGTATTCGACAAGCCGATCTCAGTCGAGCAGGCCGTGCACACGCTGTCGGCCGCGCGCAACATGATTCTCGACGGGCGTCTGCGCTATCACCGTGCGGGACTGGACTTGCCGGTGACCCTCCGCGGCCGCCAAAAGAAAGCTGCGGGTCAACTCATCAATCTCAGCCAGGGTGGGCTTCAAATCAAGGTTGAAGACGGATTCGATCCGGCGGAGGCTTCGCAGGTCGCTTTCGAGTTACCTGGAACCAGCACGGCGATCAACGCCAACGTGAGAGTCGCATGGTCCGACAAGCAAGGCAACGTCGGAATCCGTTTTGTGAAGATGGCCGCTCCGATGAAAAATACGCTCCGCTTGTGGCTGGCTCAGCAGTATTTTGCCAACTAGCGCCGTTCGATTTAGCTGCGTCTCCGCTCAGGATTCGGAATCCACCAAGACGCCCTAGCCTTTCAAGCTTTCTTACTCCCCGCCAGCGTCTCCCACACGGGCCTGTCCGAAGCCTGCACGACCTTAACCATTTCGAAGACGATCACCGTCGCATAGGTCACCGCGATCCAGACACTGACTTCTTCAATCGGCAGCCCTGACCATGCGCCTACGAATATTCCGGTCATCTGCCGATGCTGGAAACCCCACCAGCCGTATGGCAGCGCCAGTGTCACCTCCCAGAACAGGCTCACCGGCATCATGAAGAAGACGGTAAGGCTCAACGCCCGCCAGTTGATGAAGCGCCGCGCCGCCGGAAAAAAAGTTACGGCCGGCAAAAGTCCGCCAATCACCAAGAATGTGAAGTAACCGGGAAATCCCGTTCGATCCGGCGGCAGAGCGAAGTGCTTCTTGTAGAACCACGCGGCGCCGATCATCGCCACGGCCAGAACCAATGAGGTGGGGTGAAACTGAATAAGGCGCTGCATCTTTTTCGCTTCGCCGGGATAATCGGTCACGTTGTACGCGGCCATCCAGTATTCGCCCAGCCACACGTAAAGCAGCAAATCGGCAAGAGCACCGGTGAGGTAGAAAACATACTCTTCGATGGGAACCGGCTTGCCGAAAGCGAATGCGCGAACGCCCAGCGTCGCTCCCACATTGGGATACTCGAAGAACCATCGCGCGAAAAACAGGTCGAGCGAAAAGAAGAGCGGAACTAGAATGATGACCGTCCACCAGAACGCGCGTTTTGGAATTTGCAAACCTTCGCTCGGTAGAAACCATCCTGCAATGACGATAATCGGAATGACAAACAACAGTAGGCTGACCGTGTAGCCGTAGGGAGTGGAGTTTTGATCGACCGGCATCGGCAGTACCGGCGAATGGACAGTCTGGAGCGTAATCGCCGCGGGAATCGCCAGCATTGCTAACATCGCAATTACGATTAAGGCGCAGATCGTGGGGCTGGGAAGTCCGTGGGATCGGGGTGCAGGCATAAGCGATCTCCGGCCGCAGCAGCGAGTTGGAACAGCTGCACTGGTGAGCGTCAAGATTCTACGCCGATTTTCGACCGGTACGGCAGTAACCGCGCCGGCGATTCGAAAGCCGGAAACGCTTGTCTGGCAAGCTCTTACCAAAGATCATGGCCGAAAGGATAGGCCAGCGTTGTTGCTCCTCAGATAAAACCGGGCTAACTTACTGTTAAACCCAGCAAAAACCGGAAAGCGGTCGAAATCGGCCTCATACTGCCCGAAACTCAATGGACTACGCAAAATAGTCAATTGACATATGCGGCGCGGGATAGCCAGACTCGCAGCACGAGGAGATTGCTGGGGAGTGATGAAATGATAATCACCCCCACAGAGCCCATGAAGGATTCTTCCGCTTTCGACGATCTGCGGACGCAACTGCGTCCTTCGGAGCGCAACGCGCTGGCCTCGTCCGGTGCGCGCGGAGGTCAATCCCCGCCACGCGAATTGCGCCCCTCGGGCGGCGATGCTCTGCAGGCGCTTCTCGCATTCTCCGCAATGCATCAGCAGGTGCGCCGGCGGAGAGCGCTGGCTTCCCGTCATAAGGGATTTGAAATCGTCTCGCCAGTCGCTGAATTCGAAACCCAGGAGCAATTCGTACTCGATGAAGTGTTGCAATTGGTGGCCGATCGGGCCGTGGCCATTACCGGAGCAGATGGACTGGGAATCGCCCTCGCCGAAAATGATGAAATCGTTCTGCGCGCCTCCGCCGGAGCGGTCAAGCCCGATGTAGGCGCGCGCATTCAACGCGACTCAGCTTTTTCCGGGGCCTGCTTCCGCAGCGCGCAAATCATTCGCTGCGATGACACGGAAACCGACGATCGCGTAAACCTTCACGCCTGCCGGCGGCTCGGCGCGAGGTCGATGGTTGCGGTGCCCTTGTGCGGGCGCAAGCGCGTGATCGGGTTGCTGGAAGCGTTCTCCGCCGAGCCATTCGGATTTAATGACAGCGACGTCGCCAGCCTGGAATTGCTCGCCGAATTGGTCGTTGCCGCTTTAAAGCCCGAGGACGAAGACCGCTTCGCCGAAGCCGCGCGGATTGCAGAAGAGAAGCTGGCTGCGCTGCCTGTCCCCGTACTACCTGTCTCGGCGCCGCCCGTCACTCCAATTGAAAAGGTCTCCGCGCCGGAGCCTGCTCCGGCCGAAGCCAAGCCAGAGCCTAAGATCACTCAAGCCGCAAAGCCCGATACGAGCGTCACTGACGCAGCGATCGAACAGATTACTTCTAAAGCAAAAGAGCGGCTCGCGAGCCCCGAACCTGCGCTTCCGGCTTTCCTTACGTCGACAAAAGAGCCATCAACCTCCCGGCATCCCGGCCTGATTTTGCTTTTCGTATTGATAGTAGTTGCGGGCCTTGTTGGAGGCGGATTGTGGTGGAAACTCCGAACCGTGCCAGAATCCGACACGCTGATCGTGACACCGACAACCAGGTCGGTTCCCCCAAACGCGTCATCTTCAACTCCGTCGTCTTCTCTTGCGCCTGCCGTTCCTTCCAATTCACCAAACACCAGTTCCGGACAAGCAAATCCTGCGGAGCGAAGCTCGGCTGACACTACCGCACCTGCTGGCGCCGACGACAACGGCGCCGGCGAAGAATCCGGAAAGACGGCGCGCATTACCGGTATCCGGCACTGGTCTTCCGCCGATTCCAGCACGGTCGTGCTCGACCTCGACGATCAGGTGCAATACGAAGCACATCGTCTTTCGAATCCCGACAGAATCTACTTTGATCTGCACGATACTTCGCTCGCTCCAGACCTTGAAAACAAGTCCATCGAGATCGGCGATGCGCTGCTTTCCCGCGCGCGCGTGGCGCAACCGGTTCCAGGTCTGACGCGGCTCGTGCTTGAGACCAGGGGCAACTCGAACTACTCGGTTAGCCTTGAGCCGAATCCTTACCGGCTTGTGGTTGAAGTCAGGAAAATCGGAGCCGCGCCAAAGGCTCAGGTCGATCTTTTCCCCGGCATGGCAGACTCGGTTCAAAAGAAGCTGGCCATTATTATTCCTCCGCCGACTAAAGAAGATCTGCAGCTGCGGGCGCGTGTGCCCAAGCTGCGCATCGTGGTGGATGCCGGGCACGGCGGCTGGGATCTGGGCACCGTGGGCCGCCGCGGCCTGCTCGAAAAAGATCTGGTGCTGGAAATCGCGCAGCGCCTTGGCAAGCTGCTCGAAAGCCGGCTTGGCGCAACCGTCATCCTGACCCGCGACGACGATAATTACATTCCGCTCGATGAGCGCGCCAGCATGGCCAACCAGGCGCAGGCGGATTTGTTCGTCTCCGTCCATGCAAACTACAGCGACCTGCCTTCGGCGCGGGGCGTGGAGACTTACTATACGAACTTCTTCACGTCCCCGAATGCGAAGGATCTGGAAACCCGCCCGAATGCGGCAAGAACCGCCACGGGAGCTACGCTCACTCCGGCGGAGCTGCACGATAAGATCGATCAATCGCGGCGCCTTGCGGCTAGCGTGCAGCGATCGCTTTACGGAGCGTTGTCCACGCAGAATCCCGGGCTCCGCGATCGTGGCGTGAAAGCAGCTTCCTACGTCGTTCTTACCGAGACAGCGATGCCGGGAATTCTAGCCGAGGTTTCTTTCGTAAGCAGCCCTACCGACGAGCAGAAGTTGCGCAGCGACGGTTACCGCGAGCAGATCGCCGAGGCGCTCTATAAGGGCATCGCGAGGTATGCGGCGAATTCGCGCGGAGTCAAGCTGGCAAGCGCCGGGAAATAGCCCGCGATTCCTTACAGTTAAAGCCCACGGCCTTATTGGTTCTCTACAGCGCGACTGCGCTCCGCCCCTTCAAAGTAAACCGTTACTTCTGCGCCGCTACCTCCCTTTTATACGCAGCGCTAAGTGTGCCCTTACCCTTGGCGATCGGCAGCAGCGTTGGATAGAACTGTACAAACGTGGTATCCACAGCAGCGTGGTCGGCGTGGCAGCTGTAGCAGGACATATCCGCCGGTACTATTTTCGCCGTTTTCTCGTTGTCAAAAATAAAGAACGCCCACTTGCCTGGAAAGCGCGCCTCGTCTTTCACATGGACTTCCACACCCATCACTTCACTGCCCTGATAACTCCCCTGCTTGTTAATTGATCCCTTGTCTTCACCCATTCGTCCTTCGAGCACGAGCATGGTCTTATCCGGCCAGGTTCCGCTTTGTAGAAACGCAGCATAGGCCTCGGGATTCACAAAAACGTTGTCGAACATGTGATGCCCGGTTTGCATCGCCGGGTTATAGCTCATATCGAATCCGGTGCTCACATACACCCACCTGCGATAGTTCTCGGGAAACTTGAGCTGAGCATCGCCCGTGTATGCGGGGCCTGGATCCTGCGCTCCCTCACTTGCCAGTCCCGCGGACAGACGCGATACGGCGGTAGCCATCAAGAGCAGAGCGGCCAGCAGAGCAAGAGCAAGTTTGCTGATGATCAGTTTCATTGCCTCAGTTTGCATCAGTTTCCCGCCGGCACGCCACCATATTTCTGCAGCCACTTTAATTCTTCGCGGACTTTGATTTTTCCGTGCCATGGATTTTTGTCGAGCGAGTGGCCCTCGCCGGGAAAAATCAGCAGTGCGTTCGGAATGCCTAACGAATAAAGCGCGTGCTCCAACAAATAATCCTCGAGCACGGCCACGCGAATGTCATCGGCTCCGGCCACCATATGAGTGGGTGTCCGAACTTTGTCGACCTGGAAGATGGCGGCCTCGTCGTGATAGCGCTGAGGAACTTCCCAGGGGCGTCCGCCGAGGAAGTAGGCGTCATCGAAAGTCGTGTCGTCGTTGCCCCAGTTGCCCACGTGCTCGACTGCGCCCGCGCCCGTGACGGCGGCTTTCCAGCGCGTGGATTGGGTGATGAGCCAGTTGGTCATGTATCCACCGTAGCTGTAGCCGCCGATGGTGAGGTGGTCGGGATCGGCGATGCCGTCTTTGACTAGCGCGTCGACGCCTTCGAGAATATCTTTGCCCGGACGCGAGACAATTTGGGGAACGATCTGCATGAGGAACTTGTCGCCGTATCCGGTGCTGCCGCGATAGTTCGGTTCGAAGACCAGCCAACCGTTGGTGGCGGCCAGCGCGGCCCACTGATACCAGTCCGCTTCGAAGTGGTTGCCGTCGGCATCGGCGGGGCCGCCGTGGATGAAAATGAACATGGGCAGGTTTTTCTGCTCAAATTTTCCTGGCGGGTAAATCAGCATGCCCTCGACAGTGGTGCCGTCGTCGGCCTTCCATTTGTAAGGCTTGCCCTGAGGAAGATCTTTTTCGGCCAGGTTCGCGTTCAGATCGGTAATTGGTTTCGCCTCGGCTAGTTTGTCGGGCGATTCGGCGAGGTAAACTTCCGCCGGCTTTTGCAAAGATGAATAGACAAAAGCCAGGCGCGGCGAATGCGTGGCGGCCGAGATGATTTCGTAGGTGCCCGGCCAGGAGGCGAGTCTGTGCAGCGCCTCGCGTGGTTGCGCTACTGAATACGTTGGGATTTCCGTACCCAGACGCCCAGCCGCCACGATGGTGCCGGGTGAGACTGCGTAGTGAGTTACTTCGCCGGTAAAGTCTCTTGCCCATTGCTCGACGATGTCAGGCTTTTCGCTGTCAACCCAGTAAAGATGCGGTTGGAGATCGCGATAGGGGCCGGTGACATCTCCGATTTCCACAGTAAAAAAGATGTGGCGGCTGTCGTTGGCCCAGCGGATGTGGTTTTCGACCGCCTGATTGTGGGTTAATTGCACTGGCTTGTTTTCCCCGCCGGCAGTCGCGGACGAATCGCCCGCGGCTATATTGATTTCGTAGATCTCTACGTCTTCGCATTTTTCCTGGCGCTGGTTGATCGAGTTGCTCACGAACGCCAATTTGGTTCCGTCCGGAGAAGTAATTAGGTCTTCGACTCGCAGCGCCGAAGTCGCTATTGCATGGGTGCCGGGAGTCAAGTCGGATTCGCTTTCGGCCTCCGATTGCTCCTTCGTCGATTCTTTCTTGGCTACGGTGACGTTGTGCGCCAGCGCGGATTCAAGGTCGAGCGCGAATATCGTGTCTCCTCGTTCGGCGGTTCGATACTGCACCACGTCTTTCCACTGCTCTTTATAGGCGTCCTTCTGCTCTTTCGTCCACGGCTGGCGGATAGCGAAGTAGAGAGAGTGGGAGTCGGCCGACCAGGAGAACGTGTGAACATCGGTCTGGCCTTGAGTGAGTTGGATGGCTTCGCCTCCGGCCGGCGAAATTATATAGAGCTGGCTGTTGTCGCCCTTGTCGTCTTTATCTTCGTCACTATCCGAATCTTTCCCGCGAGCGGGTTTGCGTTCGGAGACAAATGCGATCCAGCGGCCGTCTGGCGACCATTTCGGCTCGGAGTCGTGTCCGGATTGGGTGAGTTGGATGAGCGAGCCCTTGCCCTCGGAATTCTTGACATCCGCGCGGTAAAACCACAGATCGTCGCGAAAGATTTGCTGGTCCCAGTCGGCGCGTTCGGCGACGATGACGACCGAGTTGCCGTCAGGAGATGTCGCGATCGAGGGATAGCTGACGGAGTTAAAAAATTCGTCGAGCGTAAGTTTTGACTTGGTCTGGGAAGACGACAGCGAGGCGATGAGTAGAACTGCTGAGAATGACAGAACGGCTTTCGCAATTTTCATAGGCCAGGTGGAAGTAGGGTTATACAACGAGCGGTTCTGATAATTCAACTTTGGGGCACAGGCGCAGAGAGCGCCTCTTCACTCTGTTTCGGCGTTCTTCAAAGATTCATCCAGCGGCTGCCCTGAATGAGACGCGCTTTCCACGACGCGCCATCCGTCGTCGTAACGGCGGAAGTTCACCACCGAACGGTAGTGAGGATCTCCCGTGTCAATGGCCCCGCCCACTTCATTCAGTGGAATCCAGTGCCAGGCGAACTCGACTTCTGCGGCGCTACCATGCTTCGCGACTCCCGTAACTGCGATAAGTTGGCGCCTCGCGATGGGGACTGTGAAAGATTGCTTTTCTGCGTCGCCAGGCGAAATCAGACTTTGCAAGGCTTCCACTCCCGATGGGCTGAGCGATACCTCCCAGCAGGGCGGCGGAGCGATATCCGGAGGACACCGGGATTGCGTGGAGGATATCCAGCCATGATGTTGCAGAGCGAGATAGTCGGGGAAGAGATACTCCGTGTTCGAGAGGATACCCGTGCGAAACGAAAATTGTTTCGCAGCGCGGAATACGTTGGAAGTTGCGATCAAATCGGCGGCCAGGCGGCGGGTCAGGAAATCGCGGGGTGAACAGGAGGATAAATTTGTGGCAGCTATAACGCACAGCGCGAAGATGCAGGCTTTTCTCATGAAAATGAACGAACCGGGCCTTATGCGCAACCAAGCACTAGCCAGGCCACAGAGGACGAATAGAGGTTAACGGGATCCAATCCGCGGCCGCGCCAGATTTTGATTGGATTACTGATTCTGGATTGTAAACAAATTTGCGCGCCTGGGCAGGGAGAAAGGTCTCGATGTGATTTGGCCTTCAAATCGTGCAGCCCAACACCCGGGGATTGCCGTTCCGCATTCGGCGCAACGGCCATCCTTCGTCAGCCGGTAATTCTTGATGAAGTACCCGTAGCGCTCGATCAATGTCGCATCGCAACGCGGACAGCGCGTGTTTTCCCACCCACCGACCCTGCCCGGCAGGTTTCCTGCGTAGATGTAGCGAAGACCGGACTGGCGGCCGATCTCGACAGCTTGCAACAAGTCCTCAACCGTCGTGTTTCGAGGATCAGTCATCTTGTAATCCCCGTGAAAAGCCGTGACGTGCCAGGGAATGTCTGGCGAGACTCCGGCGAGAAATTCTGTCAGGCGCCGGAGTTCTTCAGGCGAATCGTTGAAACCCGGAATGAGCAGCGTCACGACCTCCAGCCACAGCCCCGTCGAGTGAATCCGGCGAATGCTATCGAGAATGGGCCCGATGCGTCCGCCGAGTTCGTGGTAGTGGCGATCGTCGAAGCTCTTGAGATCGACTTTATAGAGGTCGAGATGCGGGCGGAGATAGTCGAGAACCTCCGGAGTGCCGTTGCCGTTCGAGACAAAACCAGTGATGAGTCCGGCGGCTTTGGCTTCCTTGAAAACCGCTACCGCCCACTCACTCGTGATGAGCGGCTCGTTGTAGGTACTGACCAGAATCTTTGCGCCTTGCGCAAGCGCATCCTGCACCAACGCTCCCGGAGAAGCTTGTTGCGGCGGCGATACTGCGCTGGGGTCGCGCAGCGCCTGCGATGTCACCCAGTTCTGGCAATAGGAACAGTGAAGATCGCAGCCCATCATGCCAAAGCTATAGGCTAGCGCGCCGGGATGCGCGTGGAAGAACGGCTTTTTCTCAACCGGATCGCATTGCGTTCCGGCAGTGTATCCCCAGGGAACGAAAAGCGTGCCGCCGCGGTTGTAGCGGACCTTGCAGACTCCGGCCTGGCCATTGGGAATGGGACAGCAATGGCCGCAGGCAAAACAGCGCACGCGATTGTTATCCAGTTTTTCGTAAAGGCTAGCATCGGCTTCTCGGACTTGTTGGTCGAGAACGGTACGGAGGGTAGCGGACATCTTAAGGCCATTTTACGCCCACGCCGGATGCGGCTTCGGCCAGGGTCGCACGTCTTCACCCAAACACTTCTTCGTGAGGGCAAAGGCCCGGTTTGAGCTGCAGAGGGAGCTGGGTTTCTCCTCGGTCGCTTCCTCGCTCGTCGGAGTGACAACCTCCGTTGTTTTTCGAGCAGCAAACGTTGGCCGATGGCCGGCGGGGGCGAACACCTCATCAGGTAAACGCCTTACAACTACCGGTTTCGGCTGGGCATCTGAGCACTGCCGTTAAATCCGAAGGAGATCTCCGATGTCGAAGGTATGCAGCATTGCTCTGGCAGCGATGATGTTTGTGGCGACCGGTTGGGCGGCGACTTCTCCGGTGGAAGTCTTGTACGTCGCAGAACCTCAAGCCACAAACGTCTTGCTCACAACCTACAACGTTAACCCCGATACCGCCGTTGCCGAACAGGTCGGCTCGCCGATTACGGTGAGCGCAGCCAATGTCGATCCGCTCACCATCAACGAACAGAATTTCATTTATGTCTGGGACTCTACCGACGTGTGGACATACAACACGAACGCGCAAGGTGTTCCGGAGAGCGCAGCGTCGCAGCACTTGACGTTTGGCTTCCCGCACCCGGTAACGAGCTTTCTGGTTGACCCGGACGGCAAGTTTGCTTATGCAGGAATGATCTGGGTTGGTCCCGATCTGATCGATGAGGCTGCGGTGATTTTGTTTACGCTTGACTCGGCCACGGGAAATTTAACCAATACGGGTCAGTCGGTAATAAAGTATTCCAACCTCTACACGGGCATCACGGGGTTCGTCTTCGGAACGTCGGGCAAGAGGCTTTATGCCTCCTACTTCGATAACGGGCCGTACACGTGCAACCCGGGATACTACGCTTACAACGTGAACGCGAGCACCGGACAATTGGGACCTGAAGAGAATCTTGTGGAAGTAAGCGCGGATTGCGGCGGAACGGCCGGGGTGACAGCGAGCGATCAGGCTACAGCCTGGGAGAGCGCTTGTTGCGGAGATGGAAGCGGCTCCCTCACTGTCACACAGACCGCAACGAAGAGGGTGATTAATTGCCAGGTCTCCGAGATAAGTTTCTGCGGAGACAATGCCGCGTTGTTGGAGTTCGATCCGACCGGCCAAAACCTGTTCTTTGGCGATTCGAATAATCAGATCATTTACGTCGCGCATCTGGATTTTGGCGATTTGCAGTTGGAGGAGAGTGGCACCGCCATTTTGGGAACGCCTCCGATTTACTTCAGCCCGGATGGCCGCCTGGTTTACATGCTGCACTCGAATGAGAACACTGTGGCGATTCAGACGTTCGATCCGGCAACTGGCGTGTTGAGCGCTTACAGCACGCTATCTGACAGCGGAAATGTTTCGATTGCGACAGCGACGTTACCGTAGCGTGAATTTTTGTCTTTCTTCGGAATTGCTCATCTTGTGAAATTTTCTGGATGAGCAATTTTTTCCTCTTTTTGGGGTTTAGATTGATGAGGAAGGTGTTTTGCAGCTTGCCGGGTGAATACTTGACGACCGGCGGGGTGCGAGCAGCATCCAATAGTAAAAAGAGGATCAACCACCATGTCGGTTTTCGATGAAAACTATCAGGTGCTGAGTGTCGATGGCGACCGCTTGCTGGTGCGTGGGGTGCGGAGTGGAGATGTGCTGACGATCGTCAGTTTCGAGCCTTATACGCCTTTGAATGAGAATGAATATCCGGTGGGCAAGATTATTTCTTTGACCGATCCTGGAGAAACCAGCGGGCGGTGACGGCGAACTCTTCTCGGCTTTTTGGATTGGGACGATTTGGGTTGTGATGAAGGGTGCGGCCACTTTGAATTCGAGTTCTCTTCTCCGGGATTAATTTAAAATGTTGGAAGAAGTTGAGGAGGCCACGTTGCGCTGCGGACGGTGTGGCAATGAGAACGCGGAGGGCTATCGCTTTTGCGGAATGTGCGGAGCGCCTCTGACGGGAGGCGCGCAGAGCGCGCCGCCAGCGCAACCGGGTTCGAATGCGCCGAGAGCAAGCTTCAGCTCGCCCAACGCTTCTACGCCGGGCGGCAGCGTACCCAGCGGTACCCCTAGCTCTCCCGGCCTCAGGGCACCGAAGCCAAATTCGCCTTCAGCACAGCCGGCTGCCACGCAGCCGTCGAATCCCGTTGCGGTTCAGTCGGAGGGAAGATGGGCTACGGCTTCTTCCGCACAGGCTGGCGGTGCGCCGAATCGGACCGAGCCCGCGAGTACAACCCAGCGGTGGTATGACGAGCGTCAATCCGAGCCCGTAATCAGCGGTCCCTCGTTCCTGGGCTTGAACCAGCCCGGCCCGCGGAGACCGGAGCCTGAGTTGGATGAGGATGGAAGCGGCGCGCTCGATCGCCTCCGTGCCTCCCGAAGCGCGGATTATCTGCTCGAGGATGACGAGCCTCCTCGCCGGGGATGGGGCAAGGTAGTTTTGATTCTCGTGGCGCTGGCGCTCGCCTGCGGTTTTGGATATTTGCGGTGGAAGCAAGGCGGATTCGAGTGGCTGACGGCCGCGGGCGAGAAAAAGCCTGCCGCAGCGCAGACGGCTCAAGATGCGACTGGCAGCGCGGATAGTGGCAGTCCGTCAGGCACGGCCGCGAACGCACCGGCTCCGCCTCCGACGGCAGCGCCAACGGCTTCTGCAGCGGCGGGAACAACGACTACAGGGACCGCTCCGGCGGCGAGCGCACCGGCGGCAAATCCTGCGGATGCGAATACCTCTCTGGCCAATTCCCCGCAAAATCCAGCGCCGGCGCCGTCGACACCGGAAAACCAGGCGCCACAAAATAGTTCGGCGACTGCCAACAGTTCAAAAGCAGCGAATGGGACGCAGGCAGTGAGCGGGACACAGAATCCAGCGGGTACTAACGCGGCTCCCGACGACAAGAGTTCCGATGCGGATGATTCCGATGAAGAACAGCCGGAAGCAAAGCCTGCACCCAGCAAACCAGCGGTGGTGAAGCGGGCATTGCCCAAGCCTTCTCCCGCGCGGCCGGTCGACAATGTGGCGGAGGCGCAGCGCTATATCTATGCACGCGGAGCCGCGCAGGATTGCGACCGCGGCTTGGGAATGCTGAAGACAGCGGCGGGGCAGTCGGATTCGAAGGCGATGATTTTGCTCGGGTCGTTGTATTCGTCGGGAACGTGCGCTCCGCGCGACCTGCCGACCGCCTACCGGTGGTATGCCGTAGCTCTGCATAAAGAGCCGGACAATCAGGCGCTGCAAAACGATTTGCAGAAATTATGGAGCCAGATGACGCAGCCGGAGCGGCAGTTGGCGATCCGGTTAAGCCAATGAGCTTCTTCCCTCCTACTTCTTGAATAAATTCTCGAAGGCCTGGCGGGCGTCGTTCGGGCGCAGCGTGGCTGGCGTGGATGTTTCTTTTTCCCGGCCAGCGCGAATCTCGTAAAACGTGCAGTCGTTGCGGGCGTCTTTCTTGGCAACGCGTTCGTTCACGGGCTGCATGCACTCGAAACGCCTGCCGGGATCGAAATAGTTGCACTGTTTGCATGAGTGCAGCTCGAAACCGCACTTGGGGCAAACTCCGGTGGGAGGGATATCCTGCAGAATGGTGCCGCACTGGGCGCAGCGGGAGACGACGCGGGTGCCTGGCATATTTACGGGTTTGGGACCCATGCTGTAGTCGCGCCTGGCGGGCGGCACGGGAGCCGGCTTCTTCGTTGCCTCCCCGCGCGGCTTATCCCGCGACCTGTCTTCGCCGCTGCGATCCCGGTCGCGGTCTTGATACCCATGTTGACGGTATTTGGCTGCCACAGAACCTCCGCACAGATTGGCGCACGACTGGCGTATTGTCTCGCCAGTTTTGATTTAGAGCAAGTGGTTAGAGTCGAAGAGCTTCAACCACCGGGAGCACGGGGTTCCACGGTGGAAGCTTACTTTGGCAGGCATCTCAGAGGCTTCAGGGATGCTTCGACTTCGCTCACCAGGACAGCATCGGCCGGAGCTGCGCCTCCTTCGCTACAATAAAAGTATGATTCATGAGATTTTTCCAGTCGGGCCTTTGCAGTGCAATTGCTCGATCATTGGCGACGAGATTACGCGCGAGGCGATGGTAATCGATCCGGGGGACGATATTGAGGATGTGCTGGCAATCGTCCGCAATCGTAAGTTGCAGGTGAAACAGATCGTGGTCACGCATGCGCACATTGATCATGTGGGCGGAGCGATGAAGTTGCGCGCGGCTACGGGGGCTCCGATCTTGCTGAATGAGAATGACTATGCCCTGCTGAAGAGGCTGGATGTGCAGGCCACGTGGATTGGGGTTGCGCCCCCGGGCGAGGTCAAGATCGATTCTAGTGTGACGACCGGCGATACCGTGAAAGCCGGAGCGCACGAAGCCGCCATTCTGCATACTCCCGGACATACGGAAGGCAGTATCTGCCTTTACTTCTCTGCCGAGAAAAAACTGATTGCCGGCGACACCTTGTTTGCCGGATCGATTGGGCGGACGGATTTGCCGGGAGGGTCGATGGAGAAAATTATGCAGTCGCTGCATGGGACTGTGCTCTCGTTGCCGGACGAGACCGTGGTAGTGCCGGGGCATGGGCCAATGACTACGATTGCGCAGGAGCGAGCGAGTAACCCGTTTCTGGTGAAGCGCTGAGTTGTTGATTGAAGACAGCGGCGTTTCTCGGCACACTATTAATGGCCACGCCTGCAACAGCAGATCCACGCTCAGGGCAGGCTCGCTGCCTCGCTGCATTCACGTGTCGGATGACAACAATGATGAACAATGTCAGTTGAGGTGTTGCAATAAACGCTTAATCCCTTCTCCGAAATCTTTCCCCGATCCAATGAGGCTCAGGATCAAGTAGCCCTCGCTGTGAAAATCATAAAAATGCCCAGGATGGACAAGCACCGATTTGCTGCGCAGCAGATCGATGGCTAGGTCTTCGTCCGTTTGCGTCACCGGGACGCGCAGGATCGCATTCCATCCGCCTTCGATGTGCAGGCGCTGGCAGGACTTCTGCGCGGCAAGCTGGCGATCGAGTTCCGCCAGATTGGCACTCACACGGTCGAGCAACTGCCGCTGAATTTCCTTGCGCTGGTCGAGCAGAACCGGCGTGGCCCACTGGATCGGCGCGTTCATCGAGAGATAGGTGTCGGCGATGACCTCGAGGCGAGATTGTGCGGCTTCGACTTCAGCTGGGGGGCCGCTGGCCGCGATCCACGCAACCTTCATTTGCGGCAGCGCAGAAATTTTTGAGACGCCGCTTAGTGTGAAGGTAAGGACTTCTTGATTGGCTGCGAAAGTTTGGCGCGGCTTTTGATCATGAGCGTAGTCGAGGAAGACTTCGTCGGCGATGATCGCCACCGAATGCTCGTGGCAGATTCGATTGAGCTCCGCTTGCTCGTCGCAATGCACGAAAGACCCTGTGGGATTGTTGGGATGGACGACGACTACCGCGCGCGTGCGATTGCTGACGGCGCTTTGCAGCGAGTGAAAATCGATTTGCCATCCGTGATCGTAGAGCAGCGGGTAGGGAACGAGTTTGACATCTTCGAGGTCCGCCAGGAATTCGAACAGAGGATAGCTGGGCTTGGGGACGAGAATTTCGTCACCGGGGTTGCAGAGCAGGCGAAAGACGAAGGAGTAGCCTTCACTGGTGCTCGTGGCGAGGATCAGGCGATCAATATCGACGGTGGTTTGATGTTGGTCTCGATAGTAGGCTGCCACCCCGGCTCGGGCCGCCGGCAGGCCTTTGGGTTGCGGATCATAGTCGAGAGAGTTCGGCGAAGCCAGGGATTGAAGGATTGCCTGTTGGTCGTAATGAAGTCCGGCGCGCGTTGGATTAGAGATAGTGAGATCGGCGATATGGGCGCCACTCGCTTTCGTTTCTTCCAGCGCGTCGGTGAGCCGGTTGCGGGTTAGCTTCCAGTTGGTGCGGGTAGAAAACATTTTTCGAATTCAGCGATCGAATTTCTTTTACAGCGAATTTCAGATCAGACATCGGAGGGCGCCACGCGCATTTTACGGTTGCAGGTAGAAACCGAGTTCCTGCGGTTGAGTCAGGGTTTTGGTTGCGTCGTATTGGCGGCGCACCTGGCGGACCTGCACGATCTTCTCTTGAAACTCGCGGGCCAGTGTGTCGTAGCGGACCAGGACGTTATCGAGCCAGTAGGGTTCGTATTCGCGCAGCCAGGCTTGGCGGTACATGCCGCTCAGTCGCGTAGTGGAGTCGCGCAGATCTTCGAGGCGCGCGTTGATGGCAGTAATTTCTTCGAGGTCATTGCCGACTCGGTCGGCGTCGGTTGGATTGAGAAATGCGTCCCAGTAAAATTTGTTGATTTCCTGCGTGTATTCGATTTTCATGCCGAGGGCATCCCATCGCCAGGCGGCCAGGGTCATGTCGTCTAACGTGGATTGATTCGTGCGGGCTTTCGCGCGTTCGCGGTAAATCGCTTCCAGCGCGTGCTCGGCGCCTAAGCGCATTTCGGAGGCGGCAGGCGCAAGCTTCTGCATTGTCGCTGAGCCTGCGGGAGTGAAAGGATCGATCCAGAAGAGGTCGTCAGTTTCGGTATCGACTTTGATCTTTGCCAGCGCTTCGTGGCCTTGGTCAAGATTGTCCAGAGCGTCGCGGAAGGTTGAATCGTCGGGGTTTCGGTAAAAAGCCCAATCGTACGCGCTTTTGTAGTCGTCAATGTTCGATTCGCCGGATTGCCACGCCGCGGCCGCTCCGAAGATCAATGTGGGCCATGCCATCGCATAAAGCGATTCGCCATCGTCGTTCCAGGTTGTATTTAGCATTCCCATCGCGCCCAGGCTTTGGCCATCGCGAACGAAGTTTCTGATGTTCACGTATCCGTCGTCGAGATTGGGCCAGACTTGATTCCAATTATTGGCTCCGGGCGCGACTACCACGCGCAGGCCGGCGTCGCGATAGGGCTTGATGATGCTGGCATAGCTGGGCTTGGGATCGTAATCCCAGGGAACGGCGATCATGTCTTTCGGCAATCTGCTGAGCAGTTGCGGATATTTCACCGCAATGTCTCCCCAAAACATTAACTGCTTATGATACGGCTGGAGAATTTCGTTTACTTTCTGAATGTGGTCCAGATAGACCCGGCCCAGGCCTTCTTGCGCGGCTAGCGCCGAGGTTTGTCCGTGGCCGAGTTCGAAGGTTTCGTCGCCACCGATGTGGAGGAATGGCCCGGGAAAGAGCGGAACGATATCCGCGTACATCGCTTTGACGATGTCGTAGGAACGATCTTTGGTAGGCGTGAGCACGTGGCCGTGAGCGCGCTCGGCGACATCGGCATAAATTTCGTACTTAAGCATGTGGTGGAGATGGCCGAATGTTTGCTGCTCGGGAAGAATCGTGACGTACAGGTGTTTCGCGTAATCGACCAGCGCATTAATTTCCTTCGGGGTCAACGCGGCTTCTTTGGGCGCGATGAGCGGCTGGCTGGCGAAATCGTAAACATGCTCCATGTAGAGCGCGAAGAGATTAATCTTGTAGGCCGCCAGCGTGCTGATCTGGTGCTTCATGAACTCTTCGGTGGGAATGGGGCCGCGGCTGATGTCATCCTGCACGCCGCGCCACTCCATCGTTGGCCAGTCGCGAATCGATACTGCGGGACAAATCAAAGTATGACCGTCGGGACGCAGCAACTGGCGGAGGGTTTGCACCCCGTAGAAAAGTCCCTGGCCGGTGTTGGCGGCGACGATGATGTGGGAGCGGTCGGAGAACAGAAGATAGCCCTGGTCGCCGATGGAATCGGGCGTGAGTCCTTTGGACGCCAGGAAATTCCGGACTTTTCGATCCTGCAGGCGCGCTAGAACGATGTTGCGTTGGTCCTCTTTTTTCTCGTGGCGGGTGTCGGGTTTCTCGCCGATGATGCTCAACGTGAATCCCGCCCGGTCATGGATTTCTTCCGCCAAAGTTTCGGCGGCGATGCGATCTTCTTCCTGATGGCCAAACTCGACCAGGATTCTGGTGGTTGGTTTTACGCGAAAGCTGCCGGGCTGCGTGCGCACTTCTTTGGGGGTGGGAATTAGCTTTAGCGGGTTATTTGGGCCGGTGGCCTCGGCCGAGGATGATCGAAGCGATAGGTAACAAAAAACAGAGATGAACAAAAAAGTTATAACGAAGGGCGATTTTTTCATTCGTGGTCCCCGGACCGTAGCGACAGTACATTCTAACGGGAACTAGTCTCCGGAGAAAGAAAACCCGCAACTCGGCCATGTCCCAAACTCAATTCGCCCAGACTTTAAGGCGGCGCCCTCAACTGGCTGCCTGCGCTGATCGATAACCTTTGATCGACCGTCAGCGTGGCCATCTCGCGACTTCGGCGCAGCGATCGTATGACCGCGTATGACGAATACAGATCGTTCGCCTTCAAATCGTATCGGCGTTTTTTGTTCTTGATTTCCCCGTCTGTAGCTCCATTAGAATGGTCGCCATTCAACGGCCACTCAAAGTGCGGTCACCAGGATTTATCAACTACACAGGATGGTGAGTTCATGATTCCGGCTGGAAGTGTTTTCCCTCGCTCGAAGTGCGTTTGCTTCGCATCTCTTTCTTTTTGTTTTTTCTGCTTCATGCTGTGGAGCGCAGTGTCGATTGCCCAAACCACGATTTCTACCGGCAGTATTCAAGGTTCGGTGACGGATCCTTCCGGTGCGGTGGTACCTGCCGCGAACATTTCGATCAGCAATAAGGCGACTGGACGCCTGGTCACGGTGCGAAGCACGACGGCTGGAGCGTATACCTCGGGAGCGTTGACCCCGGGCGATTACATGCTGCGCGTGGAGGCGCCGGGATTCAAAACAACGGAAGTGGCCGTGACGGTGCAGGTGGGCGTGACTTCGACAGGAAATGTGAAATTGCAGCTCGGGCAAAATACTCAGGTTGTCGAAGTGCAGAGCACCAGCCTCGAAGTAAATACGCAGCAGGCAACGGTGCAAGGTGTATTGACGCAAGAGCAGATCGAGAATCTGCCGATCAATGGCCGGAATTTCTTGGATCTCGCGCAGTTGGAGCCGGGTGTGCAGATTCAGGATGGTGGGAATTTCGATCCCACCAAGAATGGGTTCTCCTCGATCTCGTTTGGGGGGCGGTTTGGACGGACGGCCCGGATTGAAGTGGATGGGCTCGACATCAGCGATGAGACGGTTGGGACGACGACGCAAAACGTCCCCATGGGAGCGATTCAGGAATTTCAGATCCAGCAGTCCTCGCTCGATCTCTCGACCGAGCTGACTTCTTCCGGATCGGTAAATGTGACCACCAAGTCGGGAACGAATCATTTACATGGCGAGGGTTATTACTACTTCCGCGATCAGAACATGGATGCCGACTTGCCCGGGGCAAGCCACAATTATTTCCAGCGCAATCAATTTGGCGGGAGTGTTGGTGGGCCGATCTGGAAAAACAAAATATTTTTCTTCCTCGATGGAGAACGGACCAAGCAAGATTTAATCAATCCCGTTCTATCGAGCGGGCCTTTCGCTGCGATAACCGGCAATTACGACTCGCCCTTCCGCGAGGGCGAGCTTTTGGGAAAACTGGATTGGCAGATCAATAACAACTACAAATTCTTCTACCGCTTCTCTTATGACGAGAATAAAGACGTTCTCGCCATCATTCCCAACTCTTTCCAGCCCTTCGCAAATGTGGACCACACGCCGTCGCACGCATTGGGATTGGATTTTAATACGGGCACGTTTACTCACAGCATTCGCTTCGGGTACATGAAATTCCGCAATGGAATAGTGGATGCGACGATTGGAACCGGCATTTTCGATCCTCTGCCGAATATCGAGCTGGCGATCGGCAGCGATCCGGATTGCCTTACCTCGGGTGCGGATTTCTTTTGCTCCGGGCCGAGTTTTCTGGCCCCGCAGCAGACCTACCAGTCGGATCATCAGATTAAATACGATGGCAGCAAAGCAATTGGCGCGCACATCCTGCGGTATGGTGGAGGATTCAATCACATTTTCGGCGGGGGATTCGCCAGTTTTTTGGACCTTGCGCCGGCTGTGGGTGCAGGAATCACCAATTGTGGCCCCGCATGCCTGGCATTGCCTGGCGGAGCAGCGAATCCATTGAATTATCCGGTGGAGTCTGTTTCGCTGGGCAATGGGCAGGGGTATGACTCCGAGATACCCGCATTTGGCTTCCCTGCCGGCGGCAGTGGGCCGGATAATCGAATCTCTTTCTATTTCGGTGACGCCTGGAAGGCAAGGCCAAATCTGACAGTCACGGCCGGCTTGCGCTACGTGCGCGACAGCGGCCGCACGGATAGCGATCTCGGGCCGATCCCCTCACTTGCACAGTTCAACAATCAGTTTTATTCCAACCTGCAAAATCGAGTGAACCAGCCGAACTCGAACTTCGCGCCGCAGTTGGGTGTCGCCTGGGACCCTTTGGGCAGAGGCAAAACCGTGGTGCGTGCCGGCATTGGACTGTTCTACGAGAACTCGATCTGGAACAATATTGAGTTCGATCGGCCGGCTCGTCTCACCAAGGGCTTGTTTTTGGCGGATACAACCGTTTGTTCCAATGGCAATCCGGCCGCGCTCAGCCTGCCTACGGGAGCCACTGTCACTCCTGCATTCTGCGGAGAATCCATTGGGCAGGCTGCGCCCGCGATCGCCGCATTGCAGGCGCAGTATCAGGCCGCGACCATCGCCGCCGGACCTGCCAGCAACCCATCTTTTATAGGCAACGCTTTAGCCGATGGGCTGGACTCCTCTGGTACGGACTTGCTGGCTCCCAGCTACAAAAGTCCGCGCTCGCTGCAGATGAACATTGGCATCCAGCATGAAATCAAGCCGGGAATGGTTTTCACGGCAGATTACCTGCGCAACATTGAGACCCACACGTTGCTCGCGATTGATACCAATCACGTCGGCGACGCGCGTTTCTTCAACAAGGGCAATGCCGTTGCCGCGGTCGCCACTACTCTCGCCAATTGCGGCGCCGCTTCCATTACCGCTTCGTATCAAACCAATTGCCCCACCGATCCCGCAACCGGTACGACTGATGCTGGCACGTGGGTGCCGCGCCCTGCAACGATTTCCGATTACGCGAGCAACGGACTTGATTCCGGCTATTCCCTCTGCGGAGGCTTCTCCTGTGCATCTGTGGGATCGCCCGCTGCGGCGTTTCCTGGAATCAATCAGAATCTCGGCGGCAACCAGATGTTGTTCCCCATCGGCTTTGCGAAGAATGACGCTCTGCAGTTGTCATTGAAGCAGCACCTGGATCATCCGCTGCGGGCAGTTAAGAATTTTGACATGCAGGCCTCGTATCAGTTGGCAAGCTACATTGCGGCCGCCACCGATAATGACTTCATTACCATCGCCACCGATTTCAACAATCCGCAGCACTGGCTCGGGCCCAACGGACTGGACCGCAAGCACCAGTTCTCATTCGGTGGAACCATGGACCTGCCGGGCCACTTCCGTTTTGGCGTGATTGGGCATTTCTACAGTCCGCTTCCGGTTACTGCTACTCTCAGCCCCACCGGAAATGCCGGGGGGATTTTCGTGACCGATATCACAGGCGACGGCACGGGAGACGGCAGCTTCGCGTCCAACGGGTCGCTTGGAGACGTGTTGCCGGGAACCAATGTCGGCTCGTTCGAACACGGAGTAGACGCAGGCAACATCAACAAAGTAATCGGTAACTACAACACTCAATCTGCAGGGACAACGACTCCGGCCGGTCAGGTATTGATCAACAACGGCTTGTTCACGTTGGATCAATTGCGGTCGCTGGGCGGAGTTCAGCAACCGGTGCCCTTGGCTCCGGCCAATGAAGCGAATATGGGCTGGCTGCATGCGTTAGATGCGAGTTTGAACTGGATCTACAAGATCCGCGAAGACATTGCGATCCAACCCGGTGTTTCGTTTTTCAATGTGATGAACTTTGTGAATTTTGATGGTCCCGCGAACCCGTTGAGTGGAGCGCTGAGCGGCGCGCCAGGATCGATTAACGGAACTGCAGGCGAGCAACCGGCCAGTAACCGGCTGGGGTTGGGCTCGGGCGTGTTCGCGCTGGGTTCGCCGCGAGTAATCGAGTTTTCGCTGAAGTTGAGCTTTTAATTGCCGAAAATAAACGGTACGAACTTGATTTCTCATACTGGCCTGCGCGATTTCTTACGATTTCGCGAAGGCCTCTTTGTTCACCAGGTAAGGCATCTTCGAATAGTCTCCGCCGTACTTCTTTTCGAGCACGTCGATCAGTCCCTGCACGCAGCGGCCGGCCATGCCTTTGTTGGGATCGGTGGAAAGTCGCGTGATGCGGGCGGCGCTGGCGAAGTGCGGATACAGTCGGCAGCGGTCGGCGATTGCGGGATCGCGCAGCGGCGAATCGGCGGGAAGCGGCTCTTTCTCGAACACATCGAGGGCTGCTCCGGCGATCCAGTTTTCTTTGAGCGCTTTCACTACGGCTGATTCGTCGACCACCGGGCCGCGCGAATCGTTAATCAGGAACGCGGTCGGTTTCATCAGGCGCAACGTTTTCTCGTTGAAAAGATGATGGGTGGGCGTGTCGCTTTCGCCGGGGCGCAGCAGCGGCACGTGGACGCTGACAAAATCGGCGTGCCGCAGGGCTTCTTCGAAGGGAACGTATTTGATCCAGCTTTTTTCGCGGGAGATGCCGCGGGTGTGGCGCAGATCGAATTCCTCCTGAATAGCTCCGATGAACTGCTTGTTTTCGTAGGCCGGGTCGTAGCACAGGATGTTCATGTCAAAGCCGGCGCATTTCTTGATCATGGCCAGGCCAATGCGGCCGGTGCCGATAATGGCAATGGTTTTGCCCGTAACTTCGTCGCCCAGGAATGGAAGATATGGATGCCAGAATCCCCACTGATTCTCGCGGGTGAGATGCTCGGCGGGCCACATTTTTCGGGCCAGGACTCCCATCATGAAGAAGGCGAATTCGGCAGTCGCTTCGGTTAAGACGTCGGCAGTGTTGGTGAACGGGATTTTGTAGCGGTTAGCGTCGGCGCGGTTGATATTGTCGAAGCCGACGGCATATTGGGCTACGGCCTTCAGCGAGTTCTTCCCTGCTTCGAAGATTTCGGCGTCGATAGGATCGCGAAGAGTAGTGATCAGGCCGTCGATGCCTGATTTCACTTTGTCGACGATCAGGCTTTTAGGTGGGGCCTCGGGCTTGGGGTAGACTTCGACTTCGTAGCCACGGCTGCGCAGCACGTCGATGGCTTCTCCAATGTCGCAGGTGGCAAAGACGCGGTATTTAGTGGTCATGGTCTTTTTGGTCGCGTGTCAGGCTATCGATTCTCATTGATCGGTGTAGCGGCGGCCGCATCGTGTTTGTGCGAGAGCTTGCGGCGGATATCGGGCCAGAATTCTTTGATGACCAGCGTCAGC
The DNA here is from genome assembly GCA_964530145.1 of uncultured Acidobacteriaceae bacterium. GTDB lineage: Bacteria > Acidobacteriota > Terriglobia > Terriglobales > Acidobacteriaceae > Sulfotelmatobacter. The sequence goes on along the minus strand of CAZGXY010000009.1, from coordinate 2,536 downwards.
GTGTCGTACCCAAACTGCGTTCCCCAAACACTCATGGTGTTCGTCACCGTTCTGTCGGCTGAGGGATGGTAGCTGTACGTGGAAATGAACGCCGCTGCCGCACCTCCGCCGACTTCTGAGAAGTTGAATTGCGAATGACCGCTATCGCTCCTTGTGATGATGGTGCGGCTGCCTGCGTAGAGCGCACGATGGATAAACTTGCCGTGCCCCAGCTGAAAAAAGCGCGGGTCCTGATGCAGCATCGATGGAAGGACCGCGCCGACCAGAAAGTTCTCGATGGTGCCGTCGGCGGCCGCCGAACCGTAGCGCTTGCCGTAACCTTCGGCTCCCTGGCCGTATCCTGGTTCGCTGTTTTCTGCCTGGCTCAAGCCTGCCAGAAAGGCGTACCAGGGAATCTGCACGTAATCGAAGGAGCCACGAAAGACAACGGCGAATTTCTGCTTCACAGTCAAAGGAGGCAGGTTGGTGCCGTTCTGGACCGTCAGAAAATTCGGCAGAGCGTAAAAGAGTCGATCTTTTGAGGTTCCGCTGCTGGTCTGCGACGTGTCAGAGGGTTTCTGCTGCACGGTCTCGCCCAAGACTCCCTGGTCCTTTTCTTTTTCAGTCGGGGTCTGCTGGCTGGTCGAGGAGGACGGCTGAGCTGGCGGAGCGGTGTGCTGCTGGGGGGCCGCTGGCGCGGGATTTGAGCCATTGTGCGGCGCAGAGTCCTGCGCCGTGGAAAAGACGGACAGAGAAACAAAAAAGACCAAAGCCGCAATGGGCCGAGCCGCGAACTTTATCGACAAGCATCTCTCCTGAACCCGGAATGGCGCCAAGTTTCTACAAGTTGCAGCGCTGATTTAGATCCACTGACAGGCTAAACAATTCTATCAGTCAGATTCGTCCTGGGCGGCCATGGTTTGCCTGCGCTTTACGTTGACTTACAAAATCTGGCCCTCATCTGACGAGCGGTCGAAAAAAGGCGGCGCTCATTCACGCCGCCTCCGAGGTGGAATTCAGCCTAGAAGTGAAATCCTAATTGAGCGGTCAGCGAACGCGGGGTTACATAGTGCGTTCCGCTAAAGGTTGAAAGAAAGTTGTAGAGAGCGTATTTGTTGGCAAGGTTTATGGCGGTGAGTTGTAAGCTCCATTTGTATTTGTCGCCGTGAAAGATGTTGTCATGGCCGACCGAGAGATCGAACAGGCTGCGGTGTTGAATGCGAGGCGGATCGTGATCATCATTCTCCTTACCCGGAGCGGGAATATCGATCAGCGTCGAGGTGAATGTATTTGCCGGACAAACTGCCGGCAACGCTACGGTCGGCGTCGCCTTCACCCCGTTGCAGGCGAATCCAGCTTCGAATTCCAGGTCGGCGCTGAGCGGGTTACCGGCAAAATCGGTCATGGCGATGGCAGGCTGGCCATTCAGCGTAGTCGACTGCGGGCAATCGTTGTACGCTGTGTTTGTCCCGTAGCAGGGCGTGTTGCCGGAAACCAGCCCGCTGTCGTAGCGCCAGTTAAAGCCCATCCACGGCCCGCGTTTTCCGAATTGATACTGCAAGTGTGTGGTCTGGTTGAATTTCTCGTCGTGGTCGATGCGGAACGGCAGTCCGGGAGCGCCTACAGTCGCACCAGCCCCGCCCAACTGCGGCGGGAAGAAGCGCGCGGCCACGCCGGAAAAGACCGCCAGCGCTGAGAATCCATGGTAGTTGGGAACGCTGATGCGGCCGGCATAACCCGGTATCTTCGACTTTGTCCACTCGATCGGAAACGTTATGGGAGTATCGCCCAATACGCTGAAATCGTAGCCAAGGTGCGTGTACTTCCAAATGTACTCGCCCGAGAAAACCACGTACTTTCCGAACGCCTGTTCGATTCCGACGTGGTATTCATTCCGCATGCTCGGGCTCAGGGGATTGGCCTTTCCGGCAAGCTCAGAGCTGCACAGAAGCAGGGGCGCCAGCACAGGATTCGCACAACCGAGGCTGGAAAGTATCAGATTCTCGTTGAACGGCGACTCCATCGTGTGTGCATACGATGCGCGCAGAATGGTTGCCGTCCGCTTGATGTTGTAAGACGCGCCGAGCCGAGGCTCCGCCTGTGAGTGACTGGTGAGGCCGTTATAAGTGTCGCCGCGTAATCCGAGGTTGAGATTCCAGTTTCGCCAGTTGATCGTGTCCTCAATGTACGAAGCGGATTCTTTCACATCGGTGTGCGTGAGATAGGCAGCGTTGGCCTGGACGTTGTAGCGAGTGCCCCCGCGCGTCAGGTCGTACGGCGCAAGGGTTGGATTGAATAAAGGATAGAGTGTGGAACCAGCGGTGTTGGCCAGGGTGTTCGCCAGGAAGCCGGAGGCGGCGCACTGTGAAGGATCGGTGAACCCCAGAACGGCTGCTAACGTTCCCGGTGTAATGCAGGGCGCGTTGTATGCCGGATCGACGATTCCAACCGTGTCATTTTCGTCAAGGAATGTTTGTTCATAGGTGAGTCCGCCCTTTATGTTGTTAATCCCTTTCACGTAAGAAAGCGTAGCGCGCAGGCCCGAGTTCAGCAGGCT
>CAZGXY010000008.1:0-116961 GCA_964530145.1 uncultured Acidobacteriaceae bacterium | reverse complement strand
TGCGAATCCTATGGGTCAAAGCGGGCAAACTGCTCCCGGTCGATAGCGGAGGCAAGATCCGATCGTATAACATCCTTCGGCAGCTTGACCGCAATCATGAAGTGACCCTGATCTCATACTATGCCGGCCGGCGCGACCATGAGTACGAAGCCGAAGTGCAGCGTGAATTGCCTGGAACACAAAGCATGTGCATCGCCGGTAGGGAAGGGAGCGTCACCGGCGAATCGCTGCGATACCTGGCCCACATGTTCCAGCGTGCGCCCTTCGCAGTGAGCAAGTTCACTCACGCGCAGGTGCGGCGCGAAGTGGAATTACGCTTCGACAAAAACGAATTTGACGTTGCCGTCTGCGATTTTCTCTCGGCATCGGCGAACTTTCCGCCGGTCCTCTCAACGCCCACGGCTCTTTTCCAACACAACGTGGAAACCATTCTTTGGAAGCGCATGGCCTCGACCGAATCGAATTCACTGAAGCGGCTTGCATATCAACTGGAAGCAAGGAAAATGTTGCGTTACGAGCGCAGCACGATCGGCCGATTCCATCACATTATCGCCGTCTCCGAAAATGACCGCCGGCAAATGCTCACAATGAATCCAACTTGCACGATCACCGTGGTCCCCACAGGTGTTGATACGCAGAAATTCGCAGTCGCCCCGCCCGCCTCGGCAACTCCGCCTCGCATCGTTTTCGTAGGCTCGATGGACTGGGAGCCGAACATCGACGCAGTAAGGTATTTTATTCAGGAAATATTTCCAATTGTCCGCCATGAAGTTCCTTCGGCAAGCTTCCAGATCGTGGGCCGAAACCCGCCAGCGCAAATCAAGCAACTTGCCTCGAGTTCCGTAGCGGTAACCGGCACGGTGCCTTCCATAAACGAATACTTGCGCGATGCGGCGGTAGTAGTAGTGCCGCTGCGCATCGGCGGCGGAACACGGCTGAAGATCTTCGAGGCTATGGCCATGGGCAAGGCGGTCGTTTCCACTTCGATTGGCGCCGAAGGCCTCGATGTGAAAAACGGCCGCGACCTTGTCCTGGCCGATGATGCGACAAGCTTTGCTCACGCGATTAATCTTCTGTTGCGAGATGCGGCGGTTCGACGGCTGTACGAAGAGGCCGCAGCCCGGCTGGCGGTACAATTTGATTGGCCCAACATCGGAAACCGCTTCGCCGAAATATTGCGGGAGGTCAGTTGCCGGACAGCATGCTCCGTGGGGTCTCTCGATTCCCGCACTTCTAACCCCCGATGAATATCCTGGTGCTCGATGGAAATCAAAATCAGGCTGTCGCGTGTGTGAGATCGCTTGCTCGGGCTGGCCACACAGTCTTTGTAGGCGAAGCGGCACCATGGTCCAAGGCGGGCTGGTCGCGCGCCTCTTCGGGCACTTTTCGTTATCCTTCTCCGCAAGGATCCATAAGTTCATTCGTCGAAGCTGTCGCCGCGTTCGTGCGCGAGCGACCTGACACGTTGGTTCTTCCCATGACCGAAGCCACGACGCTCGCTTTATCCACTTATCGTGACTGCGCGGTCTCCGCCGGAGGAAGGCTCATTTTGCCGGATCACATTGACCTGCTTCGCGCCTTTAACAAGAGTGACACCACTCGCATGGCTGCTTCTCTTGGCATCGCGGTTCCGAGAACGATCGTGGTTTCAACTCCTGAGCAAGCGCGCGACACCGCTTCCTCCGTGCGATATCCTGTCGTTTTGAAGCCAACTGTGTCGCAGGAACTTTTGCCCGGCGACAATCTGCGCAACACTGGTCGACCCTGTTATGCCTCGAATTCAACTGAGTACGAGATGGCCTATCGGAGTGTCAGTAGCCGAGCGTCATCCGTGATGGTGCAAGAGTTTGTCACGGGCGAGGGAACAGGATATTTCGCTCTTTTGCATCATGGCGAACTGCGCGCCGAGTTCGCGCATCGGAGAATTCGAGACGTCCACCCCACGGGTTCAGGCAGCGCATTGCGCATCAGCGTCGAGGTTGATCCGGAGATTCGGCGCAGTTCTCTTGCGATACTTTCCGCACTACACTGGCACGGTGTCGCGATGGTTGAATACCGGAAAAAAGCCGGGAGCCCAGCGGTGTTTATAGAGGTAAACGGACGCTTTTGGAATTCACTTGCACTGTCTTGTTACGCGGGAGTTGATTTTCCCACGCTGCTGGTCCAGATGGCGGAAGATGGAGATGTGTCGCCCAATTTCGAATATCGTTCAAACATTCGATGCCGATGGTTGCTGGGTGATGCGCGTCATCTGATCGAGGTTTGGAAGGGGCCACCTTCCGGATATCCAAGCCCCTACCCCGGGCGACTGCGTGCCCTTTTTCAGTTTCTTAAGCCAGCCCGGGGCACGTATCACGATCTGTTTCAGTGGCGCGATCCACTGCCGGAGTTGGGCGACTGGATCCACCTTTTCAGTCGTATGACAAGGGAGCGCCCGGCGCGGAAAACACAATGCTGAAAGGCGCATTGCACGCTCACAGCACGTACTCGGATGGGGAATTCACCCTGCAGGAGCTCCGCGACATTTTTCTCGCCCAAGGTTGCTCTTTCCTCTGCATGACCGATCACGCCGAATATTTTGACCAGCCATCGATCGATCGCTATGTTTCGGAATGTGAATCACTCTGCGACGGTAAATTTGGTCTGATCGCTGGACTGGAGTACAGATGCGCGCGCAACATGCATATTCTCGGCTATGGCGCCACCAGACCGGCGACGTCCTCCGACCCACAGGAAATAATCCGGCACATTGAGTCGCAAGAGGCAATTTCAGTAATAGCCCATCCTGCGAACGATTCCTTCGACTGGATTGAAGCTTTCGACACGCTGCCTTCCGGCATCGAAACCTGGAATACGAAATATGATGGACGCTACGCCCCGCGCTCCGGCACTTTCATGCTTCTGCGGCGGCTTCAACATCGAGCCCCGGACATGCGCGCCTTCTACGGCCAGGATCTGCACTGGAAGAAACAATATCGCGGCTTGCACACCATGCTTGATTGCGATTCGCTCGAGCCTGCCGTGATTCTCTCCTGTCTTGCCGCAGGAAAATATGCCGCTCAAAAAGATAATCTGCAGTTGCCTTCCTCGGGGGTACTGCCCGAGGAGCTTCTCGCCGAATTCGACCGCACGCATGCGCGCTCGCGCCGCAGGTGGCTTATTCTCAAGAACTTCAAAGGCGCGCTTGATCGTCTTGGCATTCGAGTCCCCGAGTCTGTAAAAGCGCAAATGCGCAGGATTTTCTAATGGCGCAACCCGGCATCGTCTTCCTCATGTATCACGAGCTGCAGCTGCCTGGGCGTCCACTTTGCCACACTGATCCAGGCTATGTGCGCTACATCCTTCACCAGGAAACTTTCGCTTCACAAATGAAGTGGCTTTCGCGGAATGGATGGCGATGCCTGAGTGTCGGGGAGGCCCTCGACTCTCCCCGCGGGAATTCAGTCGTGGTTACCTTCGATGATGGCTGCGAAACTGACCTCATCAGCGCAGCACCAACCCTCAGGCAATACGGATTCAACGCCACTTTCTACGTTACAGTTGGCCGTGTCGGCCAGTCCGGGTATTTGAGTACCGGCCAGTTGCGCCAACTCCGCGACTTCGGCTTTGAAATCGGCTGCCACACGATGAGCCATGCATATCTCGGTGATTTGGAATACCCGGATTTGTCCCGCGAGATTGTGGATTCAAAAAAAAGGCTAGAAGACATGATCGGCGGGAATGTACAGCACTTCTCCTGCCCCGGCGGCCGGTACGACGGCAGAACGTCACATCTGGTACGCAAATCCGGATACCGCTCTATGGCCACTAGCCGCCCTCAAGCAAATTTTCCTTCAACGAACTCTTATCTCTTAGGCCGCGTCGCTATTTTGCGCACGATAAAAGAACCCGCTTTCAGACGTATTTGTAACGGGGAAATTTTATGGCGCATGCGCCTGGGCGAATCCTTCCGCGGCACCGCCAAACGAGCCTTTGGCAATCGACTTTATGACCGCCTTCGGGCTGCACTGCTAGAGCGACCATAAATACAGAAAAGGGGCACGAGTTTTTTCCCCGCTCCATTTCAACATGGTAGTGACCTTCGGCCATTGTCCCTCCCGACAATTAAGCCCCGTCCCTGACAGTCGTCTTGCCCTTCTGCGTAACTGTTTGGTCATCTCCTTTGGGTACCTGTCACATTCCGCCGGTATTGCCTAGAGTTTTCTAGTGGACGTTAGCCCTTGGTCCTCCAATTTCTTCCCGAGGGATATCGAATGTTTTGTAAGAAGTTCCTACGGCAGAATAATGCCTGGCAAAACGCAAATTTTGTTTCAACAGTCATATTAGCGATTGGCGCTCTTTTGTGTACGGGGTGCAATACGCTGCAAGGTTCTTCGTCTTCTTCTCAAGGCTCGTCGCCGCTGCGGGTTCCCGCAACATCGGCAAACCCAAATAGCGTCCTGGTTCAAATATCGCCACAGAATATTTCAGTCAACCCCGGCAGCATTCTGCAGTTCACCGCGGTTGTAACGAATACGAGCCAAACCGCTGTCACCTGGTCCACCAGCGCAGGCACCATCTCTCCGACCGGTTTACTGACAGCGCCCTCCTCGAGGGTAAGCGCACTCACGGTGACGGCCCGGAGCGTCGCTCAAAATGCCGCCGCGGCGAGCGCCGCCGTGGCAGTCTCGAATGGCTTATTTGTCATTGATACCCAAAGCTTGCCTGCGGCCACAGAGTCAAAGGCATACTCGACATTGCTGAGCGCAAGCGGCGGCCCAGGACCCTATCTATGGAGCCTTGCCTCGGGCTCGCTGCCGGCGGGCTTTCAAATCGATGCCGGCACGGGAATGATTTCTGGAACAGCCGGCCAGACCGGAATGTTCAGCGTCACGGTGCGTGTTACTGATGCGACGTCCCAGACGGCACAAAAATCTTTCGCTCTTGTGGTTTCGACCGCAAATGGTCTTTGTGGCCCGCCTTCTTACGCCTGCTCCCGAACCGACCTTCAAATTGTGCAGTTGCCGCAGATACCTCCGAACGTGGGCAATCTTGTCGGGGCGAACACAATGGTCAGCGATCCGGATTTCGGGAACCCCATTGTGCGCGTTACAGACGCAAACACAAATCCTGAATCGACCTTCAAAAACCGCACCTACGTCTCTTCCGGAAGTGGAAGCGCCGATATAAACGTATGGAATGTGAACTCGACCATGTTCGTTGTGCAAGATACCGGTGAGAATACATACCCGTTCACTTTCAATCCGAGCACACTGCAGGCGGCCCGGATGTATGTGTCAAGTTTTCCGTCCACCAATGGACTGATGATCGGCAGCAGCGGTGAATGGAGCCGAGTAAACGCAAACTATTTCTATACTTTCTCCGGAAGCTCTATCAGCAAATACGACTTTACGGATCGTGCCAGCCCTCCATCCGCTCAGTCTTTTTATAACTTCACGAGCAGCCCCAACTGCCTTCCGGAGGGCTTCACGCAGACATGGTTCGACGAGGCCGGCATCAGTGGCGACGACACGGTTTTTGGCGTGGCCTACTCGAATACCGGGGGGCAGGGGACCGGTGTCTACGTGGTGGCCTACAAGGTCGGCAGCGGGTGCAGTCTCCTAAACACGCAGACCGGCCAGGTCAGCGGCGACTGGGGCGCCAACGGCACAATCAACATCGCGGACCGGTGGACGATTCACAACGTGAAAATGTCGAAGGATGGCAATTGGATGGTGATTGTCAGCACAACCTGCCTGTCTTCCGTTTGTGCCACCCAACCATACTTCTGGCAAATTGGAACCACCACGGTCAACTCGTGCGGCGACGGCGGATCCTGCAGCGGGCACTGGACCGAAGGCTATTCCCACTGGGTCAATAACGACAACTCTCCGATGGCTAACCAGGTGATTCGCGCATTTTCTCCGGCAACGTCGGTGAGTAATCTAATCGGCTCGTTCCCGCCGGGCATAACTGTACCTTTCGACCAGCACCAATCCTGGAACAATGTCGACCCAGCCGACAGTTTACCGTTCCTCTCTACTACATGGAGCACGACAACTCCGTTTCCGGCTCCGTGGTACAACGAGGTCATTGGAGTTGCAGCCAACGATAACGGGAAAATCTGGCGGTTCGCTCACACTTTCATTACTGCCCGCTCGCAGAGATTCAGCCCCCAGTACGCCATTGGAAGTGTGTCGCAGGACGGCCGATTTTTTCTGCTGTCTTCCGATTGGATGGGGACGCTCGGTTCTGAGTCGGGAACTGCGACCTGCACCATTGGCACGAACTGTCGCGGAGATGTCTTCGTCGTCGAGTTACAATGAACTTCTCCGAACAGCATTATCTATGTCAATTCTGAATGCTCTGGCGCTCTTTGATGCTACCCCTCCGCTTGGCCGGGAAGCGTCAGGTTGCGACAGCGGACTGTTCTTCGCTCCCAGCTACGGTATTACCATGTCCTGCACAAAGCTCTTAACGCCGCGGGCGTAACGATGGTAGTCGCCTGCCAACAAAAGCCTCAAAGCGCCAGACGCTCGCGCCAGACGGTTCTTTCGCTTGCACGACTCGCGGTCTTTCGCAAAGCGCAGGCATGACTCGGATAGTTGCAGCAACTCGTCGAGTTTGGCGGGATTGCCAACCTTCAAGCCGCCACCTTTAATCTCGCGGAGCCGCAGGATCATATCTTCCCACCCGCGCCGGCGCTCGCTGGAAGCTTTTGGTCCACTGTATTTTTTCTTGACTACTTTCCACTGATGCCAGAGCCCTCCGTCAAATTCCGCGTCGCCTCCGTCGTTCCGGTCATGCCGCCGGTAGTACACCAGAGGATGGTCGATCACCTGAATCTCACCCAGCGCGTGCGCAATGAAGGCGATCCAGTGGTCCGGAGTCCATTGCATCGATAACGGTGAGATCGGAATCACAAAAGGCTTCAACCGTGAGTGAAACGCGATCATTGGGCCGTTGAACGCTATACCATGCCTCAATTCCCGCGAAGTCGGAGGTTTTCGAAGGTCGATTTCCGACCGGCGGTTGAACGCTGTTCCCATGGGCCGCAGTTCCCGATCTGCAATGACGGCATCGCAATAAACCAGCACAACTTCGGGATTGGCAGCAAACATTCCAAGCATTTCGACAACCTTGTCGGGGAACCAAACGTCATCCGGGTCGCACAGAAAAATGACGTCGCCAGTCGCGCGGTTGATCGCGGACTCGTAATTTCGGCAACAACCAAGGTTTACCTCATTGCGGAAGACTCTAAATTTCTCCGGACACCGCGCTACAAACTTCTTGACGATCTCCAGGGTTTCGTCCGTCGAAACATCGTCACAGATGACAATTTCGTCCGGCATTCGCGATTGCGTCAGAATGCTCTCGAGTTGCGCCCCAACGAAAGGCGCACCGTTAAACGTACACATCGCTACCGAGACTTTAATATCTTCTCCACCCACCAACTTAGACTCCCCTGGCGAACGCCGCACGATGAGATTACTTCAGCGTTGCACGCCCATCAACACCCGCGATTTACGATAACCTAGCAAAGTGAACTCAGTATCCCGTTCAGGTTCTCAAAAAGACAGCTTGGCGCCGAAAGCGCTCGTATCATCTTTGCGGATTGCTCCCGACTTGCTCGCGCTGCTCCGTTGCCCGATCTGCAAATCTTCCTTAGCCACGTCCGAAGGCGGTCTTGCCTGCACAGCCTGCCATCGTTGTTTTCCAGAGATTCGCGGAGTGCTTCGTTTTGTCGATGAGCACAATTACGCGGATAGTTTCGGATACCAATGGCACCGCTTTCAGCGAACTCAACTGGATCGCGCGGGAACGAATTTCTCGGAGCAGGATTTCATCGAGAAAACCGGATTGCAACCTCAGGACTTGCGCGGAAAATTCGTGTTGGACGTGGGCTGCGGAATGGGCCGTTTCGCTGAAGTAGCGACTCGCTGGGGCGCTCGCGTCGTCGGAATAGATCTGAGTGCCGCCGCCGAAGTTGCGGCCAAGAATCTCTCTGACCGCGAGTTCGTCGCGTTTCAGGCAGACGTTTTCAAGATTCCTTTCGCGGCCGAAACTTTCGACTGCATCTACAGCATGGGCGTCCTTCATCACACGCCTGACTGCGAGAAGGCAGTTAAGACGCTGCCGCAGTACTTGAAACCGGGCGGCACTCTTGTCGTATGGCTATATAGCGGCTACAACAAGTGGTATCGCTTCAGCGATCAGTGGCGGAAAATTACCCACCGCGTGTCGCCCCGCACTCTGCACCGTTTCTTCCGCGTGGCGGTGCCATTTTTCTATTGGCTCGATCGCGGACTCCGTGTGGTACCGGTCGTCGGCAAACCAGTCGCCGGAGTCGCCCATCACGTTTTCCCGGTCAATCGCCAGCGCGACGGTGCGGCGCGAGTACTGGATACACTCGATTGGTATTCCCCCAGGTATCAATCCAAGCATACCTATGAGCAGGTGTTTCGCTGGTTCGAGAGCTGTGGACTCAAAGACCTGACTGTCGGGAACAGTCCCATCGGCGTTCGTGGTACCAAACCTTCCCGGTAGGTCTAGCGAGATATTCGAGGAAGCTAACAACGGGCATGGACGCAGGGAATTATTTGCCGCCGAAAATCGCCCAAATCAACTTGGTGCTTTCCAGAAGCCAGATTTTCGCGGACTGGCGATGACGCCACCAAGGCTGCTCAAACTCCGGATCGTCCACACCATCGATCCAAACGCGAACATTCCCATCCTCAGCCGCTCTTCTCCAAACGAGTCCCGCGCGGCGTGTGTGATAGTTAGAGGTGACGAGCACGATTGATTGCCAATGATGCTCGCGGATACAGATGCGAAGAGTCCGCGATTCCAGGAAGGTGGAGTTCTCCTCGCTGCCGGTCTCACAGAAATCGACTTGCGCCGCCAGGTCGTCGCCGTAGGTCCGTTCAAGATATATGCGAGCAACCGGGGCAATCGACTGGCCCCAGTAAGATTCCTTTGGAACGCCGAGCAAGACGCGGTTGACTGCGCCACGCCGCAGCAAATCCATCGCTCCGGCGATTCGAGCCTTTTCAGCGGTAATCGACCCCTGAAGCACGACCGCCGCATCCGCATGCGAGGGCAGCGACTCGGTGGCGACTAACAGGTTGTTGCCCCAGGGCAGCAAACAAAAAGCAATGATTACAGTGGCGGCAAACCACCATTTCAGCATGCGAAACGATAGACTGGCCCGTGGCGACATCCACGTTGCTCCGAAGTAATTTGTCCGTGCCAATAATTACGCACGGTAGATGCTGTGCGAGCGCCCGATTCTAGCATGCGGCACGCGGCGGAAACAGCGTTGCGGCGATGCTACAATCGTCTCACTGCCACCCATGAAGGAACAGCCGAGAGCATAGGGTTTCGCAAAGGCAATGGCATTCACTTGACCATCGAACGCAATCGGCGTCCGGTTTTTATCATTGGCTGTCACCGCTCCGGTACCAATCTTCTTTACGACATTCTGCTGTCCGCGGGTGGTTTCGCGGTCTATCGTGGTTATCTTCCCGTCTACGAAACTTTGATACCGCATTTCGGCCGGCTCGGCAGTCGCAGCAACCGGGAAAAGCTCGTCGACGCCTGGATGCGCAGTAAAGGTTTCGCTCGCGCGGCGGTTGAAGCCGGGACCTTGTCATCGAAATTGTCGTCGGAGTGCCAAACCGGCGGCGATTTCATTCGCATCGTGATGAATCAGATCGCGCAAAAACAGGGCGCGGGACGTTGGGCATTGTACGGTCCAGATAATGTCCTCCATATGCGCCAAATCAAGAAAGAGCTGCCGGATGCGTTGTTCGTCCACATCATTCGTGATGGCCGCGACATCGCCCTGTCACTCATGAAGATGCAAGGCTTCCGCCCGTTCCCTTGGAGTAGAAAAACGCCAGGCTTACTGGAGACGGCGCTGTACTGGGAATGGATGGTGCGGAAAGGCCGTGAACACGGAGAGCGCATTCCCGAGGATTACACCGAGGTCCATTACGAGGAGCTCGTTACCCACCGGCGCGAGGTTGTGAACCGCCTGGCAGAGTTTCTGGATCACGACCTCGACTGCGACCGCATTCAGGCGAATAGACTGGGGAGGCTTAGCGAATCGAATTCTTCATTCAGGGACGAAACCGAAGCCACGAATCCTGTCGAGCGCTGGAAGAAGAAATTATCTCGGGAGCAAATCGGCGAACTCGAAGCAATTATCGGACCGACCCTTGAGAAGTTTGGCTATCCTTTGGACGTATCACAAGAACAACGCAAGGTTGGCTTTCGCTGGAAGGTTCTTGCTTCGATTTATCCCAGCTTTCTTGCCACAAAGCAGTGGCTCAAATTGAACACGGCACTGGGACACTTCGCTGATCTCTCGGTTCTGGAGCTGCGAGATTCACCTCTCGGGCAAAGTGACTAAATGACGGAGTGCCCTTTCGCGGATCACAATCTCGTCGTAACACGCGAGTGCCTCATTGCCGACCTGACACCATCCGTGGACCGCTCCTTGCAGCGTGTCTTGTCGTCCCGCCGGATCATGTTTCTTCGCGCTTTCACTGTTGTTTTTTTCTGCGTGGTTACCGGCAAGGCACAGACTGGGGGAAGCGTAAGTCCTGGCCCGCACCATAACGATCCGTCCGCGCCCCATGAATATTCTGCGCGCACCGACCGCCGAATTGAACCTTATCCGGACAAACCGCCCAGTATCGGGCCGCCCGGATCAATGATTCGTGATTCAAGTTTCGGATCGCGCATCCTGCGAGTCACGGGTGAAGGATCGGATCCAATCCAGGCAAATCGCTCGCTGGTTACACCTTCCTCTGCCGAACAGAACTCGTGGAACGCGAACTCCACTATGTTCTACGTGACTACCACCGGAGGATCGTTTGTTCTCTACTCCTTTGACCCCGTGACTATGACGGCCCGATCGGCGGGTAGTCCAAAAACAGACTTGGGAGCGGAACCCGAGTTCAGTTTCAAGCAAATCAATATTCTCTATGGCATGAATCGTCGGGAACGAGCCATTGAGCAATACGACACAGCGAGCGGCCGAGCAAGCCGCATAAATGACCCATCCAAGTGCATCAAGCTCAATTCGAGCGATTCAGGAAATCTTACCTCGGTAAGCGCCGATGACGACCGGTTTCTTGCCGTCTTTGGACCACAGCAAGACAAAAACTACTGGCTTTACGTTTACGATCGCACTCAGGGCTGCCGCTGGTACAACACGCAAACCGGCGAAATCGGAGGCCAATGGGGTCCGAAAGGAACGATTTCAATTCCCGATCGTTTCCTTATACACAATGCTCGCATGGCGAAGTCCGGAAAGTTCCTCTACGTTCAACGGGGCGGTGGCGGCGTCGGCCATGGCTGGGTCGTTTGGGAAATCGACAACATGAACCTCAGCGTTTGCTCTCAAGGATGCGATGGACATCACGTCATGGGCTATTCGCATATCATTGGGCCATCGGGAATTGCCAATCCTCTGGATTTGTGGATTCGATCCTTGAACCGCCTTGAAGATCACACTCCTTTGATTAGCGCATTGGAGCCAGCCAAAACATTCTGGTTCGATTCGCATCTCTCCTGGAACAATGCCGACGTGGACGACTCCACCCCTGTTTGCTTTTCCACTTACCGGCCAACCAATCCGGATATACCAGGCGCACCTCTGCTCGTGACTGGACCATGGCAGAATGAAATCGACTGCGCTCAGACCGATGGGAAGGCTTCTAACGTCTGGCGCTTCGCTCACACTTACAGCACCGCCCGCAACGGCTTCTGGTCGACGCCCCGAGGAAATGTCTCTCAGGACGGGCGTTTCTTCATGTTCACTTCCGACTGGCAAGACCAACTCGGGAAGGAACCGAATGGCAAATACCGTAGCGATGTCTTTGTGGTCGAGTTGAAATAAAGCAATCAGCATCGTGATCGTGGACTGGCCATACCAAACTTCTTGACCAGCGCTTACGATTCCGATCGAGCATTTCTCGGTGCTGTTCGGCAGGGATTCACCGAATCGTAAATCTCAAGCCACTCTCCGCGAACCTGTGGCCAGCGGTAAGCCTCCGCTTGGCGATATGCGTTCGAGGCCAGCCGCGTAGCGAGTTCGGGGTTCCGCAATAGCCGTATGACGTTCTCCGCAAGAGCTTGCACATTGCCCACCTCCGATAGAAGCCCCGTCCGCTCGTGCTCAACAAAATATGGAATGCTTTCCGCCGCAGTGCTCACTACCGGCATGCCGCAGGCAAACGCTTCCTGAATCGAAACCGGCATATTGTCCAGCCACGAGGCGTTGATGAAAATATCCGCCTCATCGTAAAACCGCCCAATCTCGCCTCTGGATGCCACCCCCCTGAAGTGCACTTCCGATACATTCAAATCCCTAACTAGAGCGCGAATCTCGGCTTCTGTAGGGCCTTTGCCAACCAGGTCAAGACGCGCGTCGGGAAACTCCTTCTGCACCTCGGAAAATGCCCGGACGACTGCATCCACGCCATAATACGGATGGAATCCCCGTGTGCAGATCAGGTGCGGACGTAGCGGCCGACGCTCTCGGAATGTAAACTGGATCTCATCCACAATATTCGGTACAGCCCGCGCTTCTAGCCCAAACTCCTGAAAAACTCGAATCAGGTATTCCGACGGAACGACGAGACGATCCGACTTACGCAGAATCGAACGTGCGCTGCGAAAACGCCGCAGGTGATCTCTCGCCTCACCACTGTGATAGTGAATGATAGTTTTAACGCCTCTTAGCCGTGCAACCCACAGCGCCGGTGCCGGCGCAATAAGAAACGACCAATAAGACGCAGAAAAAATGTGAGCCACATCCGTATCCGCCAGCCCTTGCCACAAGCTGTGGAGATAGAAGGGTTGACGAAACATAGTCCTCAGCAGAGGAATACGTTCGATCCACCGCAGGTGCGGCGGAAGCACCGGATCGATAGGAATAAATCGTTCCTCTACATCCGGATCGTCTTTCCAATGGCGGAGAATCAGTTCGGCCTGTACCGATTGGCCTCCGACATACCGCGACGAAGGCGCCACAATAGTGACCTTCCGTCGGCAGACGGTCCCATGCGCCAGTAAGCGCTGGCTGGCTGGCGCGCTCACGCGCGCTCTCCGACCCATGGGACTGAAGCCGTGGGCCCATTCTCATGTCTGCTGCCAATTCTGTCGAGGAAGTTTCGGTGCCACAATTCGAACATAAGCAAACGCCACAACCGCGGGGAGTGATCCCGCCGGCCTTGTAAATGTTCATCGAGCATACCGCGCACTGCTTTCGCGTTGAAATATCCTCGACTCAAAGTCTGTGAGTCCAGAAGTATCGATCGCACAAATTCTTTCAGCTCGCAGCGCATCCAGTGCGCGAGCGGCAGTGTAAACCCCTGCTTGGGACGGTTGAGAACTTCGCTCGGCACGCCGACTCGCACCGCGAGCTTCTTAAGAATGACTTTTTGCGAACCATTCTGCATCTTCCATTTGGGTGCCAATGAAGTCACCCACTCGAGGAATTTGTGATCGAGCAACGGAACACGGGCTTCCAGCGATACAGCCATGCTCATGCGATCAACTTTTGTGAGGATGTCGCCTGGCAAGTACGTTTTGCTATCCAAATACAAAACCTGGCCTAGTGGATCGTGTGCTGGAGCTCTGTCTAAATACTGGTCGAAGATTTTCAGCGGAGTGCCATTCGACGCCACAAAATCGTCCGAGAGAATCCCCATTTCCCTCTGGAATGCCTGGAACGATACTCCCTCGATGTACCGCTTTCGCCATGGCAACGAAATGCTGTAGGCCAAATTCCGCCCGGGCATCCGGTAAGGAACCAGAGGATGAACGTAATTCCGATAGACACCGCCTACCCAACCAGGAAGGCACTTGTAAGCCCGGTCTTCCAGATGGATGCGATAGCGCTCGTAGCCGGCGAACGATTCATCCCCTCCATCGCCTGTCAACACGACCTTCACATATTTCCGCGCCAGCAAAGAGATAAAGTAGGTGGGCAGCATCGACGAGTCGCCGAAAGGCTCTTCTAAATGCCGGGTGAGCGTATCCACTGTCTCGACGAGGTCGGGCTCTAAAATCAACTGGTGATGGTCGGTTCCAAATTTCTGCGCGACCAGCCGCGCGCACGGACTTTCATCAAAGTCAGCATGCCGAAATCCGATGGAAAAAGTGTTGACTGGTTGCGACGTGGCCCGCGCCATCAACGCAACCACCGTGGAAGAATCCGTTCCCCCGCTCAACATGGCGCCAAGAGGAACGTCAGCGATCAAACGAATGCGCACCGCTTCCGCCAGCCGAAATTCGAGTTCCTCCAGCAACTCAGCTTCAGACTTCGGCTCGTAGGTCCCGTACTCGGGAAAATCCCAGTATTGGCGAACACGCATTTCTCCACGAACAAATTCGAGCAAATGTCCGGGGGGCAATTTTTGAATTGGCTCAAAAGCCGAAACCGGATCGGGAACATATCCAAAGTACATGTATTGCAGAAGCGCCGCATCGTTGACCTTCGCAAGTTCGGGCCTGACAGCAAGAATGGCCTTCATTTCGGAAGCGAAAAATAGCG
This sequence comes from uncultured Acidobacteriaceae bacterium, assembly GCA_964530145.1. Classification (GTDB taxonomy): domain Bacteria; phylum Acidobacteriota; class Terriglobia; order Terriglobales; family Acidobacteriaceae; genus Sulfotelmatobacter. Next base: position 102,413 of record CAZGXY010000008.1, on the reverse strand, counting down.
TCCCGTTTTGCAGCGCATAGTGCAGCGGCTTCTTCCCTACTCGGTCGCGTGCCAACAAAAGCCGCCCATTCCGTTCGTCGTAGAGCGCAAAAGCAAACATGCCCCGCAGCTTTTGAACGCACTCGGCTCCATCTTCCTCGTAAAGATGGACGATGACTTCAGTGTCGGTGTTGGTAGAGAAGAGATGGCCGCGCGCCTGTAATTGCGAACGCAGCTCGGGAAAATTGTAGATCTCGCCGTTGAAGACAACCCAGACGGTTTTGTCTTCGTTAGAAACCGGCTGGTGTCCACCCGCCAGGTCGATGATGCTAAGGCGGCGCATCCCCAGCCCAACGCCGCGCTTCACAAAAATCCCTCCGTCATCTGGCCCGCGATGCACGAGGGCTTCACACATCCGGTGAATGGTGGCTGCATCTACTTCGCCATCGGGATCAGTCTGCACCATTCCTGCGATGCCACACATGAATTATCCTTTGAGTACTGCTGAAGAGTTCTCGCGTCCCGGAGAATCGGAGGTTGAAGGCCGCGTTCGTTTCAGCCGGAAATCGCGGTACTCGCCGGGATTTCCTTCCTTGCCCTCGCACGCCGCCAAAATAATATTCACCATTTCCCGGGCGGAAACAAAATGTAGAATCTCGTTTCTCAATTCCGCGCCCTCTACCAGTTCGCTTACAAATTTCTGAATGCCCGCTCCGAGCGTGGCTTCTCGGTGAGTAGGATCCATGCCATGGCAATGCAGTTTTATAAATAACCAATCGGGTCTTCCCGCCACACAAATTCCTGCCCGCTTCCAAAGTCCCAGCCGATGCATGCTGGGCGGATTCGAACCCGTCAGCGCCGCATTCTCGATGCGCCACCGTCGCAAACCATGATCGCTGGTGAAATCCAGCATGAGAGGCCCTTGCACAATCAACGGGAAAACCTGCGGCGCTCGTCCTCTAACAAGATCTTTCCCCTTGCGGTGCGCAGATCTTTCCATCAGCGGCAGTGCGCATTCGTAAATCGAATTGATTTTGCTTGTCTGCGCCGCGTGAAAAGCGCCCGTGGGCAAGGTCAGGTCAGCGTAGCAGCCCGTGTCAGACAAAATCTGCATCTCGCTGTCGACTCCACACCATCGTCCATCGGCAGAGTTCGCAAGAGCGAAGTTGCCGTGCACAAAACTGTAACGAGGCTGAGCCGATCGGCCCCCGTAAGAGAGGCACCCATGCGTTCGAGCGAGCCGGTCGGAGAACTCGATCAACAGACGTTTCGTGTTCGCGGCTGAGTCCGGACCTTCGATTCCGTGGTGCAGATGAATTTCGATTTCACCCCATCCATTGGAGCAATGCTCGGCCAGCCGCGCAATCAGAGCCGAGTCGTACTGCTCAGCAGGATAAAAATAAGTGTGAACAAACGGCCGCCCCTCGGCATCGCGCCACCGCCTGAAAGCTCTCGGATACTCGCGGCACCACCATTCCAGGCGCCGCTCTTGTTCCGCATAGGGAGCGCGGGCCGCGCCATCCTCGGGCACAATCGCAGGCTCGAAATGATCAGCCAGTGCGAAGATGAGGTGCGTTTGGTTTGCACGCCGATGCCGAACCAATCTCTGCCACGCATATCCAGGCACCCAGTGGCTCAGGTACGAGAGCTTCTGCGCCACGCTTACATGCCCGCGGTGGTGGCTTTTTCTTGGCTGCGCAGCCGATATGAGTTCAGGCTTCGTCATGAACGATGCCGAAGCACAGGCTTGCCTGCGGGGGGACGCACGCCGGCGGCACCGCGCAACCGCGGCAACCCGACAGTTTGCAGGTTCGCTTTCGAGAATCTTTGTGGGCGCTGCGCCAAATCGCTCGACGACCCATCCGGTTTCTCTCTCGCAATCACCAGCAGCAGGGCAGTGTAAGCTTCGGCAAAATAGGGAAAATACTGGTACGCTTCGGGTGCAAAAAAAGCTCCGACAACGAATCCGGTCAGCGTCGCATACAAAGCTCCGGAAAACAGTTCAATCTCAGGGTCAGGATTATGTACCCTGCGCAACTGCCTCAAATTGCCGAAGCCGCGGGCAAAAAATAGCAGATACAGCACGAATGCGATGATCCCGCCTTCCGCCGCAATCTGCAGGTAAGCCACATGAACTTCCCGCCATGTCCCGTTATAGCTTACGAAGTTGCCCATCCCGAGGCCGAAAGGGTAGTGCGCAACCGCCTCGACACTATCGACCATGAGCTGCCACCGTTGTTCGTAAGAACCATGAGCGCTCACTTCAATCCCAGTATCGAGATTTTTTCCAGATATGGCAAAGAAGCGATCTTTAACCCGCGCACCAGCCGTCAGACCGACGATCAGCGCTACGATTGCCGCGGTCGCGACCAGGTGAGCCCGTTTACCTTTAATCCCGAAAAGCCACACGCAAACCACGCCAGTAACCACTAGATCGATAAAGCCGGCCCGCGACCCCGTCATGAACAAAGCCGTGCACATTGCCAGCATTGCTCCCATCCACACGGATTTGCGTGGAATACTGCGGGTGTTCAGCAGGAAAGCGAAGCAGAATGGCAGCGAAAGCACTATCGCGAAGGCCAAATCATTCGGATTGGAATAAATTCCTCCAATCACACCTTCCAACCGGGGCGACGAACGCCCTTTCACCAGCGAGACCACCGTGATCGCCGCCACCGATGCCGATTGAATAAAAATGATTTTCTTCAGCCGGTCTAAATTCGTAATCACCAGGAAGGTAAGTACCCACGCTACAGGAGCCTTGGCAAAATCCAGCGTCTTGAAAAACGCACCTCCCTTCCATACCGGCGAGACTACCGCGGCAACAAACAGGGCGCCTACCATGCCCACGAAATACTTTGCCTCTCGTGGCAGGTCGCGGAAACTTCGCTTCGATCTCCCCGCGCTCATCATCAGTCCCAGCAATGCGAAGATCGCCGAAATCTTTGCGAGGGGGATATATGCGAGTCCGGGAATCCAGTCCTCAGGCCGAGCACAGTAGACCACGAAGAAGGCGCTCAACCAGAAGAACGCGCCTGACGTAGGTTCGCGTCTTGGCCGTACCCTCAGCGGCAACCTGGCGTTTGGCGCTGCTTTCTCAACCGAAGATGAATTCATATTCAGCTTCTCGCCTGTTCTGGCATCCGCGTATCTAGCGAACCCACACGGCCTTTCGTCCAATCAGAAAATTCACGAATGCTACGGCGGCGGCGGCATTCAGAACCACAAACGTAAGTGCCATGTCCGACACCCGCGCCAAAGGTCCGCGGGTCACATGCAACCCGGCCAGCAAACTCAACCCATAGAACAGTACCTGCAACACAAACATCGTTCGATAGAAAGACCCGGGCAGCACCAGCGATGAAATGAAAATCGCTCCCAACGCAAACGGGACGACAAGTCTCGATAATTTGTGGCTGACGAATTCGAACCGCAGCGGGTTTTCGCTTTTCAGCAGCCAGGGTGCCAGCTGCAACAGTTGATAGTTCCCGCTCAAAGTCCGGACTTTGCGGGCGAACTCCCGCTCAGCGCCAAGGTCCGGACTATCCCAGGCGCGCGCCCGTGGATCGAACACCACGCGCTTTCCTTGGCGCGCGATCTGCATCGGGACGTAGACGTCGTCCAGGATTGTTCCCGGTGGCACTTCCGGGAGAAGTTCCCGGCGCACGGCATAGATCGCACCGGTGGCGCCCACAACGGATCCAGATTCCGACTCAAGTTCACGAATTGTTTTTTCGATTCTCCAATACATACCCATCCCTTTCCTGGCTTCGCCGGAATCTGGATGGCCCAACATCAGTGCTCCACTCACGCAGCCGACTTGTGGATCCGCGAAGTTCTCCATGAGCAAGCGTATCGCGCCGGACTCAATCTTCTGCCTCACATCTGTGAAAACGACAATCTCTCCCGACGCCAGAGCAACTGCGTCGTTTAATCCCGAAGCCTTTCCTTGCGACAACTGATTCATCAGTATTTGCACGGAAGAATTGTGGGCATATTCACGCAAAATGCGTTCGGTGCCGTCAGTCGATCCATCGGAGACCACTACGATTTGGCGTCTCTCGGCGGGATAATCCACCTCTAATAGATTTTGCAGCTTGGTTCCGAGCCATCGATCTTCGTTGCGGATCACCATCACGATCGAAACGCTGGGCTCTTCTTGTGCGTGGAGCACCGGCCAGGGGCGCAAGTGCGCCTTCAGCCACAACCAGGCCACGTATCCAACGTAGCAGTAAGAAATTAGAAAAGCGGCTGCCCAGAAAACGAACCTCATTTCGCTCCCCGTCCCAGCAGCACAATCTTGATGGTCTGGAACATAATCACGAAGTCGAGACCTAGCGAGGCATTCTTGATATAGAACAAGTCGTACTGCAGCTTCTCGCGTGCGTCCTCAATCGTGTTGCCGTACTTGTATTGCACCTGCGCCCAACCGGTAATACCGGGACGGACGACGTGCCGCACGTTGTAGTAAGGAATCTCGTCGCTCAGACTTTCTACAAACTCCGGACGCTCCGGACGTGGTCCCACGAAATGCATGTCACCTTTCAGCACGCACCACAATTGCGGAATTTCGTCGAGACGCGACACTCGCAAGAACTTGCCGACGCGAGTAATGCGAGGGTCGTCGTCGGCCGCCCAGGTAGCGCCCATGTCGGCTTCGGCGTCCACGCGCATGGTGCGGAATTTGTAGCAGTGGAAGATGGCTCCGCCGCGACCGACACGCTTTTGCCGGTAAAGCACCGGACCGGCGGAATCCAACTTAATGGCCAGCACAATAAACGGCAGCAGTGGTAGCGACAAGATCGTTCCAATGAGGGCGACTAACAAATTCACTGCCCGGCGGATCATCCTGAAGGTTGTGCTGAAACGAAATCCGTCGGCGAAGATCAACCAGCTTGGATACAGTTGCTCGACTTCGATCCGGCCGGAAAATTTTTCCAGCCATGATGTCGCTTCTTCCACTTTCACGCCGGCCAGACGAAGGTTCAGCAATTCCGCGACCGGCAAGGTGCCGCGGCGGTCGGGCATGGCAACAATTACGCGATGCACGCCATTTTTTCGCTGCGCTAAACCCAGCAAGTGCGAAGCTACACTGTCGCGCGTCAGCTCCCCGGCCACATCGCCAGTCCATCCGACAACTTCAACCCCGAGGCCGGCGCGCTGGCGCAAGCCGCTCACAAGGCGCTCGGCGCGGTCGCCCGTGCCCAAAACATAAACTCGCTCCCGCAGAAAAGGCTGCTGGACCATCCACGAGCAGACCGAGCGCCAGCAAAACAAAGTGAAGGTGAGGATGACAAGTCCCCAAAACGCCGAGCCGTTTCCCGGAAGTAATTTCGGGTAGCGCTCGCCTAACACCGCGAGCGTAAGAGCAACAACCCCAAGTACTAGAAGAAGGCGAAAAGCGTGCTCCCACTTCTCCCCAAGGCTCGAAGTGTCGTAGAGATCGAACCAATGTGAAAGCAGCAACACCGCAGTGGTAACGACCAGAATCTTCGGTCCCAGGTCCGCCAGTACCTGCAGATAACCGCCGTCCACATTCAGCAACAACCAACTGTCGTGGTTGCGCCAAAGCGTCGCCAGCAGGAACGACAACCAAACGATCATGGCTTCGCCCACCAGCAAAACCAGCGTGCGCAGCGGGTAATACACTTTGAACAGCCGGATCACGGTTGCCCTGTTTCCTCTAAGACTTGGCTTCGCTAGTTACATTCTTTACGTACGCGCTGTAGTAATAGCGCGAATAAGCGCTCGCCTCGTGGTCTGTTCCGTTTAGAACTACACCTACCAACACCTCGTCAGGAAATTCTTCTCGCGCGCGACGCGCCAGATCAACCGGAGTGGAATTCGAACGCACGACCATGAGCACACCATCGCAGGCTTTCGCCAGAATTCCGGCATCGGAGACGGGTACTGCCGGCGGTGAGTCCACGATGATCCAGTCGAAAAGAGGCTCCACTCGCTGCAGAAAAACCTTCAGCTTTCCATTCGCGATGAGTTCGGCAGCATCGGCAATCTGCTGCCCGCTGGGAATGAAGAACAGGTTTTCCATCTGCCCGCGCTGCACGATCGAAAATTCGTCGCATGCGCCCCGCAAGTATTCGGAAAGGCCGGGAGCAGCTGTGGTGCCAAGCATCATATGTAAGCGAGGTGCTCGCAAGTCGGCATCGATCAGCAATACCCGCCGCCCGTGCTGGCGGACCAGAACCTGCGCAAGATTCGCGGAAGTGAAGGATTTGCCCTCTTTGGGCAATGCGCTGGTCACGAGAATTTTCTTTAGCGGCATCTTCTCGCGGGTATGGTAAAGCCGGGAGCGCAGGGTGCGGAATTCCTCCGTGCCGCGGACGCCGTCATCGCCGTTGAAAAACAGCATGGTCTTCTCATCCGGCTGCCATGGCAGTTGCGGACAACGCGCCAGCAGGACATCCAAGTTGTAAGGACTGGCGAGAGGAGGTATTGCAGAGGAAAAGGGCACGCCGGAAATCGGATCGGAGGCCACCGGCATGCCGTCGATCGCGCTCTCTGGTGCAGCGGAAGTTGCATAGCTGGGCTGTGGTTGGTTGGCCTGCGCCGCCGCCCGCTCCTGCTCCGCTTTCTTGAGCGCTTCGTGGATTCTGCTCATAGCTTCCTCTCGCCAGGAATCCCGTCTTTGTCCTCTTCGCGCAAACGATCTGCCAGGTTCGCCAGCGACCGCAGGGTGTCGCCCAGGTCCAACTTGTCTCCGCCGTTGTTGCCTGGCGCGGCCATCGCCTCGGCAACTGTTCCGTCGGTTAAATCCAGATCGCGGGCAACTACCTCCACCACTCCGGGTCCAATCACTTTCTGCTGATCGACGAATGCACTCACCAGACAATGCTCGCACAGCAAATTGATCACGCGGGGAATGCCACTGGCGTAGCGGTGAATCCACACCAGCGACTCAGAATCGAAAATCTGCAGTCCGTTGCAGCCGGCGATGCGTAACCGCTGCTGCACATAAGCTTTGGTTTCCTCAAGCGTCAGTGGATGGGTTCGGGCACGCAACGTTAACCGTTGGCGGAGTTGTCTCAATTGAGGTTGTTTGAGCTTCTGTTCAAGTTCCGGTTGGCCCACCAGCACAATCTGCAGCAGCTTTTCGGTAAAGGTTTCTAGATTGGTGAGCATTCGTATCTCTTCCAGCACCTCATCGGTCAGGTTCTGGGCCTCATCGATAATAAGTACTGCCGTCTCGCCGGCGCGGTAGCGATCCAGCAGCCAGTTATAAAGCCGGAGAAGAATCTGGCTCTTTGCCTCCGAATCGCAGGGAATGCCGAAGTCGGCCATCATGTAGTCGAGAAACTGCGTAGTGTTCAAGCGGGAATTGAAAACAAAGGCAGTCGCAACCTGCTGCAGACGAAGCCACTCGAGCAACTTGTTGATAAGCGTGGTTTTTCCAGTCCCGACTTCTCCGGTCAACAGCACAAATCCCTTACGACTCTGAATGCCGTATGTGAGGCAGGCTAATGCCTCCTCAGTATGCCGCGTCAGGAAAAGATAGCGCGGATCCGGATTCATATTGAACGGATTGGCGCGCAACCCGTAGAAGTCTTTGTACATGGTCTTCGCCTAGCGACTTTCGTCGTACGCAACTCTGAGTAACATGCTTCGTTCGCACGTCATGTCTAAACCTTTGCCGCGTCTCGCTGTTCTTCCGGCTGACTCTTGCGCTTCCAGAAGCGGAGCTTGCCATTACCGTTTTCTGCCTCCAGTTGCACCACCCAGGGCACCGAAACGAGGATGGGCAATCCCAGCGCGGCCTCAGCATCCGCCTCAGTGCGAATGCACCTCTCGCGAAATTCGAGCCAGATCGCCAAGCCAAAACCGAGCGCCAAACCGGCGCCAAGGCCACCCCCGGCAAATAACGGGCGATTCGGGAAGCTCGGCGATTCCGGAAGGTCAGCTGGGTTCAGCAAAGCCATCTGTTCACCTTGCTGCTGTTGTTCCGCCTGCGTTGCCATTTTGGAGGTACTCTGCTTCGCCAAGTCGTCCTGATAGACCTTCTGCGCGTTGTCGTAGTCACGCGCCAGCTCTTTGTACTCTTCTTCGACGGCTGGACTAGAAGAAACCCGTCCCTCATAAACAGCGATTTCCTGCTGAAGTTTCTTCTGGTCGCGATTGGCCTGCGCGATCATGTCTTCGTAGGAGTGAATCTGCAGGCGCAACTGCCGGATCTCCACTGGCTCCCCTCCTGAGCCTTTGTCGCTTCCGGTGTCCGACGGTTTCCCAGAAGCATTGTCCAAATCGGCGAGTTGTTTTTTCACCGCGGCAATGTCTGCTTTGGTTTTGATCACATCCGGATGATCTTCTGTGTAGCGTCCCTGGAGATCGATCAGCTGTGCCTGCAATTGTGAGAGCTGCTGCTGCAAGCTTTGAGGATTGCTGGCGGACTGCGAAGTCTTCCACGCAGCCAATTGCTGCGCCAGCATCGACTCCGTATAAGACTTATCCTGAGTCGCCCGGTTGAGCGTCTGTGTGTTGGCATCGAGCTGCGAATTCAGCCCCATGAGGATCTTCATGTTGTTATCCTCATCGCCGGGCAGTTGACCCATGTGCTGATTCTTGAAGGCTGCCAGCTTCTTATCGAGGTCGTCGAGGTTCTGTTTCGCCTGCTCTACCTGCTTCGTGAGGAATGTTGTGGTTCCCTGAGTCACGTCTTCGCGCGACTTCAGATCCTCTTCCAGAAGCATAGAAGTGAGATCGGTGCAGATCTGCTGTGCGTCGCGCGCCGTCGAAGCGGTGTAGTTCACATAAAAACCAGGAGCAGGATTATTGTTGGGGCCGGGCTTTTTCTTGCCGAACTGCGCCAGATCCGTAATGACCGGCTCGATGCTCATGTTGAGCCGGACATTGTCGATGACGTCGTCGACGTTCTGCCCACCCTTCGCCAAACCAAGCCGGTCGACCATGGGCCGCAGCCGGCTCGGACTCAACACCCGCTGTTCGATAGTCGCGATGTGCTGCGTTAAATCTTCTGTGAAGACCTGCTGGACGACGACATCCGGAATCTTGGGCGCTTCGATAAGCACCAGCGACTTCGAGGTATATTTCGGCGAAAAAACATAAGAAACGAGAAATCCGGCCAAAGGCGCCAACAAAGCCGGAATCAGAATCACCTTCATCCGGCGGCGCAGCATTGCCAGATAATCGTCCATGCTTAATTCGCGATTTTCGATCATCTCACTTCCCGTCTTGCCAGCCGCGAGCGGCTGGCGTCCAACTCAATCAAGCCGGATCGGCCGGGGCGTCCAATCGAGCCCGACAGATCCGATCTGCCGCTGAGAAGTATTCGTGCACGACAGCGCGCCCAACGTACACCCGCCACTGAAACCCAGATCGTTGAACTGATAGCTGATGAAAGCCCGCAACCGCCTTCCTAGCTGCCGATGCACTCCGATTCCCGCATAGCCGTAATCGAATGAGGTCGCGGTGACCACCGCTCCCGGAACCTGCAGTTCGCTGTTTCTGGAGTAGCCGACGTTGGCAAATAAATCCCAAACCCGCGACAACGGTCTGGCCATATCAAACTGCACGATATCGGTTTCAGCGCCCGCGAAGATTCCCGAACCGGTAGTGTCGTAACGCTGGTAGCTGAGTCCGAGACTTGTCTTCGGGAACCTGTAGCGGAGCGAAACCCGGCCGGCCGCGCCAACCTTCGAGACCCCGGCGGAGCTTACGACTCCTCCGAAGTTTGTGCAGGAGGTGACTGGGATCGTCGGGATGTTACATTCCTGCTGATTGATTCCCGTGATTTGAGGTCCGGCGGAGATCAAGAAGTCCATGCGGCCTGAGACGCGGTGTCCGTACATGAACTGCACCACCTGCGTGTGAAACGCAGTGCCGGCGGTTGAGAAATTGAAGTCCTGGTAGCCGTAACTGACCGCGACTTGATCGCGCGGATTCAGAACCCGGTCATAAGCCACCTGCGCGATATATTCCGAGCTGCCGATGAAATTGACATTCTCCTGCAGGGGGCCGGCGAGAGTGTCCTGCTCTAGCAGGCTTCCGTAAAAATGGACCAGCCCGTACCCGGCCATGAGGGTTAAAGACGACTTCGGAGTCAAATCTTCGACCACGTCGATCAATCCCAGATTCGTAAGTCGCGGCACCAGCCCCAGCGAAACGCCAAGACTGTTTCCGCCGGTGAAGGCATTGCTTTGACCGCCGAATGCGCTGGCGCCCAGCAACCCAGCACCGAGGTTGCCGAAGCCCGCGTTGTACGCCCCGCCACCGCCGTAGGCGCCGAAGCCGAAGGTTCCTTCGGGCAGATAACTGAAGGAATCACGAAGGGCCAACTGCCCGCGCTTCCAGCTGACCCGATTGTCGATGTCAAGCTGTTCCAGTTGCTGCACTCCGATGCCGGTCTGGTCATAATCGGAAACGCCTCCGATGTAGTCCATTGCGAGGCTGTCGTCCTTCCACAGCTTTTGCAGGGTCAGGCTCCCCAACGCTCTCGTGACCGGAGCGACGCCGGAACCTCCGGGAGTATTCGAAGCGTTCGATTCGACCGACTCACTGAAATGCAGGCCGGGCAAGAGAAAGCTTTCTGGCGCCGAATGCGGCTCGAGGCTGGGCTCGTCAATGGCCGAGATCGGAGGATTTTCGCCGATCGAGGATTCGGAAGTTGCCTGCGCCGGTGGTGGAGCGGCAGACTGATCGGCCTGTGCCCAAGCGGCACAGCATGCAAGCAGCATCATTGCAAACATCGTAATTGCCGCGCTGGATTGCTCGCGAATTCGGCCGTGTTTGTTAAGGAACGACAATAGTGTCTCCCGGCTTCAGGATGAGATCGCTTTGGGTGTCTTTCCCCTTAAGCGCATCCTTGTACCTAAACGGAATCTTCGTCTGTTGCCCGTTCTGCGTGCGCAGCAGGTAAATCGATTTGAGGTTGGCAAACTGCGTAAATCCAGCGCTCGACAGCGCCTGCAGCACGGTCATTCCGGGCAACAGTGGCATGGGTCCGGTGTGAACGACTTCGCCCAGAACATAAATGCGCTGGCTGGTCATCGCGGTCACGACTACGGTTACGCGCGGATCGGCGATATATTTTTTCAATTTCTCTTTGATCGAGCCCGCCAGTTGCATGGGAGTCATTCCCGCGGCCTGAACGTCGTCGAGCAAAGGAATGGAAATCTTGCCATCCGGACGCACCGGCAAGCTGACACTCATGTCCGGCTCTTTCCAGACCGTAATGTGCAGTGTGTCGTCAGGGCCGATGATGTAGTCGACGGGCACAGCCGGGGCAGAAGTGTGCTGTTCCGCAGCCACGGGCTTCTCCGCCGCGGGCTTGGGGGCGTTCTCATCATTGTCATCCTGGGCCCACAGCGCCATGCTCGCAAGAGCTAAGAAGGCCAGGCAGGCGACTTTGAACACTCTCTTCATGCGCTCCCTCGTGGTCAAGCTCAAGATGCTTCGAACTCGGAGCATCCAATCTGTTTCAATTTGTATAGCAGAGCCTTGTAGCTGATCTGTAATTCCTGCGCGGCGCGGCGGCGATTCCAGCGCGTGCGAGTGAGAGCGCGCAGAATGATTTCCTTTTCTTTCTCGCGCGACGCAGCCCGGGCCTCCTGTTTCAGGGAAACGCGGGTGCCATTGCCGCTCCTGCCGCTCCGCAAAAGCATCGCCCTCAAACCTCCCATCGCTACTGCTTCATCACCGATCGCAACCATTGCTTTGCAGATATTCTCCAACTCTCGAACATTACCCGGCCAGGAGTATTCCCGAAACAAGTGCTGGGTCTCTGCACTCAAATCAGGCACCAGACGCTGAAACTCAATCGCATATTTTCGCAGAAAATATGCGGTCAGGAGGGGAATGTCGTCGCGGCGTTGACGCAAGGGTGGAAGACGCAAGCACAGTCCGCTGATGCGATAGTAAAGATCTTCGCGGAAGTTTCCCGCTTTTACTTCGGACTCAAGATGCCGGGCGCTCCCGCAGATCAGCCGCGCAAAACTTTGCGAATGGCTACCGTTAGAGTTTTGGTCGATCAGATACTTGAGCAAGCAGGCTTGGCCCTCCCTGCTCAGGTCAGTCAGCTCCTCAAGATAAGCTGTCCCGCCACGAAACATATTGCTTGGCTCGGACTCCGAAAAATTGTCGCAGGCCAGAGTGGCGCAAGAAATCGTCCGGAAGGGTTGCATACCGAGTCCCGAAAGCTCATGAACCCGCTGGGCGGCGGATTTTTTTCCGGCCCCCGGCTCCGCCAGGAATAAAACGGGCACGTCAGTCTGGGCGACCTCGATCATCGCCGCTTCGACGCTTCGCATGCCGGCGCAGGCACTCGTCAAGAAGCGATTTCTCACTGGATCACGAATCGCAACGACTTGAGCGTTTTTCATCGGTTTGCTGACAGCGATCGGATCAGATAGTTCAAAACATACATCCTGCAGCGGTCGCGAAAAGAGCATCAGATTTGCCGGCTGCCGCCTTTGGCAGCGAGGATCCAATCGGACGTTACCACAGTGTTTTCAAAACTATATAAGCAAGGGCCGAGCTCGAAGAAAAGGACGAATTCGCTGCTCCCACCCTACACTTTTCCGCACAAAAGGGAAAGTATTTACCCAATTGAGGAGTAACCAATATTTCAAATTCCAGTCGGACTGGGGCAAAATAATACCAAACCGAATGAGCGGTTTGCCTTAGTCGCGCCGGCCGTCTGTGGCAAACGACCACTCAGAGTTATTCTTCGGGGAATTAGTTGTCTCCACGGTGGACATTTAGGAGAGCTTCTTGAAGACAGTTTCGATTGCGACCTGCGGCCGCTTGACATATGCTGGAAGCTATCCCCCCAAGTGATAAAGTTTGTTTTAGATGAGCCAGGTCCTCCAAACCGGCCTGTCGATCCCCCGTGCGTCGGTCGGGGGGAAATCCGGCCTGCCCTGGTGGCAAGCCGCGATCATTTCGGTCCTGTTGCTCTGGATGTACGCGCCAACGCTTATTCATTTGGTGGCTCAGTGGTGGAATGACCCAAACTTCTCGCACGGATTCTTTGTTCCCCTTTTTTCTGCATTCGTTGTCTGGCAGAAGCGATCGATACTTATAACAGAGCAGCCCCATCCTTCGTGGTGGGGATTGCTGCTTTTGGCCGGAGGCTTGGGGCTTCTGATCGTTGGTCAGATGGGTGCGGAAATTTTTCTTTCGCGCTCGTCACTGCTGATTGTGATCGCAGGTTTGATCGTACTATTCCGTGGCTGGACCTTTTTTCGCGCGATTCTGTTTCCCTGGGCGTTCCTCTTCCTCATGATCCCGATTCCCGCCATCGTGTTCAATCAGGTTACTTTTCCGTTGCAATTGCTCGCGTCGAAGGTGGCGAGCACGATGCTGTCATGGATGGGTGTGCCTGTATTGCGCGAAGGCAATATCATCGTTCTTCCTACGATGGCGCTTGAGGTTGCCGAGGCTTGCAGCGGTATTCGTTCCTTGATGTCGTTGCTGACGCTGGCCGTTATTTATGGATACCTGATGGAGAGCGGGAACAGCGTGCGAGTCCTTCTGGCGCTGGCCTCGATACCAATCGCAGTGGCCGCCAACAGTTTTCGCATCGTGGGGACCGGATTGCTCGTTCAGTACTGGGATCCGGCAAAGGCGCAGGGCTTCTTCCATGAATTCTCCGGCTGGCTGATCTTTGTAATTTCTCTGTTCATGCTCTATTTATTCCATCAAGCCGTTCGGAGATTCGTGGCGGGGGGCAAGCAGGCATGAAGTTGACGGCACTTTTGCGCTTTGCTCTCGCTGCCGGGTTGATTGCCGTAACCGCCATCCTGCTGCAGGCGCGCGGCCGCACCGAAATTGTGCCGCAGCACAACCCTCTATCGTCTTTTCCCGCTAGCCTGGGAAACTGGGACGGTACCGACGTTTCGCTCGACAAAGATACGCTCGCGATTCTTGGAGCCGGGGATTTTATGGAGCGTGTCTACCAAGATCCCTCCGGCGCCTTGCCGCCGATCGATCTGTTTCTCGCGTACTTTGCCAGCCAGCGCGCCGGCGATACTATTCACTCGCCACAGCACTGCCTCCCGGGAGCCGGTTGGAACGCGGACGAAAAACAACTCATCACCCTGTCGTTTCCGGATCATTCGCCGTTCCCGGCGAACCGCTATGTCATCTCGAAAGGCGAGTCCCGCCGCCTGGTTTTGTACTGGTACTGGGCGCATGACCGCGGCGTTGCCAGCGAATACTGGGCGAAGTATTACCTGGTGGCAGATGCGATTCGTATGAACCGGAGCGATGGCGCCCTGGTGCGGATCACGCTTCCAATGCTGAGCGGAGAGTCTCCGGAGGCCGCCGAACAACGGGTTTTGCCTTTCGCCTCGCAGGTGGTTCCACTCCTCGATAATTACATCCCTCGTTAACGGGGAGCGGACAAACCGCCGAAAATTAAGGGCCTCGAAGCTTCCTCTGTGCCGCTCTGTAATAGCGATGGAAAAACAGAATGAATTTGGACTTGCTCCCAGGCAGGGACAGTGTTATTCCTAACTCTCTTTATCGTTACCGTTCTCCAAATCAAGACCGCTTAAATAAAAAGCAGCCTGACACGGGGCGCCTGATTGTCTGATTCACACGCCGATGTCGATCCGCTAAATCGAATCTCACTCGCCCCTTCAGGGCCGCCGGTAGCCGGAGCCGAAGATCCGAACCGCCCAAAGCGTGTGCTCGGTTTTCGTGATCTGGTTCTCTTCTATGTCGTCACTGGAATCAGCCTGCGCTGGATCGCAACCGCAGCGGCAGCCGGCCCGAGTTCAATCGTGATCTGGATTGGCGCGTGGTTTTGTTTCTACCTGCCGCTTGCTTTATCGGTGCTTGAACTCTCTTCCCGCTATCCCGGAGAAGGCGGCCTTTACGTTTGGAGCAAGCAAGCGTTCGGAGAGTTCTCCGGCTTCATGGCGGCTTGGGTCTACTGGACCAGTAATCTGCCCTTTTTTCCAGCAGTGCTTTACTTCGCCGCGAGTAATATTCTTTTCGTCCGCCAGAACTCCTGGGCTCACCTGTCGAACAACGCCGCGTTCTACGTTACTTTTTCTTTGATCACGCTGAGCCTGGCTACGCTGCTGAACATACTCGGCCTCGATATCGGCAAGTGGCTGAATAACATAGGGGCGCTGGCGATGTGGATTCCAGCCGCGATCGTCATCGTCATGGGATTGATCGCCTGGCACCGCTATGGCTCTGCGACATCCTTCACGGTGCACTCGATGACTCCCAGCACGCATATCAACGACATTATTTTCTGGTCGGTGCTGACGTTTGCTTTCGGCGGTTGCGAAACGGCGTCATTCATGGGAGAGGAAATAAAAAACCCGCGCCGCACTTTGCCGCTGGCTCTTATCGTCGCCGGAATAACTGTCGCTCTCTGTTACATCGGTGGAACCGCCGCAATCTTGCTGGCGATTCCATCGAACGAAGTGAATAGCCTGCAAGGGTTGGTGCAGGCCATTTCTAAAACCGCATCGCGCGTCGGCTTCCCCGGAATTCTACCGCTCGCCGCGTTTCTGATCGCGCTCAGCAATATCGGCGCGTGCGGCGCATATCTGGGAGCGGTCGCTCGACTGCCCTTTGTCGCAGGCATCGATCACCTGCTTCCCCCGGCATTCGGTTCTCTGCATCCGCGCTGGAAGACTCCGTGGGTTGCGCTGCTCACGCAGCTCGTGTTGGGTGTGGTGTTTATCGTTCTCGGCCAGGCGGGAACTAGCGTGAAAGGCGCTTATGATGTACTAGTCAGCCTCGGCGTGATTTTTTATTTCATTCCTTATTTGTATTTGTTCGCCGCCATGATCAAACTCCAACGCAGGGCAGCCAGCTCAGATGTAATTCGCATTCCTGGCGGAGCTGCGACTGCAATACCGGTTGCCGCGCTCGGATTCGTCACAACGACTGTAACAATCGCGCTATCGCTGCTCCCACAACCGGACGAGCCTAACAAGCCATTGGCTTTGTTGAAAATTGCAGGTGGTACTGCAATATTACTGCTGATCGGAGCGTGGCTGTACGTCGCGGGCAAGCACAGAGCAGCTCATGAAAATATGCGCTGAATAGATCTCAGCCTGCCGGTTTCTCCTCCGGGCGTTCGTAGAGATCTTCTTCCGACAGCACCGGTGGCGCGGAAACGCCGACGCCAGCGCGAGAACTTGCACCGAACATCGGCCCGCGAGCGGACACTACCGGTGCGAATCCCATGAAGCCGATTTTGGGAACGATATCGTCATAGATCGCCTCCATCCCGCCACGGCGCAAATAAGTTTCGTGCCAAAAACCGGTTCCGCCAGAATCCTTCAAGAATTCTTGCCACCACTCCCGGTGAGGATCGGAACGCGTCCACTTCAGCAGCGATTCCTTGTCTCGCCAGTATTGGCGCATGCCGGCGTGCATGGGAAAAAAAGAAAAGATGAAATTTTCGTGTAACAGCAATCCATCAGGATGCGCCTCAACTGACGAGGAAATTTTCGGACCAAATCCGAAGAGAGTTTTGATTCCCGCAATTCGATTCACCCGCATGCCAAGATAAATGACGACGAGATCTGGATAGGCTGAAAGATCGACCGTCCGCCGGGAGACGCGAGTAGGCATGATGAAGAACTCACTTTAAATTCTATACCGGGCTCGCCGTCTTTCTCGCCGGATTAAAAAACGGAATCCCGGTCACCTTCACGTTTGTTTTCAGCCGGATCGCCTCGATTGTAATTTCCATCTGCAACTGCGTGCCGAGCTTCGAGTACTCCGTTTCGACGCTGGCCAGCGCAATCATCTTCTTCAGCACTGGAGACCAGCTTGTCGTGGTGGCCTTACCAACCTGCTTGTCCCCGGAATAGAGCGGCACGGGAACCCGCGAAGCCTGGCTGGGCGCAGCAGGCGTGAGTCCGTAGCGCTCGTAGAGCGCTTCCACGTCTGTCCAATCGACTTCGACGCCGACAAATTGGCGCGGGACGCCATTCTTCGCGTCTTTTTCGAGCGCTTTCTTGCCGATGAAATTTTCTTTCTCGAGGTGAACCATTTTTGCGAAGCCGAGTTCGAAGGGAGAATACTTCTGCTGCGGAATCAACGCTTTTTTCGAACTCGAATAATCGACTTCAATCAGCAACAGCCCCGCTTCGGTTCGCGCCACATCGAGCGCCAGCATTCCCGCCGCATGCAGATCGAACTGCCGTCCTTTTTCCGTGATCGCATCCCAAACCTTCACCGCGTCATTTGCGGGAATCCAGATTTCGTAACCCAGATCGCCCGTATATCCGGTGCGCGAAATGTCAACCTGAACGCCGGCAATTTTCCCGCGGGTTACACGGAAGTATTTCAGGTTCGCGATGTCGGCTTCGGCTACCGATTTCAGCAGCTTCGCCGAGGTCGGCCCTTGCAATGCCAGCGCGGCAACCTTTTCGGATATGTCTTCAATCTGTACATCCATATTGAGGCCGTTTTGCCGGAACCAGCGCAGGCTGGGGTCGGCCGCCGTCCAGCGATACACGTTTTCTTCGAGGCGCGAAACCGTGCCGTCGTCGATTACTTTGCCTTCTTCATCGCACCAGCAGCAATAAATCACCTGACCCACTTTTACCTTGTTGATGTCGCGCGTAATCACGCGATTCACCAGCCGGGTCGCGTCCTTGCCGGTGATCAGGTATTTGTAGAGCGGTGAAATATCGATCAGCGCCGCCGCATTGCGGATGGCGTTGTACTCGTGCTCGTGATGCACTTCATACACGCTGACCGTGTAGTATCCCGACCACTCGCGGTAATTCAGGCTGTGGCAAAGGGGAAATGTGCGTTCGTGAAATGCGGTTCCAATTGGCAAGGACGTGGCCTCGTTAAAAAATTCGTTCGCAGCCGGATTATATCAATGCTTGGAATCATTTCGAGGGCGTCATCCTGAGCGTAGGCGTTTTTCAGCCGGAGCGAAGGACCTCACATCGACCGTTGTTCAATTGTCACAGACGATATGGGCCGGGGGCGGTAAATAAGAATGATGCGAAAGGCAAAACAATTCTTCGTCTACATCATGACCAACAACCCGCGTTCCGCCGTGTTATATGCAGGAATCACTGGCGACTTGCGGTACCGCGTTTGGCAACATAAAAACAAGCTTGTGCCGGGATTCACCAGCCGCTACAACTTGACCTGCCTCGTGTATTACGAATTGTTCTACTATCCGGATGCAGCAATCGCACGCGAGAAGGAGATCAAGGGTTGGCGTCGCGAAAAGAAAATCAAGCTCATCAGCTCGATGAATCCGAAGTGGGACGACCTCGCGGAGGACTGGCAGAGTCTGCATAAGCCCGAGACGCCGGAGCGACAGGAGATCCCTCGGCCCGCTGGAGAAAACGCGGGCCTTCGGGATGACGCCCCTGTGATGAGAACCGACGGTTGATTGAAGAAAGCTAAATCTACTGCGTCATCCTGAGCGCAGCCGTTCTTCAGGCAGAGCAAAGGATCTCGCGCTCAACTAGTCCACCGGGTATCGTTTGGAGTTGGGACGAATTGGTAGGATTATTATAGGAGCAAGCAACTTAGATCCGATGAGAACAAAGGCATTACTCGGTGTTGCTGTATTCGTGGTGATCTGGACTCTCATTGTTCATGTGCCACAACATTGGAATTCGGTTTTGGCATATCCACTCTACTTCGGGCTTACCATACATTCTTTCGTCGTCGGCCAACATCAAAACCTGACCTGGGACAAGATCGGGTTTGCAGCAGAACTCGCGGCCAATCTTGGAATCTACTTGGCGGCAACTCTGGCGATCGCCGCCAGATTTAAATCCCCGCGAATTGCAGACAAAACCGCCCCATTCCCGATAGAATGACGATTCGTCTCATGCGCTCACTCATCCCAATCTTATCGAATGCGCTCCGCAACTGGAGCGTCCTTCCCAGCGGCCTCTGATACGCGCGCCCCAAAACTGCGCTAATATTCCTCGTGTGCATTCTCAACCAGCACGCCAACAGCTAAAAGCTAAAGCTAGGACCTTATGGCTACTTCATACGACGTAATCGTGATCGGCGGCGGCCACAACGGCCTGGTCAACGCCGCCTACTTGGCCAAGGCCGGAAAGAAAGTTCTGGTCCTCGAACGCCGCCACATTCTCGGCGGCGCAGCCTGCACTGAAGAAGTTTTTCCCGGCTTCAAGTTTTCGGTGTGCTCGTATGTCGTCTCGCTGCTGCGGCCAGAAATTATTCGCGATCTCGACCTGCCGCGCCACGGGCTTGAAATTCTTCCACTCGATGGCACGTTCACCCCCATGCCCAGCGGCGACTACCTGTGGCGCGTGAACGACCACGGCAAGACGCATCGCGAAATCGCCCGCCACTCGCGCCTCGACGCCGAAGCATACGACGAATTCGGGAAAGCCATGCAGGCGATGTGCCGCTTCGTGAAGCCGATTCTCAGCATGGTCCCTCCCGACCCGAACACGCTGAACCCGCGTGAACTGATGAAGCTGCTCTTCATCGGACGCCGCTTCCAGGGCATGTCGAGCTATGACAAATACAACCAGGTACAGCTCATGACCATGAGCGCCATCGACTTTCTCGACCAATGGTTCGAGACCGATGTGCTCAAGGCAACGATGTCGGCCTCGGGAATTATCGGAACGTTCCTCGGCGTACGCTCTCCGGGAACAGCCTACGTTCTGCTTCACCACTACATGGGAGAGATCGACGGCGCGTTCCGCGCCTGGGGATTTGCGCGAGGCGGGACCGGGGCAATTTCCAACGCCATCGGCGACGCGGCGCGAGAAGCGGGAGTGGAAATTCGCACTCAGGCCGCTATCGCGAAAATCATTGTCAAAGACGGCAAAGCCAAAGGAGTCGTGCTGGCAAGCGGCGACGAACTCTACGCCGATGTTATCTCCTCCAGTGTTGATCCCCGTCAAACCTTCACTCGATTCATCGAAGCCGAGCATCTTCCCGGCGAATTTCTTGAAGATATCAATCGCTTCAAGTATCGCGGATCTTCCGGCAAAGTGAATCTCGCGCTCGACGCATTGCCTGACTTCAAGTGCATGCCCGGCCCCGGAGCGCACCTGCGCGGCGCAATGTCGATTTCGCCTTCCGTCGAATACATGGAGCGCGCCTACGATGACGCCAAGTACGGAAATTTCTCGCGCCGTCCCTATATCGACATGGTGATTCCGTCGCTAACCGATCCCTCCGTCGCGCCGCCGGGCAAGCACGTGATGTCGTGCTTCGTGCAGTACGCGCCATACAAACTCGCGCCCGGTCTGCACTGGGACACCGAGAAAGAAAAATTCGGCGACACGGTAATCAACACCATCGCCGAATATGCGCCCAATATAAAAGACATCATTTTGCATCGTCAGGTGGTCACGCCGCTCGATCTCGAGCGCGAGTGGGGACTGAGCGAAGGCAACATTTTTCAGGGTGAGCTTTCGCTCGAGCAACTCTTCTTCCTGCGCCCGGCGCCTGGCTATGCGCGCTTCCGCACGCCGATTCAAAATCTGTACATGTGCGGATCGGCAACGCATCCCGGTGGCGGCATCATGGGCGCGAACGGCCGGCTCGCTGCGTTGGAAATCCTGAAGGACAAGGGAGCCGCGTAAGATGCCGGAAACGAAACGCGACATCGTCATCATCGGCGGCGGCCACAACGGTCTGGTTACCGCGTTCTATCTGGCCAAAGCCGGATTCAAGCCGCTGGTTCTCGAACGGCGGCCGCAGGTCGGCGGCGCAGCGATCACCGATGAATTTCATCCCGGCTTCCGCTGTTCCACGCTTTCGCACAGCGCGGGGCCGGTTCTGCCCGGCATCGTTCGCGACATGCAACTTGAAAAGCATGGTGCGAAATTCATAACGCCGGAAACTTGCGTAACGGCGCTCTCGCCGGATGGGCATGCGCTTTCACTGAATCAGGATGGCAGCAAGTCAGCGCAGGCGATCGCCAGCTTCTCGCAGAAAGACGCGTCGAAGTATCCCGAGTTCGCAAACTCCCTGGAAAAGATCGGTAAAGTCCTTGCCGAAGCGCTGGCCACAACGCCGCCCGACATCGACGATCCGTCAAGCGGCGACTTGTGGAGCATGTTGAAGACCGGCCGCGCGCTGCGCAATCTCGGCAAGCGCGATATGTATCGCGTGCTGCGCTGGGGACCGATGGCTGTCGCCGATCTTGTCGCCGAATATTTCGAAACCGAACTACTCCGCGCCGTCATCGCTGCCCGTGGAATCTTCGGTACGTTTCTTGGGCCGTGGTCGGCGGGAAGCAGTTTGCAATTGCTGATTCGCGCCGCGGGAGATTCGCATCCCGCAGGCTCGGCATTTTATGTCGCCGGCGGTATGGGCAAACTCACGCAAGCCATGGCGTCGTCCGCGCAAGCCGCCGGAGTTGAAATTCGAACTTCCGCGGAAGTGATTGAGATTCGCGTTAAGGATGGCTCTGCTCAAGGCGTCCTGCTTTCGACGGGCGAAGAAATCAATGCCAGGGCCGTGATCTCCAATGCCGATCCCAAGCGCACTCTTCTCAAGCTCACCGACCCCACGCATCTATCACCCGACTTCGTACAAAAGCTGCAGCACTACCGTGGCAACGGCACGGTGGCAAAAGTGAATCTTGCACTTTCCGGATTGCCGACTTTTACGGCTTTGAAAAACGGCGATGCGAGCGCGCTCAAAGGCCGCATTCACATCGGGCATGAGATCGACTATCTCGAGCGGGCGTTCGATGAATCGAAATACGGGCAGTTCTCAAAGCAGCCGTATTTGGAAGCGACGATTCCGACGCTGAGTGATCCAACGCTGGCGCCGGAAGGCAAGCATGTGATGTCGATTTACATGCAATACGCGCCGTACAAGTTGAAAGGCGATTGGGAGGAACAGCGCAAGCCACTCGGGCAAACCGTCGTGCAGACCCTGGCACAGTACGCGCCGAATTTGCCGGAGATGATTCTGACGCATCAGATCATCACACCGCTCGATCTGGAAGAAGTCTACGGAATGACAGGAGGGCAGATTTTTCATGGCGACCTAGCGCTCGATCAGTTCTTCACCATGCGCCCACTGCTCGATTGGGCGCGGTATAAGACGCCGATTGAGAATTTATATTTGTGCGGCAGCGGCACGCATCCGGGGGCTGGATTAACGGGAGGGTCCGGGGCGAATGCGGCAAGGGAGATTGTGCGAGAGTTAAAGAAGTAAGCGCTTTCTCTGGTGCGTCATCCCGAGCGGAGTCGCTTTCTCGGCGTAGCGAGGGATCTCGTGTGCATCGAATTTCAGCGCATGGTCGCCGCGAGATCCCTCGGCCCGCTGGTGAAAGCGCGGGCCTTCGGGATGACGCAGCCATGGCTTTGCGTGACACGCTTCAGATCCGCGAAATAACTGCGCCATTATGACCCCTTCCGCCATTCTTCTTGTCTCCTGCCCTGATGCCAAGGGCGAAGTAGCCTCCATCGCCGACTTCGTCTACCGCCACGGCGGCAACATCCTCCACGCCGACGAACACGCCGACGAAGAGTCCGGCCTGTTTCTGATGCGCGTCGAGTTCGACCCCAAAGACTTCGACATCAATCTTGCCGATGATGGCCACGCTGACTTCACCAAACATTTCTCTCCCATCGCCGATAAATTTCAGATGACGTGGCGGCTGTCGCTGTCGTCGAACCGTCCGCGAATGATCGTCTTCGTTTCGAAATACGATCACTGCCTCGTCGATCTGCTCTATCGCCATCGGAGCGGCGAACTCGCTTGCGACATACCGCTGATCATCTCCAACCACCCCGACAATCAGCCGATCGCCGACTTCTACAAAATTCCCTATACCATCATTTCAATCACGAAAGAAAATAAACAAGAAGGCGAGCGGCAAATTGAATCTCTGATTCAAGAGCATAAGGCCGAGTTCATAGTGCTGGCACGTTACATGCAGATTTTCTCGAGCGATTTCGTTAATCGTTACCCGCAGCGCATCATCAATATTCATCACGGATTCTTGCCTGCATTCATTGGTGCGAAACCCTATCATCAGGCATTCGACCGCGGGGTAAAACTGATCGGCGCCACCAGCCATTACGTCACCGAAGTCCTCGACGATGGACCGATCATCGAACAGGATGTGGTCCGCGTATCGCATCGCGATACAGTCGAAGATCTGATCCGCAAAGGACGCGACCTCGAAAAGGTCGTGCTTTCGCGCGCCGTTCGCTGGCATGTTGAAAATCGCGTGCTTCTCTACGGCAACAAAACGGTTGTGTTCTAAGAGAACCTTTCGCACAGGTTGTGCCTAGAAATTCCTTCCGCGAAAGTACATGGCCTTTCGGGAGGTCGAACTGTAACCACTTAACAGTTCCGCTCCGGTAGTAACTTGCCTGGGTGGTAACTTTCGTCTTTACTTGAGCAGCGGCAAAGAAATCTCTCATCTGAAGGGGAGAATCCTGCTCGCGGAGCCTTTCCTTGGCCGAGGACTTAAAGTTTGAGTTGTCGATCCTGGCGACCGTCCAGGGCTTCTACCAGAAGCTGATGCGGGACTCGCTTGGCGGCGATGTGCCTGTGCCCAGCGGGCTGGATGAGGCTTCTCTGCGGCAATCCGACGAAGGTCTTCCGGACACTCTTTCCCGCATGTATCGCTGGTTGCATGTGCTCGACATGGCGATCACGCCGGCGATGCTTCGCCACGCGCTCACTCCCGACACCGATTCCGAGGTGGCCGAGGCCCTGCTTCGCTATTTTGTAAAGCGCCGTGAGCCCAGTGACATCAACCGCGACAAGACCGATCTGATTACTACATTTTTGTACCGGCATCCGCGAGTCGCTGGTCAGTGGGAGCAGCATGGTTACGGCCTTGATGGATCGCTGCCGCTTTCTCCGTTTGAAATTGCCCTGATTGAAATTCTTGCGGATACCGATGTGCCGCAGCTCCCGGAAGAGCACGTGCAGCTTCTGCGAAATTTCGACCCGCTGCGCGAGGAGATCAAGCGTTATCGGGATTTCAACGCGCTGATGGATTCCGGCATCGTTTCCCGAGTGCGCGAGCTGAAACGTTGGCTCGACTCATCGTTTTATCACCCTGGCGTGCTCGCCACCGTGGCCGCTTACAATGCCGCATTCGGCGCTCGCTTCGATCAACTCTTCAGCAAGGCGCTTTCAGAGATCAAACAGTTTGCGCAGGCGCTGGACGAAATGGGCGGCAGCATTCTTAGCACGGTCGATGGCGTAGAAGTGACGGTGGAGCATGTGGCGGCGATCGAACAAACCGAAATGCTCCGAGCCGATTACAGCAATGCTTTGGAAAAATTCCGCCGCGTCTCGCGCTTGAAGAAGGAACTGGATCGCCGCCCTCCGATCAGAAGGTCGTTGCTCGCACCTGGCGCCGGGAACGGGATCGCATCTTCCGGCGGCTCGGCTGCGGCCGCAAAGCCGGCTCGCGCCACCGCAGCCAAAGCCCCAGTTGCGGCTCCGGCATTTCAACCGCCGGTGATCACCGCGCAACAAATCTCAGTGGAGGATGGCAAGCTGCGGCGGGTTGAGGAATCGATCCGGGTATTCGTGCGGGTTGCCGATCCGAAGTACCGGCAGATCGTGCCGATGCGCTTTTTCAACCTCATGCTGAGCACAGCGGAAGCCGACGCCTACAACGCGGCGTTTCTCGAAGAAAAAAATCTGCGCGCCGATGTTGCCCGCACACTGATTCGCCTGGTCTCCTGCATCGCGCGAATCAACACCGAACTCGAAGAACTCAAACGCAGCCAGAGCATGTCGTCGTTGTGGAAGCTTCACGCCGATGCGCTGGTGGTTCTTCTCGACATCGCAAGCACCACGACAGAAAATGCCGGAAACGTCACGAATGCGGCCGAAAAGAGCGATGCCGCGTCCGCCAAGGCAATTCATGAAACCGTGCAGAAATTGCGGGAGCGCTCCGATTTAGCGGTAAAGGCACTGGCTCATCCCGGCAGCTAGCTTCGAAGCAAGACTCTTTCTTAGCGGCGACAAGAAAAGCCCCATCTTTCCAGAGAAGGATGGGGCGTTGACTTCTGTCTTCTGTCTAGCCTACTCACCGGTACCGCAAGAGCAAACGCCGGTGCCGCTGCCGACTAGCCCGATTGCGACGCAACCGTCATAGAAGCGGACATTTTCCGTCACGCTCAGGGTCGCATCCTGGGACGCCGTCTCGGTGATCGTAAAGTTGCTGTTCTGAATATGCGTTCCCCACGAACGTACGCCGCCCGAGGTGTAGAACTGCTCGGTCTTGCTGGTGCCCGGGAATGGGCAGGTGTTATTCACGGTCGTCACAGACAGGATTTTGATGACTCCGGTTGCCAGCGTGACGCCGTTGAACGGGTTATTCGTCAAGTTCGCATCAATCGAGAGCGTCCGCAGCCCGTCGGGGGTGAGCAGGCATCCGCAGCACTCGCTCATCTCCTGGTTCGAGTCGAACACTCCAATATAGGCGCAGACGTTGGTTCCGGGAGTTCCCGGGTTGTCGAGCCGAAGGGTGCCATCGGGCGCACCGGAGGTGTTCGCGTTGGAAAAGTAATCCACTTTCAGGGTGTCTGCCGGCTCTGTAGCGACTGCGGATGAGCCGAAGACTGGGGTTGAGGTTGAGGCGGCCCAGCTCGCGGCCGCCCAGAACGTCAGGAAAAGAATCGAGAGAACGAAACGGCGCATTTTTTCCTCCAAGAATTGAGTGGCGGTCCGAGCACGCCAAAAGCCGTACTGCTGGCCGCAAATACGCCGTTACTGTATCAGAGTTTTCCACAGGCGCAATCGTTCAGACTTGTTAGCCCAATATCATTAGCCGGAGGGAGTAGCCCGAGAGGGCGTGGACCGACGGACAGCCGAGGGCGGCTGTCCCCACAGAAGCTACATAGCCGACACCTTAGTTGATGTCGAACTGCTCCTGATGCAGCGCCGGATCGCTCTTTACGATGATGGTCCGCTTCGTCAGTTCTTCCATCTCGTTCAGCAATCGCCCATTGTTCGCCTTCAATTCCTTGGCCACATCCGGATTCACCCGGAGCATTACGTCTTCGTGTTCGAGTTGTTTGGCGATCTTACGCATCTCTACATAAATTTCGTTGGCGATAGTAGTCAGCGACTTTACGTAGCCGGTGGACTGGCAATATGGACAGGGCGCGCCGATGGTACGTTCGAGCGATTGTTTCACCCGCTTCCGGGTAATGGCGACCAGGCCGAAATCGTTAAACTGCAGCACTTTCGAGGGCGCCCGGTCGTGCCGGAGTTCTTCTTCCAAGGCCTGCATCACGCGCTGCCGGTTGCGGCGCTCATCCATATCGATGAAATCGATGATGATGATTCCGCCCAGATCGCGCAGCCGAATCTGGCGAACGATTTCCTTGATGGCGTCCACGTTCGTCTTGACGATCGTGTCTTCCAGCCGCGTAGTCTTGCCTACGTATTTGCCGGTATTGATGTCGATCGCAACCAGCGCCTCGGTCTGGTTGATCACGATGTAACCGCCGCTCTTCAGCCAGACTTTCGACTTGAGCGCCTTGTTCATCTCTTCGGCCAGGCCGAATTGCTCGAACAGGGGCGTGTCTTTGGTATACAGCTTTACGCGTTTGACCAAGCCTGGTTGAAAGCGGTTGAAGAAGCGCAGGATGCGCTCGTATTCCGGCTCGGTATCGACCCAGATCACTGAAAAATCTGACGTGACCTGGTCGCGCAGTACGCGCTCTACCACGTTGAGATCGTGGTAGATCAGAGCGGGCGGCTTCGAATTCTCGGCTCGCGTCTTGATGTCGTTCCACAAGCCTTTCAGAAAGCGAATGTCGGCGCGCAATTCATCTTCGCTCGCGTTTTGCGCAGCGGTACGGACGATAAATCCTCCGTGACCGTTTTCGCGCTCGCTCAGCACGATGCGCTTCAGCCGCTGGCGCTCTTCGTCGGAAGCAATTTTGCGTGAAACGCCGGTGTGATTCACGGTGGGCATGTAAACCAGGAAGCGGCCGGGCAGTGCGATGTGGCTGGTGATGCGTGCGCCTTTTTTGCCAATCGGCTCCTTGGCGATTTGAACCAGGATCTCCTGCCCTTCTTTAAGCAGATCGCTGATCTTGGGAACTTCATGCGACTCGCGGCGCGGGAAGCGTCTCCCACCGCCACGCCGGCCTCCACCGCGCCGTTCGTAAGCAGGACGCGGACGCGGCGCACGTTGAGTGTATCCGGCCGTTGCCGGAGCCCGCACTTCGGCGCGGGCATCGACGGTGCCGTTTCCCCGCGCTTCGGCATCGAGCATGGCTTCGGCTTCCGCCTGTGCCTCTTCCAGTTCCAATTCCTCGGAATCCTCTTCGCTCTCCACCACCGCATCTACGGGCACGACGCCCGATTCCGCCAGAGAAGACATGTGGATCTCGGCTACGGTTTCGCGAACATCGGAAATCTGCCGCTGGCCGCCAGCCGAAGCTTGACCGGCCGCATGAGTTTCTTCTTCGAATTCGTCGTAGCCCTCGTCAGACGATTCCTCGTAACGCACGCTGTCGGCTTCCTCATCCTCAATGGTTTCTTCTTCGAGAGTGCCCGGCGCCGCGAATCCTGGAGTATCGTGCTCTAACGAAGGCGTCGTGTACTCGTGACTTTGCGGTTGAGAGGAGCCAGTTTCTCCCTCCTCTTCGACAAAGTCCCGCTGAGAGAACTCCTCAGTCGGTTTCTCATGGGCAGCGGATGAAGCAGCGACTGGATCCGGGCGGCTAAAATTCTGATTCCAATCGACCGAAGTCGACGCCTCGGGCTTCGCAGTTGCCTCGGCGAATGCTTCCGCCGCGTGGGGCGGCGAATCCTGGTCGCTCGGTGCCAGGGCACCGGAAGCTGCGAAAACGGGCTCATCCTCGGGAAAGGCGGTGGTCAGTCGAACGGCAGCTTCCACAGCGGGCTGGGCATAGGATTCATCTCGCGTTTGAGAAGCTTCCGCGTGATCTTCTGAAGCCCGCACAGCGGTCGGAGGTGCAGTCATGCCGCGGTACTTCGAAATCGATTCTCCGGGCAACAAAATCGGCTGGTAACCCGTCGGCGGGCCGAACTGTTGCGATCTGCCCGGTACCTGCGCCCGTGCCGGCGCCGCTGCTGCAGATGACGAGTTGGCCTCGGCGGATGGCCTTACAGGGCGCGCTTCGGAAGCTCGATCACGGTCATCTCCCCGGCCGTCACGGCGGCCGCCCCGACGACGACGGCGGCCTCGCCAGCCGCCACGTTCACGATCCTGCGGCTCGCCGCCGTTTGAATTTTGCACCGAAGTGTCGGAGGAAGCGGAAACCTGCCCATTCTCGGCGCTCTGCGGCCCATCGTCTTCGTTGGTGGACTCCGAATCAAAAGTCTGCGTCGACGATGTTTCAATAGACGCCGCAGTGGGCGAACTAAAAGACTCTGAGCGCAAATCATGCACTCCGCGGTTCGCGGGCACGACGTCGGTTACATCCTCGTCGTGCTCCTCCAGTTCCATAAAATCGGAGACGTAGAGGAAGGCATCGCGTTCAAGGCCAATATCGACAAAGGCCGACTGCATGCCGGGAAGAACCCTGGTGACACGGCCCTTGTAGATGGACCCCGCCAGGGTGTATTCATTCTCACGCTCGAGGTAGATTTCCGCGAGCAAATCATCTTCCACCAGCCCGACTTTAGTTTCGTGAGGGGTGGAAGAGACAAACAACTCTTTATTCATGGACGCTCCGCTCCCGCTGTCAGACAGCGGGTTTCACCGGACGGAGGCAAGGAAGGAATCGGGAGGATCGAACGCTGCGAAGGCCCTGAATAGGGGACGGCTGGGGCTCATGGTGCCTCTACTGAGCCGAATCCGCTGCACAAGCTTGAATGTCTTTTGCACTGATCGCCTGACACTCGCCAGATTGTGACCGCACTCTCAGACCGTTTCCGGTCAGGGGGCCGTTTCCCTCTGGCAGCGTTAGCTTCAATCCTGCCCGGCCTTACTGTTTCCTGGCCGGTGAATGCCCTCTTTACGCGAGGGCGATCGATATTTTTGGGCTGTGCCTGCTGGCACAGCAACTACTTGTCTTATAGCTCCAAATCTCCACTTAAAATCCAGTTCAAATTCTAGAACTTGACTGCTTAATCCTGGTAAATCGGCCGGCCCAGCCGGCTAATTCACAAACCGGCGCATTCGAACGTTCATAACCATCCCCAGCGCCAGGAACATAAACAGTACAGAAGACCCGCCGTAACTCATTAATGGCAAAGGTATTCCGGTGACCGGCATAAAGCCAACCACCATGCCGACGTTGACCAGGATATGGAAGCTAAGCACGGCCACCACACCCATTACCACGAACGTACCAGCGCGGTCGGGCGCCGTTTGCGCGTTCTGCGTCAAGCGCATCAGCACTATGAAGTATAACAGCAGAACCCCCAAAGCGCCGACGAATCCGTGCTCCTCCGCAAAAGCCGCAAAAATAAAGTCCGTTTGTGGGACAGGAAGGAAGGCCCCGTGTGTTTGCGAGCCTTTACCGCCCCACAGTCCTCCCGAACCTACCGCAATCAGGGATTGTTCAACTTGGTACCCCGAGCCTTGGGGATCGAGCGTGGGGTCCACAAAACTGGTTAACCGCTGTTTTTGATACGACTTGAGCACGTGAACCCTGGGCACAAGAAATACCGCCCCGACGCCGACCATGGCCAACAGGCCCACGGCCAACCCTTGTCTCCATTGCATCCCGCCTAGAAATATCCCCATGGCGGCAATCGGAAGATAGGTCAGCGCTGTGCCCATATCCGGTTGCTTCAAAACCATCAACATCGGTATGACGACAATGGCGCCGGCTTTCGCCAGATCGGTCCAGGAAAGCTCACGGTGCCGCATATCCGCGAAAAACTTTGCCACTGCGAGAATGAGAATTAGTTTCACCCACTCGGAAGGCTGGAAATGGTTTCCGCCGGGCATTTTAATCCAGCGTCGCGCGCCCAGGGCCTTGGTTCCGAAAATCAATACCGCCATCAGCGAGGCGACGGCTGCAATGTAAAACCAATGCACCTTATCGAGAAGCGCCTGGTAACTCACGGCGCTCATCACAAACATCAACCCAACTCCCGCTGCGACCCAGTACATTTGCTTGACGTGCGACCCGGCAAACTTGGTGTGTACGGTTGCACTCTGAATCTCCATCACCCCCAGGCCGCAGATCATGAGGACGAACAGCAACAGCAGCCAGTCAAAGTCACGATATGAAACGTAGCGGGACATAGGGTTTAGGCGTTAGCTCCTAAGCTTCTAGCTCTTCGCACAATCGATCTCTCAGTGAGCGTCACGGACGCATCCCCGGCGCCGCTGTCGCGAAAGCGAACGGAACCTTTCCCGCGTCGAGGATAAACCGGCCGCTCTTAAGCCTCTCGACTTCGCCATCCCCATCGGGCACCGTCCATACGGCCCCGATTTCGGTGCGACCATTGCTTTTCTCTGACTTGGCGACCTTGGTCGCGCTCTGCCGCTCCTTATCGACGTAGGCCTTAATTACTTTCGCGGCAGTCCGCGCAGCCAGGTATCCGTGCTCGCCTTCTTCGAGCAAAGCGCAAACCACAATCTCGGGATTTCGTCGCGGCTCGACGCCGACGAACCAGCCGTTGTCCTTGAACTTCGCTTTGCCTTCGGCGCCGAGCTTGGCCTTCAAGGCATTACTGATCGTCTGCGCGCTGCCCGTCTTCCCGGCGAAATCGATGTTCTGCAGATGAGAAAGTGCTGCCGTGCCGCCCGGGTTCACGACGTCTGCCATTGCGTCCGTAATAATCTCCCAGTTCTTCGGATCGATTGGGATCGTAACCTTGTCCTGTGCACTCGATGCCGGAACGAGTCCGGGGGGCAAATCCGTCGGGTCGGTCACGTGGGGGCGCACCAAACGGCCCCCGCTGGCGATCGCGCCGATGGCGCGGGCCATTTGAATCGGAGTCGCAGCCACCGCTCCCTGGCCAATGCCGACCGAAATCGTTTCTCCGGCGAACCATTTCTGCTTGAAGTTGCGGATTTTCCACTCTTCCGATGGCATCACGCCGCTGACTTCCTGGGGCAAGTCGATGCCGGTTTTCTGTCCCAGCCCCAACATGGTCGCGTATTTCGCAATTTTCTCGATGCCGAGTTTCTCCGCCAGAGTGTAGAAAAACACATCGCAGGATTGATAAATGGCTTTGGTAATATCCACATCGCCGTGCACGCGGTGCTCTGCCACAACCCAGCATTTGAAATACCGGCCGTAAAAAGTTGCGCCGCCGGGGCAGTTCACATGCATATCCTGCGCGATGCCTTCCTGTAATCCAGCCGTGGCCATAATGATCTTGAAAGTTGAGCCGGGAGCAAGCTGCGCCTGAATGGCTTTGTTCAGAAGCGGCTTGTCAGGATCGGTGACCAGCTTGTTCCATTCGTCGCGCGAAACTCGCACGGAAAAAGTTTGGGGATCGAAGGTTGGCCGGCTCACCATGGCCAGAATTTCACCAGTTCGGGGATCCATTGCCACGATGGCGCCGTTCCTGCCTTCCAGAGCTTCCTCGGCGGCGATCTGTAGATCGATGTCGACGGTGAGTTTCAGCGGCTTTCCTGGAATCGCTTCTGTTTCCCCCAGCAGTCCGATTTCGCGCCCATGGCTATTGACGATGGCCTGCCGCTCGCCGTTTTTGCCCATGAGCGCAGTGTTGTATTCGCGCTCGACCCCGGAGATTCCAACCACATCGCCGGGGCTATAAAGCTCGAACTGCGGCTGGTTCAGCATATCTTCAGTAACTTCGCCAACGTAACCAATCAAATGCGCCATGAATCCATTACGCGGATAAAGCCTGCGGTGCGCCACGATCGTGTCGAGTTCCGGCAGTTCGTTGCGATGCGCGTCGATGAACGCGAGTTCGTCCTGAGTAATGTCCTCTTTCAAAAATATGGGCTGATACTGCGGCATGGAGGCGAAATGGCGGATACGGGCCCGCAAGTCACCGGGATCGAGATGCAGGCCCTGCGCAATGAAATCAGTGTCGGCATTGAGATCGCGGGACGAATCGCGCAACAGCAGCGCGGAAAACGAAGGATAGTTGTCGACGATAGTGCGGCCTTCGCGGTCCAGAATCTTCCCGCGGGGCGCGAGAATTGGTACGTTGCGAATGCGGTTTTTCTCGGCTAGCGTTGCGTAGACGTTGCTCTCCATCACCTGCAGCCGCCACAATCCGTACGCCAGCACCAGAAAAACGCCGAGGATGATGTACTGCGCCGCCGTCAGGCGGATTTCCGATACTTTGTCGTCGCGGCCGAACATCGGGCTTTTGGGTACCCAGCTTCCGGCATCAGGGACAAGCCGTGACGCTCGCAAGCGGAGTCTCTATCCTCTCGGGAGGTTGTTTTTATTGTATCCCGCTCGATCCGATCGCGATTAGATCCGGACAAAACTGACAAAACTTATGTCACATTCGGGCTGGCGTGTTCGACCTTTTCGGAAACACCGGGAACCGAGAAATGGATTTCACGCCCTTTGCTTCAACTTATCGAGCAAGAAGTACAACCCGACACCCAGGAATGCATTCGCCAATCCGCCAATTACGCCGCGGCTCCAGCTCCAGTTCATCGTCAAATTAACCATGCCACGAGCTACCGTGAAATAAACCGCCTGATGGATCAGATAAAAAGCGAGTGTGACCAAAAAGCGCGCACCGGCGTTTTCGACATCGAGCTTCGCACCCAGTGAAGAGGCACCAAAACCCACAACAGTCTTCGCAATCCCATAGATTCCGATCGGGTACGCGCCCAGCATATCCTGCACCAGGCCGATGGCTGCGCCGGTCAGCAAGCCCGAAATCGGGTTGCGGCGCGTCATGGCGAAGAAGATGGTCACCAGCAACGGCAGATCGAAGATCGAAAAGAACGGCAACCGTCGTGGAATAAAGGCCTGAAAGAAAAGAGCGAACAACGGAATACCGATGGTTACCGGGATGCTGAACCGGTAAACCTCGATTTGCTCGCCCGATGTGTACGTGATGGGCACGCTAATGGGGAGTATCTTCGCTGTCGGGAGATCGTGGGGTGGATTGCGCGCTCGAGCCCCTGGGTTGCGCCGCTTCCGCAGCCGATGTCGACTTTTTTGGTCTTGCCGGAGTCAAATTTTCGAGATTGCTCTGCGCGGCCGGCATTAACGAAACTTGATTCTTTGGCGAGCCTGTAGTGTCAGGCGTAGCAGGAGCTCCGGCTACTGCATGCCCGTTCACAGGGTTTTGCGATGTGCCGCTTGTGGGCGCTGGCGAGACATTCGCCGTCGATGCAGCATTTCCGGCCAACGGTTTGGCCGTTGCGTTCGTCGGAAGGTTCGCAGTTGCTGGCGCTCCCGCATGAGTAGCCCCGGAATTTGCGGAGGCAATGGCTCCCGCAACGGTTGCAGGAGGCTTATCGGGTACCGAGGGCAACCGCTGCGCCAGAATATCGGCGGCACGCACCCTAGTTGCTTTATCCGCCACAGGTTGACTTTCCTGCTGCTCGGTCACCACCAGCACTTCCTCCAACCGGTTCAGATCGGCGGTGGGCTTTATCTTGATATTGAGAAACAGATCATGACCCGGGCTAACGTGAGTTACCATGCCGACCGGCAGTCCCTTCGGGAAAATCTGGTCTCCTCCGCTGCTCAATACCACTTCTCCTGGAGACACCTGTTCATCGCTCATTACCCGATCCAGGCTCAATTCGCCGGTGGGAGTTCCGCGCAGCACGCCTTGCAAACGTGACTTCTCAAGCAGCACTCCCACGCCGCTGCTCTGATCGTTAATCATGAGCACCAGCGATGTCGACGGATAAACCCGCAGCACTTTTCCCACGATGCCGTTGGCAGTAATAACGGCCATATCCTGCGCAACCCCGTCATTGGAGCCTTTATCGATATAAATCGATCGCGACAAGTCACTGCCGCTCGACCCAATCACCTGTGCCGGAAGCGGTTTCCCAATGACTTGTTCCTTAAAGCCGAGCAGGGCCTGCAGGCGCCGGGCTTGAGCTGCATCCTCGCTGAGGCGCACCTGCTCGAGGCGCATCTC
The DNA here is from genome assembly GCA_964530145.1 of uncultured Acidobacteriaceae bacterium. Lineage (GTDB taxonomy): Bacteria > Acidobacteriota > Terriglobia > Terriglobales > Acidobacteriaceae > Sulfotelmatobacter. Next base: position 68,483 of record CAZGXY010000008.1, on the reverse strand, counting down.
CTCGATCTGCTGCTTGAGCTGGCGATTCTCCGCGCGCACTCCGCGGAGAAAGAAATAGCTTTTCCAGAGATCGTCGGCGCGGTTCTGCAGGCTCACAAACGCCCGCTCGAACGGTGTGATCGCATCCACCGCCCATATGCGGATCAAGCGGGTATGTTCTGCATCGCCGCTGCGCTTCACTTGCACAGCCAATCCCAACACCTGAAGAAAGAGGACTCCCACCAGGATGGTCAGGTTGCGGTAGCGGCCGAGGACAGATTCCATGGAAGCTTTGAGCTATGAGCTTTGAGCCATGAGCCAACCGTAAACGAAGCTGAATCCTTTCGCTCGCTGCTCAAGGCTCGCAGCTTTATTCGATCGAAATTTTTCTCAGCAGTTTGAAATCGCTGAGCATCTTGCCTGTTCCCAGAACCACGCTGCACAGTGGATCGTCGGCAATCGAAACCGGCAGCCCGGTTTCCTCGCGAATGCGCTTATCGAGATTCTTCAGGAGCGCACCGCCGCCGGTCAGCACGATGCCGCGATCGCTGATATCTGCGGAAAGTTCCGGCGGTGTCCGCTCCAAAGCCACGCGAATCGCATTCATGATCGTCGAAACACATTCACTGAGAGACTCGCGCACCTCGCCGTCATCGACGGTGATCGTTTTCGGCACGCCTTCAATAAGGTTACGCCCTTTAATCTCCATCGTCATCGGCTTGTCGAGCTGATGGGCAGAGCCAATTTCCATTTTGATCTGCTCGGCGGTGCGCTCGCCGATCAGCAGATTATATTTCCGCTTAAGATAGTTCATGATGGCTTCATCCATCTGATTGCCGGCCATTCGCACCGAGCGGGAGTAGACGATGCCGCTCAGGGAAATGACTGCGATGTCCGTCGTGCCGCCGCCGATGTCGACCACCATGTTTCCGCTGGGTTCGGTGATCGGCAAACCCGCTCCAATCGCCGCCACCATCGCCTGCTCCACGAGATGCACTTCGCTCGCTTTCGCGCGATAGGCCGAATCCATGACCGCGCGCTTTTCCACCTGCGTGATCTCAGAAGGCACGCCGATTACGATGCGGGGATGCACCAGCATCTTACGGTTGTGCGCCTTCTGAATGAAATAGTTCAGCATCTTCTCGGTTACTTTGAAGTCGGCGATAACGCCATCCTTCATCGGCTTAATGGCGACGATGTTACCCGGCGTGCGGCCCAGCATTTCTTTGGCTTCTTTGCCGACCGCTTCAACTTCGCCCGTGTTCTTGTTGATGGCAACAATTGACGGCTCGTTAACGACTATGCCTTTGCCGCGCGCATATACGAGCGTGTTGGCGGTGCCGAGATCGATGGCCAGGTCGCTCGAGAACAGACTGAAGAGCGACCTCAGGTTGTGGGAACGCGATGAATGAAATCCGTTGCTTGACATACGCCTTATGCCTTCCGCCTTGCTGATCCCCATTTATCGGATCGTAATAAGCCGCATCAACGTTTACTGAATAATAATCTTCTTCTGTTGCGTATTGACTCCGCCCTGCGCCGTCTGCGCCGTAATAGTAATCACCTCTTCACCGGTCGCGAGCGGTGGCGTGAAGTAATGGAACGTTCCATCTGTAGTAAACATCGGGACTTCCCGGCCATTCACCATGACTCTGGCCCCGACCTGCGTCTTCCCTGAAATTTCGATCACGTGGCCATGCTGAATGAATGGATCCAATTCCAGCTCGATCATCTCCGCCTGCTTGCCTTTTGGGATAATCGTGAAGCGATTCTTCTCGCTTTCGACCGACTCTTTGCCCGCTCCGTCGTAGGACTGCACCGCCCAGTAATATGCTCCCTCGCCCAAGCTTGTTACTGATACGTCGGCCGCGTTCACTTTCTTGTCAACCAGCGTAGAAGAAAAGTATGGATTCCGCGAGATCCGCAAGCGGTACGCTACGGCGTTCGCCATGGGAGTCCAGGAGAACTCCACATCTTTGGTGGATTCTCCGGAGGTAAAAATCGGCGCCATGTTAGCGGGAGAAATCGGGGTTGGCGGCCCGGTTCCTTTTTCTTTCTCCAAATGCGATTGCGCTCCCTGGAAGCTGACTCTCTCCCAGTTGGCCAACTGCACGGTTTCGCCGTTTCGCGTCACTTCGCCGGCGCCCTTCTTCATCAAAATTTCGTGCTGATCGCCCTTGGGGTCGTTGTGTACTTGCGCCGCCGATTCAGGAGCCAATGACGCGGTCGCGCCCGCCACAATCACCTGCGATTTCGATCCCTGCGAGTAGGTCGCTGTCGAAAGATCTACGGTTCCGGTGCTCACCGCCACAGCCACATTCGTTTGCTGCTGATCGTTGGCCGAGTTTTCTTCAATTACGATTAGCGAATCCTGCTTCACCACATAGCTGGTGCCGTCGTTGAACACAACCTTGGCCATGCCCTCCGAGCCAGTCTGTACCACATCGCCTTTTTCGAGCGGAATGTTGTAATCCGCCGTAACCCAGCTGTTATCGGTTCCCTTCTTCACACGCACGGTGCCGTCAAGCGCCGTGAAGTGGGCCTGCTGCGCGGTCACAGTGCCAGCGCCGGCCTTCGGCGCCATACCCGCGACCCGCTCTAAAGCTCTGTCGGCGACACTGCTCGCGGCCTTGAAACTGCTTTCACTAAACTGCGGAAACGTTAGCCGTACCGCGATCAGAAAGATCACGCAGCCGCTCAAAATCAGCAGCGCCACGCTGCGATAGGTGATCGTCTTCCACGCAATGTGGATGCCCGGTTTCGGAGTCTGCGAGGACACGTGTAGCAACAACCTTATTCAAGCTTTTTGAAGATGCGGTAATTTCAACGTTATCACAAGCCCTTTCGGGCAAAAAACAGGTAATCAATAGGGAACGTTACCTTCGTGCAATGGGCGCGAACGCCGGAGAAATGCCTCCCTAGTCTGAGAATCGGAACAGTGGGAGAATCCTCCCCTGGCTTTTTCGCAATAGAAAAATGCTCCGGCAGGTACGCGCATATGCCGAGTGGCCTCTTGTCCGAGATGAATGAAAGTCCGCGATCCTGCCCTTCAAAATGGAGCCGTTACCGAGGTCATCTTTAGCAAAGTTACGATTCGGTTCATCATACGGTGAGCTTGGAGGCCAGCCGCCTCCCGGGAACCCCTCTGATGAATATTGACGACCTGCTGCGCATCGCTACGGAACGCAAAGCCTCCGACTTGCATTTGAAGGTGGGGAACTATCCTCACCTGCGTGTAGATGGCGAACTCGCGCCTCTCACCGATCAGCCGCGCGTGAGCGCCGAAGACATGCTGACCATGGCGTTCAGCATGATGTCGGCGCGGCAGAAGCAAAAATTCAAAGAGACCACGGAAATCGATATGGCCTACGGTGTAGCCGGCCTGGGACGCTTCCGTGTGAACATTTTCCAGCAGCGCGGCAACGTCGGCCTGGTGCTGCGCGTCATTCCCACAAAGATTCGCGCGCTGGACGAATTGTTCTTGCCCAAGGTGGTCGAGCAGATTTGCGAAATGCCGCGCGGGCTGGTGCTCGTGACGGGTGTTACCGGTTCCGGTAAGTCGACTACGCTGGCGGCGATGGTTGATCGCGTCAACTCCAGCCGGGCCGAGCATATTATTACGATCGAAGATCCTATCGAATTTCTGCACCGCGATAAGAAGGGCTACGTGAACCAGCGCGAGATCGGCGTGGACACACCTTCGTTCAGTTCGGCGCTGCGAGCTTCTTTGCGTCAGGATCCTGACGTCATTCTGGTCGGCGAAATGCGCGACTTGGAAACGATTTCAACCGCGCTTCACGCCGCCGAAACCGGCCACATGGTTTTCTCGACGCTGCACACGCTCGACGCGGTAGAAACCATCAACCGCGTCATTTCAATTTTCCCTCCACCGGAGCAGAAGCAGATTCGCCTTCAGTTGGCCGCCGTTCTGCGAGCCATTGTCAGCCAGCGGTTGGTTCGGCGCTGTGACTCTGAGGGCCGCGTACCTGCAGTCGAGGTGATGATCAACACGGCTTTCATTCGGGAGTGCATCCTTGTCCCGGAAAAAACGCGCTCGGTTCGCGACGCCATCGCGGCCGGCACGTCGCAATACGGCATGCAGACCTTCGACCAGTCGTTATGGGATCTGTTCCAGGCGGGATTGGTCAACTACGAGACGGCACTCGAAAACGCTTCGAACGCGGACGACTTCAAACTGCGCATGCAGGGCATCGCCTCGACAGCGGACATTTCACGGCAATCGATGCAGTCGGCCGGATTCGGGCGGTAAGAAAACCGGCTTTCGGCACTCGGCGTCTGAAGTCGGAGCTTCGTCCTGTTCACCCCTGTCCGTACTATCATCTTCCCCCCGCTCGGTCTATCGTTAGCGGATGCCGTTTCCGCGCCCCAAGAGAAAATTCTATTCTGAAGAAGAGTTGTACGAATATGCCGTCGGCGCTCTGGCGCGCCGCATGCGTACGGTCGCGGAACTGAAAAGGCTGTTGCGTTTGCGAGTCGAAACTGAAACTGAATACGGACAAACCCTGGTTGAGCTGATCATTCGACGGTTAAAGGACAACGGCTATCTCAACGATTCGCAATATGCCGCCTACTTCTCCTCCCTGCGGCGGGATAATCAGAAGTTCGGAAAGCGCCGCATAATTACCGACTTGAAGTCCAAAGGCATGCATGCCGACGTCATCGATAAAGCTGTGGACAAAGCCTTCGAAGACGTCAACGAAGAACAACAGGCTCGCGAATATCTGCGGCGCAAGCGGCTGTCAAAACCGAAAGATCAGAAAGAAACGGCACGCGTCTTCCGCCAATTGGCACGTGGCGGCTTCGGCACAAGAACCATCTTCGCAATTCTGAAAAAGTGGGATGTGGATGACGAAGTTTTGAGCCAGTTGGAGGGCGAAACCGGTTGAATGGGAGCCGAGGGGCGTAAAGAACAGCAAAATAGAAGACGACTGCTATCCTGCCTTGCGCTCCCCAGCCAGTACTGCATCGAGCGCTTCGCATAACAGATGCGCCCGCTTCTGATAATCCACAGCGCCATTTTCCTGCGTGCGCTTCAGAAGATGATATTCATCGGCAATATTCAGCGCCGCGAGCACGGCCAATCGCACCGTATCGATCGTATTCGTAGCTTCGGCTACAGCACGCATCTTCGAGTCAACGTATTCGGCCAGCTTCAGAATGTATTCTGAATCGGACCCGCGCAGATTGTAGGCCTGGTCGAAGATCTCCACGCGGACACTGGCGTTCTGGGCATCCTTCACCGGCGATTCCTTCGTGGCAGTGGCCATAGCTTTGAACTCCTCGACGTATCCGCGCTCTCAAACTCGCGTTCCCTGTTAACTCGCCCGTTGCTCTTCAATCGAGTCAATCTGCTCCAGCATCTTCTCCACGCGGCCGCGAATCTCCTCGCGTTCCTTTTTCAACTGCACGCTCTCGCGGCGCAACGTAATCAGTTGCTGGTCTCGCTCTTCGAGTTGCTGCCTTAACTTCTGGGCCTCGCGCTCGGCTGAGATTTGCGCAGTGCGCGCCGTCTTGTATAGGGAGATGGTGCGATAAACCTTCTCTTCCAGAATCTGGAAATCATCGACGGGAATCTGTTCGGTAACTTGCCCAGCAGCTGCGTCCAAAGCCATGATTGCGCTCGTCCCCAAGAAAAGATTTGTAACTTTGTCGCAGTATACTCCACGAAGTTGCGGGCCGAGGATGGCCCATTCGTGTAGATGGAGCGGCACCGCTGGGTGAGTCTGGATTATGCGGGTGGCCGTCTCGGTCGCCGAGTACTCCGGGATTCCTGGTCAGGTTCGCAGTCGCAATTTTTCTAACTTCTGAGCGGCGGCATCCAGCGTTTCCAACTTCTTGCAGAACGCAAACCGCACCTGCTGCGCGCCATCGGGTGGGTCTCGATAAAAACTCGAGCCGGGCACGGCTGCCACGCCGATCTCTTTCACGAGATAGTTTACGAACTGAACGTCGCCGGCAAACCGGAACGACGAAATATCCGTCATTACGTAATAAGCGCCGCGCGGACGAAAGCATTTGAACCCGGCCGTTTCAAGAGCCGGAATCAGGTGGTCGCGCCGCACGCGGTAGTTTTCGGCGACCCCAGCATAATATTCCGCGGGCAAGCTTAAAGCTGCAGCACCCGCTTCCTGCAGCGGAGCCGGTGCACCGACCGTCAGAAAATCGTGCACTTTTCGGATGGCGTTGGTGATCTTCTCAGGCGCAACCGCCCACCCCACGCGCCAGCCGGTGACACTGTAGGTTTTTGACATCCCGTTGATCGTCACCGTTCGCTCGCGCATTCCTTCAAGAGTGGCGATGGAAATGTGTTTGGTGCCGTCGTACAAAATGTGCTCGTAGATTTCGTCCGTGATTGCCAGGACGTCGAATTCGACACAAAGATCGCGAATCAGTTCCAGTTCCGTACGCGTGAAGACCTTGCCGGTCGGGTTGTTCGGCGTATTGAGAATGATGGCTTTGGTGTGCTTATCGAACGCCTGCCGCAATTCTTTCTCTTCAAACGTCCACTCTCCATTTCCTTGCGCCGGCGGGCGCAACTTCACAAATCGCGGACGCGCCCCGCTCAGCACTGAATCGGGCCCATAGTTTTCATAAAATGGCTCAAAGATCACCACGTCGTCGCCGGCATTGCACACCGCCAGCAGCGTTGAGATCATTGCCTCGGTCGAGCCACAACAGACGGTAATTTCCTTTTCCGGGTCAACCGCAATTCCCTGCCATACGCCTGTCTGCCGCGCGATTGCGTCGCGCAGAGTTTTCGCACCCCAGGTGATCGCGTACTGGTTGACATCGCGTTCGATGGCGGCGCGCGCCGCTTGCTTGATCTCTTCCGGTGCGCCAAAATCCGGAAAACCCTGCGCAAGATTAACCGCGCCATGGAGCATGGCTTGACGAGTCATTTCGCGAATCACCGACTCGGTGAAGTGCTCCACCTTGTCACTAAGAAAGTGCTTGCCCCGCGCAGCCGCGCGGCTTGTATCGGAGGAAATTGCGTTCGCCATAGCGGGAGAGTAGCACACGCACGATCAGGGGCAAATTCCGCGTGAATGTTAAAATCGAAGCTAACCATATCAATGCTGACGGGTTCGCAAATTCGCCGCAAGTTTCTCGACTACTTTGTGCAGAAGGGACATAAAGAGGTGCATTCTTCGTCGCTCGTCCCGGCGAACGATCCGACGTTGCTCTTCACAAATGCCGGGATGAACCAGTTCAAAGACGTCTTCCTGGGCCTCGAGAAGCGCGACTACAACCGCGCCACCACGTCGCAGAAGTGCGTGCGCGCCGGCGGCAAGCACAACGATCTCGAAAACGTCGGGTTCACTAATCGCCATCACACGTTCTTTGAGATGCTGGGCAATTTTTCCTTCGGCGACTACTTCAAGAAGGACGCAATCGCCTACGCATGGGAGCTGATCACGTCGAAAGACTGGTTCGGCATCGATGAGAACAAGCTCTACGTGACCGTTTTCAACGGCGAAGGCGGCGTGCCTCGCGATACCGAGGCCTACGATCTCTGGGCGCAGTTCGTGCCGAAAGAACGCATCTTCGAACTTGGCGCGAAAGACAATTTCTGGCAGATGGGCGATACCGGCCCCTGCGGCCCGTGCAGCGAGATTCACTACGACATGGGCGTAGCCGCGTCTGATTCCGGACATACGGATTGCGCGTTCACCTGCGATTGCGGACGCTTTGTCGAGATTTGGAATTTGGTGTTCATGCAGTTCGACCGCGATTCGAGTGGGAAGCTGAATCCGCTGCCGAAGCCTTCGATTGATACGGGCATGGGCCTGGAGCGCGTAACAGCGGTGCTGCAAGGCGTGATTTCGAACTACGAGACGGATTTGTTTACGCCGCTGATAAAGAGGGCGGCAGAGTTGACGGGCGTCTCTTTGAGAAAAGAGGAAGAGAAAGAAGCACACACAAAGTCGGCCGCATCATTGCGAGTCGTCGCGGACCACTCCCGCGCCGCAACGTTTTTGATTTCAGATGGAGTTCTACCTGCCAATGAAGGTCGCGGTTATGTACTGCGGAAGATAATTCGTCGTGCGATAACTCATGGACGATTGCTGGGGCAAACAAAGCCGTTCTTGCATGAGATGGTTTTTGCAGTCCACGATCTGATGCAGGATGCATACCCGGAATTGAACGACACGGCGGAGCGAGTTTCGAAGGCCGTGCTGGCGGAGGAAACGCGTTTTTCGCATGCTCTAGGTCCCGGCTTGCAAAAACTCGAACAATACATTGATGAGGCGATCGAGCGGGTTCGAAAAGCAGAAGGCATTGTGTCCAGGGCCGAATCGAAAAATGCCCCCATCGGCTTTCTTGTGGTGGAGACTGCTCGACAACACGCCGCTGGACGGCCCAAGCTTTTGGGTGAGCTCGCCTTTAAGCTCTATGACACATTCGGTGTTCCATTGGACTTCATCGAAGATGCTGCGCGAGATCGAGGCGTTGATTTTGATCGGGCTGGTTTCGATCATGAAATGGATGAGCAACGTCAGAAAGCCCGTGCCTCCTGGAAAGGCGCAGCCAAGCAAACGGCCAATCCCACCTACCAGCAGCTTCCAAAATCCGTCTTTGAAGGGTATTTCCAAACCCGCTCCGACGGATGCGAAGTGCTGGCGATCATTTCTAAGGCAGACGGGAAGAACGGCCAAGGCGCACAGGAACTCAAAGCGGGCGAAGCGGGCGAGGTCATCCTCGATCACACGCCGTTCTACGCCGACTCCGGCGGCCAAGTTGGCGACAAGGGATGGTTCTACGCCGACGATCACAACACGATCGTCGCCGATGTGACCGGCACCTACGCGCCGATTCAGGGTGTGCGCGCGCATCAAATAATTGCCAAGCGGGCGATTCGCGTTGGTGACAAAGTGGATGCCGCGGTCAATGCCGACATTCGCAAGTCCACCATGCGCAACCACACGGCTACGCATTTGCTTCATGCTGGGCTGCGTGAGGTGTTGGGCAAGCACGTAAAGCAGGCGGGATCGCTGGTCGCGCCCGATCATCTGCGCTTCGACTTCTCGCACTTCACCGCGGTCGAGGACGAAGAGTTGCAGGATATCGAGGACATCATCAATAAAGAGGTGCTGCGCAACCAGATTGTCGAGACCATTACCGACGTCCCCATTGAAGAAGCGATCAATCAGTATCATGCGATGGCGCTGTTCGGCGAAAAGTACGGAGACAAAGTGCGCGTAGTGCGCATCGGCGATTTTTCGACTGAGCTCTGCGGCGGCACGCACACGGGCGCAACCGGCGAGATCGGATTGATCAAGATTTTGAAAGAAGGAAGTGTTTCGTCGGGCGTGCGCCGCGTGGAGGCTGTTACCGGCTTGGGATCGCTGGCACACTTCAGGAAAGACCACGAGTTGGAAGCGGTAGTATCGACGTTCGCCTCTCCCACTTTTGCGCACAAAACGCGCAAAGATGGGGCACCCTCTTCCGAGGAGATTTCCGCCCCCGCCGAGATGGTTTCTCCCGCCGCTGCGCTTAAATTTGAATTAGAAAAGAAGGACTTAGAGATCAAGCGACTGGCGCGCGAACTGGATCAGGCGCGGATGAAGTCGGCTTCCTCTTCTACTGCGAACATCAGCGACAGAGTCAAAGACATTAAGGGCGTAAAAGTGCTAACACACCGCGTCGACAATCTCGAGCGCGCACAAATGCGCACGCTGATCGATCAACTGCGCGACAAGATCGGCTCCGGCGTGGTGGTGCTGGGCTCGGCTTCAAATGGAAATGTTTCTCTGATCGTCGGCGTCACCAAAGATCTCACCAGCAAAGTGCAGGCGGGCAAAATCATCGGCCCGGTTGCGCAGAAAGTCGGCGGTAAAGGCGGAGGCCGTCCGGATCTCGCCGAGGCCGGAGGAAAAGATTCGGCGTCGCTGGATTCTGCTCTCGACAGCGCCTATTCCGTAGTGGAGTCGATGTTGGCATGAGCGATACCGGCGGCTCCACCAACGAGCGCTTGCGATTTATCAAGCACAAAGGCCACGCCGTCTACGCCGTCGATTTCAGCCACTGCACGGCGAAGGAAGTGTTGCTGCTGCTCGATCAGATTCGTGCAGATGTATCCAGGCACGCTCCCAATTCCGTGCTGATTTTCGCCGACTTCACCGGCGCGGAAATCGATCGCAATGTAGCCACCAGAATGAAGGAAGTCCTCGTGCTCGACCGGCCATTCGTGAAGCGGTCGGCATGGATCGGAACCGATACCTTGCCGCATGTGTTTTACGAACACTTCAAAACTTTTTCCCAGCGCGATTTTCCCATCTTCAAAAGCCGTGAACAGGCGCTCGACTGGCTCGTGGAAGGCTGATCACTGAACGGTACTTCCTGCACAACCGTGCATGCCCTACGCTAACTCCTCCATTTCAATGTAACCGGTCCGGCCATGGGATGTTTCATTTCTACCCCACTGCGTCTTGCTTCCAGATGCGCGGCCTTGAGCTGGAAATACCACTTCGCCGGTCGGTCGGCATCGTCGATCAGCATGAGATGCGGATTTTGTTTCAGCCCCTCCGCCTGCAACTCCATCGTCCGCCGATCTTGTTCAACGAATTTTGCGAAGACGAATTTCAAAAGCTCGGCACTGAAGGGCACCCAGCGAAAGAGGTTCCACGCCGCGACCACATCGATGCGGGATTGATTGCGTGTAATGGGGGTGACAGTCGTTAAGGATGAGAACCAGTATTTCCCCGCGCGAATAACCTCCCGGCGCAGGTTTGGCAGCACGAAATCGATCGTCGTCGTGATGGCATCGGCGTCGGCATACATGCGCAGGAGCTTGTAGGGCGCGGAGTTCGAACTGGGCGTGTGCGCACTCATGCGGAAGCCGTTTGGAATTGGCTCAAAATCCTTCGTCTTCTCGTGAATGCTGTGGCGGCTGCGCCACCACCAGGCCTGATGTACGAACGGCCCGTGTGCGGGATCCATAAGCCCGATAATGCCATGATCGATACTCACCGGCATATCGGCTGTGAGATAGGCCGTCCTGTACTTATCAGAAAACTTCTCGACCTGCGGGGCATCCTCAGGTGCTTCCGCAGGCTTGCTGAATCCTGCGCCTTGAGGACCGGGGCCGGAAATAAAAACCCAGACGAAGCCATCCTGCTCTTCGCAAGGATAGCTGCCGGCATAAATGCGATCGACCTTGAGATTCTGGTCGCTGGTCAGCGACGGGATGAGCTGGCATTGCCCGTTATGCGCATCGAACTGCCAGCCGTGGTAGGAGCACTCGACATTTTCTCCATCAAATTTTCCGCAGTGCAGCGGCATCCCGCGATGCGGGCAGGCGTCGCGCAGTGCAAAGACGTGGCCAGCGCGGTCGCGTCCGATGACCAGCGGAATCTCAAGCAGCATGGCCTTGTGCATTCGGCTGCGGTGGAGGCAGTCGGCAGGTAGAGCGCGATACCAGAAGCCGGTAAGCATCAGCGAATCGGTCGCGTGGCGCCGAGGTGAGTCGAGTTCGGGCATGGATGGATGAAAGCTGCTTGCCGATTTTTGGTGGTGAATCGAACTCAATATGCTAGCATTCGCACGACTTTCCAGGGCACATCGAACTTCTGGGAGGAACGGCCGTGGAATTTATCGGACATTTTCGCCGGCTCACACCGGTGCAGCGCAATACCTTCATCGCATGTTTTCTTGGCTGGTCGTTGGATGCTTTTGATTTCTTTATCCTCACTTTTTGCGTCAGCGCCATCGCCACGCAATTCCAGGCAAAAGTTTCTGCCGTGGCAGAGGCAATTTTCCTCACGCTCGCCATGCGTCCAGTCGGCGCATTCTTATTCGGGGTGATGGCCGACAAATATGGCCGGCGCATCACCTTGATGGTCGACATCATTGCGTATTCAGTGTTCGAGCTGGCTTCGGCTTTTGCCCCTTCGCTGAAGGTTCTGCTGATAACCCGCGCGTTGTTCGGCATCGCCATGGGCGGAGAATGGGGGGTGGGAGCGGCGTTGGCATTTGAAACTCTCCCTGCCGAGGGTCGCGGATTTTTTTCCGGACTTTTGCAGGAAGGTTACGCAGCCGGCTATCTTTTCGCCGCTCTGATCTACCGGACTGTGTTCCCGCTAGTCGGATGGCGCGGGATGTTTATCGTGGGCGCGCTGCCGGCATTTCTGGTGATCTACATCCGCACCAAGGTCGATGAATCTCCGGCCTGGTTACAGGGGCGCGGCGCGAAAGATTCACAGAGCCACTTGAGTAAGGACATTCTCACCTATGTAGGAACCTTCGTCTTTTTAGTTATTCTGATGTTCGCCTTCAACTCCTTCAGCCACGGCACGCAGGATCTCTATCCCACGTTTTTGCAGAAAGACCATCACTTTACTCCGCAAACTGTCGGATTGATCGCGATCATCGCCAACATTGGCGCACTGCTCGGCGGAGTTTTTTTTGGAACGTGGTCGGAAAAAATCGGTCGTCGCCGCGCCATCGTCATCGCTGCGCTGCTGGCCATTCCTGTAACCCGCCTGTGGGCTTACTCTCATACCGTTCCGATGCTGGCGCTCGGCGGTTTCGTGATGCAATTCATGGTGCAGGGAGCATGGGGAGTGATTCCAGCTCATCTGAACGAACTTTCACCCGCCAAGGTGCGCGGCACTTTCCCTGGGTTCGCATATCAAATTGGGAATCTGCTGTCTTCGAGAAATGCAGTGATTCAGGCCAAACTGGCCGAGCAGCGCTATGGCGGAGTTTTCGCACCCGTAATGGCATGGACCGTGGTGATCGTCGCCGCACTGGTCGCGGTGGTCACATGGATCGGGCAGGAGCGCCGGGGCGTGGACTTATCCAAGACATAGAAAAACGTTTTAGTGAGCACTTTTTGGCCCTCCGCATAGCACGACAGTATCATTGTCAGCACTTCGATCCTGTGGTACGGTAGTGGAAATTTCACGCCTTTGTACTTACTTTCAGGGCCCTCTAATAGCGTAAGCCAGAATGCGTGTGCAGGAGCAGCGCCACTATGAAAGAAGCAATAGATATGACTCCGGTTCAGACATCGGTTGAAGACGAGAACTTCGCCAACCGTAAGCTGATCCGCCCAGCGCTGCCGCGCACCGATCATAACCATGGCAATCACAATTCGAACCACCTGAACGCCAGCCATCTGCCGAACGGCGACCGCCGCGAACGCCATGGCAACGACCGGCACGACCGTCCGGAGCGATCCTTCGATAGAGGTGACAGAAACGATCGCGGCGACCGCGGCCCCGGCGGAGGGCGCAAGCCAGCGCCTCCGGAACAAACTAACGCCGAGAATTTTTATTATCAAAAGCAGATGCAGTCGCGCACGCCCATGGTTATCGTGCTGCAAGACGGCGAAGAAGTGCACGGCATCATCGAGTGGTACGACAAAAACTGCATCAAAGTCCTGCGTAACGACAGCCGCCCGAACCTGATGATCTATAAGCCGGCGATCAAGTACATGTACAAGGAAGACGAGGGGCGGTAGAACTCGAGTTTCTGTGTCCCATTCGGCCAGAAATACCACGCTAAGGCTTTTGGCTTACAGTTTCGGCAGCACAATCCCCTGCTGCGATTGATATTTCCCTTTGCGATCGGCATAGCTCGTCTCGCACACCTCATCCGATTGGAAGAAAATAATCTGGCACAATCCCTCGTTGGCGTAGATGCGCGCCGGAAGCGGGGTGGTGTTGGAGATTTCAAGCGTCACGAAGCCTTGCCACTCCGGCTCAAAGGGAGTGACGTTGACGATGATGCCGCATCGAGCATAGGTGCTCTTGCCCACGCAGATAGTCAGAATGTCGCGTGGAATCTTGAAGTACTCGACCGAGCGCGCCAGCGCGAACGAATTCGGCGGCACGATGCAGATATTGGTTTGAATAGTGACGAAGGACTTCTCATCGAAGTGCTTGGGGTCGACGATGGTGCTGTTCACATTCGTGAAAATTTTGAACTCGTCGGCCACGCGCAAGTCGTATCCGTAAGAAGACAGGCCGTAAGAAATCACGCCATCGCGCACCTGCTTCTCGGAAAAAGGATTGATCATGTCATGTTCGCGGGCCATCTTGCGTATCCACCGGTCACTCTTCAGCATGAAGCTCCCTTAAAAAGAATTTAGTAATTGTGTAATTTGGTAATCGAACAATAGAGAATGCGGGAATGTGTTGTGGATTTGTAGGCCTTCCAATTTCTCAATTACCAAATTCCCCAATTTACTCAAATTTTTCTTGGGCCAGTTTACGGGAGAGATGCTCATATTGACAATCTCCGTTATCTCCCCTAGCATCAATCACTTGAAGATTTATCCTCACACCGCGTCCGGGAGCCGCTCGTGATCAAGCTCGATATCATCAACGAAGTGGTGGCCAGAACCGGCATCACCAAGACCAAGGCCGAACTGGCGGTGGAAACCGTCTTTGAAAGCATGAAGAAGGCGCTTGCCGGCGGCAACCGCATTGAGCTGCGCGGTTTTGGCGTCTTCAACGTGCGCCCGCGCAAAACCGGCATCGGCCGCAACCCGCGCACCGGAGCCGAGGTTTCGATTCCGCCAGGCAAGGCCGTTCGCTTCAAGCCGGGAAAAGAATTGCAATCGATTGATTAGCGTCGCGGTTTCTCGTTCTGTCGGATCTGGATTTGATCGCCCCGGCCGCGACAGATCTCATGCGCTTCTTACGTATCCTGACCGCGACTCCTGACCACAATAGCTCTCGCCCCACTCGTGTAGCATCTTAGGAGAAGAGGCTCCGTCTCAAAATACAGAGCCAGGAATCGCGATCGCATGTCGGAACCTACACCCCCCCTAGCTTCTCCGGCGGTTGAATATTTTCGACCCGCTCCGGAGCGGCTTACCCATCCTCCGCGGCCGCGCTATTGGCTGCATATTCTCTTGTTGCTCGCGACCTGTTTCACAACGCTCGTCATGGGCGCGCGCATGCAATACAACTTCGATCATGGCCTGCCTGCGCTCACATTCAGCGACCTTCCGGTAGGCGGCGAAGTAATTCCTTTCTTCCCTGCGGTGTGGTTTCGCACCCATCCCGAGCGATTGATCGGGGGCTTGCCTTTCATGTTTTCTCTCATGCTTTTTTTCCTCGCGCATGAGATGGGCCACTACTTGTACTGCCGCCGCTATGGGGTTTACGCGACGTTGCCTTTCTTCATACCGGCACCTACACCGATCGGCACCATGGGCGCGGTCATCATCATCCGTTCGCGAATTCGTTCGCGCACGGCCCTGTTCGATATCGGAATCGCCGGCCCGATCGCAGGTTTCGTCGTCGCCCTGGCCATCCTCGTTGTTTCTCTCGCGTGGTCGAAGCCAGTGCATCCAGGGTTGATCGGCGATGACTATCAATTCGGCTTCCCCTTAATATTCGACCTCGTGCATCGATTGCTCATTTCGACAGGTGCGTTGAGGGGGCCAGCCGCTTTGCCGTTGAATCGAGTGGTGTTGCATCCCACCGCAGTCGCAGCGTGGGTCGGAATGTTGGCTACCTCGCTTAACCTATTGCCTGGCGGCCAACTCGACGGTGGCCACATCGTATTTTCAATTGTCCCGGGAGTTCACAAGATCATCTCCCGGCTCACGATCCTGGTTCTTCTGGTGATGTCCTACTATCTCTGGACAGGATGGTTTATCTGGGCAATTCTGTTGCAGATCAGCAGCCTCCGGCACCCGCACGTCGCAGACTGGCCAACCATTTCAGGCAAGCGGGTCTTGCTGGCCGCGCTGGCTGTCATTATGCTCGCTCTTACGCTAATGCCTGCCCCATTTCTTCATTCCTCTCTGCCGGAAGTCATCCGCGACTTTAGAGGACAGTAGGAGTTTCCCGCGATTCTGCCGTATACTCCCCTATTCAATCGTTTTAATTGAAGCGAGGTGGTAGCCTTGAAACATCCCTTCGCCACTCTCTTGTGCTCAATCAGCGTGATGGCCCTGTTACGTTCCGCCGCTGGGCAGACAATCTCGATCGATATTTCCCATCCCACGAATCATTTCATTCCCAGCCAAACTCTCGGCGCGGGCGTCGATCGAATTGCGGTCGAGGCCATCGACAAAGATTTGCAGCAGCCGACATTGGAAAAGACGCTAGCGTCCGGTTGGCAGCCGGTCACCTATCGCCAGAACACAGAGCTTGCAGTTGAGGCATGGCACTGGAATCCGCAGGGCATCTGGAGTGATGCGGGCGGCAAAGGATACTTCACGGGATCGTCAACTCCTACGGAAATGATCCGATACTCCTACGGCTACAGTCTGCCCCGCCGCGGATTCACCCGCAATGACGGCACAGACAACGTTGGCTTTTCGCGGCTCGACGATGGCGATCTGAATACTTTCTGGAAGAGCAATCCTTATCTCACGCAACATTTCACTGGCGAAAGCGACGCCTTGCATCCGCAGTGGGTCGTAATGGACCTGGCGCAGGTTCAGCAAGTCGATGGCATCCGCATCGCATGGGCCGAGCCTTATGCCCGGCAATTCGTCGTGCAGTATTGGACTGGCGATGATCCGATCAAGGCGCCGACAAAGGGCGTGTGGCAGACGTTTCCGCAGGGCACAGTCACCGGGGGGAAAGGCAAAACCGAGATGATTCGCCTGAGCGGCACACCGATGCCAGTCAAGTTCGTGCGCATCTGGATGACCGAATCCTCGAACGCATGCCCAGCCGACGCCTCGTCCGAAACGAAGGCCGATCCAAGAACTTGCTCGGGCTACGCGATTCGTGAACTTTATCTCGGAACGATCACCGGCGACGGCGAGTTCCACGACATCGTTCGCCACACTCCGGATCAAGAGCAGACCACGACATACTGTTCGTCAGTCGATCCCTGGCATCAGGCATCCGACTTGGGATCGACCAAACAGGCGCAAATGGGATTTGATCTGTTCTTCACCAGCGGGGTGACTCGCGGCCTCCCCGCGATGGTTCCGGTCGCCATGTTGTACGACACCCCCGACAATGCTGCTGCCGAGATTTCATACCTGAAAAATCGTGGCTATCCAGTCTCCTATGTCGAGATGGGCGAGGAAGCCGATGGACAGTACATGCTGCCGGAAGATTATGCGGCGCTATATTTACAGTGGGCAACCGCGATTCATCGCGTCGATCCTGCACTGAGGTTGGGTGGGCCGTCGTTTCAGGGCGTGAATAGAGACATCGAGGTCTGGCCGGATATAAACGGAAAAGTCTCATGGACCGCCCGTTTCGTCGACTACCTGAAGCAGCACGGAGGCATGAACGATCTCGCGTTCTTCTCCTTCGAACATTATCCCTTCGATCCCTGCAAAACACCGTGGGGCATGCTCTACGACGAGCCCGAACTCGTGAGCCACATTATGCAGGTCTGGCATGAAGATGGAATTCCAGCCGACATACCGATGTTCATCACCGAAGGAAATCTTTCTTCCGGCGCCAGCGAAACTTACCAGGACATTTTTTCTGGGATCTGGCTCGCCGATTATATCGGCTCGTTCCTGAACTCCGGCGGGAAAGGAGTTTACTTCTTTCACTATTTGCCGCTGCAGATGGAGCCGGGTTGCAACAACTCTCCGGGAACATTTGGAATGTTTGCAGTCGACGCAAACTATCAGATTCAGCAGCCGCTGGCGCAGTTTTTCGTAGCACAGTTGATCAATCAGGAGTGGGTGCAGCCCGGCAGCGCTGAGCATCAGGTGTTTGAAGCACGCAGCGATATCAGCGACGGCGCCGATCATGAATTGGTGACGGCCTATGCTGTGAAGCGACCAGACGGAAAATGGTCAGTAATGGCGGTGAATCGGGATCAGCAGAACGCGCACAAAGTGCGGATCGCATTCGAAGGGCAAGCAAAGAAAGAATCAAACCTCGCCGGCCCAGTAGAGATTTCAACGCTTGGGAGCGCGCAATACCAATGGCATCCAGCACAAACGCGCTTCATGGCTCACGCCGAGGAAAGCAGCAAGCCCACGATCGCCACCACCTCAAAAGGCTGGGCCGATCCCGACGGGCCAATTGTTCACTCGAAGATAACCGCGGAGAAGAACACCGAATTTGAGCTGCCCGCGGCATCCGTCACCGTGATTCGGGGAGCCGTCAAAGCAGAGTAACTCCCGGCGACGTTTCAGGGTGAGACCTACTTCTTACCGTTCGGTCGGCTAAGCTGCGCGATTGACCGTTGCGCGGCAGAGTCTTCGATTAGCTTCGCGAGCCGCCTTAGTTGCGTTTCCTCTTTTTTCGCGCTAATCACCCAGTAAGTGCTTGTCCGCCGAGGGACTGAAGTTTACATCAGCCACAACGCGTCCACATCGACAATCACTTGTGTGCGCGGTATCTTCTGCGCCACGGCATGCGCCAGCATTGCCCGCAGCACCGAATTCAGCTTCTCCCGGCTGGGCGACTTGAGCACGAAATGGTAACGATAATCGCGCTTCAGCCGCATAATTGGCGCGCTGGCCGGCCCCAAAACGCGAACACCTTCGTGGCGTGTACTCTCAAACCACTTGCCGAGGATCCGCGACCACTGTAAAGCTTCGTCGAGTTTGTCGCTGCGGATTAGGACGTTGGCCAGCGCAGAATATGGCGGATAGTGCATCCAGCTGCGAAAGCGCAATTCCTTTTCGTAGAATGCCATAAAGTCATGACGCCCGGCGTACTGCACCGCGTAATGATCCTGAAAATAAGTCTGCAAGATCACTTTGCCCGGAGACTGTCCCCGTCCTGCCCGTCCAGCAACCTGAGTAAGTAACTGAAAGGTGCGCTCTGCAGCGCGGAAGTCCGGCAAGCCAAGGGCGGAATCCGCGCCGATCACCCCGACCAAAGTCACGCCGTGAATATCGTGGCCCTTGGCGATCATCTGCGTGCCAACCAGCAGATCGAGTTCTCCCTCGCTCAGCGCGTTGAGAGTTCTCTCGAAATCTTCGTGGCCGCGAACCGTATCACGATCGAGCCGCGCGATGCGTGCTTGGGGGAAGATTCCGTGCAACAACTCTTCCAACTTTTCCGAACCAGTTCCGAGAAAATAAATGTACTCGCTTCCACAATGCACGCAAGCCTTTGGCACAGGCGCGGCATAGCCGCAGTAGTGGCAAATCATTTTATGCTCGCGCTTGTGATGCGTGAGAGCGATGGCGCAATTCCGGCATTCGAGAGTCTTGCCGCAGGTGCGGCACAGCGCGACTGGAGAATACCCTCGGCGGTTGAGCAGCACCATCACCTGCTCTTTGCGGTCGAATCGTTCCGTAATTTCAGCTATCAGCTTGCGCGAGATAACCTGCTCCTGGCCGGTTTCCTGAAATTCCTGTCGCATATCGATAATTTCGACTTCGGGCAGCGGCCGCTGCTCCACCCGATCGGGCAACTCAACCAACGCATACTTGTTTTTAGTCGCGTTGAAATACGATTCCAGCGAAGGCGTGGCCGAACCCAAGACAACGGTCGCATTTGCCATCTTTGCGCGCATTACCGCAACGTCGCGGGCGTGATAGCGGGGCGTCTCCTCTTGTTTGTACGAGGCATCGTGCTCTTCATCGACGATGATCAAGGCGAGATCTTTGACCGGAGCGAATACTGCCGAGCGGGTGCCCACAACCATTCGCGCTTCGCCGTTCCTGATGCGGTGCCATTGCTGCGCTCGCTCTTTGTTCGATAAAGCTGAGTGAAGGATGGCAACCTCGCTGCCAAAAATCTGGTGTAGATCGGCAGCAACCGCAGGCGTAAGACCAATTTCCGGAACCAGGAGAATCGCCGAATGGCCCGCTTCAAGCACCGAGCGCATGCCTGCAAGATAGACGGCCGTCTTGCCCGACCCGGTAACGCCATGCAGAAGCAGACCGGAAAACTTTCGCTCGTCGACTGCTTGTCGCAGCCGGTTCAGTGCAGATTGCTGCGCCGGGTTGAATTGGAAGGCAAACGGCGCAGCGCGCGGTTTACTTCGCGTGAGTGCAAGCTGGGCCGGAACTTCGACAATTTCGACGACGCCTCTCTTCACAAGCGTGCGAAGCGTCGTTCGTGGCACTTCAATCCCACGCAGCGTCTCTATCGGAACTCGTCCGCCGGATGCAGCGAGCGCTTCCACGATAGTCCGCTGATTTTGATTTAACTTTCCTACCGCTGACTGAAACACCGCGACCTTGATTGTGGGCGTCGCATCGCGAGCGGCAGAAACATCTTCCCGCGCAATCCATTTCTTTCGCACCATCCCGGAGAGAACTGCGTTGGAAATTTTGCTTGCGGAACGGAGCGCTTGCTCGTGCACTTGAGTAGTTTCGTTATCAGCAGAGTCTTGCGTGGCTAAGTAATCGAGCACTCGAACTTCGGCCGCCTGTTCCTCAGGAGCGCGTTGTGAACGCTTCGACGTGCCTGACATCCCTGCCAGATGAAGAGCCAGGCGACCCTCAGCCGTTATCCGATAAACAACCGCATGTTTAAACTCGGCGCCGAGAGGCAGCATGGTGCGAAAGACCTCTCCGATTGGGGCAAGATAGTAATCGGCGACCCAACGGCCCAGGCGAAGAAGTTGTTCATCAAGAACGCGAGTCGCGTCGAGAATGCCGAAGATCGATTTCGTTTTGACCGAGGGTTCGCGATCATGCACCTCGACCACGATGCCGCTCATGCGCTGCTGGCGAAAAGGCACAAGCACGCGCCCGCCCACCACTGGAGTCACTTCGGCAGGGACACGGTAGGTGAAAACCATATCCAGGGGCACGGGCAGCGCTACGTCGCAAAAGGCGGGCATTGGTTCTTGAAAGGTGAAGAATAAAGTGAAGAATCAAGAATAGCAGCGCTCAAGAGAAAAACAGCCAGACAGGAGGCCGGATATCTATTCGGCGGATTTCTTGGGCGGTTCGATGCCGAGATACTTCATCACCATCTGCAAGTCTTTCCAGGCCTCGCCCTTCTGCCGCGGATCACGCAAAAGAAACGCAGGATGATAGGTCACCGCAAGCCGAGCGCCCGGCCACGAAGGATCGCTGCCCGAGGGCTTGAAGTCATACCAGCGCCCGCGAAGCTCGGACATAGGCGCATTGATCGCAAGCAGATTCTTCGCGGCCACAGCACCGAGTGCCACAATTGCTTTGGGTTGGATTACTGAAATCTGCCGCATAAGAAACGGCGAGCAGGTTTCGCACTCGTCACGCTCGGGAGTGCGGTTACCGGGAGGACGGCATTTGACAATGTTCGCGATGTAAACATCTTCGCGCCGGAGTCCCATCGCTTTAATCATGTTGTTGAGTAAGTGTCCGGCACGGCCAACGAACGGCTCACCCTGCGCATCTTCGTCAGCGCCCGGGCCTTCACCCACAAACATCAATTCCGCGCGCGGATTTCCCACGCCAAAAACAATCTGCTTCCGGCCTTGCTGGTGCAGTTTGCAGCGGGTGCAGTCGCCCAGGTCTTCGCGAATCAGTTTGAGCGCTGAAAGAGGATTGGCCACGCCTTGTTCGGATCTGGGCTCCACAATTTCCAAAATAGGTTCGCCGGCGATGACAGGCACAACAGCGGATTTTCTTGAAGCCATTTCCTCTCGCAATTCGGCTTGCAGTGTCTGAGATGGTTGTGTGGGCAATGGCAAGACGCCGGCATCGGTGTTCCGCGCCGCTAATGGCGAAATGCGACGGTAGAAATCGTAGATTCCGAGTTCGTTGAAGAAACTGATACGATCGGTGAGGGCGCGCCTCATCTCAGGAGCCAGCACCGCAGCCAATTATTTCTCCACGTCGAAATAAATCTTGGTAGTGGCGCGATACCGGACGACTTTTGCGCCGTCCAGCTCCATGTCCAGTGAGTCGACATGCGCCCATTTGATTCCGCGCACGGTTTTCGCCGCTTCGGTTACGGCCGCCTGAGCAGCCTTGGCGAAACTATCTTTCGACGTTCCTACGACTTCGATTACTTTTTGCGTCATTGCTTGCTCCTGAATTTTCCGGCGAAATTGTACGCCAGTGCTGGGGCAACCGGCCGGAAATTTTACATTTCGTTCGGTGAACGCCCGGGCTAAGTTGTCACCCGCGTTCTCCGCCGATCGCGCAATCGCACGACCTGGTCGAGCACACGCTGCGCGACCTCCCACTTGGTATTTTCGGGAACTTCGACGACTTCGTCGTGAGTAATGATGGTTACTTGATTGCGATCAGCGTCAAAACCAACACCTTCGCGCGAAACATCATTGACTACGATGGCATCGACTTGCTTCGACGAGAGCTTCTGCCGGGCATTTTCGAGAACGTTTTCCGTCTCCGCGGCAAACCCGACAACGATCTGCGACTGCTTGCGCAAAGAAATCTCTTTCAGAATGTCAGCCGTGGGCTCCAGCTCCAGATTTATCGGCCCGCGGCGTTTAATTTTCTGATCAGACACTGACCTTACCCGGTAGTCGGCGACGGCGGCAGTTTTGATAACGACTGTCGCCTTGGGCAAAAGATCGAGCACTGCGTGGCGCATCTCCTCAGCCGACTCCACGCGCATGACTTCGGCTGCTTCCGGCGGCGTCAGCGAGGTTGGCCCGCTCACCAGAAGTACACGAGCCCCGCGGCGAAGCGCCGCTTCCGCAATGGCGTATCCCATACGCCCGCTTGACCGGTTGGTGAAATAGCGCACCGGATCGACCTTCTCGCGCGTCGGCCCCGCGGTCACTAAAATGGTTTCTCCGGCGAGATCCTGCGAAACGCCAAGAGCTTCCAAAACGGCGGCAACAATAGTGTCGTTCTCCGCAAGCCGCCCAGCGCCAATCATGCCGCAAGCGAGATATCCCGATTCGGGCTCTACGAACTTCACGCCGCGCGCTCGAAGAATGTCCAGGTTCGCTTGTGTCGCGGCGTGATTCCACATATTCACGTTCATGGCGGGTGCGACGATAACCGGAGCGGTGGTTGCGAGATAGAGAGTCGTAAGAAAATCGCTGGCGATTCCCTGGGCAAAATGCGCGAGAACATCGGCGGTCGCAGGCGCGACAACCAAAGCATCAATCGATTGTGCGACCGCAATGTGTTCAATTGCCGAATCGATGTTAGGCGCCTGCTCTTCGCCCGCCGAGAACATTCCGGTAATCACTTTTTCGCCTGAGAGAGCGGCAAAGGTAAGAGGGCGGACAAACTCTTGAGCCGCGCGCGTCATGATCACCTGCACGCGGATACCGCGATCCTGCAGCAATCGTACAATTTCCGCAGCTTTATAAGCCGCAATGCCGCCCGTTACTCCGAGAGCAACTTTCATGGTCAGAGATATCGATGCTGCGGCGCCGCGAAACGATTTAGGCTTCGTGACCGAAGGCCTGTTCAAGCACTTCCGCGGCCTGTTCAGCGGCGCTCCGGGTTTCTGGAATTTCCCACTTCACTTTGCCCGCCCGGATTTCATCCTGCGCGATGCGGCAAGGCTTGCGCGAATTGGTTTGCACTACCGGCGGAGCGCCGGATTGCAGTTGGCGTGCGCGCCGGGCGGCGACCAGAATGTAACGGTAGTTGCTATCGAAGCCTTCGATCAATTTCATAATTCTCTCCCCCCGTTAAGGGATCCAGATTTAATTGCCGAAAGTTACTGCGCTTCGTTCTTCGCCGGGGAAGCCAAGAACTGCCCCACTATTGTCCCACGAAACCCAAAGTTGCGGGGCTGTCAATGCCATATTTTGATTACGAAGGTCTGCCGGCGATTGCCGAGGAGCGGAAAGAATCTAGAATTGGTTTCACGCGTTCACGAACATTCGCCAGGCGGCACGAATCGGCCATCTTCACTATCTTCGCCTGATCCTCGGAGAGCGCATCCCCCTGGCGCATTATGCGTTCTCCGCGCACGATCGCGCGCAGGTTCTTAATCGACTCTTCCAACTGGTCGTTCACCAGGATGTAGTTGTAGCGCTCATAGTTCTCAATCTCGCGAGTCGCGGTCTCCAGGCGGCGCTGAATCACCTCTTCGCGATCTTCGCTGCGTTTGCGCAGTCGGGCTTCCAGCGTCTTGCGATCCGGCGGCAGGATAAAGATGCTGGTGGCATCCGGCAATTTGCCTTGGATCTGTTCGGCCCCCTGCACATCGATGTCGAGCAGAAGGTCCCGATTCTTCTGTTCCGCTTCCTGCAGGTAACATCGAGCCGTCCCGTAGTAATTGCCGAAGACTTCTGCATGTTCGAGAAATTTATCTTCACGAATCATGCGCTCAAATTCCGGGCGCGAGACGAAGTAGTACTGCCTGCCATTGACTTCGCTGCCGCGGGGAGGCCGCGTCGTGTAGGAGATGGAGAATTCTAGATCGGTAACCGACTTCAGTATTTCGTTCACTAGCGTCGACTTGCCCGAACCGGAAGGGGCAGAAATAATATAGACAACAGGTTTGTGGGCCGGAGAACTCATTCCAGGTTCTGCACCTGCTCGCGTGATTTTTCGATCTCCGCTTTCATCACCAGTCCGGCCTCGGTGATTTTCAACGCTTCGCCCGCCAACCCGGATGTCTTAGAAAGCAGTGTGTTGGCTTCCCGGTTCATTTCCTGCAAGAGGAAGTCGAGCTTCTTGCCGACCTCTCCATCCTGATCGAGCAGATCCAGAAAATGCTGCACGTGATTTTCGAGGCGAACGACCTCTTCCTGAATATCGCTGCGATCGACGAGCAGCGCGGCCTCCTGCATCGCCCGTTCCCGATCGGCGTTGGCGCCGAGCAATTCCTGAAGCCGAGTCTGCAATCGTTCGACGTAACTGTGCAATACCGTGCGGCGATGAACTTGCACGGTTTTCACGGCTTCCCCCAGGTGAGCCATGCGCTGGCGAAGTTCACGTTCGATGCTGCGCCCCTCTTGCTCGCGCATCTGATTCAGCCGCTCGAGCACTTCACCGACTCTGGCCATCACGGCCGCTTCGAGCGCTCCATCTTCGATTTCCCGAGCAGAATCCAACGCGCCTGGAATGCGTAAGATCGCGTTAAGATCGGGCTCCGCCGCTAAAGCAAACTCTCCGGCAGCAGCGCGAAAAGCCGCAATGTATGCTCCCACCAGCCGGCGATTCAGAGCCAGCGAATCCCCGTTACCCCGCTCGACATTGAGAGTAACCTCGACGTGGCCGCGCGCAATCTTTTCTTTAAGTAACCGGCGAAGTTCCATTTCCAGCGAGTCACAGCCGGAAGGCAACCGAAAGTGCAGATCGAGAAAGCGATGATTCACCGATTTCAATGAGAGTGCAAAGCCCAGACGATCCCCCGCCTGAGACGACGAGAAAGCAAGTTCCGGTGCAGGGCTGGTGCCATTCGGTCCCGCGAGTTCGCCCTTGACCTGCGCAAAACCCGTCATGGAGCGAATCGGCATGATTGATTCCTGGCGGCAGGTTAATTCGGTTGCGCCGGCTCCATTTTCTGCTCGAAATCGGCGAACTGCAACTCATAGAGCCTGCGATAGGTGCCCAGCTTGGTCATTAACTCCTCATGGGCACCGATATCGGCAATCGTGCCATTTTCAATTACCACGATGCGATCGGCGCGGCGTACCGTCGAAAGCCGGTGCGCAATCACAAAGACCGTTCGGCCGCTCATCAGGTTGTGCAGCGCCGACTGCACCAGTGCCTCTGACTCGCTATCGAGCGCCGAGGTCGCCTCATCCAGAATCAGAATCGGGGCATTCTTCAAAATCGCACGCGCAATCGCGATTCGCTGCCGCTCCCCACCGGAGAGGCGAATGCCACGTTCTCCGATCACTTCACCGTAGCCGGCCGGCAGCGCCTTGATGAAATCGTGTGCCAGCGCGGCGCGAGCCGCAGACTCAACCTCCTTGACCGACTTGTGCGGTTGGCCGTACGCAATATTATTCCGAACCGTATCGTTAAACAGCACGGTCTCCTGCGTAACGATTCCGATTTGGTCTCGCAAGGAACTCAATGTCACATCGCGCACATCGGTGCCGTCAATCAGCAAACGCCCCTGGCTCACATCAAAAAAACGCGGGATTAGATGAACCAGCGTGCTCTTGCCTGATCCGCTCGAGCCCACGATGGCGACCACTTCTCCACAGCGGACTTCGAGATTTATATCGTGCAAGACTCCAGCGTCTCCGTCTGCATTTCCATAGCTGAAACTGACGTGCTCGAATTGCACGTTCCCGGCAAAGGGTGGCAAACGCTTTGCCCGTGGCTTCTCGCGGACGTCATCTTCTTCATCCATGAACTTGAAGATTTCGCTCGAAGCCCCCAGCGCCTGCTGAAAATTATTATTGAAAAGGGCAAACTTGCGGACGGGATTATAAAGACTGAATACAGCCGTGATGAATGCCACAAAAATACCCGGTGTCATCAGGTTATGCACGATGCGGCTGCGTCCCAGGAGCAGCAACAAAGCAATTCCAACCGATCCAAAAATATCCATGAGAGGAGAACTGATGGCCGTCGCTGCTACCGATCGCAGGTTCGCGCGGAACAAGCGCCGTGCAGCCCCTCGAAATCGCGAAATCTCCCACTTCTCGGTATTAAACGCCTTGACGATGCGGTTGCCGGTTATGGTTTCGTAAAGAATGTTCTGAATCTCGGCAAGCTTATCCTGCCCTTGCCGAGTCGTGCTTCGCACCCGGGAACCGATCTTGCGCGACGAATAAACGATCGCCGGAACGAAGAGCAGGAGCACCCAGGAAAGCTCCCTGCCCAACACCACAACCACACCGGCGACAAAAAGAAATGTAAAAAACTGCTGCAGAAACTCTGCCAGGACGGTCGACATGGCATATTGCACACGCTCAATGTCATTGATGATCGTCGAAAGCAAAGTTCCGGTTGTGTGCTTGGAGAAGAACGCCGCCGAACGGCGCATGATCGCGTTATAAAGATCGTCGCGCAGATCAGTGATCATGCCAAAGCCAGCATGATTCACCAGATAGGTTCCCGTGTAATCGAAAATCCCCTTCAAAACCGTCGATGCGACCAAAGCGAACGCTACGATGGTCCACGCGTTGGTAAACCGTGAAGGGACAACTTGCTGGAGATTAACAGCATGGTGCGTCCCCGGAATAATAAAGAGCTGGATATCTTTCGATCCTGTTGCGGGATTCAACACACGATCGAATACAGGCCGGACCAACAGATACTTGAATGCATCCAGCGCTCCGACCGCGGCCATCAACAAAACTGAAGTTAGAATCTGCCACCAGTACGGCAGCGCGTAACGGACCAGTCGCGTCAGTTGCCGCATACGGCTCCGTAAACGCCGAAACGGCCTATCGACGGTGAAATGGGAGTGGGGTACAAGTGCTCTATTTTACTGCGCTGCGCCGATTTTTGTCCTTGGCTTCCATCGGCGCGCACTCACCTCGGCATGTCGCGATGCACAACCTTTACGCGATACCCGGCCTTGCGCAGGTGTTTGCCGACCTCTTCCGCGATCAGAACCGAACGATGTTGCCCACCGGTACAGCCGAAGCCAACCGTGAGGTAGCTCTTTCCCTCATGAATGTAGTGCGGCAGCAGGTAGACCAGCAGATCCGAGATCCGCGAAATAAACTCCTTCGTTTGCGGAAATGACCTTATATATTTCGCCACGCGCGGATGTCGGCCGGTAAGCGGCCGAAACTCCGCCACAAAGTGTGGATTAGGCAGAAAGCGCACGTCGAACACAAGGTCGGCTTCCTCGGGCACGCCGTGGCGAAAACCAAAGCTCACGCTCGAAACCAGAATGCTCTTCTCGGTCGGCTGTTCGCGAAATCGCTCGGTAACGTGCGCGCGAAGTTCGTGCACGTTGAACTTCGAGGTGTCGATAACAATGTCAGCCAAGGCGCGTATCTTGGAAAGGCGCCTGCGTTCCGCCTTGATAGAAGTGTTAACAGGGTCGTTCGTGCCCAGTGGATGCGGACGCCGCGTCTCGCTGAATCGCCGCAAGAGCACTCCATCGGAAGCTTCCAGGAATGCAACCGTCGTGGGAATAATTCGTCGCACCGCCTTTAAAATGCCCGGCAACTGGTCGAGCTTCGATCCCTCCCGCACGTCGACCACCAATGCGGTGCGCCGGGTGTCATCGGACTGCGACGACATCTCCGCAAAACGCGGAATCAGTTCGATCGGAAGATTGTCGACGCAGTAAAACCCCAAGTCCTCGAATGCCTTAAGCACCGAAGCCTTGCCCGAGCCGCTCATGCCGGTAATGATGACTAACTCCGGGGCGTGTGCGGTAACGTGCAGCGCCTTCTTCTTCGCTGCTGCCGAGTCGTGGCGCTTCGACGATGCGGGCCGCTTCCTGAGCGTCATGCAGAGGATAGTAGCACCGCAGGTATGGAACATGGGAGAGCGGATGCAGATCCAACATCGCGATAGTTTCCATGTTCGACAAGTTCAGATTCTGAAATTCGTTTTCGATTTGTGTTTGCGGCGCTTGGGCAGGTAATCTATTTCGCCATGAAGAAATTCGACGAACTCACGGAGCGCGAGGTGCTGGCTCTCGCCATCTCGCTCGAAGAAGAAGATGAGCGAGTCTATTCCGATTTCGCCGAAGGCTTGCGCCCGGACTATCCTGCGTCGGCGGCAATGTTCGACGGCATGCGCGAGGAGGAGTCGGCGCACCGCAGAAAATTAATCGAAATGTTCCGCCAAAAATTCGGCGAGCACATTCCTCTCATTCGCCGCCAAGATGTGCGCGGTTTTGTCGAACGGCCGGCCTTGTGGCTGATTCGCCCGCTCCGAATTGAAGCTGTACGCAAGGAAGCGAGCACAATGGAAGTCGAGACTCGCCGGTTTTACGAAAAAGCCGCAGCGCGCACGCAGGATGCCAGCGTTCGCCAACTGCTCGACGATCTCATCAATGAAGAGCGCGAGCACGAAGAGCGAGCGCAGGAACTGGACGCAGAGAAACTTCCCGCCAGTGTCAAGGCCGACGAAGAACGCGCCCAGCGCCGTTTGTTCGTGTTGCAGATCGTACAACCCGGACTGGCTGGATTGATGGATGGTTCGGTCTCCACCCTCGCTCCGGTGTTCGCAGCCGCATTCGCAACGCGCAACAGCTGGGACGCATTTCTTGTCGGGCTCGCCGCATCGGCCGGCGCCGGCATCAGCATGGGATTCGCCGAAGCGCTTTCCGACGATGGCAGCCTCACCGGACGGGGACATCCGTGGGTTCGCGGCGTGATCTGCGGAGCCATGACCGCCCTCGGCGGCATCGGCCATACCCTCCCATTTCTGCTCAAGGATTTTAACGCCGCGCTTTGGGCCGCAGGCGCTGTCGTCATGGTGGAACTCGGGGTCATTACATGGATTCGAAAGCGCTATATGGATACGCCTTGGGTCTCAGCAGCACTGCAGGTCGGGCTGGGCGGGGTGCTGGTGTTCATCACTGGCGTGCTGATTGGGAGATCGTAATTCCCCTTCACGGCTGCGTTTCAAGCGGGTGCCTGCTCTTTTCGTAGAATTCGCTTTGCAGCTTCAAACTCTGTCCATCGGCTTTCACCGAACGAATCACGTTCGCGATCGCATCGATCCACCAATCCATCTGAAACTTGCCGAGTTCTTCGGTCGCGGCTGAACCGACTCCTGAATAGTGGTTCGGGAAGCGCGCATACCACCAGATCCCGGTATAAACATCTTCCGGCAGATTCTGACGATGTTGATCAACGCCGGATTCCTGGTTGGCTCGATCGATATGCACCGTATCGGGACGCGCGATCAGCATCTTCGACGTCTCGCTTTCGCCTGCGTGCCAGTCCGGCGAGGTCTTCGGCATCAGCACTCCTTGCTGAGGTTCACGCTTATCAAAAACGTATACGACGTAATCGTGCGGCTTGTCTAATTGCGTTTGCGCGAAGTATGGGAGGAGGTCCTCGTTGCCACCGTGGCCGTTGATGATGACAATCTTCTTACATCCGTTGCGCGCCATTTCGTCGGTAGTCTCCTGCAGCAGCGCGAGTTGCAGCTCACGGCTATAGGCGATCGTTCCTGGCTCGTGTCGGGCTTCGGCAATCTGCCCAAAATAATATTCGGGGAAAACAACCGAATATTCCTTTTCGGCCGCGTGCAGTGTGGCATAGCGAACATCGAGCAAGTCGGTGCCGAGCGGAAGATGTGGTCCGTGCTTTTCAAGGATTCCGAACGGAAGCAGGCATGTTCCTTGCGAAAGATGAATGCCATCGCGGAAATCCGATGCGGTTAGTTCTTCCCAGTGGACTGAAAGGTTAGAGCGGGTCTGCTGCGCGGAAGCAAGCTGCGAGTCCATTAAGCTCCCAACCAGCAACGAGACAAACAAATAATAGCGGAGACGATTCATCATTTCGGGTTATTCTCCCCCGGATTCTAACATCGAAATTACGGCATTCAATCGTTTCACTACCGGGCTCTGAAAAAGGCAGGCGAACGCGCCCGCCCCACACATGCCGGTCCTCATTTCAGAAAAATCTCCTGCAGCAGATCTGAGCTGATGATCTCGCGAATTTCGGCGCGCTTCTCCGCGAGTTCCTGCGCCGGCGCTTTCCCGCCCAGAATCTTATCGCGGGCAGCTTCGCCTTTGGCGGTAAGCCCATCCATGGCGGCGTGGTTCTTGTATTCAATCGCGACGCAGATGTCCCAATCTTCCGGGCTGTTCTTGGTCTCTTTGAGGAAGACTTTGTAGTCCATGATCGTGCCTTCCTTTTTTTGTTCCTCGATCAGTGGCTTGGTAGATTTCCGCAGGCTGGTGAGGTAATCATCCATATGGGTGGGCTTCACGCGGATCAGTTGAACGCGCCAGACTGGACCTTCGGTGTAATGTTCCTGCCCGAACAATGCGGGCGCAAGCAAGAACACGAAAACGACTAGACCGCAAAGCTTCTTCATGGTTTTCTCCTGAATTGAGGTGTGAACGGCGGGAGGATCATACGCTTCGGACACGAGAAAGCGGAGAAAATCCTTGGTCCCGATTCTGGAAATCGTGCCGGTTTTGTGAGAAACCTCAGAATTCGTGTTAAGCCACCACCGAAATTTTGGTGAGCGGGCCACTTCTGATCGCAGGTCGCTCGCCTCGACAGGCATTATTCATGGGCAGCCTCGCCCCTCTAGGGAATGAGCAGTTCCATGTAGACATCGGCGCGCTGGTATTGGGATGGGACTATGCGGCTTGGATCGATATGCTTAAATCCCTGCGATTCGTACAAGTGGATCGCGGGCGTCAGGATGTGGTTGGTTTCGAGATAGACTCTTCGCGCGCCCGCGCTTCGCGCCTCTTCGATGGCTGCCTGCAACAGCCTGCGGCCGACCCCTGCTCCTTGATGGGAGGTCTCGACCGCCATCTTGGCCAGTTCAAATTCTTTTTCTCCCAGGCTAATCAGCGCGCAGCATCCGACGCAGCGATCACCGACGACCGCGAAAAAGATCCTGCCATCGTGATCCAGGATCGTTGCCTTTGGATCGGCCAGAATCAGTTCCTCGTTTGGTTCGACGCGGAAGAAGCGGGTGATCCATTCTTCATTAAGCCTGCGAAATGAAGGTGCATCCCCCGCCTGAAACTGGCGGATGCGAATCTCGGTGGCAGGCCGCGTGCGCTCTTTGCCTGAAATTACGTGCATAATCCCTCTTGAATGATTTGAGGATAGAATCTGGAGAGTAATATGTCCAATATCTAAATGCTATTGATCTAGACAACTTGAATATGAAACAGGAAATTGAATTACGGCATTTACGTTACTTTCTGGCCGTTGCTGAAACGCTCCATTTCAGCAAGGCGGCGGCGCGGCTGGGAATCGCGCAACCTCCCCTTAGCCAGCAGATCAGGAGCCTCGAGCGGATGCTGGGCTATCCACTTTTCGAGCGCACAACGCGAGGCGTCCGCCTGACCAAGGTCGGTCAATACTTCAGGGAACGCGCGCGGAACACCATCGCGAAGATGCAGGATGACGTAGAGATGGCACGGCGACTGGGCAGCGGGCAGGAAGGCGCTCTGACCGTGGGATTCAGCGGCTCCGTGATGCTGACCACGCTGCCCAAAGCCATCGAACGTTATCGCCGCCTGTATCCCAAGGTTGAGTTGCGGCTGCGAGAGCTGGTCACCGCTGAACAGGTGCCTTCTTTGCTGGACGGAACTTTGGATCTGGGGTTTCTCCGCGACGGCGAGCCGACGGACGGGCTGTCGATGAGCTCGATCTTGCGAGAGCGATTCATCGCCGTGCTGCCGGCGCGGCATAGACTTGCAGGTAACTCCACAATTCGCCCCAGAGACCTGAGGGGCGATCCTTTTGTATTTTTCGCGCGGCGGATGGGACCACTGGCTTTCGATCGAACGGTCGCATGCTGTGAAGCGGAAGGTTTTCGTCCGCACATCGCACAGGAGGCCCCGCAATGGCCGACGGTGGTGCGGCTGGTCGCTGCCGGTTCGGGAGTTTCTCTAGCGCCGGTCTGTGTTTCGAACTTCGCGATGCCAGGAGTTGTCTACAAGAAAGTGCGCTCCTCCCACTGGACGTCGATTGACATCGCCTTGAAGAACTGCCTCGATAATCCCGCAGCAAGAGCTTTTCTGGAAATTGTGCGCCGGCAATTCGCGAAGGTTGGAAGTCCAGAGGCGTAACATTATCAAGGCATCAGGTACGTAGCGCCGCCTTTATTCTTCCATCACAGATGCCCTTCCCGCATTCGACTTCGCCGCGTCCTCGCCGTTACACTGTTCGTCAAACATTTCCCGCCACCGTCGAGGAATTCATGCCCCTGATCGAGGCACTGCTTCTGCTGCTGGTCTTATCCCGGGTACTGGGAGAGATCGCTGCGCGCTTCGGACAACCGGCCATGATTGGCGAGATTGTCGCCGGCGTGGTTCTCGGGCCTTCGGCTCTTGGCTATGTTCGCTTCAACCCTGAGATTCGCGCCCTTGCCCAACTCGGCGTGCTGCTGCTGGCTTTCATGTCTGGCGTGGAGATGGATCTGGACGCGCTGTGGGCCTCCTTTCGCGGGCGCGGAGCATGGGTCAGCGCCATGGGTTTCTTCATTCCTCTTGGCCTGGGCATTCTTCTCGGAAAGGTCTTCGGTCTGGATGCGACTCGCACGTTGTTCATCGGACTATGCGTTGCGATTACTGCGTTGCCCGTCAGCATTCGCATTCTGATGGACCTGGGCAAGCTGCGCACCGAGATCGGGCAGAAAATCATTTCGGCTGCCGTAGCCAACGACGTCATATCGTTGCTCGCGCTCGGTATCATTCTCGACGTCAAGGGTGGCGCGCAGGCAAATTTCTTCGTCTCGATGGTGTGGGCCTTGTGCAAAGCGCTCCTGTTCATGGGCGTCATCGTGATCGCAGCCCGGCTCGCCAAACGCTACACCGTAGGGCGGTTCCGGAGATCGCGCGGCGCTATCGACCGTGTGCTGGTCAAAGTTAAAGGCAAGGAATCCATCTTCGCAGTCGTTCTTGTCTTTGTTATCGCCTTCGCGAGTTTTTCGGAAGTGCTGGGTCTCGACTTCGTGGTCGGCGCTTTCTTCGGGGCGATGCTGCTCAGCCATCAGATTCTCGGACGAGCCAACTTCGAGGAGATACAGAAGACTGCCTCGAACGTCACCATGGGATTTCTGGGTCCGATCTTCTTCGCCGCCATCGGACTGCAATTCGATGCGTCGGGCCTGCGTAATTGGAAGTTGGTGATCGCTATCCTCGTAGTGTCGTTTGCCGGAAAGATTTTTGGAGGCTATATCGGCGGTAGACTCGCCGGCATGCGGAGCGACGAAAGCTGGGCGGTCGGCATTGGCCTGAATGGCCGCGGCGTCATGGAGCTTGTCATCGCCAATGTAGCGCTCTCAAACGGCTTCATCAGCCAGGACCTTTTCACGATTCTCGTTCTTATGGCGGTCGTGACCACGTTCGCTACCCCATTCCTCCTGAAGCGAGCCTATAGCCGGATGACCCTGGAGGCGGCGATTCCCGATGCTGTCGTTTCTTGATCGCCGAGGAGCTAAGAATTGCGGCGACCTGAGATTTCAAGTCACTACGTAACGAGTGTGAACGGTCTTCTGTGGATCGGCGATGCACGAGTCGGCCATTCACTTAAGAAATAATGACTCGAGAACAACGTTCGCTCTGAGGGATTACTTTGCGGTGTTTTCGAGATCGGGCCTTTTGGAGTACTGTTCTGCGAATCGATGTAGCAGAGACCGTCGAACTAAGATAAGAACTATTCAAGATCAAACGTGACTGAGCCGGATTAGGTATGTGTGGAAGACTCTCTGGCAAAATCGCCCTCATTACGGGGGCCGCTGGCGGTATTGGCCGCGCAACGGCACTGCTGTTTGCCCGCGAGGGTGCGGCCGTGTGCATTGTTGATTTGAACCAGGAAGCCGGACAGAAGGTCGAGCACGAGATTTTGACCGCCGGTGGCCGTGCGATCTTTGAGTGCGCCGATGTGACCTGCCCCGCCGACTGCCGGCGGGTGGTCGGGAGAATCGTCCACGAGTTCGGCGGCATTCACATACTTTTCAACAATGCCGGCATCATTCGCCGTGCCTCGACAATCGAGATCAGGGAGGAAGATTGGGACGCGGTGATGGCAGTAAATGTAAAATCCATTTTCCTTGTGTGCCGCGAAGTAATCCCGATCATGGCAAAAGCGTCAGGTGGTTCGATCATTAACACTGCTTCTGGATGGGGATTGGCGGGTGGTCCCCGGGCGGTTGCCTATTGTGCCTCGAAGGGCGCGGTCGTATTGATGACCAAGGCTATGGCGATCGACCACGGCCGGCAGAAGGTTCGCGTAAACTGCGTCTGCCCTGGCGACACAGACACCGCCATGCTGCGGACCGAAGCGCGGCAATTGGGAGAACCAGAAGATCGATTTCTCGCCGCCTCGGCACAGCGTCCTCTGGGCCGCGTCGGAAAGCCGGAAGAAATCGCGCAAGCTGTGCTGTATCTCGCGAGCGACGCTGCATCGTTTGTCACCGGGGCTGCCATAGTAGTCGATGGCGGGGGCCTCGCGGGGTCCGGTTAAAACATGCGCTTGCAAAATAAAGTCGCGGTGATCACTGGCGGCACATCCGGCATCGGCGAAGCCACGGCTGTGCTCTTCGCCAAAGAAGGCGCCAAGGTGATGATCACGGGTCGCGACGAACAACGTGGCCATGCCGTCGCCGAGAAAATCGTAAACGATGGCGGCAATGCTGTCTTCATTCGCTCCGATGTGCGCAAGGCAGCGGACTGTGTTCGTTCCGTGAATGAGGCGCTGCGCGTTTTCGACCGTCTCGACATCCTCTTCAACAATGCTGGCGTTTTCTTCCCGCACACCATCCTCGATTGCTCAGAAGAAGAGTGGGACTTGCAAATGGATATCAATCTGAAGGGGACCTTTCTGATGTCGAAGGCAGTTTTGCCTCACATGATCGAGCAGCGTCGCGGAACGATCATCAACAACAGTTCGGGATGGGGGATTGCGGGCGGCGATGCTGCGGTCGCTTATTGCGCCTCAAAAGGCGGGGTCGTGCTGTTGACCAAGGCGATGGCCATCGACCACGGGCGCCAGGGCATCCGCGTGAACTGCATCTGCCCCGGCGATGTCGACACGCCCATGCTCCCGGAAGACGCGCGACTGCGTGGTTTGAAATGGGAGGATTATCTGTCCGGATGCGCCAACCGTCCCTTGGGGCGGATCGGCACGCCGGACGAGATCGCGAAGGCGGCATTGTTTCTCGCCTCGGACGACTCTTCTTTCATGACGGGTGCCGCGCTGGTAGTGGATGGCGGCGGGTTGGCGGACTGAGCCGCAGAGCGAATCTAAATTTCTGATATGAATTCCAAGCGAACAGTACCGACCGACCGGACGCGAAACCGCACCCGTTCCCGGCAATGGTTTGAACGCGCTCAGCAATCGCTGGTCGAAGGCGTGAACTCGCCCTCGCGCGGCGCGACCGTATATACGGCTGGCCCAATCATGCTGGAACGTGGTCAGGGATCTCACGTATGGGATGCGGATGGCAATCAGTACGTTGACTTCATGATGTCATTCGGCGCGCTGATTCAGGGGCACGCTCATCCAGCTTTGGTCAAAACCGTCTCCGAGGCGATGGCGGAAGGCTCTCACTTCGCCGCCGCGACTTCAGCGGAAGTGGAGGCCGCGGAGCGCGTTCGCCGCATGGTGCCATCGGCCCAAGCGGTCCGCTTCACTAATACTGGCAGCGAGGCGACCATGCTGGCCTTGCGCCTGGCGCGGGCCCATACCGGCCGCAATAAGTTCCTGAAGTTCGAGGGCCACTATCACGGATGGTACGATCCCTACCTCCTGAACGCGCACAGCTATCCGCCCGAGCAACTGGGGCTGGTCGAGAACCCGGCACGCATTCCGGACTCCGACGGCATTCCGCTTTCGACGTTCGATGATGTGGTCCTGGCCCCGTGGAACGATGTGGCCGCGCTCGAAAATGTGCTGAAGCGGCACGGGCACGAACTGGCCGCGGTGATCACCGAACCCATCATGGCCAACATGGGTTGCATCCTGCCGCGAGATGGATATCTTCAGCGCCTGCGCGCACTCACGCAAGACTGTGGCGCGCTGCTAATTCTCGACGAAGTGGTCACCGGCTTTCGGTACGCCCCTGGCGGATGCCAGGAATATTATGGCGTGCAAGCGGACCTCAGCACCTTCGGCAAGGCTCTGGGTGGGGGTTTTCCCGTGGGAGCTGTAGCCGGACCGCGTTCGATCCTGGAGCGTATGCGCTGGAGCAAAAACATGGTGCTGCATTACGGCACGTTTAACGGACACCGGCTGACCATGAAAGTGGTGGCGGCCAACCTCGATCTGCTTGGCACAGATGTGCCCACTACCAGAAACAGTTATAGCAAGCTTCACGCGGTTGGCGATGCCGTGATCGCCGGACTGCGCGAAGTATTTCGCCGTCGGCAGATGAAAGCCATTGTGCAAGGCTTCGGGCCGATGTTCCAGATCTATTTCACCGAGCGCGATGCCATCCACGACTACCGCGATTACTGCAAGTGCGTCGATACGAGGCTCTATTCGCGCTTTGTGCACCGACTGCTCGACCGTGGCATCTACATGACACCCTCCAACGGCCTGCACTGGATTATCTCGACTGCCCACACAAATGCCGATGTGCAAGCACTCGTCGACGCGGCGGACCAGGCCTGCGTGGGGCTCTCGTGAAAGCTACCGTCTTTCTTGGCGGCGGCCGTATTACTGGCGCGTTGGTAGCTGGGTTGCGGCTGGCGGGGTACGACCGGCCAATCGTGGTGCACGACTGGCACGCCGAAAAGCTGAAGAAACTCAAGCGGCAGTACGGCGTAGCCGTCGAAGCGGATCTGCATCGGGCTGTGGAATCGGCTCACATACTGATGATCGCGGTGCGGCCAGACTCGGTGCGTGGATTGCTGAGAGAAATCAGAACCAACAAGATTTCTCGGCCGCTCACGGCGGTGAGCCTGGCGGCCGGCATTCCACTTTCCCAACTGCGCGCTGGACTGCGGCCGCCAGTGCAGTGGGCGCGAGCCATGCCGAGCCCTGTCTGCCGCACTGGCCAAGGGCTGACGGCGCTGGCTTTTGGCAGCGGCACATCCAGTGCGGCGCGGACGGAGGTTAAGGATTTGTTGGCCGAGGTCGGTGGAGTGCTCGAAATACCTGAAAAACAGTTTGACGCCTTCACCGTTACCTTCTCCAGCAGTCATGGGTATCACGCGCTGGGAACGCTGGTCGACGCGGCTGTAGCCGTTGGACTCGATCGCAAGAGCGCGCGTGTGGCTGCAGCTCACGCCCTTGCGGACGGAATCGCGGCCTGGCGCACAACTACTCCGCCCCTGGAAGACTTGCTGCAGGAAGCGTGCACGCCCGGCGGCATTGCGGCCGCCGTGATCGCGTCAATGAACGGCGCTGGACATGCAAGGATCGTGCACCAGGGGCTGCGTGCCGGAATCCGGCAAGCAAAGAAGAACGCTAGAGGATGATCGGCACGCAGGAACTGGATAATCGAGAATTAACGGCCGCGTCACGTGTATGCGGACCCTTAACACAAGTTAACGTTGGCGGCCCCGAGTCCACGGGATGCACTCAGAGTTTGGAGCGTGATTTCTTTTGAAGAACGATTGAAGAAATCCAGAACAAAATCAAGCTTGCCGCCAGGATCACAAAAAACAGCGCCAATTTCAGAGTCGCCGCAAAAGCGATAAGCGCCACAGCAAGTCCCCAGTACCAGGATTCCGCCTTGAATCCTTCCGCCCATCTAGCCTGCCGTCCGGCGGATGCAACACGCGGCCGTAAGGAGGGCCAAAAGCGAGGCACCGC
The DNA here is from genome assembly GCA_964530145.1 of uncultured Acidobacteriaceae bacterium. GTDB lineage: Bacteria > Acidobacteriota > Terriglobia > Terriglobales > Acidobacteriaceae > Sulfotelmatobacter. The sequence continues at coordinate 30,365 of CAZGXY010000008.1, read as the reverse complement.
TTTGCAGTAGTCGAGGTAGGGTTGGCCCTGGCTTGCCTGAAGTTCGTCCTCCTCACGGAGGATCAGCCGATAACAGAACACCACCATCGCGATCACGGCCACTAAAAACCCCAACCGGCTCATCATCGCGCCCATGGCGATGATCATTAACACATTGGCGAAATACAGCGGATTGCGCACTCGCCGGTAGGGCCCGTCGGCAACTAATGATTCACTTTTTACCTCGGTTGCGTATACCACCGACGCCTGAAGGTAGGAGGATGCCCAAGTTCGAATGAGAGCGGCCATAACCAGCAAAAAGGCAGCGACGGCAAATAAAAGACGAGCGGCATGGTCTGTATTCACCTGCAATCTTGCCCCGAGCCAGTTGGCCAGCGCAACGGCTGAATTCTGGTGATCGAAAGCATAGAGGGGAAACGTCAAGCCGAAAGTCAGACCGAAGACGGTCGCCCGGTTCGCGAACTCCCAGTTGCTGGCTTTCATGGTGCTCAGAGTGCTTCGTCTGTCGCCAATCGCAGTGCGACTCCGGCTAGACCTCGAATTTGCACAGATAGTTTACTGCGGATTCGCGGCGGCTGGCGAAAGACCCGCGCATGCGCGCACTCTCAATGCTGGAATTACCTTCGAAACTCAAGTAAAACATCAATCGGGGGTTTGCCATGAGAAATCCTGTTTCTCGGCCAGGGTGGATGATCGTTCTATCGAGCGTATTCGTCGCCGGAATGTTTGTTGCGAGCGGCAAGACGCCTGCGCTCTTCGCGGAGCCGCCCGTCGTTCTTGCAGGCCAGGCTTTATCTGGCGCGGGTGTCCCCGCGCTCCACGCTATTGTGGATTCAGGTCATAATGCCGACCTTCGCTGGCCCGACTTTACCGCGTACAGAACAGAGGCCGCCAAACTTTACGGGGCGAGCGGCTATTCTTTGCTTTGGATTCAGAATGGCCGCGTACGTTCCCAGGGGTTGGCCGTGATCGGGCTCTTGCAGAATGCGGACGCGAAAGGACTCGACCCCGAGGATTACGACAGCTCGCGATGGCAGGGCCGCATCCTCGAGCTGGGGCAAAAACCGTCTGAACAAGACTTGGTCTCGTTCGATACCGCGCTCACGGTCTCGACGATGCGCTACATCAGGGCTGTCCACTGTGGCCGGGTAAGTCCCAAGGAATTCAAGTTTCAGCTTGATATGGGAGGAGAGCAACTTGCTTTGGCGGACTTTATTCAGACGCAGGTCGTGAATGCAGGTGACCCAGCCGCCGAAATTCAGAAGTTGGAGCCGCCTTTCCTGGGCTATCGGAAGATGCTCGAGCTATTGCCGACATACGAAGGATACGCAAAACAACAAGGCGACGGCCCTAAACTGCCTACCGTCACCAAGACCGTGCGCCCGGGCCAACCCTACGCCGGTCTGGCGAATCTTGGCCGGTTTCTACAGGGCATCGGCGATATTCCTGCCGGCACCCAACTGAATCCGAATGCAACCATCTATGAGGGCGCGCTCGTCGATGGCGTAAAGCATTACCAGGACAGACATGGAGAAAATCCCACCGGAAACCTTGATCCGCGCACGATCAATGAACTCAATACGCCTCCGTGGGTCCGCATTCGGCAGATCAAATTGACACTCGAACGCTGGCGCTGGCTCCCGCATTCCTTCCCGCAACCTCCGGTCGTGGTCAACCTTCCCGAATATCGCGTACGCGCGATGAACCCGGATGGCACCGTCGCCTTCTACAAGAACGTCATCATCGGAAAAGCCTACGGCCACAAGTCTCCGATCTTTGAGAAAGAGATTCAATATGTAGTCTTCCGCCCCTACTGGAACGTGACTCCGAGCATTCAGCGGAATGAAATCGTGCCCCACATCCAGAAGGACCCGAACTACATCTCCAAACATAATTTTGAAGTGGTCACGCCCCAAGGCGAGGTCGTAACCGACAATCAGGTGAGCCCGGAGGTTTTAGAGGGTATAAAGTCGCTTCACCTGATGGTGCGGCAAAAGCCAGGCGAAACGAATTCTCTGGGCCTGGTGAAGATCATCTTCCCCAATCCAGACAACGTGTACCTGCATGGCACAGATGCTCCGGAACTATTCTCGCCCGACGTTCGCGATTTCAGCCACGGATGCATTCGGGTCCAGAAGCCTGAGGATCTCGTCGCCTGGGTGTTGCGAAACAATCCCGGCTGGGACTTGGAGCGGGTGAAGGCCACGATGAACGGCGAGAAGAACAATCTTCAAGTAAACCTCGCCACGCGAATTCCGGTTCTGATTGTCTACGGTTCGGCGACAGTGAACGAGGAAAATCAGATTCGGTTTTTCGACGACATCTACGGTTATGACGCGGATCTCGACAGAGCGTTGGCCGCAGAACATCCTTAGACGACACTCTTGCATATTACGTTGGCACAGAGGCCGGGCGCGGGAAATCGAAAGCGGCGGGGTTGGCTATTTGGATAATCCGCTCGCATTTTGATCCGATTAGCCCATCAAAAATGCGCTACTGAGCTTGCTCCTGCTTCCCCGCTATGAAAAACTGGAAGCTCACGAATTGGTTGTGCTGGTTCTCCTTATTAAGTTATGGCAGCGAAGCGAACACTATTCGAGAAGATTTGGGATGCGCATCTGGTGGCGTCGCCTGCCGGGCGCTCTCCGATCCTTTATATCGATTTGCATCTGGTTCATGAAGTCACTTCGCCGCAGGCATTCGATGGGTTGCGGGCTTCGGGAAGAAAGCTGCGGCAGCCGGCACGGACGGTGGCTACGGTCGATCACAATATTCCTACCGAACCGCGCGGCACTCCGATCACCGATTTGATTGCAGCGAAGCAGATTGCGGCTCTGCAGGCCAACTGTAGTGAGTTTGGCGTGCGGCTTTTTGATATGGATTCGCCGGAGCAAGGGATTGTGCATGTGATCGGCCCCGAGCTGGGGTTGACGCAGCCGGGGATGACGATTGTTTGCGGCGACAGCCACACCAGCACGCACGGCGCTTTTGGGGCGCTCGCGGTTGGGATTGGAACATCGGAAGTGGAGCACGTTTTGGCGACGCAGTGCCTGGCGCAGCAGCAGCCGAAGACGATGAAGATCGACGTGCGCGAGCGGTTACCGGAGGGCGTGACCGCGAAAGATGTAGCCTTGGGAATGATTGGGCAGATTGGGGCTGACGGCGCAACCGGGCATGTGATCGAGTATGCGGGCGAGGCGGTGCGCGGGCTTTCGATGGAAGGGCGCATGACGCTTTGCAACATGAGCATTGAGGCGGGTGCGCGGGCGGGAATGGTCGCTCCGGATGAGACTACATTTGCCTATGTGCGCGGCAGGCGTTTTGCGCCGCGAGATGGCGAGTGGGAGCAGGCTATCGAGTCATGGCGCGGGTTGGCTTCCGATGACGGCGCTGCTTTCGATCGCGTGATTGAGATTGATGCGGCAAGGCTTTCTCCTTTTGTGACTTGGGGGACCAATCCGGGCATGGTGGCTCCGGTAACCGGGCACGTTCCCAAAGCGAATGGACTCAAAGAGCCCGATCGCCGGGCGTTTGAGCTGGCTTTGCAGTATATGGGGCTGGTGCCGGGGAAGCGCATTGAGGAGATCGGAATCGACCGCGTGTTTATCGGGTCCTGCACAAACTCGCGGATTGAAGATTTGCGGGCGGCGGCGCGGGTGGCTCGGGGACATCGAGTGAGTTCGAAAGTGCGCGCTATGGTTGTGCCCGGATCACAGACGGTGAAACGGGCCGCCGAGTCCGAAGGGCTACACCAGATTTTTTTGGACGCCGGGTTTGAATGGCGAGAGTCCGGTTGCTCGATGTGTCTGGGAATGAATCCGGATATTTTGCAGCCGGGCGAGCGATGCGCTTCGACCAGCAACCGGAATTTTGAGGGTCGGCAGGGGCGTGGCGGGCGGACGCATCTTGTGAGTCCGATGATGGCCGCGGCGGCGGCGATCGCGGGGCATTTTACGGATGTGCGGGAGTGGAAGTTCCGATGACGGTGGTTGGATTCAGGATCGGCCAGAGTTAAGCAGATGAAACCATTTACATTGCATCGCGGGCGCGTGGCGCCGCTGGATCGCGTGAACGTCGATACCGACCAGATTATCCCCAAGCAATTTCTAAAACGGATTGAGAAGACCGGCTTCGGCCAGTTTCTCTTCCACGACTGGCGCTTCGGAGCGGACGGGAGCCAGAACGGCGCGTTTGTACTCGATGATTCGCGATATTCCGGGGCAAGCATCCTGGTGGCGGGAAAGAACTTCGGATGCGGCTCCTCACGCGAGCACGCCGTGTGGGCGCTCGCAGATTTCGGATTCCGCGCCGTGATCTCATCTTCGTTCGCCGATATCTTCGCCAACAACAGCACGAAGAACGGCTTCCTGACGGTTCGCCTCGCCGACGCCGAGGTTGGCGAGTTGATGCGGCGTGCACGAGATACGAACCTTTACGAACTCACCGTCGATCTCGAGCAAAGCGAAGTGCGCGACGATCATGGCTTTCGCGCGAATTTTCCCATCGACCACTTCGTCCGGCACTGTCTGCTCAACGGTCTCGATGATGTTGGCCTGACGCTTCAACACGAAGCCGATATCGCCGCTTACGAGGCAGGGCATCCCGTGCCGAGCGCGTTCCGGGCTGCGCTACGGTAAGTGGAGAGTCAAGGGGAGTAAAGATTTGTAAAACATTCTTCCGTAAGCTTGACCTCTGCGCCGCTGCCGTTGATGCTTAAATGTACGGGCTTGTACTGCATCTGAATGGGGCGTTCTGCCTGATATTTCCAGCGGAAAAGCCGGGTTTCGGAGTTGTGCCTCCCCCCGGCAGAAGACGCCGTGACGGAGTCAAATCGAGCACGTCTAATAGGTGACAGCTAGTGTTGTATGGGTCCGTAATGAATTTATGGGCTGTTTCAGAAGGCCGATCTAAAACGCAGATGACTATCGATTCAAATTCCTCGCAATCATCGAAGAATGCGCCGAGCGCTTCAGTCAGAGCGCTTCTTCTCTTATTCATTCTCACAAGTCTGATTTCTTTCACGGCATGCACCAACGGCGATGCGAAGCAGCAGAATGCGCATGCGGCAGAGGCGCATCCGGTTTCGGTGGCGATTGCGCCGGTGAAGAAATCGGATGTGCCGGTTTATCTAGTGGGCCTGGGGTCGGCGACGGCGTTTTACACGGCAAACATCAAGAGCCGGGTTGATGGGCAGATCATGCGGGTGAATTTCAACGAGGGGCAGGTCGTGAAGGAAGGCGATTTGCTGATTGTGATCGACCCGCGACCTTACCAGGTGCAAATGGAGCAGATGGAGGCTCAGCTATTCAAGGACAAGGCCTCGCTACGCGATGCGAAATTAAATCTGGATCGCTACACGACTTTGATTCCTTCGGGCAGCATTGCCCAGCAGCAAGTGGATACGCAACAGTCGACAGTCGACCAGCTCGAGGGGCAGGTGCGCACCGATCAGGCGCAGATCGACAACGCCAAGCTGCAGATCGTTTATTGCAACATTACCGCGCCGTTTACCGGACGCGTGGGATTGCGGCAGGTCGATCCGGGGAATATTGTGCATGCGGCCGATACGAATCCGATGTTGATTCTCACGCAATTGCAGCCAATTGCGGTGATCTTCACTCTGCCGGAGGATCAACTGCCCACCGTCGCGCAGCATATGAAGAACGCGACGCTTCAGGTGGACGCATACAGCCGCGACAACCAGACGAAACTGGCAAGCGGAAAACTGATGACGATCGACAATCAGATCGATCAGACCACAGGCACCGCGAAGCTGAAAGCGGTTTTCGACAATAAAGATAACTCACTTTGGCCGAACCAGTTTGTAAACGCCGATCTGCTGCTGGAGACACGCAAGAACGCTACGGTTGTGCCGACTGCGGCGATTCTGCATGGGCCGGATGGGGCATTTGTATACCTGGCAAAGCAGGATGACACGGTTGAAGCGCGCGGAGTATCGGTTTCTGTGACACAGGGAAACACTACCGTGGTGACCAGCGGGTTGAATCCAGGCGACGTTGTCGTGGCCGATGGTCAGGACAAATTGCAAACCGGGAGCCGGATTGAGCCGCGAAATCCGAACGGCGGGGCTACTAAATCGAGTTCGGCAGAGAATTCCTCGAGCAGTTCATCTGGAAACTCCGCTCCATGAGTCCTTCACGTTTATTTATTCTCCGGCCGGTAGCTACGACGCTGTTAATGATCGGCGTGCTGCTGGTGGGATGGGTTGCGTTCATGCAACTCCCGGTCTCGGCGTTGCCAGAGGTCGATTATCCAACAATTCAGGTTGTGACGTTTTATCCGGGCGCCGATCCGGATGTGATGGCTTCGTCGGTGACTTCCCCACTGGAGCGGCAGTTCGGGCAGGTGCCGGGGCTAAGCCAGATGACTTCGACGAGTTCATTCGGCAGCTCGGTAATCACCCTGCAGTTTGGGCTCGATCAGAATATCGATGTCGAAGAACAGCAGGTGCAGGCGGCGGTGAATGCGGCGGCAACTTACCTGCCCGCCGATCTGCCCAACCCCCCGATTTATAACAAGGTGAATCCGGCGGACGCGCCGATTTTGACTTTGGCGATGAGTTCGGGTTCTTTACCGCTGTCGAAAGTGGAGGATCTCGCCGACACCGCGCTGGCCCAGAAAATTTCGCAGCTTCCGGGCGTGGGACTGGTTTCGATCAGCGGCGGGCAGAAACCGGCGGTTCGGGTGCAGGTCAATCCGACGGCCCTGGCGTCTTATGGTTTGAGCCTGGAAGACGTGCGCAACGCGCTGGCCGCGGCGAATGTCGATCAGGCGAAGGGCGTTATCGATGGCCAGCGCCAGTCTTACACTCTCGGAGCAAACGATCAGCTTTTCACAGCAGGTGAATACAAACCGATTGTGGTCGCCTACCGGAACGGCGCGCCGGTTCGGTTGAGCGATATTGCGAACGTGATCGACGGAACTGAGAACGATTTGCTTGCCGCTTGGATGAATACGACTCCAGCGGTGATTGTAAATATCCAGCGGCAGCCGGGCGCAAACATCATTAGCGTGGTCGACCGCATCAAGAAGCTCTTGCCGCAGTTGCAGGCCTCATTGCCTTCGGCGGTGAGAATGCAGATTCTTACCGACCGGACGTCGACCATCCGCGCATCGGTGAAGGATGTTGAGTTCGAACTGGCGCTGACCATTGTCCTGGTAGTCATCGTCATTTTTTTCTTCTTGCGGAACCTGCGCGCTACTTTTATTCCAAGCGTGGCGGTGCCGTTGTCGATTGTTGGCACATTCGGCGTCATGTATCTCCTGGGCTACAGCCTGAACAATCTCACTTTGATGGCGCTGACGATTTCGACTGGCTTTGTGGTCGACGACGCCATCGTGATGATCGAGAACATCGACCGATTTCTCGAGGCCGGGGATTCGCCTCTGGAAGCGGCTTTGAAAGGATCGGGCCAGATTGGGTTCACGATCGTTTCGCTGACGGTCTCGCTGATTGCCGTGCTCATTCCGCTGCTGTTCATGGGAGATATAGTCGGCCGTCTCTTCCGCGAGTTTGCCGTTACCTTGTCGGTTACGATTCTGGTCTCAGCCGGAGTGTCGCTGAGCTTGACGCCGATGATGTGCGCCAAACTGCTCAAGCATCGCAAAGAGGGCGAGAAGGGACGCTTCTACGAGGTCACGGAAGATTTTTACAACCGCGTGATTGCGTTTTACGGGCGCACGGTAAGGTGGGTGCTGAAGCACCAGACGGCGACTCTATTGGTGACGGTTGGAACGCTCGTTCTCACGCTCGTCCTTTATGTTGTCGTGCCCAAAGGATTTTTCCCGGTGCAGGATACGGGCGTAATTCTTGGCATTTCCCAGGCGCCGGACGACGTGTCGTTCGATTCCATGTCGCGTCGCCAGCAGCAACTGGCAAAGATGATTCTGCAGGATAAGGATGTGGAGAGCCTGTCGTCGTTCATCGGCGTCGATGGCACCAATACCACGCCCAACAGCGGGCGGATCCAGATTAACTTGAAGCCCCGCGAAGAGCGCAGAGACGACGCCTCCGCGATCATTCGCAGATTGCAGCCGGAGCTTGCCAAAGTCGACGGCATCACGCTCTACATGCAGCCGGTGCAGGACTTGACCGTAGAAGACCGCGTAAGCCGCACCCAGTTCCAGTATTCGATTGAAGATGCGGATGCGCAGGAACTGGCGCAGTGGACGCCTAAGCTGCTGGAGAAGCTGCGGGCTTCGCCGGTTTTGCGCGATGTAGCGACCGACCAGTTGAACGGCGGATTGAAAACCAACATTACCATCGACCGCGACACGGCATCGCGACTGGGTATATTGCCATCGGCAATCGACAACACGCTCTACGACGCTTTTGGACAACGCCTGGTTTCGATCATCTTTACCCAGTTGAATCAGTATCACGTCGTGCTCGAAGTGCTGCCGAGCTTCGCGAAGAACCCGCAAGCCATGGACGACATTTATGTGCGTCCTGCAAGCGCTACGCCGAGTACCGGCGCGCCGACTGCGAATGCGCCTACGGCGACGACTGGCGGAAATCCGGTGCCGCTTTCGACCTTCACGCATATGCAGCAGACGAGTACGCCGTTGGCGGTGAATCATCAGGGGCAGTTCCCGGTCGTAACTTTGTCGTTCAACCTTGCGCCGGGAGCTTCTCTCGGCGAGGCGACCACGGCGATTCAGGCGGCGGAAAAGGAGATTCAGCTTCCGCCCAGCATTCATGCGTCTTTTCAGGGAACGGCGGCGGCTTTTCAGAATTCGCTTTCGAGCGAGCCGTTCCTGATTCTGGCGGCTATTGTTACTGTGTATATCGTCCTCGGCGTTTTGTACGAAAGCTACATTCATCCCATCACGATTTTGTCGACGTTGCCCTCCGCCGGCGTGGGAGCGATTCTCGCATTGATGATTACGGGGAACGATCTCACCGTTGTGGCTCTTATTGGAATTATTCTGCTGATCGGCATTGTGAAGAAGAACGCGATCATGATGATCGACTTCGCTCTCGAAGCCGAGCGCGATGAGCACAAGCCTCCTGAGGAGGCGATCTTCCAGGCGTGCCTGCTCAGGTTTCGCCCGATCATGATGACTACCATGGCAGCTTTGTTAGGCGGGCTTCCGCTGGCCCTGGGATCGGGCACGGGCGCGGAGTTGCGGCGACCGCTAGGCATCACCATTGTCGGCGGATTGCTCCTCAGCCAGTTGTTAACGCTCTACACTACGCCCGTAGTTTATTTGTGGTTTGACCGGCTGGCGAGCCGGTTTGCCAAGTACAACATCGGCAACCCGATTCCCCATGAGATGCCGGCGGATTGAAGCATGAGCATTTCGGCTCCATTTATACGGCGACCGATCGGAACGTCACTGCTGGCGGCGGCACTGCTGCTCTCCGGCATTCTCGCCTTCAATTATTTGCCGGTGGCTTCGCTTCCTCGTGTGGATTTTCCCGTGATTCAAGTTAGCGCGCAGCTGCCGGGAGCAGATCCGCAAACTATGGCTTCCGCTGTAGCTACGCCGCTGGAACGCCAGTTCGGACGCATCTCCGCCATAAACCAAATGACTTCGACGAGCCAGTTGGGATCGACGAGTGTCGTACTGCAGTTCGATTTGAACCGAAACATCGACGCCGCCAGCCGCGACGTACAAGCCGCGATCAACGCCGCGCGCAGCCAGCTTCCGGCCAATCTTCCCAATAATCCGGAATATTGGAAAGCCAATCCCTCAGATTCACCGATTTTAATTCTGGCGTTGACTTCGGATACGCAAATTGTGCCGCAGATGTACGACGCGGCCGATTCGATTGTGTCGCAGAGGCTCTCGCAGGTGCCTGGAGTCGGTCAGGTGTACGTCGGCGGCGCCGCGCAGCCGGCGGTGCGGGCCGAGGTCAACCCGATGCTGCTCAATAAGCTCGGCGTCGGACTCGATACGGTACGCAACGCGCTGAACCTGGCCAATGCGAACCAGGCCAAGGGCCAGATATCCCGGGGCAATACAACCTGGGTGCTCGACAATAACGATCAACTGTTTACCGCCGATCAATACCGGCCGCTGATCGTTGCCTACCGCAACGGCGGGCCGGTGCGGCTTTCCGACGTTGCCGATGTCGAAGATTCGGTTGCGGACGTTCGCAATATCGGCCTGGCCGAAGGCAAACCCAGCGTGCTCATCATCGTTTACCGGCAGCCGGGAGCCAACATCATCGAGACCGCAGACCGGGTGATTGCCTTGCTGCCCTATCTGCAGTCCTCGATTTCTCCGGCAATTCATGTCTCTGTCGCGCTGGACCGCACCGTTACGGTTCGCGCCTCGGTGAAAGACATTGAATTCACCCTGATTCTGTCTGTCTTTCTTGTCATCCTGGTGGTGTTCGCTTTTCTGCGAACGGTACGGGCCACGATCATTCCCAGCATCGCCGTGCCACTTTCACTGGTCGGCACATTTGGAGCGATGTACGTGCTGGGCTACAGCCTCGACAATCTGTCGCTGATGGCGCTGGCAATTTCGACCGGCTTCGTGGTCGACGATGCCATTGTCGTCCTCGAAAACATTACGCGATACATCGAACAAGGCATGGATGCGGTGCAGGCGGCGTTTAAAGGGGCGTCTGAAATTGGATTCACCGTGGTCTCGATGAGTGTGTCGCTGGTGGCCGTGTTCATTCCGTTGCTGCTGATGGGAGGAATCGTCGGGCGGCTGTTTCGCGAGTTCGCGATCACGCTCAGCACCGCCATCGGAATATCGCTGCTGGTTTCGCTGACCACGACGCCGACCATGTGCGCCAAGTTTTTGCGTTCGGCGGCCGACGATTCGCACAATCGCTTTTATCGTGCCAGCGAAGCTGTCTTTGACTGGATGCTACGCAACTATCGACGAGCTTTGGGTCTGGCGTTGAAGCATAGTTTCGTGATGCTGTGCGTCACTATTCTTGTGGCCTGTTTCAGCGTGTATCTGTACATCAAGGTTCCCAAGGGATTTTTCCCGCAACAAGACACGGGGCGAATCGGGGGCTCGGTTGAGGCCGCGCAGGATATTTCATTCCAGGCGATGCGCCGCAAAATGGCGCAATATGTATCGATCGTGATGACCGACCCGGCTGTAAATTCGGTAGTTGGGTTTGCGGGTGGGAATACGGTTTCAAATCAGGGGCGTTTTTTCATCATGCTGAAACCGCTGGCGCAACGCAGCGTGTGTCCGGGCCGTCACTTCTGGCAATCCTGCCCGAACGTCAGCGCCGACGATGTGATCAACCGCCTGCGCGACAAGCTGGCCGTGGTGCCGGGGGCAACCCTGTACCTGCAGTCATACCAGGATCTGACAATCGGCGGACGCCGCAGCAACGCCCAGTATCAGTACACACTACAGGGGCAGGATCTGAACGAACTGAACGCATGGGGACCGCGGTTGCTGGAAAAGGTTCGAGCACTGCCGGAGCTGCGCGATGTGAATACCGACCAGCAGGATCAGGGCCTGGAAGCGAAACTGGTGGTCGACCGCGACACGGCGAGCCGGCTGGGAGTTGCAGCGCAGGATATCGATAATGCGCTTTATGACGCGTTCGGGCAACGGCAGGTTTCGACAATGTACCGCCCGCTGAACCAGTATCACGTAGTGATGGAAGTTGCGCCGCAATTCCAGCAGACGCCAGAGGCTTTGGAAAATATTTACCTGCGCGCGGCGACTGGCGCGCCGATTCCGCTGGCGGCATTCACGCATTACGAAGCCTCGAATATACCTCTGGCTGTGAATCACCAGAGCCAGTTTCCATCGGTGACGATCTCGTTTAACCTTGCGCCAGGAGTTGCTCTCGGGCAGGCGACTCTGGCGATCGATAAAGCGCAGCGCTCGATTAACTTTCCTTCGACGATCTCCGCGAGCTTCCAAGGAACGGCCGCGGCTTTCAAGGATTCGTTATCGAGCGAGCCGATGTTGATTCTGACCGCTCTGATTGCCGTCTATATTGTGCTGGGAATGCTTTATGAGAGTTACATCCATCCCATAACAATTTTGTCGACGCTGCCTTCAGCCGGTGTAGGAGCGCTGCTGGCGCTGCTGTTAACCCATAACGAGCTGAACGTGATTGGCACGATCGGAATTATTCTTCTGATCGGCTTGGTGAAGAAAAACGCCATCATGATGATCGACGTAGCGCTGGAAGTGGAGCGTACGCAGGGGAAGAAGCCGGTCGAGGCAATCTACGATGCGTGCCTGTTGCGCTTCCGTCCGATCATGATGACGACGATGGCAGCGCTGCTCGGCGGCCTGCCGCTGGCTTTAGGCACCGGCACCGGCTCAGAACTGCACCGACCACTGGGCATTACGATTGTTGGCGGATTGATTGTCAGTCAGGCGCTTACGCTTTTCACCACGCCAGTGGTCTACGTTTATCTTGACCGGCTGCGGATGTTTCTCCGTGGTGAGGATCCGCTTCTCATGGAAGAATCCGCAGGTACACCCACTCCCAGCCCGGCTCACTGACGGTGCGGCTGACCTGACGGCGGAATCCTGCTAAGATTGAAAATTCCGCGATTAAGGCGATCCACGCCGGGAGTTCTGTGCAACCTGCTCTCACCGGCACTGCATCGCAGAAGTGAGCAAAGCCGGGCGAAATCGTGCTTGCATGTGTCCACTTTTGCCCGCTATCGCTTTATTATTGTCGGTTGTTTTGGGAGCGGTTTCTAGAGCGGGCTTGCGGGTACGGTTCCAGTCGATTTAGCGGCGCCGCGGCAGACTGCACTTTTTTAATATTAGGATTTCTTCGAATTCGATTTTGCTAAATTGGCCCAGGAGTTACGAATGCTTCAGAAGGCGTTGGCGCTGGTGTTCGCTTTGGCGAGCATAGCCGGTTGCGTCGGTTGCAGTACGACAAGTCACTTTCTGTATGCCACGCTGCCGGCGGCGAACCAGCTGGCTGTGTATCGCGAAGATCCAAGGGCCGGAGTGCTGACACAGATCGATGGCAGCCCGTACAGCGTGGGAGACGGAGCCCACTCGGTGATAATTCATCCCTCGGGAAAGTTCCTCTACGTGGCCAATCCGGGGCAAAACGAAAACGACATTTCGTTGTTCTCCATCGAAAGCAATGGAGTGTTGGACGAAGTGTTTCCGCGAACCACAGTGACGCCCCTCGGTTCGGAACCGGAACTCTTGCTCATGGATTCCGCCGGCACTTATCTGTATGCGGAGAATGCGGCCTCGAATAACATTTCGGTTTTTTCGATCAACACGGCCGGCACGGATTGCCCTCAGGGCACGAAGGCGCCCGGTTGTCTGACGCAAGTTTCCGGTTCGCCATTTCCGATCGGGCTAGCGCCGCTGAACATGGTGCTCGCGCCCTCGGGGAACTTTCTCTACGTAACGGCTGCGAGCCAGCCGCTGGGATTGGTTGCTGCATTCAGCATCACTGCGGGAAAACTGCAGTTGTTAAGCCTGACATCCACCGGCGGGGTAAACCCGTTCGGCTTGGCAATCGATCCGTCGGGTAAACATTTGTATGTAGCGAACACTTCGTCAAATTCGATTTCGATTTTTGATATTGGGTCGGCAGGAGCGCTAACACAAGTGTCGGGGTCTCCACTGGCCGATACTTATAACGACCCGGTGGCGATGATTCTCGATCCCAAAGGACAATTTCTTTACGTGGCGAACCAGGCCTCGAACAATGTCTCGGTCTATTCGATCTCTTCCACGACCGGGCTGCCGACTGGACTGACTACCTCGACCTCATTTTTCGCTTTCGCGACGGCGACAGGGCCAACGGTTCTGTCTTTCGATCCGGACGGGAATCACTTGTTTGTAGGCGCTCAGGGCTCGCCGGGAATTCAGTCGTTTCAGGTCACGCAGGGAAATTTGAATCCTATTTTTACCTATAAAGTAGGAAATTCCCCGACCTCGATCGCGGTTACGCCTTAGAGCCAGAGTTTTTCTGGCGGGAGCCGCTCACGGCGATTTGACGCGTTCGTGACATGCAAAGCGCCAATTCTGCGACAATACTCAGGTTGGCGCGGAGACCTCCTTTACTGCAACCATAAAGGAAGGCTTGCCATCGAACGGGCGAAGCCTTCGTTCGGTGAATCGTAGTGAATTCCGCGCCGAGACTGACTTCAGGATGCGAAATCCATGAAGATCGCAAGCGCGGCCAGCGCCTTCCCGAAGCATTACTATTCCCAAAATTTTCTGCTTGAGCGCCTTCAGGACTATTGGGGAGACGAGCTTAGAAATCCTCAACTGCTTGCGCGGTTGCACCGCAACGTGACGGTCGACGGGCGGTACCTCGCGATTCCCGCCGAACAATATCTGGATATTAAGACCTGGGGCGAGGCCAACGATATTTGGATCCGCGTGGCCCAGGAGTTAGGTGAGCGCTCGCTTTGCCTGGCTTTGCACAGTGCTGGGATAAAGCCGGCCGATCTCGGCGCTTTGATGTTTACCACGGTGACTGGGGTTGCAAGCCCTTCGATTGATGCGATGCTGGTGAACCGCATGGGATTGGCGGCGAATATCAGGCGCACTCCGATTTTTGGTTTAGGATGCGTGGCGGGAGCGGCTGGGATTGCGCGCTGCGCCGATTATGTGCGGGCTTACCCGACGCAGGCGGCGGCGCTTGTTTCGGTGGAGTTGTGCTCGCTCACGCTGCAGCGAGAAGACTTGTCGGTGGCGAATCTGATTTCCTCCGGACTGTTTGCCGATGGAGCCGCTGCGGTGATCGTTACCGGAGAAGATTTCGATTCGGGTGAGCAGGAAATTCGGGGTCCTCGAATTCTGGCGACGCGGTCGATTTTTTATCCGCAGACTGAAGACATGATGGGATGGAAGATTTCGGAGAAAGGCTTCCGCATTTTACTTTCGACGGAAGTTCCGAATCTGATTCGAGAAAATTTGGGCCGCGATGTGGATGCCTTTCTTGGCGATCACGGACATCAGCGCAGCGATGTGAAAAGCTTTGTGCTGCATACCGGCGGGCCGAAGGTGCTGCAGGCTTCGGCGTCGGCCCTGGGACTTAATAACGGCGAATTGGACGCTTCCTGGGATTGCCTCCGCAAGGTCGGAAATCTCTCTTCCGCGTCGGTCTTGGTGGTGCTGGAGGATGTGATGAAGAACCGGCGTCCGGAGCCCGGCACGCTGGGATTGCTCGCGGCCATGGGGCCAGGGTTTTGTTCGGAGCTTGTGCTGCTCGAATGGTAAGGGCAAATTTTGAACCAGGGCTAATCGCAGTGAGGCACCGGGGTTCGTTTGTGCTTGCCGCGATTCTTTTGTTTTGCGTTTGCGGCAGAGTTGCGGCACAAAATGTTTCGTTGACCCTGGATCCGCAGAAGACCACCGTTAATTTCACCCTTGGCGATGTGCTGCACACGGTGCGCGGGACCTTCCAGTTGAAACAAGGATCGTTGATTCTCGATTCATCTGCGGGAAAGCTAAGCGGCGAAATTCTAGTGGATGCCAGGAGCGGCCAGAGCGGCAATGGGATGCGCGACCGCAAGATGCATCGCGAGGTGCTGGAGAGTGATCGGTTTCCGGAAATTATTTTTCGGCCAGATCGGGTGGAGGGTGCGATAGCGGCGGCCGGAAAATCTGACGTGCGCGTGCACGGAATCTTCTCGATTCATGGCGCGGAGCATGAAGTAATGGTTCCGGCACAGGTGGAGATGTTTCCAGATCGTTGGACGGTGACCCTTCATTTCACCATTCCATATGCGAAATGGGGGATGAAGAATCCGAGCACGTTGTTTTTGCGGGTTAGCGAGTCGGTGGAGATCGATGTGGCCGCCGGCGGACCACTGACACGGCAATAAATTGGAGTCGCCCAGCGTTTTTTCGCTCAGAATCCGTTCTGCGGCGTGATTCCTCTACCTTCGATGCATTCGTAGCATCTCCCGGCTGACAGGTCTTTGAATTCTTCGGTTCTTCCGCTGGGCCAGTAAATTACGGCGCTTTCTATGCGATCACGTTTCTCTAGTCCAAACGTAAGCGGTAGTTCGGATTGTGACAGATAACTGGAGCCGCTCTTCACCATGCGCGACTGGCGCAGGCCTGCGGAGACGATTTGCACTGTGGCGCCAATCGCATCCCGGTTCGATTTGGTTCCAACCAGCCGAAAACGAATGCTGCGATTTCCGGCAAGCTGGTCGTTGCGGTAGAGATACGCAGGGCCGTTATTGGTGGTGAGCAGCAGGTCGAGGTCGCCGTCGCGATCGAAATCGGCGTAGGCAAGCCCACGCCCTACCTTGGGTTGATCGAAGCTTCCGCCGACGCCCAGAGCAACGTCCTGGAAAGTTCCTGTGCCGTTGTTTAGAAATAATTGGGGAGCCTGCGCGTAGCCCACGTTGCCGCGAATGTTGCGGACGGTTTCGTCGATGTGTCCATTGGCTACTGCGAGATCGAGCCAGCCGTCTAGATTGGCGTCGAGGAAAGCGCAGCCAAAACCTAGAGTGTTGCGCGAGGCCAGGCCAACTCCGGCTCGCGCTGCGATGTCTTCGTAATTCTTGCCGTCGAACTGGTACAGGCCGGTCATCTCGTTATCGAAATTCGTGATCGCCACGCCTTCGTGGCCGGAGTTGGTGAAATCGGCGGCGTCAACGCCCATACCGGCGCGGGCGCGGCCATCGGAACTGAAAGCCAAGCCGGCTTCTACAGCGGCGTCCTTGAAGGTTCCATTGCGCTGGTTGCGGTATAGCTTGTTGGGTTGGGTGTCATTAGCAACTAACAGATCGATCCATCCGTCGTGGTCGTCGTCGAGCATGGCGACGCCCAGAGATTTCGAGCTGCTGTCGAAAATTCGGCTAGAGGCCGTCACATCTTCGAATATGCCGTTGCCGCGGTTATGAAAGAGCCAGCAGGTTTCGCCGCGGTAGGCCTCGGGCGTACAGTACGATTTGAGTTTGCCGTCGAGACTGCAAAAGACATCGTGCTCGGCCGACCACTTCACATAGTTGCAGACGAAGAGATCGAGCAAGCCATCGCGATCGTAGTCGAACCATAGCGCGGAAGTACTGAACGCTGCGCGTTTGCCTAAGCCGCTGGAGTTCGTTATATCGGTGAAAGTTCCGTTGCCATTGTTGTGGAAGAGACGATTCTGTCCGACGCAGGTGACGAGAATGTCGGGGAAGCCGTCGTTGTCGTAATCGCCGACGGCTACTCCCATGCCGTACATTTCAACGTCGAGGCCGGCTCGAGCGGTCACATCGGTGAACGTGCCGTTGCGATTATTTCGATAGAGATGCGGCGTTGAGCGCCGATGCGCGTGGCCAGGCCAGTCCTTACCGTTGATCAGGAGAATGTCTTGCCAGCCGTCGCGGTCGTAATCGATAAAGGCACAGCCGGAGCCTAGCGTTTCGGGCAGGAATTTCCCTCCGAATGCTCCGCTATTGTGCTGAAAAGCGATGCCGGCGGTGGAGGTTACATCGACGAACTTAAACCCTGGGGACGAGGTTGTCGGCGCTGCGAAGGCTGACAGTCGCGACAACGACGCAACTCCGGCCATGCCTTGCAGAAATGATCTGCGATTCACCGAACGTTCACCAGCCCGGAGCGAATCGCGTAAACGACCAGTTCGGCGGTCTTGTGAATGCCGAGCGCGTTCATAATGTTGGCGCGATGAACGGCCACGGTGTTGGCGCTGAGGTTGAGATCGGCAGCGATTTCTTTGTTCGATTTGCCCTCGACGATCATCGTCAGGACCTCGATCTCTCGCGGAGTGAGCGCGTCGCTCCTCTCGCCTTTGAGTGTCGATGGTTGCTCGATTTGCGGATCGAAGATAGTTTCTCCGGCGGCCACTCGCCTTACGGCGGAGCCTAAATCCAGATTTATGGCGTTCTTGAGGATGTACCCTTTCGCACCGGCATCGATGGCTTGGTGGACCCATGTGCTTTCCGAATGCATGCTCAACATGAGCACGGCGGTTTCCGGCAGTTCCTCGATGATTTGGAGAGTCGCGTCGAGGCCGTTCAGTTTCGGTAGAGCGCAGTCCATGACCACGACTTTCGGTTTCAGTTCGCGCGCGAGCTTCACGGCTTCTTCGCCGTCCCCCGCTTCGCCAGCGACGGTCATATCTGCTTCGTCCTCGAGCATGCGGCGAAAGCCACGCCGGACCAGGGCGTGGTCGTCAACCAACAGGACTGTGATTTTTCCCGGCATTGCCTTAGTTCGCGGCCTCGACATTTTCGCGAGGCACGCATAGTTTTACCAACGTACCGCCCGCGGTGGGAGTTGAAAAATCAATTCGGCCCTTCAACAATTCGGCGCGCTCGCGCATAGCTACCAGGCCAATTCCTTGCCTTGCAGGCGGATGGCTGAATCCCGCGCCGTGATCTTCCACTTCCAAATTTATCTCGGCCGGAAGAAAACGCAATCGCACCCGGGCTTGCTTCGCGCCGGAATGCCGCACGATATTGTTCAACGCCTCCTGCAACACGCGGTAGATTTGAACCGCCGCGGTTGGGCTTACCTCGTATGGCTCACCCTGCTTCTCATAGAGTACGTGAATGCCGGTCTGCCTTTCCACGGAGGGCAAGTACCAGTCGATGGTGGCTTCGAGTCCGGCTTCGTCGAGCATTACGGGATGGAGGGCCTGCGAAAGGCTGCGCACCGTATCGAGCGCCTCCTGCGCGATCTGGCGGACTTCCTGCAGGTCGTTTCTCAGGGTCGAGCCTTCGGGGGCGTGGCTTCCGGCTCGGCCCAGCATCGATCCCATTGCGGTTAGAATCTGGCCGAACTCGTCATGCAGCTCGCGGGAGATGTAGCGCAGCGTGGACTCTTGGGTGGAGATCAGTTTTTGCGCCAGCTCGCTCCGGCGGTTGGAGAGTTCGGTGATTTGCGCGAAGAGGCGGCGGTTCCAGCGGATCATGGAAAATCCGGTCAGCAGGATTGCCGCCAGAGTAGCGGCAAGGAATACGAAGACTTCGCGTTGCACGCGGTCATAAATTTCTACGATGCGCTCCGCAGCCTGCTCCTGGCTGGCGCTGTTTTGCACCAGCAGGCGCGAGATCGCCGTGCTCAGCGCGGCCTGGCGTGCTTGCAGCGAGAGTTCGATCTGGGCGCGCGCGTCTTTCTCATTGCCTTGATTGGCGAGGGCGAAGACGCGGTCAGAGGCATCCCAGAATTGGCCCAGCGAGCCGGCCAGCGACGCGGTTTGGTCTGGCGTGCGGTTTGATGGGGCGGAGGTTGATTCGAGGCGCATCGCGTCGTCGAGGTCAGTGTGAATGCGCTGAAACTGCGACACCCAGGCCGTGAGCGGATAGGGTTCGTCGTTCTCGACCATGTCGCGCATGGCGACGGCCAGCAGGTTCAGATCGTTCTGGATGCGGAGCAGTTGGAGAGAATCCTTGCGGTTGCGGTCGATAAGATCGGACTGAAGTTCTCGCAACCCGGCGACTTGCCAGGTGATATAAGCAGAGTAAGCGATCACAGCGGCCAGCGTGACGATCAGGCCCAGCAGCAAGCCCAGAGTTGGAGAGCGCTTCGGCGGGGGAGAACCAAGCACGCACCGAGGATACAACGGGCGGCTGAAATGTCACAATTCGCGGTGAGCAAAGAGCAACAAGCAATGACCAGTAAGGTTGCTGCTATTAAGATGCGGTCGCCGGAATGCGGCACCAAAACAGTAATAAATGAAGCGGATTGACGTCCGCGGGAGTCCAATTACAGATTGAGTCCCGATCTCAAGCAACCAGCGAAGCCCAAAGTCACACGATTAAAGGCGGTTCTGCCTGAAGTGTGGAAGCTGATGCGTCCTCGGCGGGGCGTGCTGCTGCTGGGCTTTATGTTGATGGTGATCAACCGCCTGGCAGCTTTTGTTTTACCTTATTCCTCGAAATTTCTGATTGATGATGTGGTCGCGAAGCACCACACCGGCTTGCTTCGTCCGCTGGTGACGGCGGTTTTGGCTGCGACGCTGGTTCAGGGCGTTACTTCTTTTTCTCTGACCCAACTGCTGTCGAAGGCTGCGCAGCGCTTGATCGCGGAACTGCGGGAAGAAGTGCAGCGGCACATCAGCGGTTTGCCGGTTGCATTTTACGACGCCAACAAAACCGGAGCGCTGGTTTCGCGCATCATGAGCGACGTCGAGGGCGTGCGTAATCTGCTGGGGACTGGGCTGGTCGATTTTGCGGGAGGTCTGGTCGCGGCGGTGATCGCACTGATTCTCCTGCTGAGGATTAGCACTCCGCTGACGCTCATCGCTGTGGGATCCCTGGCAGTCTTTGCGCTCACACTGAATAAGGCGTTTGCGACGATCCGGCCGATTTTCCGCGAGCGGGGAAAAATTAACGCCGAGGTTACCGGGAGATTGACCGAATCCCTCGGCGGTGTGCGCGTGATCAAGGGATATCACGCCGAAGAGCGCGAAGAGAACGTCTTCGCCGCGGGGGTGCGGCGGCTTTTGGATAACGTAATGCGGACGCTGACCGCAACCTCGCTGATGAGTCTTTCGGCGAGCGTGCTGCTGGGAATCGTAGGCGCGGCGACGATGTACGTGGGCGGCCGCCAGATGACGGCGCACACCCTGACGCCCGGCAGTTATTTCTCTTTTAACTTTTTGCTGGTGTTTCTGGTGGCGCCGATCATGCAGATCGTGCAGATCGGAACCCAACTGACCGAAGCCCTGGCGGGACTTGAGCGGACGCAGGAGATCATGCGCGAGCGGCCGGAGGATCAGGATCCGAACCGGTCGGTGGCGCTGCCCGACATTATCGGGCTCATTGAATTTGACCATGTGACTTTCAGCTACGACGGCATTCACGATGTTTTGCGCGACGTTTCGTTCCGCAGCGAACCGGGGACGGTGACCGCTCTGGTGGGATCGTCGGGGTCGGGCAAGTCCACGACGATTGGGCTGATCTCGGCCTTTTACGTGCCGAGCAAAGGGCGCGTGCTGGTGGACGGGACAGATTTGAGCACGGTGCGTCTCGATACTTACCGCACCCGGCTCGGCGTAGTCTTGCAGGAATCGTTTCTATTCGATGGGACGATCCGCCAGAACGTGGCATTCTCGCGGCCCGATGCGACCGAGAAAGACATTCTGCGAGCTTGCCAGATCGCGCGCGTCGATGAGTTTGCCGAATCTTTTGCCGACAAGTACGACACGCTTGTTGGTGAGCGTGGCGTGAAGCTTTCCGGCGGGCAGCGGCAGAGGATTTCGATCGCGCGCGCGATTCTGGCGGAGCCGCGCATCCTGATTCTCGACGAGGCAACTTCGAGTCTGGATTCGGAATCGGAGCAGATGATCCAGCAGGGACTTTCCTATCTGATGCAAGGCCGCACTACTTTTGTGATTGCGCACCGGTTGTCGACCATCCGGCGCGCCGACCAGATTCTGGTCATGGAGCACGGGCGAATCGTGGAGCGTGGAACGCATACGCAGCTCTACGCTGCGCACGGCCGCTATTACGACCTTTACACGCGGCAGCATGGAGTAGAGGAGAATCTGTTTCTTGCCCCCGGAGAGGGGGATTCGATTGAGGCGAGCGGCAACGGTGGCTCCGGCTCGCCCCGCGGCAGCGAGGTGAAGGCCGGTGCGTTGGGCGTGCTGAAGGGTGAGGTCCGCTAGGGGATGAATGGGGCTGAGAAATTGAAGATCGAGACCGGCGCGGCTGTGGCTGGCCCGGCGATTGTCGCCGAAAATCTTTGCCGGCATTACCGCATGGGCGAAGCATTGATTCGCGCCGTCGATGGCGTGAGCCTGCAGATAAACTCCGGTGAGTTTGTAGCGCTGCTGGGCAGTTCGGGTTCGGGAAAATCTTCGGTGTTGAATCTGATCGCCGGGCTCGACCGGCCGACATCGGGTAGCGTGATCGTGCAGAGTCGAAATCTCGCGGAACTTTCTCGCGAGGAACTGGCGCGCTACCGGCTGCATACAGTGGGGATGGTTTTCCAATCGTTCAATCTGATCCCAAGCATGACGGTGGCTGAGAATGTCGAACTGCCGATGAGGTTCGCCGAGGTCGATCGCGCGAAACGCGGTGGGCTCGCAGGCGAAGCTCTGGCCCGTGTGGGATTGCGGGCTCGCATGAATCACCGGCCCACTGAGCTTTCCGGCGGCGAGCAGCAGCGGGCCGCACTGGCGCGAGCGTTAATCAATCGACCCCGGCTGCTGCTTGCCGATGAGCCCACCGGAAATCTCGATAGCCGAACCGGGACGGAAATCATGAATATGGTTCGCGAGTTCAACCAGAACCTGGGCATGACGGTGGTGATGGTCACGCATGAGCGCGGGCTCGCCGAGCGCTATGCCGAGCGGCTGATTTTTCTGGCTGATGGCAAGGTGGTGGGTGAGGAATCGAGTTCAAGTGTCGCTGCGCCGAATCCGGCGGGGGTGCGGGAGTTGCGCCCATGAAGCTGCCTGACTTGAGCGAATTGGCGCTGCGTAATTTGCGCGAGTCGTTGCTGCGGAATTCGCTGACCACAATCGGCATCTCGGTAGGCGTAGCATCGCTGGTGGCGATGCTCTCGTTGGGAATCGGGCTCCAGCAGCTGGCTTCGCGCCGGCTGGTGAAATCGGGGTTGTTTGACACCGTCGTGGTAAGTTCGCGGCGTGAGTTGCGCAGTTTCGGCCATGACGAGGAACGCAACGGCCCTGCGCCAGGCGACAGCCGCATTCTCGATGAGCCTACACGTGTCGAGATCGAACACATGCCCAACGTCGTGGAGGCGAATCCCGATATTCGTTTTGCCACCGAATTACGTTTTGACGACAAGCCTCATCTGACGACGGTTGCGGCGCTGCCCGAGTCGGCGAAGTCCAACGATGCGTTTGAGAGTATCCAGGGACACTTCTTTTCTTCCGACACTGCGCCGGAGGCGATTCTCCAGAAAAGTTTTGCGGAGGAATTGTTGGGGAAAGCTCCGAAGCCGGGAACGGATGAAACCAATGTTGCGGAGTTGGCCGCGCCGCTGCTCGGAAAAGACTTGACGATGCGCTACGCCCAACGGGAAGAGGGGCAGAATTCGGGGGCGACGGCTGCCAAGAACGAGACCGCGCCCGGCAACAGTGTGGGTGGTGGAGCGGCTGAGGGTCTTTCTGGAGCTTCTTACTCCGTGGTTTCCCGGGAGCAAAGGTTAAAGATTGTTGGGGTGGTTGATCTCGATCCGGAGAGCATGCGCGGGCCTACTCGCGGGCGCGTTTTCGTTCCACTTAAGCTGGCGGAGAGCCTGCACGTCATGCAGCCGACCGATCTGCGCGAGATTTCCAGCAACGTCGGTCAGGCGATGTATTCGTCGGTGAGCGTGCGGGTGAAGAACCCGGCACAGATTCGGGCAACCGAAGATGCCATCAAGAAGTTGGGATTCAATACATTTTCGATTCTGGACGCGACGCGGAGCCTGCAACAGTTTTTTGCGGTGCTCGATCTATTCTTGGGGATCTTCGGTAGCCTGGCTTTGGCGGTCGCTTCCATCGGGATTGTGAACACGTTGGTGATGGCGATTCTGGAGCGGCGGCGCGAGATTGGCATCATGAAAGCGATTGGTGCGAGCGATGTTGACGTCAAAAAACTTTTCTTTGCCGAAGCCGGAGCGATGGGAATTCTCGGAGGCTTCGTTGGAGTCGCGCTGGGGTGGACGATCGGGCATGTCATCAATTTCGGAACCAATATTTATCTTAAACGGCAGTCGCTGCCGCCGGAATCTTTCTGGTCGGTGCCGTGGTGGCTGGTGGGAACGGCGATTGGATTTGCTTTCGTGGTGAGCCTCGCCGCCGGCCTCTATCCGGCAAGTCGCGCGGCGCGGCTCGATCCGGTGCAGGCGCTGCGCTACGAGTAAACTGAAACGATGCGACCGGGTTTGCGCCTTCCCCTTATTTTTCTCATTTTCTTCTTTCCGCTTGTAGTTTTTCCTCTTTCCCTTTGCGCCCAGAGCCGCATTGAGTGCGATGTAATCCACAGCCGCATTTTGAAGTCCGAGGTACATTATTGCGTTTGTCTGCCCGCAAGCTACGACGCGGGCGCGGGCAAGAATCCTGCGCAGACCTATCCTGTTCTCTATTTTCTTCATGGTCTCGGCGATAACGAGCGCACTTTGTTTAACAGCGGCGGATGGACGACGCTCGATGACCTGCGCAAGCAGCATGACATTGGCGAGTTTCTGATCGCCGCTCCCGAGGGCGGCCGCAGCTTCTACATTAATTCGGCCGCGGGCAAAGTGCGCTACAGCGATTTTTTCATGGAGGAGTTTATCCCGCTGATCGAATCGAAATACAGGATCGCGAAAGGGCGGGCGCACCGCGCGATCAGTGGAATTTCCATGGGCGGTTATGGAGCGCTGCGGTTTGCGTTTGCATATCCTGAGATGTTTTCGGCGGTCAGTGCTCAAAGTGCGGCTTTGATGACGGAGTCTCAGCAGGAGTTGAACCTGGCGATGGGAGCGGGCACCCCGCTGGGAAGGTTACTAGCCGGGGTATTCGGAGATCCGATCGACGCGCAGCATTGGAAGAATAACGATCCGTTCGAATTGGCCGAGAAGAACCGCGCCGGCCTGCATCGCATGTCCATCTATTTCAATTGTGGGCAGAACGATAACTACGGATTTGAAAAGGGGGCGGCAGCGTTGGACGCGCAACTTCAAAAAGAAAAAATCATGCACGAGTATCATCCGTATCCGGGCGATCACAGTTTCTCTTATTTCTTGTCGCACTTTGAAGAAGTAATGGAATTTCATTCGCGCGCGTTCGGACTGAAATGATGGCGTTACGAACGCGTTTTCGCCGAAGCTGGGTTTCTGCCGCCCTGTTGTAAACTATGCGAGATGACCGTAACCTGCGGAGGGATGTGTGAGTGGTTGAAACAGTCGGTCTTGAAAACCGATGTACGGGAAACCGTACCGGGGGTTCGAATCCCTCTCCCTCCGCCACGCAGTCTGGACTGCAGAGAATTCCTACTCGCTCCAGCGCCGAAATACGCGAAACATGTCCGTATTTCGCGATAATTTCTCGATAAACGGGACCCAGAGAACGGACTGCTCACCTGCGAAGGTGGTCCATGTCCTGGCTTTTCTCTGGAAGGCACATGCACGGTCCGGGTTTCAACGAGGGCACTAGGCGAATGCAAAGCGATCAAAAGCCAGAGATCCGGCCATCGTGACTTGACTTTTGTCAGTTCCCTGGAAACTGAGTGCGGCGCTTCCTATAAGCCCGTTTCTGGACACCTTCCGAGTAGCCGATCAACCGGAAATACTCCATTCGTGGATATAAGAGCGTTTCTCGGTACTGACACGAGGCCGGACCTCCATCGCGAGTCTAAGGTCTTCCCATCTAGACTTCACCGGCGAAGACTGTTAATCTCAAAAACGCACATCAAGGGTGCGCCCCGTCCGCGGAAAGGGATCATCCCACCTTTATTTTACGTTTTACCACAACCACTCTCTTCTCGCCCGACGAAGCGGATCGCGGGCTCTAAAGAAGGAGTGAGTTATGTCAGTACGTGAACTTCCGGCGCACCCCAACCTCGAACATCTGAAGAATCAAGCCCGCACGCTGCTGCGGCAGGGTATTGCATTGGATGCATCCGCCACCGCGCGTTTTGCAGCCTTCGGTGTGACATCGGCCAAGCCAAAGCTTGCTGACGCACTGCACGTTATCGCTCGTGAATACGGCTTTGATACCTGGCCAGCGCTCAAGCTGCACATCGACGTCGGCTCCGAGGACCCAGTCGAAGCTCTTGCCGCAGCCATCAATGCCAACAATGCATCGCTCGTCCGCAAGGTGCTGGATCGTCACCCGTCTCTAAAATCTCGCATCGACGATCCGTTGCCAGGCGTTAGCTTCGATGCACCTGCGCTGATCGCCGCCGTTCAAAGAGACAACTGCGAGATGATCGACGCACTCCTTGATGCCGGCGCTAACATCAACGAACGCACGCGTTGGTGGGCCGGTAGTTTCGGTGTTCTCGATTCCGCCAAGCCCGAGCTTGCGGATTACCTCATATCACGTGGCGCAACTATCGATATTCACGCGGCGGCTCGGCTCGGCATGATCGACCGTGTCCGCGAACTTCTAGTCCTCAACCCGCAAGTCGTCCATGCACGAGGTGGCGACGGCCAGTTCCCGCTCCATTTCGCGGCCAGCGTTGAGATCGCCGCTCTCCTGCTCGATCACGGCGCCGACATCAACGCTCGCGACATTGATCACGAATCAACTGCCGCGCAATATTTAGTTTCTTCCAGGCAACACATGGAATGGAAAGTGCCCTCGCGCCATGACGTAGTGCGCTTCCTGATCTCGCGTGGCGCGCAGACAGATATCCTGATGGCATCCGCGCTCGGCGACCTCGCGCTGGTCGAGCGCATTCTCAACGACGATCCGGAGACCATTCGGATCACGGTCAGCGAACGTAATTTTCCGAAGCGCGATCCAAAGTCCGGCGGCACCATCTACATTTATAGCTTCGGCTTCACCAAGTCGCCGCACATGATCGCTCATCAATTCGGCCACGTTGCCGTCTTCGCGCTCCTCATGCAGCGCAGCCCCAACTGGCTCCGCCTGATCAACGCCGCTGAAGTTGGAGAGGACGCCTACTTTCAGCGGGTCATTACGGACCATCCACAGCTGTTCCAGAAACTTTCCGCCAACGCTGCCCGCCGCATCATCGGAGTAGCCGTCCGCAACAACACCCGCGCCATACACCAGCTCCTCTCTGCAGGCTGGCCTGCCGGCCCCGCCATGGACACCGGCAACACCGCCCTTCACTTTGCCGCGTGGCATGGGAATCTCGAGATGGTTCGCGAGCTCATCGCCCACAATGCTCCCATCAACGTCTTCGAAACCGAGCACGGAGGCAGCCCGCTTGCCTGGGCGCTGCACGGTTCACTCCACGGTTGGGATCGCGACAAGGGTGACTACGTGGGCGTCACTCGGACGCTGCTCGCCGCTGGAGCTGTGATCCCAAGGCCGGAACGGCCGTTGGAAGCTACCGAAGAAGTCCTGGAAATCATCGAAGACACGCTTCTTCAATCTGGAACAGCGCACCCCAGGGAACAAGAGCGTCCGGTATGACTACCCGGCGCTCTTCGTCGTTCGATACGGGCACCAAACTGCTCGGAAACAGGTGACACCTGCATCTTCTTTCGACTAAGCGTGGCGCACGAATTAGTCCAGCAATGATCGATCACTGCTGGCGCGTTTGTCAGTACTACCTGCCACGGCACTCATGAGAAGAGCTAATATCGCAGGAGACTTTAGGCTCGTTTGCTTGGAGCGACGGGGAGTCCAGAGCGGAACGCTATATTGAGAGTGCTTATCATTCGCTTTATCGCCGGCTCCAGTCGAAGTCCCACTTTCGCAGCTGCCTCGACATGGGCGGGATGTACGTAAACCGTCACAGCGTCACGCACAACTGCCGCAGCAGCATCGATGTCATCGATCTTGTACTCCTTCTTTCGGACACCATCCGCGAGTATCTTCGCGACTAGCCTTGTCATTCTGGCGGCATAATCGTGAATAAGGCCGGGACGCTCGTCGATGACACGTCGATAGAGCTGATACACCTCGGGATCGTTCGCAAAGCGTTCGAGCTTGCGCTTGTGCAGTGCCAGCACAAAGCTTTCCAGCCGTTCAAACGCAGCCCCTTCTGAATCGACGAAGGTGCGTGCTAGCTCTTCTTCGTCTCTCATGGCTTCGCGGACGAGCGCGTCGAACACGTCCGCCTTGGAACGGAAATGGCGATAGATTGTGGTGTGAGAGGTTCCGAGTGCGCGAGCAATGTCGACCACGTTGGTCTTGGCTTCACCGAAACGTCGCACCTGATCGCGTGCAACATCAAGAATTTTCTCTGAAGTCAGCGTTTCGTCAACCACAGCTTTGTCGGTCTTCATCTCTTTGCCCTACACCCAATTCCTAATTATAGCGAACAACGTTCATTTTGTGAATCTTGAACGCCGTGACAACCATCTCATAGGGACATGGAGGAAATGGTCATGAATAAGCTTGGCAATGTGCAGCAGTTGGCGTTCGTTACAGGCGGGTCAGGATTTGTGGGAGGGCGACTTATTCAGGTGCTTGTTGCCCGAGGCTGGCAAGTTCATGCTCTCGTACGGGGTCAGAAGGCAGCGGCGAGCGTAGCCGCCCTGGGAGCAGTTCCAGCCGTTGGAGAGCTTACGGATCGGGCTGCTCTCTCCAAAGCGATGGCTGGCAGCAAGGTGGTCTTCCATGTAGCCGCTCTTTTTAAAATGTGGGGTAAACAGGAAGAGTTCAATGCCGTCAACGTGGATGGCACGCGCGCGCTAGTGGAAGCCGCGGTCGACACGCCGTCGGTGCAGAAGGTGATCATGGTGAGCGCCGCCGGCGTAGTTCAGGGCGATCCTGAGCCGCAAGTGAATATCGACGAACGCCTCCCCGTTCAACAACGAAGCTTCGCGCCCTACAGCGCTTCGAAAGCTGCAGCCGAACAAATTCTCCTCGCCGCGAGCGGGCGGCGCGAAGGCTTCCAAACCGTCGCACTCCGTCCGACGATGATCTGGGGCACTGGCATGCCGATGCTCGATCAGATGGTGGAAGTAGTCAAAGCGGGTAATTGGCAGTGGCCGGATGGAGGAACCCACGCCATTTCAACCTGTCACATCAACAATCTGGTCGACGCGCTTTTGCTGGCAGTGGAACGCGGCCACGGCGCCTACTTCGTGGCCGATGCTGAAGAAGTAACGCTCAGGAGTATAGTCAGCGATCTGCTTGCAACACGTGGCGTCAAGGCGGGAGACAAGTCTGCCTCTTTCGGCATGGCCTGGATGCTTGCAGGGGTAATGGGATTCTTTTGGAATCTTTTCAACCTGAAAGGTGAGCCCCCCGTCACGCGACAGATGCTCCGCCTGATCGGAAAACCATTCACTGTCAATATCAGCAAGGCACGGCGCGAGCTTGGGTATTCTCCGCGTGTGAACTGGAAGCAAGGCCTCGCCGAGATGCAGTCTTCTGTATAAGGTTTAGGTGGCGAAGCGTTGTTTGAAGTGCTGACGTGCAACCCGATATTCCAGCATTTCGCAGGCGCAACCAATGACGAGATCGCGCAATCGTTACTATCGGGGTCCTGTAAGCGAACATTTCGATGGCACTCGCTTCTTCAATCCCGGCCAGCCCTCAACCGATCGAGGGCTAATCGACGTTCTGCGGTGGCGACTCGCGAGTGCTCCTGCTCGTTGGCCAAAGTCTGTTCCAGTGACACCAGCAAAGCCAGATGAGCGTGTTTCGGGCTTGCGTACAACGATGGTGGGACAAGCATCCACGTTGATTCAGGTAGCGGGGTGAATATCCTCACCGATCCTGTTTGGTCTGAGTGAGCAGGTCCCTTCTCCTTCGTGGGACCGAAACGGGTAACCAAGCCCGGCATCGACTTCGATGACCTGCCGCCGATCGATGCGGTGCTCCTCAGCCACTCTCATTACGATCATTTGGATGTTGCTATATTGCGGAGACTTCATGCTGTGCACAAACGTACTTCACGCTTTCACCGGTTCCCCGAATGACGGGGGAATGGGGCCCTCCACCTCCGGCGTGATCTTCGATCAGGGAGCGCTCTATGGGACTACTTATTACGGAGGCAATGGCCAGTGCGGCAACAGCACAGAAGTGGTCAGTTGCGGGACGGTCTACAAAGTGAGCCCGTAAACCTGGCTGAATGACGAAAGGCACGTTAGTCCTAGTTCGATTGAGTTGGATACTGGGAGGGCCGCCTGTGGAACGCTCCGGGCGGCTTTGGTTTTTGTCCCGCTGTAGTACGGTTCGATGTCGGACCAGGAAAGTATTACGCTGTATCGACAGTGACCTCAGAGCATTCTACGGTGAGTCGTGTGTACGTCGCCGGTTCAGGTCGCAGTCCCGTAGAACCTAAATCAGATATTTTCCTTCCAGACGTTCGAATGCCCGCGGAGACGGTAAACTTGGCTGTTTCTGTCATGTTGGTCCAGCCTCCGGCCGGCTCGACGAAGACATACGCGGCACCCGGACTCGATGCCAGTGCATTTAAATTGGATGCGTTGGCCGCTCCCACCACGATTATGCTGCCGTAAATCGCAACCGATGTCCCGAATCCCTCGCCGCTGTCGGAGGATGTCAGCTTCGCCACCTGAGTCATGTCATGCCATCCGTCGTCAGGTTCCACGTAAACGTAAGCAGCACCGTACGACTCGATATTAGAATCGAAATCTCCGACCACCAGCGTGCGGCCACTGATCGCGGTCGATATTCCAAACCAATCGGCCGTTGCCCTTGTGGATGGCGTCAGCTCGGCGAGCTGCGTTATGGTTTTCGGCGGAGCCGCTGCATGTAGTCCCCGAGCGTTCGTCAGAAGGAGCAACAAAAAACCGCAGATGCAAAACTGTTTTCGGCATATGGCACTCCTGGCACGGCCTCTTCGGGCTTGCAGCACGGGCTTCGCGACGGAGGAATTATAGCGTAG
>CAZGXY010000007.1:0-6525 GCA_964530145.1 uncultured Acidobacteriaceae bacterium | reverse complement strand
TGCTGTACGAGCGTGGAATCCTATTTAATTTTCGTTAATACCTGCATGGTAAATATTTCTCCCATCGCCCTTTGAACACGGAGTACAATTTCGCCGGGGCGAAAAGGAGTCCACATGCTCGAGCAGAATTCTCCCAACCCAGTTCGGATCGCCGAGGTGGAAGCGGCAGCCGCAATTCTGCTGAAAATGGCGGAGCGAGCAAGAGTAAATCTGCCAAAGTATGCGGCGATCTGTATCGTGCTGAAGGTCGGGCCAAACGCGCACGACCTGGAACTCGCGCTCAACCGCCTCATAGCGCATTCCGCGCTTACCGGTACAGAGATTACCCTCGCCTCCACACGACAGGTCATGAAGGAACTTATCGACGCACAGGCGCGCGAGGCCGTCGATCTTCTTCTCCAGAAAGAGCGCGCTCTGCGATACGGTGCAAAACCACCCAAAATCGGACCCCACTACTTGCCTGCAGCCGATCGAAATTTCGCCTTCTTATTATTGAAAACAGGCAATGCGGGAAAAATCAGCCGGGTCAGGCAAGAGTTGGAAGTGAACATGCGCGAGGGCGAACGTGAGTGTCTGGCGCGCCGTGACCCATACGAGCGGGAGTTGGAATGCCGCGCTAAAAGAAAGCAAAGCTGAATCTTTGCCCGAAAAGGCGTCCCCCGTACGGGTTCCGGGAATAGGGAACGCCCCGTTTCCGCAGTTCTTATTTCATATTACCCATCGGGACGGGCATGTCGGAGTTGAAGATGTCGCACTCAGTCTTCCAGTCGCCGCTCGTCTTCTTCTCCGCCAGCATCCATTTGCCGTGGTCGACGTGGGAGCCGTCCGCGCCGGTAATTACGTAGGTGCCGGTGCCGTAGCCTAGATCTGCGTTGCTCTCGGCGCTGGTGACGGTGATTTTGACTTGGGCGACGCCGTGATCCTTGCCCGTTTTCAGTTGAGCGAGAATCGCGTCGTGGCCGTGCACCGCTTCCTGATTGGGCGGCATCCGGCAGCCATCGGTGGCGTAGAGCGCCACCACGGCGTCGAGGTTGTTGGCGTTATATTCCTTCTCCCAGGTGGCGGCGCGGGCCGCGATATCGGACTTGTCGGCAGCCGCTGCCGGCAGCGCGGCCAGCACAGAGCCGAGCATCAGAACCAATCCATAGCAAACTACTTTTCTTGCGTGCATGTCTTCTCCTTTCGAAAATGCACGCGCATGGTAGAGGATTGGCAGGCAAAACGCAAAACGCAAAACGCAAAACGCACGGATCCCCTTGTTCCCCGGTGCGGACGGCTTTGCAGGTCGCAGAACCTGAATACTACCGCGTGGCCATACTACGGCTGAATCTCAAAAATGGTGCCTTTGCCGTCTCGATCGCCGCCGAATTCGGTGATCCCGTAAATGTTTCCGGCCGAGTCCAGCACCACTCCGGCCACCGGCAGCGAGCCATCGCCGGCGCTGGCAAAGGTGTGCAGCGTGGTTGATTTCCAGGGACCGCTCGTTTGGGGCGTGAGCCTGAAGACCGTACCGCAGCCTGGGCCGTTGCATTGCGTGCCGCCGGCTTGCGTGGTGCCGTAAAGATTGCCACGCGAATCGAAGACGACATTCGAACCGCCGCTGGCAGCGGGGTAAGGAGCAAAGTTGTAGAGGACAGTTTGGGTCCATGTACTGCCGCTTGGACTCAACTCGTAAACCAGCCCGTAGGGATTGTCGACCGGGCCGCCGCCGGTGGTTGTGCCATACAGATTCCCGGAACCGTCGATCATCAACGGCACATTCGGATATGATCCGTCGGTCGAATTCGTGAAAGTGTGCAGAATTTTTTCCGTGAATGTTCCACTGTTGGGAGTCAATTCATAGACGATGCCCCAGTTGTTAGCTCCGCCGCGGTAGGTAGTGCCGTAGACATTGCCCACGCCGTCGACCACTACGCCTCCCAGCGGCTGATAGCCATCGCCATTGGTATTGGTAAACCCGTGAATCAGATTCGCCTGCCATGTCCCATTCGACTGCGGGCTGATCTCGTACACGCCGCCATAATTTTCAAAGGTGGGTCCGCCGATGACTGTCCCGTATAGATTGCCTTTGCTATCGAAGGCCAGCTGGCCGGTGGGAGAGAAATAAACGGCGCTGAAGTTAAAAATGAGTTTCTCCGTCCATGCGCTGCCGCTACTGGGAGTCAACTCGAAGATCGCCCCCGCCCCGCTCGGAGAATTGGTTCCCCCAAAAAGATTTCCGTGTGTATCGAAGACCAGATCGGTGGTCGGGAAAGCGGTGTCGGATGGTGCGCCTTTGAAGGCGTAAATCACTCTTTCCGTCCATCCGCCGCCAGACGTGGGACTCAGTTCGAAGACGACTCCGCATCCCTTGGGAAGGCAGGCATTGCTTCCCCCGCTGGAAGTGACGCCGTAGAAATTGCCTTGAGAATCTGCGACCAGCCCGAAGCGGGATTGCAGGCCATTAACTCCGCTAAAGCGAAAGATCGTGCTGTAGGTCGCGGCGCTCGCCAGAATTCCGCTCAGGAACATAGCCAAAGATAGAGCGGCCACGGTTCTGAAAATTGTTGCGCTCAGGAATGCGGATGAGAAATTTTCTCTTTTCATGATCGTGATCTCCGATGGTTGTCGCCCGTTTTCGTTACAGGTTTTATTCTGCGGCGGTTTCTCCACGCCAGAGCTGCGTGCCTGCAGAGCCCGCTGCCAGCGCACCGAGAGTTTGAAATTTCACAGTGGGCGCGCTTGCTGTCGGGGAGGCTGACTGGCCACTTGGCTGACTTTTCCCCGCCGTGCCGCTGATTCTGCCGACGACAATAGGCTGGTTCGGAACCGATTCGTAAGCGTATCCCGCGATGCTCGCACCCGCATACCCTCCCGGCGCAATGAATTTAATGCGCGCCCAGCCATAATGGACCTGTCCGTTGACCAGGAACTTCAGGCCGAGATAGGCGGTCTCCACAGTAAGAAATCCGCCTTGATGGGTCTCTGAGACTGAGCCAAGAAACACACCGCCCAGGACGAGTTCGTCGGATTGCAAGTTGGCCGTCGATCCCACCGTTTGCCCGGCCGACATCGCCGCGGCGCTGACTTGCTTCTGGCCTTTCACCAGCACTCCGACGATTTCGTTGCCGGTGACGTCGGGTGAAACTGCCAGGAAAGACGCCCCGAGCCCGTGCGTGAAGTAGGCGAAGTTGATGAAGGCGAAATCGGAGACGCCATCATTGTTGATATCGAATTGGGTAATGGCGCTGCCCACAAAGGCCTCAGTGATCGGGATATTGGACGGTGTGTAAATGATCTCCGCATTCGCGGGCTGAGCGAAAGGGGCGAGACTTCCGGTCGCAGCAGCGGCATAAGCAAGAAGATTTTTCTCAAGACTTCGCGACAGCCGGAC
Source organism: uncultured Acidobacteriaceae bacterium (assembly GCA_964530145.1). GTDB lineage: Bacteria > Acidobacteriota > Terriglobia > Terriglobales > Acidobacteriaceae > Sulfotelmatobacter. The sequence goes on along the minus strand of CAZGXY010000007.1, from coordinate 3,152 downwards.
GGCGTTTCGTTTTCGGTCGCCGCCGGCAGACAGACGTGGGCCTTCATTCATATAAAACCTCGCGGACGGAGTTTGCTTCACGCAGGGGAGAAACGCGTTGGGCTGGAACATTAGTGGCGAGCAGCGGCAAAGTCAATACAGAGAATGCTAATAAAATGAATGGAGTAAAAAGGCTGGAGGCGAAAGGATGAAAAAGACTCCGGCGCAGCGAGCTTCTCTAAATCCGAAAACTGCCTGATCCCGAAGTCAGACGATCACACGATCCCGAAGTTCCCCAATGCGGAATCGAAGAGCGGAATGAGCGCTTCAACCAGCGTGCCCGGCTCGACCTTTGAGACTCTCAACTCGCCGTTCAATTGCTTCACGCGCTCTCTCATGCTGCTGATTCCGACCCCAGCCGCCGATGCGGCCGGACCGACGCCTTTTCCGAAGTCGCGTATGCGGACTATGACGCGGTCGGTTTCCTGGTGGAGGTCGATGCGGGCATCTTTGCTTCCCGAGTGGCGATAGACGTTCGTCATCGCTTCCTGAATGACTCGGAAAACTGCGGTTTCGATGTCGCGCGGCAGGCGCGCGAAGACAACCGGTTTGTAGTCGAAGGTCACTTTCAACTCGCTTCGTTTCTGAAGCCCGCCGAAATACCAGTGCAGCGCCGGAAGCAGCCCGGACTCGTCCAGCAGCGGCGGATGCAGAAGGTAGGAAAGATTTCTGACCTTCGAGAGCGCGCGCTCCACCGTTTCAATCGCGGGTAACAGGCGTTTTCCGTCCAGCTCGTCGTTCTGCACATCCAGTTCAATCTTGAGCGCGGCCAGCTCCTGGCCCAATTCATCGTGCAGCGACCGTGAAATCCGCCGGTGTTCTTCGTCCTGAACCCGCATCAGTTGGCCGGAAAGCTTCTGCAATTCGAGCGTGCGGAGTTCGACCAGCCGCTGGGTCTCGACCAGTTGCGTGATGCGCGTGCGCAGCTCCTTGTTCAGGTGCCGGGTTCGTTCTTCGAGGTCTCGTTTCTCCGTCAGATCGCGGGTGACTTTTGAAAATCCGCGCAGGGTTCCGTCCTCGTCGCGCAAGGCGGTAATGACAACATGCGCCCAGAAAGTCGAACCGTCTTTTCGAACCCGCAGGCCTTCATCGCTAAAGCGCCCTTCTTTGCTGGCGATTTCGAGTTCGCGCTCCGGCCACTTGCTCTCAATCGCCTCCTTCAGATAGAAGCGCGAGAAGTGCTCGCCGATAATCTCCTTTGCCCGATATCCCTTGATCCGCTCCGCGCCCTGGTTCCAGGTCGCGACCCGTCCCTGTGAATCGAGCAGGAAGATGGCATAATCCTTCACGCCCTCGACCAGCAGCCGAAAAACCTGATCGGACTCCTCCAGGCGGTTTTCCGCGTGTTCGCGTGCGTCACGTTCCTGCGAAACGAGCGCGATTTTTTTGGGTGGCTGGGTCAAGCGTGCCTCCGGGGAGTGCGAACCGGGCTGTGCTCCATTTTAGTGGGAAACGGGGAGGATTCGGCGAAAATCGGCACCGCCCCGATCTGTTAATTCAGGACACTAAGGCGAAAATCGAACATGGAAGAATCGAACCTGGAAAGAGACGTAACCGTGACGCTGCCGCCAGGGCGTTAGAGACAACGCAGCGATTTGATAAACTAACCAAGTCGCCCAAGGCCGACGTAGCTCAGTTGGTAGAGCAGCCGATTCGTAATCGGCAGGTCAGCGGTTCAAGTCCGCTCGTCGGCTCCAGATTTCATGCAGGTCCGGGAGATTTCGGGGTGGTGAGCGTATCCCATCCCGTATCCCATAGGATCAGGCTATCGGCACGTCAAGGCCGCAGTTCGCCGCCTTCCCCCACCTAGTCAACGAGCGTGATTGGCGATTATCGCTAACTGCCTGACTCATCTACAATGTTGGTCGCTATGGCCGCGAAGTTGATAGTTCGGGCAGCCGTTTCCGTGCTTCTCCTTGCAGGCATCGGAATCTGCTGGTTCGTTGTTGCTTCGGACTATAGCGATGCCGCTGCTTCCGGGACGTATCTGCTGGCTCACAACGGCATGACATCGACGCTTGTCTTGCTACCCGATCATAGTTTTAGACAGGAAGTAAGCGATTCCAACGGGATACAGCGTGCAAGGGGCACCTGGAGAAGAGTTGGTGAGGGAGGAATTGCATTTTCACAGGATTTCCTGACATTTCCCGGAGAGCAGCGTGGTGAAGACGGCACTGCATTTTCGGACATGGAGCGTAGATTCGGCATTTTGATTCGCCTCTCTCTTCGTATGTATACAGTCGTGTGGTATGGAAAAACCGACCCTACAACGAGTCAGGTGGCTGGCCGCTATCAAGAAACAGAGGGTACTCGTCGAAGGACATTGGTGCTCAACTCAGACCACACGTTTGAACAAACTGTGGAGGGGCTAACGCAGACCTCTACTGCAAGAGGAACGTGGTCTGTCTCCAGCAATGGGGACATCGCGTTCTCAAGAGAATTCATCAAATCATCTGGGCAGGCACTCGGAAACGGTGAAACAGCCAAGTCTGCGGACCCGCGAGGAAGCAAGTTCCTCCAAATCGAAATTGCAGCCGATCAGGAACTAGGAATGCTGAACTACCGGAAGAAACAATTCCCGTGGCAGTAATTTGATGCCCAGTCTGTTAGCAGGCAATTCGACCCTCTCCTTCTTCAAGCAGTGCGGCTTCGCCTCGCAGGCTTCTTGACACTCTTCGGACCCTTCTTCACAGGCTTGCGAATCTCGGCTTCGAGTCGGCCCATCGCTTCGACACTCTTCTCATCCACTCGCTTGGTGTAACTCGCACGAGTGACCGCAACGTCGCTGTGACGCAGAATCTCCATGATGGTCAGGTCGTCAACGTTCAACGCACGAAGATTCGTTGCCAGTCCGCGACGGAACGCATGGTAGCCATGCCAAGCAATCTCGGCTTTCAGTTGCCCGAACCCTACCAATCAATTACTCGCGGAGCGGCCCGCGGAGATAATCAAAGAGGTAATCCGCAGAAGGATTGCGGTGCGGAGGCCACTTCCAATCGACGCCCGAGCCCAATTCCGATGAAATCTTTCCTGACTCCGGGCATTTGTCTGCTGGCTGTTGCGGCGTTGCTGTACTCAGGCGTGCTCACGCCTAATGCTGCGCTCGCGGCCTA
>CAZGXY010000006.1:0-13972 GCA_964530145.1 uncultured Acidobacteriaceae bacterium | reverse complement strand
GCGTCCGCCACGGCCACCACGGTCTCCGCCGCCGCCGTGAGGACGATCGTTCCCTCCGCCTGCGGCGCGCTGCGCCGGATCGCGATTGAAGTTCGGCTCGCCTTCCGCTTCTTCCGGAAAATCTCCGCCGCCTTCAATCACCATGGTGCCGGTCAGTGCCGGAGCGCCTTCAGCCTGCGCAACAGCTTCGCCGGCCGATCCGCCGCCTTCGGCGCCCCCCTGCATCTTCGCGCGTTGCTCTTTCAGAATCGCTTTGCGCGAGAGCCGTATGCGATTGCCCTCGACGGCCAGCACCTTCACCAGCACCTGGTCGCCTTCTTTCAGTTCGTCGCGCACATCGGCGATGCGATGCTCCGCCACTTCGCTGATGTGCAACAAACCCTCGGTGCCGGGAATGATTTCCACGAACGCGCCGAAATCCGCCAGCCGCGTGACTTTTCCAAGATAGGTCTTCCCAACCTCGGGGGTCGCCGTCAGGTCGCCGATAATCTGCAGCGCCTTCGCCGCCGACGCCTGATCGCTCGAGGCAACTTTGACGAGGCCGGAGTCTTCCACGTCGATCTTGACTCCGGTCTGCTCGACGATCGAACGAATCATCTTTCCGCCCGGCCCGATCAGATCGCGAATCTTGTCGACCGGAATCTGGACCGTATAGAAGCGCGGAGCGAAATCGGAAATCTTCTCCCGACCGCTGGAAATGACTTCTTCCATCTTGCCAAGAATGTGCATGCGCCCGCGCTTGGCCTGCGCCAGCGCCTCGCGCATGATCTGCGAAGTGATTCCGGCAACCTTGATATCCATCTGCAGCGCGGTGATTCCGTCGCGCGTTCCGGCAACTTTGAAATCCATGTCGCCGTAGTGGTCTTCCGCGCCGGCGATGTCGGTGAGAATGGCATACTGCTCGCCCTCCTTCACCAATCCCATCGCAACTCCGGCGACGGGAGCCTTGAGCGGAACACCCGCGTCCATCAGCGAAAGCGAAGCGCCGCAAACCGTAGCCATCGACGACGATCCATTCGACTCCAGAATGTCGGAAACCACGCGCATCGCGTAAGGCCACGACTCTTCCGAAGGCAGCACCGCCGACACCGCACGCTCTGCCAGCGCGCCGTGCCCAATCTCTCTCCGGCCAGCCCCGCGCAAGAACGCAACCTCACCCACCGAGAACGGCGGAAAGTTGTAGTGGAGCATGAAGCGCTTCTTGGCTTCGCCTTCGAAGCCTTCCAGGCGCTGCATGTCGTCGCTGGTGCCGAGCGTGGTGGTGACCAGCGCCTGGGTCTCGCCGCGGGTGAAGACGGCGCTGCCGTGGGTTCTCGGGAGAACACCGGCTTCGATCCAGATTTCGCGGATCTCATCGAAGGCGCGGCCATCGGGACGGTGCTTTTTCTCGATCACCTGCTCGCGGAAGATGCGCTCGCGCAGCGTTTCATAATATTGCTTGAGCTTCGCCAGCGCTTCCTCGTCATCTTCAGGAATCTCCGCCTGCAGCTTTTTCTTGATTTCCTTTACCAGCGTGTAGCTTTCGGCCTTCGGATGCTTTTTGGTGTCGAGCGCATCCGACAACTCCGCGCCGACTTTCTTTTGCAGCTGGTCGTAATATTTCTGATCGAATTCCGGCGGCGTGACTTGGCGCTTCGGCTTGCCGGCCCTCGATTGCAGATCGCGAATGGCCGCGCAGATTTTCTTGATCTCGGTGTGGCCGAATTCAATCGCGTCCACGACTACTTCTTCGCTCACTTCTTTCGCGCCGGATTCGATCATCACAATTCCGTCGGAAGTTCCGACGACCATGATGTTCAGGGTGCTTTCGCGCATCTCGTCGTAAGTCGGGTTGACGATGAACTGCCCGCCGATCTGGCCGACTCGCACCGCGCCGATCGGCCCGAGGAACGGAATATCGGAAAGCGTAAGCGCGGCCGATGCGCCGTTAATGCCGAGCACATCAGGATCGTTGCTGCTGTCGGCGGAGAGAACGAAGGCGATGACTTGCGTCTCGCACTTGAAGCCCTCGGCAAACATCGGACGCACTGGCCGGTCGATCTGTCGGCTGGTGAGCACTTCGCGCTCGCTCATGCGGCCTTCGCGCTTGATGAAGCCTCCGGGGAAACGGCCGCCGGCGTAGGTGTATTCGCGGTAATCGACGGTGAGTGGGAAGAAATCGATGCCCTCGCGCGGGTCGGCATTCGCCGTCGCCGTGGCCAGCACGACGTTATCGCCCATGCGGACTACGGCCGCTCCGTGGGCTTGCTTGGCTAACTTTCCGGTTTCGAAGGAGAGTTGTTTCCCGCCGGCTAGATCGACGGTGACACTGCTAACTTCTGGTTTCATATTTCATTTTCCTTTGGAACAGCGAGCGGTGGGCAGTGAGAAATGAGCGATGAACTCCGAGAGACGCAGTCTGTAGAGACGAGCGAACACCATATCGGTGATGTCATTCCGAACACGCGCAAAGCGCGAGTGAGGAACCTGCTTTCTCCCACCCTTGCAAAACAGCACGCCGATCCCCTTCTGGGATCGTGTGGTGGGATTCGCTCAAAAGATGCACGTTGCAGAAGGTCCTTCGATGCTCCCGCCTTCAACGGAAGACGGCGTCTCAGAGATACTCAAATTCGGGGTGGCCCACTCTTGCGCGCACTTTGCGCACGGGTGGGACAATCGATTCGCTTAAGACTTACTTGCGGATGCCGAGCTTTCCAATCACCGATTTATAGCGCTCGGAATCGTATCTCTTGAGGTAGTCGAGCAGGCGACGCCGCTTGCTGACCAGCATAAGCAGGCCGCGGCGCGAGCCGTGGTCCTTCTGGTGCGTTTTGAAGTGGTCTGTGAGTTGGCCGATGCGTTCACTGATAATGGCGATCTGAACCTCGGGACTCCCCGTGTCAGTCGCATGCGTCTGGTACCGGTCAATGACAGACTTCTTTTGCTCTCTGGCTAACACTACCCTGGTGCACTCCTGTTCTGTTTTCGATTTTATCTTGGTAACGCAATGAGGATATCATGCGGGCGGGATGGGGGTAAAGAAGCGCGACGGGAAAGCCGGTTCCTCCGCTCGCCGTCGCTGGGGCTTCGGCTTCGGTCGGAATGGCAGATTGTATTTTGGCGTGCCTCTCTGATCGCAGCCCTGAAGCGCTGCGGCAGCCAAGAAATCTTGGACATCAGACGATCTCCATTCAGTCTGGTTTTGCCAGGTAGCGGGCCTCAGTGCTGCCCGCACCAGTCCCCGCTTCACAGGATTGCGATGCATAAAGCGCAGCTTCTCCACGCGCTTCTTCTCCGTGAACGCATGCGGCGAATTCGATTAGCCGAAGGGGGAAATTCGCAGTCATGAAATGGGAGGGATGCCCATTTTCTTTACCAGAGCTTTGTAACGCGGATCGTCGTGGAGAAAGTTGAAGAGCGGTTCATTTTGCAGGAATGCCATCGCGGGAGAGCGGTCGCGGAACGAATCTTCCAGAGATTTCAGCGTCCGTTCTTTGTCGTTGAGAAACGCATACTGATAGGCGAACTCGAGTGGGGAAGTGTACATCTTGCGAGAACGGGCCTCTAGAAATTCAAGCTGCTTCCGACTCACAGCTTTGTAGCCGCCGCGTTCATAGGCCTGATGAATTTCAGCAGCCTTTTCCGGACTCTCGGTCAGAGCAATCTCTTTTTCAATTTGCTGTGCGAAGTCCGGCCACATGCCCTTGAGCCAGTACGCTTCCGCCAATTCCCCATGCGAGAAGAAGTCGTCCGGTTGCACCTGCGTCCGCATGCCGAGTTCGGCGATGGCATCGTCAATCTGGCCAAGATTCAGATAGGCGAAAACCGAGTGCCCACGGAAAGACAAATGGATTGAGTTCGACAAAACGTTTCTCCTCCTGGATAGCTTCGTCGGTGCGATGTAACGCGATCAGTGCGTGGGCGCGTAAGAAATGCGACTGCGTGGAAGGGGAATTGAGCGCAAGAGCCCGGTCGGCCTCAGCGAGAGCGCGTTGCGGGTCCCAGGCGAAGAAGAAATACCAAGCGGTGAGCGAGTTATGCGCCTCGGCGGAAGAATCATCGAGTTCTACGGCTTTTCGCGCGGCGCTCTCCATTTTGGTCATCGCATCGGAGCCCGGGCGCAAGCCATAGACGGCGCGGAGGCCATAGGCATCGGCGAGCCCGCTCCACGCTGCGGCGTAATCGGGTTGCAGTTGAATCGCCTTCTCGAAGGCTTGCTGGCTTTGATCTATGTCAACCGCGAACCAGTAGTAGCGGCCGCGGAGATAGGCGTCGTAGGCTTCGGGGTTGATATAGCGAGCCGTCGGCTTGGGCGAGGTCGCGAGCTTCACCTCTTTGGCTATGGTCCGGGAGAGTTCTTCGGGCAGAGAATAAGCGTGGTTGAGATCGCGGTCGTAGCTTTCGGCCCAGACGTGCGAGTCGGTGGGAGCGTAGATCAATTGCACGGTCATGTGGACCCGGTCGGTGGAGCGGGAAATGGAACCTTCCAGGATGCCATCGACTCGGAGCTCGCTCGCGATGTCGCGAACTGGGCGTTGCACTCCTTTATATTGCATCGCCGACGTGCGGGAGACGACGCGCAGTGAATGATTTTTGGCGATTGCGGTGATCAGTTCGTCGGTCATGCCGTCGGCAAAATAATCCTGGGAAGCATCGCCGGAGAGATTGGTGAGGGGGATGACGGCGATGGAATGGATCTTAACGGCGCGATTGGGGGAGAAGATGCGATCTCGAACCCCGCCAGCATTCACGGAGAACAATCCCGTGGCGCAAACGAATACGACGAGAGTTGCGATTATGAACACCCTCCGTCGCGACCCGGAACCAGGGATCGATGCTGGTGAAGTTTGGCTGGAGAATTTGGCTGAGGTTTCGCCTGCAACCGGGGCGATCGCCTTCGCTCCGGTAAGCGTCTTGGCGGCGTCAGCCGTTTCTGGGCCGGCGCTGGCCATTTTTCGATCGTCTGCCTTCCCCGCCACGAACCGATAGCCTTTGCCGGTAACAGTCTGCACGAAGCGGGGCTGCTCGGGATCGTCCCGGAGGACCTGGCGAATCTTGCGAACAGCGGTATTGATACCGTGCTCAGTATCGACGAAGACATCCTTGCCCCAAAGCCGCTCGATGATTTCCCGGCGCGTGGCGAGGCTACCCTCCTTCTCGGCTAAGAGGATCAACAAATCCATGGGGATGCGTTCCAACTTCAGAACGCGGCCATTTTTCCTTAGTTCGAAGCGGGAGGGATCCAACTCAAACTCGTCGAACTTGTAGATGCAGGCAGACACACAACTCCTCATGAGCCCGCCAAACTATACCATTGATCCCCTCATTTTGCGCGAATTTCCCGCATTTGCAGCGACTTACGAATTCACCTCGACTTCACCAAATCTTTACCCAGACTGCATTGTAGACAGCCGCTCTTCCGTGCAGGATGTCTCGCACAAGGAGGCTGTATGAAATTTAGCAATCTGAACTTCGCCAAGCTTGCAACCTGTATGGTTATGGTAATCGGGCTCAGTGCCAGCGCATTCGCATCATGCGGCGACTCTCTATCCGCAATGGCGTCCGCTGTCGCCGGTCAATGGCGCCCTATGCAACAGGCTCCTCTTTCTTCTCAACCCAGTTCTGGCAGTACTTCCATAGTCGGCCTGTGGTACGTCCAGTTCACGGTAGATGGAACGGTGATCCAGGAAGCCTATCAGCTCTGGAATGCCGGGGGAACCGAGGAGCACAATCCGAATGTCGATCCGAGAGGGGGCGATGTGTGCTTCGGAGTGTGGAAGAGCGTTGGGGGGACTAACAAGCTCGTTCACCGCGTGTGGAACTATGACACGACCGGAGATTTCCTGGGAACCATCCACCTCAGTGAAACGGTTGCCGTAAGTCCCGATGGCACGAGTCAGAGCGGTACTTTTACCTCGGCTTTCTATGACCCTTCCGGCAATTTCCAGATGGAAGTAAGTGGAAGTGTCAGGGGAGAACGCATCCCGGCCGACTGATTTGTGGGTGCGGGGGTGGCCCATCCTTCCGCCCTCTTGCGGGAGGATGGACCCCTTCAACCACTATCTGCCGGGTGGCTCGGGGTAGGGTAGGTCGGTCCCGTCGATATAAACTCGGCCGCAGATGGCGATGTCGCCGTGGAAGCAGCAGGAAATGCACCATCCAAAAACGCAGATTTCAATGCATGTGATTACGGTAATCCCAAAGGGATCGGGATCCCTATCCGCCTCGAAGAACTTCGGAACCGGCACAGGAAACCGCGGCTGTGGAGGGCGTGTTGCCCGAAGCCTTTGCTTCACCACGGCCAGCAGCTTGCGAAAATCCGTGCCGAGCGGCGTTCGGGCGTCCCTGGAAATCGGCTCTATCTCAAGCCGGGTCACCATTCCTTTGCGAATCACGGCGCGAATCAGGTGTTGACAGCAGCCTGTTGCCACTTCACCGACTTCCACTTCGGCGCGCGCCGCTTTCGCAAGCGACGCTAGATTGAGATGGCGGACCGAATCAAGCCACTTGAATTTTGTTGCGCGAACGGTAATCTGCACGGGGTGGTTGAAACTAAGGAGCGGACGCGGGCGTTTGACAGAGCGAGCCATGCTTCTTCTCCATGTGCGAAGTTGATCTACAGTTTCATAGTGCATTCTGCGCAAGAAATGTTACACGCCCGAATCTAGCCCCATAAGAGGGAACCTGGGCGGCTTGTCCCAGCCTGAAGCCAGCCCGCGGGTTCCCCGTCGAAGCTCCGTTTGGACAAGGTTTTGACTTGACAGTTCACAATTTGTGAACTACCCTGAGCCATGCGGATCGTGGGCCGCGATCGGCTGCTTCGGGCGGAGGAGGACTATTCCGGAAGCGGCCTCGGCAAGGCTCTGGACGCCTGGGTGCGGGTCGCCGAAGCGGCAAGATGGCGCCACTTTATGGACGTCAAATTGACATGGAGCGGAGTCGATAACGTTCCGCCCCACGTAGTCTTCGACATTAAGGGTAACCGTTTTCGGCTGACCACGATGATCAATTACCAGGCGCAAACCGTATTGATCGTTCGGGCGCAAAGTCACTCAGACTACACCAGAAAGGGGCTGTAGCCATGGCTTCGGCAACACTGGACTATCCAAAACTGTTAAGCCACAATGCCCCCGCCGTTATTCACACCAAGGCAGAGCACAAACACTATCTCTCCGAGCTGGAGCGTTTGTTTGGCAAGCCTGGGATCAGCAGCGCCGAGCGGCGTTATTGCGAACTGCTCAGCCTACTGATTGAAGACTATGAAAAGAGAGCGTTCCCCCTGAAATCAAAGGCCGATCCGGTGGACACACTGAAAGAACTCATGGCCGCCAACGGCCTTCAACAGAAGGATCTGACCGATATTTTCAAGCACAAAGCCTTGATCTCAGAAATCCTCAGCCGAAAGCGGCCACTGTCCTTAGATCACATCCGCGGACTGGCGAAGAGGTTCCGCATTTCGCCCGAGGCGTTCATCTAACCTAGGCCGGCTTTACGCGGCCCACTCGGCTTCGCTCAGGGCAGGCTATTGCAGCCCCGCTCTACACTAGGGCCGTCTTATGCAATACACGGCGCAGTCGCAACGGTATGGGTGAACATCATGCGGATTCCGTGTTTTGGCCGCAGAATGACCATCGGGCGAGCTTCGATGGTTTGGCCGGGAGCCAGCACAAAATCGTATTTCTTGAGCAGGTCGCGCAAAATCATGAGGATCTGCAGCATCGCGTAATTCCCGCCAATGCAGCCGCGCGGCCCGGCCCCGAACGGAAGATGGGTAAAGGGCGTGCGCAGCTTCTCGTTTGCTTTGGTGAAACGCTCCGAATCGAAATTCTCTGGATCTTGCCAGGAGCGTGGAGCGTGATGCGCACCGTACACATATACGATGACCATCGAGCCGCGGGGTATGGCGATGTCGCCGACGCGGTCGTCGGCGATCGCCATGCGGTCGATCATCCAGAACGGCGGATAGAGACGGAGCGCCTCCATAATTACTTGCGTCGCAAATTCGAATTTGGGGACGTCGCTGTAGCCAAGAGGCGCGTCGCCGAGCACGGTATCGAACTCCTGCCGCACCCTTTCGAGGCAATCCGGACGCGAACTCAAAAGATAAAAAATCCACGAAAGCGCATTCGATGATGTTTCATGGCCGGCAACCAGAAGTTGCATGCTCTCGCTTAGGATCAGTTCATCCGGCATGCCTTTGCCATCGCTGTAACGCGCATCCATCAAGGTCTGCAGCAGATCGTGCCCTGGCGCTTCGTTGCGTCGCTTCTTGATGTATTGCATCAGAACGGCGTCGGCACGGGTTCGCATTTCTTCGTGTTTGCGCAGTTTTCCCGACACAGCGAACCACGGATTCAGATAGGGCTGAAGCGTTTGCCGAACGATAAATTCCTGCACCGTGCAGATGGTATGGCTGACCAAATCGATATCTTCATCCTTCAACCGCGCTCCAAATAACGATCGAGCGACCATGGCGAAGGTAATCTTCATGAGTTGGGGGTAAATATCGACCGGGCCCATGCGGACCTGCCGGTCAAAATCCCGCAGCGAATCGGCGAGTGAATCCCGCATGATCGACGCAAGCGCCTCGAGTTGCTTTTTATCGAAGCCCGTCTGGATTAGCCGCCGCTGCGTGCGCCAGGGCTCTCCGTGGGTCGTAAGCAAACCTTTCCCCAGGAAGTGGCCCATACGCTTCACCTGAATTTCCGATTTCTGGTAGTTCTCGGCGTTGGTCTTCAGCACGTGCTGAATCACGGCGGGATCGATGGTGACCATCGCTTCCTTGAGACCGCCGATACGGATCCAGAATGTGTCGCCGAATTCTTCGTTGTACCGGGACAAAACCTGCACGGGATTGCGGGCCATCGCAGCGGAATCCGCAAAGCAGCGCAATCGCGAAACAGCTGGAATAGGCATGATGGGAACAACCATCGATGAACTCATACCCAGCCGTCCTGATATTTGCCTCGAACCGGAGGAGTTTTCATCTCACTTGTAGGAAGTGGTGGTTGGGTCATGCGCAAAAGATAAAACTCAAAAGATAAACTCTGGAATCAGTTTTCGTTCCCCAGTTGCCTCAAGAGTATCAGATGGTGCCGGATTGCCCCGCTCATGGTCGGGTTTTCCCGATAGGAAACCCCAAATTCTTCGGCAGTCTGCTTCACGATCCTCGTGAGTGGAGCATAGTGGGTATGGCAGACGAACGGACACAAATGATGAACGATGTGATGGTTAAGCCCGCCCACCAGCCAACCGACCAGCGGGTTTTCGGTTGCATAATCGGCCGTGGTCGCAAAGATGTGATACACCCCGTTTTCAAACTCACCACGCTCCGAGGGAAAGTAGGTGCTGTCGATGGTGTGAGTCGACTGGAATACCAGTGTTACGGTTAGGCCGACAACCAGATTCACCAGCAGGAACGCCCCGGCAACCAGCAGAGGCGATTTTCCCAGCACCACCACCGGCAAAACCAGCATGTAAGTAAGGTAGAAGCCCTTGCCGGCAAACAGAATCACGTATTCCCGCGGAGAATGTTTCGTGCGTCTCAGATACTCGTGGGTGGGAAAGAAAAAGCATTGAAAGTCCCTGAAAAACACGTAATCGAGAGAGAACAGCGCGTAAACGAAGAGCGCATAGACGTGCTGGAACCGGTGCCAGGGCAGCTTGGATTCATATGGCGTAAAGCGAAAAATGCCGCGTCCCGAAAGCGCGTCATCTTCGCCGGTGAGATTGATGCAGGAATGATGGCCCCTATGATGGAGAAGGCGCCACATGTACGAGCTGATTCCGCACAAGTCGAAGACATAATTCAGGGTCTTGTTTACGGCCGGCCGGGACGAGATAGCGTTGTGATTGCTGTCGTGGGCGATATTCAACAAAAGGAATGTCTGGGCGAGCCCGCCTAATAGATAGAGGGCAACAAACTTCCACGAACCGGGGTTGAGCGCATAAAGGGCAATCCAGCTGCCCGCGAGGACTGCCAGACCCGCGGCGATCTTTACCCGCATGGTACGGTCCGCTTTAGGAGAAATATTCTGATCGGCGAAGAAACTATCCAGGCGGCTGCGCAAGACCTTTGGGAACGAAGCTCCATTTAGCGGCTCGATAACCGGCGAAGCTGAAGCTTCCGACGGTACAAGATCGGATATCTCCGGCTCGCAAGCAATTTCGGCTTCGGTCTGGAACGTCATCGGCGCCTCCGCGCTCATGGTAAATTGGACTCAACACGTTCCACAAGTTACATGAGTGGCGCTGACCCGCGGCTAATTGTTGCCGCGTTATCTACAATTTCCCAGAAGTATTTTATTGCCAGCCCTTAAATGCATCAATAAAATCCCTGAACGGACAAAACCGAGTGGACAAAACCAGTTCCATCGCTTTCTCCAGGAAGCGGTGACGCTGGCTTTGTCCGAATGCTTTGCTAATATACCAACCAATGAACCCTGACAAACGGGACCTCTTGCATGGGGCCGCATGGCGTCGCTGCACCAGCCGCGCGCCCTCTGCGGCAAAATCGAGCACGTCCGTACCCGATCCGGTGGATTGGCGCTTTATACTGATAAGAAAAAGGCGTACATTCTCATATTCAGCCCACAGCTGGGTCTGCACGTTGAGACTCGATCGTGTTCCGCTCGTTTCGTCGGCGAGGGATGTTTTGTTTTACTGACTTGCGTTCTATTCGATCTTGGAGGATCGCTGATTGATGACGGCGTCAATTCTGGACAACCTCGATAGGCTGGCAGATGAGCACCCGAGCAAGCTGCTTTATTCGTACCTTGACGTAAACGGCGATCCGATCGAGAGTTACACCTACGCGTCATTTCTCCGCCGCACCCAAGCGATTGCCGGACATTTGCGGAAAGATTGTCGCTTCGCGGCCGGCGACCGGCTTCTGCTTGCCTACCCGCCGGGCCTCGAAATGATCTGCGCATTTTTTGGTTGCGTCCGCGCCGGGCTGATCCCCGTACCGGTCTATCCGCCCAGTTCGCGCGGCTTCCAGAGCGCCTTATACAAGACGGTCCACATCGCCAAGGATTGCCAGGCCGCCGGCGTCTTAACCAGCAAGGATTACCTCGCATCTCTCAAGACGAATCTTGCCAGACGCGGAGTCTCGGCGTCGGGAGTCGACGTAGATTACATTTCCGCTCTTCCGTGGATCGCGACCGAAGATTTCGTCGACCCGATTTCCGACCAGCCACCGGCCGATCCTTCAAAGATATTGTTTCTTCAGTACACCTCGGGTTCGACGATGGAGCCCAAGGGCGTGATGGTCACGCACGAAAACATTCTGAATACCTACGAACTCGTGATCGACCATCCCTCGCCGGTCGTCGTCTCCTGGCTCCCGCAATATCACGATATGGGATTGATCGGCTGCTACCTCTATCCCGCGCTGAAAGGTGGCACAACCTACGGCTTCGCTCCCATGGATTTCATTCAGCGGCCGATCCTCTGGTTCAATGCGATAACGACCTACCGCGCCACCGCGGCGGCTGCCCCCAACTTCGCCTACGACTGTTGCCTGGGCGCCGGAAGGCTTTCCAAAGAAAGCCTGCAAGCCTGTGATCTCAGCTCTCTTCGCGTGCTAATGTGCGCCGCCGAACCCGTCAAGCCCGATACCTACACGCGGTTTCTGGAAGCGTTTCAGCCCTGCGGACTCAAGTCCGAGAGTTTCTACGTCGCCTACGGTCTGGCCGAGAATACTTTGGCGGTTTCAATGCGCGGCCGTAAAATCGTTTCCGTCAACAAGCGTGCCCTGGCACTGGGCAAAGCGCGCATGACGACTGAGGTCTCAGAAGTCGCCTGCGCCACACAAATTGTTAGTTGCGGAACCCCGCTTCCCGGTCTCGATATTAAGATCGTCGATCCCGAAGGCCATTTCCCTCTTAAGCCGGAGCGCATCGGGGAAATTTGGGTCGCCGGCAGCGGCAAGTGCCAGGGCTACTGGAATAACCCTGAGCTGACTCTTAAGCAATTTCGCGCCCGGCTTGTCGACGATACTCCCTACGATGACGGCTACCTTCGCACCGGCGATCTGGGATTCATCCACAAAGGCGAACTCTATGTCTGCGGCCGCATCAAGGACATGATTATTCTCCGCGGGCAAAACTATTACCCGCAGGATATCGAGAACGTCGTCGAGAAATCGTCCAATCTGATCCGGCACAATTGCGTCGCCGCGTTTCAGATTCAGGAAGACAGCGAACCGGCACTGGCAATCGTCGCCGAAGTCAAAAATCCCAAGTCGATTCCCGAAGCTCGAAAGATTGCCGCCGCCGTCCGCAGTTATCTCAACGTGGAAGTCGCGATGATTTCATTCATCGCCCCTCGTGCCATCCCGAGAACGAGTTCCGGCAAGATCATGCGCCATAAGACCAAGCAGATGTGGCTGCAAGGTCAGTTCACTGTTCTCTCGGACTTTTCCCGCGAGAAAGACGCCGGGAAGGCTCATTCCGACACACATTCCACTTTCGCCGAATTGAAAGCCCGGTACAACCTCACCGGCCTGGAATCGTACAACCTGGTAGAAGCCGGCCTGGATTCCCTCGATCTCGTCGTGTTCACCCACGAACTCAAGGAACTCCTGAAAGACAAAGGCGCCGAGTTGCTCGCGAGGCAGGTGGATATTGGGGTCATCCAGCGTGTCAGCGTAGCCGACCTCTTCGGACTCGCCGAACAGCTGGAGCGCGCTCCCGAAGAGGCGCTGGTTCGTCTGCGCCATTCCCTCGCAGCCTTCCGTGAAGAGCAGTGCGCGGCTGAGAAACAGATGATGAGCAGCGACAAAAAGCTCATCTTCGACCCTCCGGCCCCCGCGCCCACTCCGCAGATACCGGAACTGAATCATGTGCTGCTCACCGGCGGCACAGGCTTCATCGGCCCATTCCTCATCAAGAGTCTGCTGGAGCAGACGCGGGCGAAAATCTACGTTCTCGTCCGGTCTTCCGACGAAAAACAGGGCAGGCAAAGGCTGAGAGCCGCGATGGAGTCCATGGGACCATGCGGAGCGGAGCTGATGAAGATGTTCGATGCCCGCGTGACGCCCATCGCCGGCGATCTCGCGCAGCCCAAGCTCGGCCTGATGCAGGATGCGTGGGATTTCCTCGTCAATGAAATCGACACCGTTTTCCATAACGGCGCAACCGTGAACTATCTGTACAACTACGACCTTATGCGCGACGCGAACGTGCTGGGTACCAATGAGGTCGTGAGACTGGCCTTCGAGGGAAGGCCCAAGGAATTCAATTATGTTTCGACCACCTTCGTGTTCGGCTGGGCGGTCAAGTCAGTCTTATTTGAGACCGACCTGAACGAGAATATGGAGCTTCTCGATTTCGGCTACAGTCAAACCAAATGGGTGGCGGAGCAGGTGGTGGTCGACGCGCGCAGCCGTGGGCTTTCCGCCCGCATTTTCCGTCCGGCTCTCGTCAGTCCCTCCGTGACCGGCGGAGGCAATAATTTCGACATCGCAGTTCGCCTGGTCGCCTTCATGGTGAATCACGGCATCGGCGTCGATACCCTCAACCAGGTCAGCTTTGTGCCCGCCGACATCGTGGCGAACAATATCGTTGCTATCTCCACCACTCCCGGCACGGCGAATAAAACGTACCATGTCGTTCGCGACGATTATTCGAACATGATGGATATCACTGGCCTTATCACCAAGGCGACCGGCCGGCAATTCGAAAGCTTCAGCCTTCCCGATTTCGTTCCCGAGTTGATCCGGAGATGCCGGAAGGAAGATCTTCTTTTTCCCCTGCTTGATTTTCTGGTGGGCTCCGTCGACAACATCTCCGCAATGGAGTTCAAACGGTATGACAGCTCTTCCTACCAGATTGCCCGCGATTCCTCCGTGTGGGGCAAGCCCGACCCGTCTCTCGAAGATACGGTTAATGGCATTCTGAAGTTTATGCATCGCAAGGGAATCATTTCGGTCGCGGCCCGCGAGGCGAGCGCAGTGTCGCCGATCTGTGAGCCCGAACTGACTATTGAGGCC
>CAZGXY010000005.1:0-12528 GCA_964530145.1 uncultured Acidobacteriaceae bacterium | reverse complement strand
AGCCATCACAGAAATTGTTTGCGTGCAGAATTTTTACAACGTGGCACACCGGGATGACGATGCTTTCATCGACGAACTGGCCGCGCACGGGATCGCGTATGTACCGTTTTTCCCGTTGGGAGGCTTCACGCCATTGCAGTCTTCGGCGCTCGACGCAGCCGCTGCGTCACTCAATGCCACACCGATGCAGGTTGCGCTTGCATGGCTGCTCCAGCGCTCGCCGAACATCCTGCTGATCCCCGGAACATCTTCCCCCTCGCATCTGCGCGAGAACCTCAAGGCGTCGGCGCTCCAGATTCCATCTGCGGTGACTGCCGACCTCAACTTGATCGGCAGGCGTCCGCAAAATTGATAGCAGAAGCAACAAATAGGAAGGAGTCGTTTATGAGAATCTTTGTTACGGGAGCTACAGGTTTTGTCGGTTCTGCCATAGTTCGGGAACTCATCGATGCCGGTCATCAGGTGGCCGGCCTCGCGCGCTCGGATGCGGGCGCCAAGTCGCTGGCCTTGGCGGGAGCCAACGTAAAGCGCGGTTCACTCGAGGATCTCGAAAGCCTTCGCAGCGGCGCAGCGGGTGCCGACGGAGTGGTCCACACGGCTTTTAACCACGATTTCTCAAACTACGGGCCAGCCGCCGAGGCGGATCGGCGCGCCATCGAAACTCTCGGCGACGCGCTCGCGGGTTCCAAGCGCCCTTTGATCGTCACCTCGGGAACATTGATCGTGCAACGCCAAGGCACGCTCGCAACCGAAGAGGACGCGCACAATCCCAACTTCCCCCGCAAGTCGGAGGAGGTCGCGCTTGCGCTGGCGGCACGGGGCGTGCGCGCATCAGTGGTGCGTCTTTCGCCCTCGGTGCACGGCATCGGCGATCACGGCTTTGTGCCTCGCTTGATCAGCATCGCGCGCGAAAAGGGCGTTTCCGCATTTATCGGCGACGGGCTCAACCGCTGGCCGGCGGTGCATCGGCTCGATGCCGCTCATCTTTACAGGCTCGCAATTGAAAAGGGTACCGCGGGCGGCAGCTATCACGGCGTGGGCGATGAGGGCATACCGACTCGAGAGATCGCCGAGGTGATCGGCCGGAGGCTGAACGTACCGGTCGTAAGCAAGTCGAGCGAGGAAGCGGCCGATCATTTTGGCTGGATCGCTCGCTTCTTCGCTATGGACGGCCCGGCTTCAAGCGCGGCAACACAACAACGGCTAGGATGGCGACCGGTTCAGCCCGGCCTGATTGCCGACCTGAATGCCGGCCATTATTTCGAGCACGCTGCGGAGGCAGTCGTTTCCCGGTAATACCTGGAAATTATGATGCCGCCCGGTCTGCCGGGAACTGCTTGTTTCGTGTATACGAGAGCGGTTCCCGGATCTGGCGAGATTTGGCTGATCGACTTCGGGACAGCAAGGCGATAGAACCGCGCCCGAGGTGATCGCCCTCTGGCTCGTTTTTCTTTACAGGACTGTTGCCGACACTGGCTGGCACGATCAATTCCTTGGTCTATGCGGCGGCGCGAATCGCCGCCGGAGGCACCACGATCTCCACCACTCCAGTCGCCACATCATAGACAAGTCCTGATATGAGCCATTGGCCTGGTAATGCCGGAATCGCCCGCAGCAACGCCACATCGGCTCTAACCGCAGCGCGGGGATCGTTAACCGATTTTTTCTTGAGATCCCCTTCCTGTACTTGAAAATAGTGCGTCAACATGTCCGCGTTGCCCACGAGGCGAGTGATGCCGCAATCGGTGTGCTGAAGTACGATGAGGTGAAACTCACCGCCGCCCCCAGGAATCTCTCCGGCAACTTCGCCGATCCGC
The DNA here is from genome assembly GCA_964530145.1 of uncultured Acidobacteriaceae bacterium. Classification (GTDB taxonomy): domain Bacteria; phylum Acidobacteriota; class Terriglobia; order Terriglobales; family Acidobacteriaceae; genus Sulfotelmatobacter. The sequence goes on along the minus strand of CAZGXY010000005.1, from coordinate 10,711 downwards.
CCGAGCATTCTCAACTGCTCCAGCAATCCCGGCGTAACTCGACCGCCGATATTACGGATCACGACGGCCTCTCCCGGCTTAATTCCGAATATGTCAGCCGGGTCTACGCGCATATCCGCGCAACCGATGATGATGGCCTTTACGCTTGGCAGCGCACGTGGAAGCGACGGCATAAGTGAGCCCGCGGCAGACTGCTGAGCGGCGAAGTCTCTGTTCCGTTGCAACATATCGTCAAAGTTGTTCATGTGTGCCCTCTCTTTGTGAGATGCCGCCGACGCGAGCCGGGTTTATGCTGACCGGCCAAAGTATTTGTGCGCTCTCATCCGCTTTCGAGGGCGCGACCGATCGTTTTGGCCTGCACGATCCCCGCCATCCCGCATTTTTCCGCACACTTGCACATTGACCGGGCCGCGGCTGCGAGCCTAGTATGGCGCTGCTCATTAGCAAACACCTGGACGCGGGAGATATCATGGTTGACCGCTCGAACGCCAAATTGTTCCACGCTTTTCTCTGCCTATGCTGTGCCGCGTTTCTAACCGCTATCACGGCGCCGGCTTGCGCTCAGCTCCTGACCAGCAGCGATCTTTCCCGCGTGCGCTCCGTCGGCGCCGTAGCGCTGTCGCCCGACAATCGCTACATCGCGTACACGATAACGATGCGCGACCGCCCCGGCCGGCCCTCCGGCCAACTCTGGGTGATGGATCTGAGCACAGAGAAAAGCATTCGCCTCGGCGGTGACAAACCCGCCAATGGACCGCTTTGGTCTGCCGACAGCAAGTGGATCGCGTTCCGCGGTGAGGATGGAGACAAACACGGGTTGTTGATCGCGCATCCCGATGGCAGCGATGCAACCTTCCTGGCGGTGCTGGCTGGTACGAATTCGCCGCTACCCGGAACGGGGAAAGAGGTCGCGTGGTCGCCGGACGGAAAGCAGATCGCATTTATCTCATCGACTCCCGGCGAAGCCGCGGGGGAGGCTAGCGGCGATCCCATGGTCATCACGCGCTATCTCTACAAGCCCGACTACGGCGAAGGGATGACGCGCTTCAACGACAATCAGCGGCTGCACATATTTGTCGTGGACATCGCTTCGAAGCAGGTGCGCCAGCTCACACAGGGCAATTATGACGAACACTCCATTGACTGGTCGCCCGACGGAAAACAACTCGTCTTCGCTTCCAACCACGAGCCCAATCAGGATGAGTTCTTTAACTACGACCTGTTCACGCTACAGCTCGCCGACAACAGCATTCACCGCTTAACTGCAACGGAAAACTGCGAATACGATCCGCTATGGTCGCCGGACGGAAAATCCATCGTCTATCTGGGAACTCGCCGCGGCCTCACCGATCGCGAAACCACCATGGAAGACACGCACGTCTGGATAATGAACGCCGATGGCAGCAATCGCCGAGAGATCGGCGGTGTCATTGACAACCGCCAAGGCACGCCGCAGTGGGCGCGCGATGGCAGCGCCGTTTATTTCACCGTGGCGGAAAGAGGGAGCAATCACCTGGTGCGTTTGCCTATCTCGGGCGGGCAGCCCGAATACATCGTCAAGGATGCCGGCGTGGTTGCCGGCTGGTCCGTGGGCAAAAATGGCGCGGTCGCCTACGGTTTTGTCTCACCGCGTGATGCCTCACAGCTTTACTTCAAGTCCGGCACCGCGGCGGCGCGCAAGCTCACCGACCTCAATCAGGAACTTTTTGCGGGAAAGTCCATTGCCGACGTTGAATCTTTCACCTTTGTCAGCAACGACAACAAGTTTGAGGTTGAAGCTTTTCTCACCAAACCCATCGGCGTGACCGCAACGTCGAAGCATCCGCTCATCGTGGTCATCCACGGCGGTCCGCACGGACAAAATGGCCCCGGCTTTCTTTTCAAGAATCAGGTCTACGCAGCGCACGGTTATGCTGTGCTCAACGTGAACTATCGTGGCTCGACCGGGTACGGCCAGAAGTTTGCCGATGCGGTTTTTGGCGACCAGGATGGAAATGAAGGCCAGGACATTCTCTACGCGGTAAGCGCGGTGGTGCGGCGCTACTTGTGGATTGATCGGGAACGCCTGGGAATCGAGGGAGTCAGCTACGGCGGCCAACTCACCGACTGGCTCATCACGCAGACCAATGAATTCAAGGCGGCAATTCCTACGGCGGGCATCGCGAATCTGGTCAGCTACAACTACATGACCTACTACAACCAGTACGAGGAAATGGAATTCGGTCAATTCCTGCATCAGGGGAACCTGATGGACCTTGCATGGGAACGCTCGGCGCTGAAGCATATCGCCGCCGCGCACACGCCGACCCTGATCATTCACGGTGAAAACGACAACGACGTTCCCATTGCGGAAGCCGAGCAATTTTTCGTTGCGCTCAAAGATGTGGGCGTCGAGACGGTTTTTCTTCGCTATCCCCGCGAGGGACACGGCCTCTCCGAAGTCAAGCATCAGATCGACGCGACCGACCGATCCATCGCCTGGTACGAGAAGCATTTCCCAAAGCCCGGTGAGGAAGGCATAACGAACATACAGCCGTAGATCGAGGATCGAGATCCGGCGGATCGAGAATCTGCCGATCAAGCTGGCAAGGTCGTATCGCCTTCTCAGGAATCTAGCGCCATACCGACTCCCGAGTGTCCGAGAGGGCTCGATCCAGATAGGTTGCGGCGCTGATGAGAGCGAGATGGGTGAATGCCTGGGGAAAATTCCCGAGATGCCGCCCATCCGACCCCAGTTCCTCCGAATAGAGGCCGAGATGATTGGCATATCCCAAAAGCTTTTCAAACAATAGCTGCGCCTTTTCCAAGTCGCCGGCGCGGGCCAGGCATTCGACATACCAGAACGAGCAGGCGGTGAAACTTCCCTCTCCGCCGGGAAGACCATCGACGTGAGTGTTTTCCACTTCGTAGCGGCGAACCAGCGTGTCTTCGACCAGCCTGCTTTCGATCGCTTTCATCGTGCTGAGCCACATAGGATCGACGGGACTGATGAATCGCATCATCGGCATCAAGAGTGTCGAAGCGTCCAAGTCTTCCCTGCCCTTCGCTTGCACGAAGGATTGCAGTTTGTCGCTCCAGAAGTTCGTAAAAATATCGTTTCGAATTTCATCTCGCGTCTGCCGCCAGCGGTCGAGAGGACCGGAAAGGGACCTTTTCTGTGCAAGCCGCAAGGCGCGGTCGAAGGCCACCCAGCACATCAGCCGCGAATGCAAAAATTCCTTCGCTCCGCCGCGAACCTCCCAGATTCCTTCATCGGGACGCTGCCAATTTTTCCCCAGCCACTCCAGCATGCGCTGCGCATTCTGCCACCCCGCATAGGAGGTGGCGTCGCCATATTTGTTGGCCAGGTAGACCGCGTCCATCATTTCTCCATAGATGTCGAGTTGCAATTGCTGGTGTGCCGCATTTCCAATGCGCACCGGCCGAGAATTCTCGTAGCCGCACAGATGGTCCAGGGAAAGTTCATCGAGCTTCTGCCGCCCGTCGATCCCGTACATGACCTGCAACGGTCCCCGCTCCGCGTCGTCATTCATCCGGCCCTTGAGCCAGTCAATGAATGCCTCGGTCTCTTCGACAAAACCAAGGCGAATCAGTGCATAGAGAGTGAACGTTGCATCGCGCAGCCAGGTGTAGCGATAGTCCCAGTTGCGCACTCCGCCGATGTGCTCGGGCAGAGAAAACGTGGGAGCGGCAATCAACGATCCATGCTTGCGGCTGATGAGCAGTTTCAGCATCAAGGCCGAGCGGTTGACCATCTCCCTCCACCGGCCTTTATATTTCGATTTGGCGATCCAGGTTTTCCAGAAGTGAGCGGTCAGCCGGAAGCGCTTTTCCACGAACTCCATCTCTGGTGGTTGACCCTGAGAGCGTGCGCTACCGAAGACGAAGGTGGCAGTCCCTCCCGCCCGTAAACAGAACTCTGAAAACACGTCGTGAGATTCTTCCCGCAGAGGGACAGTGGAGTACAAAGCCAGTGGCAGGCAGATGCCATCGGCTGGGAAGAACGTCGCATAGCCATCCGACAATTCCGTTCGGTGGGCAGAGGACGCATAATTGAATCGTGGCTGGCAACACATTTTGAAATTTACGTTGCCTTTGATCACGGAGACAGTGCGAACGATCTCGTTCGGCTGCTTCTCGCTTTTTTCAATCGGCATATAGTCCGTCAGCTCGGCTACGCCCTGCTCGGCAAGGAATCGGGTCAGCAGAATGTTCGTTTCCGGCAAATAAAGCTGGCGTACGCGCACATTCGTGAGCTGAGGCTCAATTTGAAAACGGCCACCCTTCTTGTCGTCGACTAGCGCCGCGAATACTGTGGGGGAATCGAAATCGGGATAGCAGAGCAGATCAATCGAGCCATTCATGCCTACCAGCGCGGTTGACTGCATGTTGCCGATCACGCCGTAATTTTCAATCGGCTGAAAGCTCATATATAAGAAGAGGCTCCAGGAACCGTAGAGGGTGCGATGCCAAATGTCTCCATCCGGTTTGCCAGATACGCGAATTTCGCCATTTTCTCGTCTGCGAGCGCAACAGTCCAGCAGAGGCCGTCAGGGACAACATTCCCGCAACAAAACCGGCGTTGGGAGCATCTACCCTTTCATCGGGCTCTCATCGATCCGTCTGGGTGAAAGCGGAACTATACTTGGTGAAAGCGGAACTATAATTTCAGGAGTTCGTCCGCAACATTTTGCTGTGAGCCAGCAAGGAATCGCAAGACCCTTTCGCTGCGGAACACGCTATAGAGCAAGTGTTCCCAACTCAAGAAGGCCAACTGACCGATAAGGTCATCACGTCAAACTGTGGAGAATGGATATGGCAACAGTTCTACAGCCCATCACGGATCGCCCGCTCACCCAAAGGCCGGCATGGAAACATCTCAGCGCGCACGCGAAGAAGATCGGCAAGCAACATCTCAGAAAACTTTTTTCCGCTGACCCGGAGCGCGGCGAGCGCCTGGCGGCCGAAGCGGCGGGAATTTATCTCGACTACTCCAAGAACCGCATCACCGATGAAACCCTTAAGCTCCTGCTTGAATTGGCGCAGGAATGCGATCTGCGAACCCGCGTGGACGCTATGTTCAGCGGCGAAAAAATCAACACCACCGAAAAACGCGCAGTGCTTCACGTGGCGCTGCGCGCTCCTCAAGGCGCCTCCATTCTTGTCGACGGGAAAGATGTTGTGCCCGAGGTGCATGAAGTTCTAAAGAGGATGTCGGATTTCTCGAACCGGGTTCGCAGCGGAGAGTGGAAGGGCTTTACCGGTAAACGCATTCGCAATGTGGTCAATATTGGAATCGGTGGCTCCGACCTCGGACCAGTGATGGCTTATGAAGCGCTTAAGCATTACAGCGATCGCGATATGACGTTCCGCTTCGTTTCCAATGTCGACGGTACCGACTTCGCGGAAGCTGTTCGCGATCTCGATCCGGCAGAGACCCTCTTCATCATATCTTCGAAAACCTTCACGACGTTGGAGACCATGACGAACGCGCACACCGCCCGTGAGTGGTCGCTGAAGGGCTTCGGAGGTGACGAGAAATCTGTCGCCCGCCACTTTGTTGCAGTCTCTACCAACGCAGTGGATGTGGAGAAGTTCGGCATCGACACCCAAAATATGTTCGGTTTTTGGGATTGGGTCGGAGGCCGCTATTCCATGGACTCGGCGATTGGCCTCTCCACCATGCTCGCCGTCGGCCCGGATAACTTTGAGGCGATGCTGAAGGGTTTTCACGAGATGGATGAGCACTTCCGCACCACGCCATTCGAGCGTAATTTGCCCGTGCTGATGGGGCTTTTGGCCGTTTGGAACAATAATTTCCTCGGCGCCGAAACTGTAGCAGTATTGCCCTACGAACAGTACTTGAAGCGATTTCCTGCCTATCTCCAGCAGTTGACCATGGAGAGCAATGGAAAACACGTCACCCTCAGCGGAACCGAAGTCAATTACGAGACCGGACCGATTTATTGGGGCGAACCGGGAACGAACGGTCAGCATTCTTTCTATCAACTGATTCACCAGGGAACGAGGCTCATCCCTTGTGACTTCATTGCATTTGCCCAGCCTCTTAACGCTCTGGGCGAGCATCACGACATTCTGATTGCGAATGTCTTTGCGCAAACCGAGGCCCTGGCCTTCGGAAAAACCAGCGAGCAAGTCAAAGCCGAGGGGACGCCGGAGTGGCTCGTTCCGCACCGCGTTTTCGAAGGCAATCGCCCATCGAACACCATCTTTGCGCAACAGCTCACGCCCGGGATGCTGGGCAAACTCGTGGCCCTTTACGAGCACTCCGTCTTTACGCAGGGCACTATCTGGGGCATCGATTCGTTCGATCAATGGGGCGTCGAACTGGGCAAGGTGCTGGCAAAAAACATTATCCCGCAACTGGAAGCTCAACAAGAACCCAAGCTGGAGCACGATAGCTCTACGAACACATTGATTCGCCGTTACCGGGCATCGAAAAGCGCGGCATAAGAACGGTAGCCCTTGGTCGACATCGCTGGGCCAATACGAAGGCGCATAAGAAAGGAATGAACTCATGCAAATCGGAATGATCGGTCTGGGAAGAATGGGCGCGAATATGGTTCGGAGGCTGCTCAAGGGAGGCCACGATTGCGTGGTTTTCGACCGGACACCCAGGGTAGTGGAAGAGTTGGTCCAAGAAAAGGCAACAGGAGCCGCCGATTTCCAGGACCTCGCGAAAAAGCTGAAAAGCCCGCGAGCGATATGGATGATGGTTCCGGCCGCGGCGGTCGACGAAACTATCGCCGGACTTCTGCCTCATCTCGATGCCGAAGACACTCTCATCGACGGAGGCAATTCGTATTACGTCGACGACATACGGCGAGCAAAAGAACTCGGCGCTCAAAAACTTCACTATGTCGATGTCGGAACGAGCGGCGGCGTATGGGGTTTGGAACGAGGCTACTGCATGATGATCGGCGGAGAAGCTGAAGTGGTCAACCGGCTAGATCCGATTTTCAAGCAACTCGCACCCGGCGTTGGTGACATTTCGCGCACCCCTGGACGAGAAAAGCTCGACGGCACTGCCGAAATGGGCTATCTGCATTGCGGCCCCAACGGGGCCGGCCACTTTGTGAAGATGGTCCACAACGGAATCGAATACGGACTCATGGCAGCTTACGCAGAGGGTCTTGGGATTTTGCGGCAGGCCAATATCGGTAAGCAGACTACAGCCATCAACGCCGAAACCACGCCTCTCCGCAATCCCGAGCAATATCAATACGAACTGAATCTCCGCGACGTAGCCGAGGTTTGGCGTCGCGGCAGTGTCATCGCATCCTGGCTGCTCGATTTGACCGCCGCGGCGCTCGTCGACGACCCGGGCCTTTCGAAGTTTGCCGGGCGGGTTTCGGATTCCGGCGAAGGACGCTGGACGATTAAAGCTGCGATTGATGAGGGCGTACCCGCTCCGGTGCTTTCGACGGCGCTGTTTGAACGCTTCACCTCTCGTGGCGAGGCAGACTACCAAGACAAGTTACTATCGGCAATGCGCTTTCAATTCGGCGGGCATCTTGAACTGCCCGGCGGCAAAAAGGCAGCCTGAGAGGAGACACTTCCATGAGAGACCTCCATTCCGATGCTTTCGTCTTTTTCGGAGCGACAGGCGACCTGGCCTACAAGAAGATTTTCCCCGCCCTGCACGCTATGGTGAAGCGCGGCACGCTGAATATGCCGGTCGTCGGCGTTGCCAAGCCCGCCTGGACCCTCGAGCAGTTTCGCGCGCGGGCTTACGACAGCATCGCGAAACACGGCGGAGTCGAGGGCGCCGTGTTCGACAAGCTGAGTGGCATGCTCCGTTATGTCGGCGGCGACTACAACGACGCAAAAACGTTTGCCGCTGTGCGGCGGGAACTCGGCGCCAGCACGCACCCGGCGCACTATCTCGCCATACCCCCTGTGCTGTTCGGCCCGGTGGTGGAGCAACTCGGTAAATCGCAGTGTGCCGAGGGCGCACGCGTCATTATCGAAAAACCTTTCGGGACCGATCTGGCCTCGGCGCGTGCCTTGAATGCGATTCTGCTCAGCACATTCGCCGAGCAGAACGTTTTCCGCATCGATCATTACCTGGGCAAGCGCGCCGTCAACAGCATGCTTTACGCGCGCTTCGCAAATTCATTGCCGGAAAGCTTCTGGTACCGCGGGCATGTCGAGAGCGTGCAGATTACCATGGCCGAGAGTTTTGGAGTCGAGGGACGCGGGGCCTTTTACGATCAGACCGGCACCATTCGCGACGTGGTGCAGAATCACCTGTTTCAGATATTGACCAACCTGACCATGGATCCGCCAGTTTGCATGGACAGCGAGTCCATCCGTGACGAAAAGGTCAAAGTCCTGAAAGCCATCCCTGCACTTGCAGAGAGTGACGTCATTCGTGGGCAATTTCGCGGATACAAATCGGAACCGGGCGTGGCAGCCGGTTCGCAAACGGAAACTTTCACGGCTGTGCGCCTCAATATTAATTCCTGGCGCTGGCAGGGAGTGCCTGTTTACATCCGTGCGGGTAAGTGCTTGCCCGTGACATGCACGGAAGTACTGATTCGGTTGAAAAGACCTCCGCGTTTGTTTCCCAAACCTTCAGAACCGAATCATTTCCGCTTCCGAATCAGTCCCGACGTAACCGTTGCCCTCGGCATCATGGTGAAATCGCCCACCGACGAGTTGCTCGGCCAACCAATTGAGATGGTTGCGCGGCAGGAACCGGAGCCCGAGGAGATGGACGCTTACGAACGGTTGCTCCACGATGCGATGACTGGCGATGCCACGTTGTTTGCGCGCGAAGACTACGTGGAACAGGCATGGCGAATCGTAGATTCAGTCGTGAAGGCGAAGACTCCCGTCTACGAGTACGCCCCCGGAACATGGGGACCCGGTGAAGTGGAAAAATCCATTGTGCCCCTTGACGGATGGCATGACCCGGTAGTGAAAATCCAGGCTCCTGCTGGAATGGAGTCAAAGGCGGCATGACGCCTCAGATCAAGAAGGTTGCGGGAAGCACGATGAAGGTGCGCAAGCCCGCTTAGAGCGTGCGCACGTTGCGGAGGCCGACATCGAAGGTTCTAACAATTTACACGGCTCTCCGCGACAGGGCCCAGGGTCGAGTCGCGGTGGACTAGAGGCGTCAGCAGCGGCCACCCCTTGCCGAGCACGTAGTCGAGCCATGCGCCTGCCGCTTGCGAAGTCAGCACAGCCGCGATAACCAGGGTGGTGTAAAACTTGGGGCTGATGATGCCCGCATCAAACGCCACACTGGCCAGGACGATACCAGGTCCTCCTCGTGCGTTGGTTGTGATAGCAAGATTTATCAGGTCCAATCCGCGGAAGCCCGCGAGTCGTCCTGCCAAAGCAACGGAAAGGACCTTCACGAGGCAACTTCCGAAGATAAATATTCCAATCATCCACCAAGATAATCCTCGAACCAGATCAAGCTTCAATCCGACGATCGCGAAGTAAACCGGAATGAAGAACCCGAAAGATACTTTTCCGATCGCATCGAGCGCCTCTGCGAACAGCCTCCGCTTCTTATGGACCACCGCAAACCCCGCGAGGAAGGCCGCAAACACCAGACTGACATCGAGGGCGCCGGCCATCACGCAATAGGTGAGCAGAATAGCGATTGTGTACGCTACCGGGGATTGCTTGGCGAAAACGTTGAACTTGGACTTGTTCAGACGCTTCACTATCCGTGGAACAATCGTCAAGCCCAAAGCGAAGAATGCAACCGTAGCCAACAGGTGGTACGACATCTGCCGTGGGTTCAGAACTGTCTTGCCAGCCAGCGCCGTCGCCACAGCAAGAGCGAGCCAAAGCACGATGTCCTCTAAAACCGCGACTCCGAGCACCAGACGCGCGAAACGCGTATGAAGTATTTTTAGATCCGCGAAGATCTTGGAAACTACCGGAACTGATGTAACCGCAACGCCTACCGCAAGGATGATGATCAAAGAAACTCGGGTGCCGTTAGGGCCTGCCAGGGCCGGTCGAATCAACCGTGGACCCAGCACCAACCCAAGGACAAACGGAACGCCCGTTCCGACAATTGCTAACCAACCCACTTCACGGCGCTCTTCGCGACCGAAAAGTTGCTGAGTTTCCGCGCCCGACAGGAACATGAGCAACAACAGGCCAAGCCAGTACACGAAGTTCAGAATGTTGGCTTGGTGCTGCGACGCTGAGAGAATCCAAGACGCCTGCGGCAACCTCCCGAGAACAGCGGGGCCAAGCACGACGCCAGCCAGGATTTCGCCGACAACTTTCGGCTGACGGAGCTTCAGGAATAGATAGCCAAGCAGATGGGCGAACGCCACCAGAAGCAGGAGGACTGACAGGACTGAAGTCAAGTCGGAGTTCGACATAGTGGCGTATACCGCAGCTTTCGATGCCGTTTCTGCCGCAGGGTTTGTCGAAACTGAGATTGAACTGCAAGATACTTGAACGGAATACTGCGATTACTCACAACGCCCAAGTCGGAGGGTTCTCAGTGCTTCAGAGCACGTAAGTCCGTAGCATCCACCAGACAAGGAATATTGCGACGATGGCCCCAGCGATGTGAACTACCCAGTCGCCATGTGTCTTTGGCTTTCCAAAATTGAACATTCAGCGATGGTAGCAGGAGGCGCAGTTCGAGCGCAGGGCTAAGCGCTTATCCTGGCCGACACGTGGCGAGGAAAGACCCAGATTCTAAAACTGC
>CAZGXY010000004.1:0-50232 GCA_964530145.1 uncultured Acidobacteriaceae bacterium | reverse complement strand
GGAAGTGGTGTTGTAACGCAGGCCGGTGGCCAGGTTCGTCGCGGTAAGCTGTGCTCCGGGCACCACCGCTCCGGATGGATCGACCACCGTCCCGCGAATGCTGGCATAGAGGTTGTCGGCATAAGCTGGCGTCGTCCACACTAGGGCCAGCGACAATACGCCCAACAGCATCGCGATCAGAGCCAGTCTCATAGAAATCTTGGAAGCTTCTTTCACAATCTCCTCCTCAACAAAACATATCCAGTCAGAAAGTCAGGGTCAGCTGAACAGACAGGTTGTGCACGTATTTGCCCAAATTTAGAAACGAAATAACAACGTTGTTTTCAGAGGCTTGCTGTCTGGGATAGTGTTTTACCGCTCTTTCAAAATGGAGTTTTGTGATGGAAGGTTATGATTTCACGTAGGGAACTCGTGTGAATTGTCTAGACAAAACAAATGGGCTCGCGTTGTAGCGCGAGCCCCAATATTAGCTTTGAGAATACTCTAGAAGAAGATCTTCAGCGCCACCTGCACCTGCCGGGCGGAAGTGGTCCCGTCAGGCTGTGTGTAGGTGCCGGTAATGACGCCAAATAGAGGTTGCCCAATCAGGTTACCGATGCCGGCGGCGTCGGTGCCAGGATTCAAAAAGTGCGGATGGTTCAGAATGTTGAAGCCCTCGAAACGTAACTGCGCCCTCACTCTTTCGGTGATGGTCATGTTCTTCGCGAGGGTTACATCCCAGTCCCAGAAACCCGGGCCGTAGAAGGCGTTGCGCACATCGTTTGAGGGTTGGCCAAATGGCGGGTTGACGAAAGCGCACTGGTTGCTGATGTAGTTGTATCCTCCACCCGGAGGAGGTGTTGCGGGGGAACAGCCAGCGCCAGCCGGTGGGCCGTAGGGATTGCCTACCTGGTACCCCCACGCGGCGATGCCGGTTCTCTGCGTGTCCAGCGTTCCGCGAACCTGGTAGGGATGCCCGGTCTCGGCGGTGAAGATACCGTCGAACTCGAATCCCTCCATGAGCCGCCCCAGGATCCCGCCGTTCATATAGCTCTTACCCCTGCCAAAGGGCAGCTGCCAAACATAGTTGATCACGGCAACGTGCCGGGTATCGTTATCGGAGTTGCCGTAGTTCTGCGCGAGATCGCGAGAGTTTCGCGGGAAGGTGTGCGCTCCGACGGCCGGCGTGAGCGGATCGACTCCGTCGTCGATGGCGTGTGACCAGGTATAAGCAACCTGATATTGCAATCCATGAGTCATGGGGTGCGTGAACTTGGTCTGTAATCCGTGGTAAATCGAGTTGAATTCATTTAACTGGTAGTCAGGCTGAAGCAACGCGTTGTTGTTGACGGCATTGAATGGCAATGTGTCGAGTTGGGCCGATGGCGTCGCACCGATGTACAAGCTGGTGCCGCTAACATCTGCTTGGCTGCATTGGCCATTCGGATTGGTTGGCGTGACGTCTCCCGCAAAGCCCGTGTTGGCGGGGTTGCCGGGTACGCAGAAAGCCAGCAACTTGGCCACCAGATTCGGGTCAGGGGGATTTCCGTCCCGCTGGCCGTATACGTGTACCCCCTGCGCTCCTACATAGGCGACATCCAGTACGTTGTTGCCGGGCAACTGCCGCTGAATATCGAAATTCCAGTTGTTGCTTTCCGCGTTGGGGAAATGCGTGTCAAACGCGACGATGCCCTCCACATAGGAGCCATCAGGAATAGACGCTGAAGGTGTTTGATTTGGAATCTGCGCGGGAAAGGCACCCGATCCCAGTGCATTGTTGATGGTCTCAAAGTCGAAGGAGTTGAATTGCGCCTGGAATGGCGGATTAGCTCGGGCATTCCCAAAGGCATTGCCGAAAGTACGATCATGGAAGATGCCGTATCCCGCACGCACCGAGGTCTTGCCGTCTTTCCATGGATCCCAGGTAAACCCAATCCGAGGTTCAATGTCTTTATAGTCCGGCTGATATAGCGAGTGTCCCGTCCCAGGGCCCACCAGGCTGAAGTTTACGGCCTGCCCAGGCAAGAACGTTGCCGGGTCCTGCAGAATGTTCGAAAAGTTGCCGCTGGTCTCATATGGCACGCCGTTGTATTGATACCGCGCGCCGATGTTCAGCGTAAGGTTAGGCCGAAGTTTCCACGTGTCCTGCCCATACCAGTCGAACTCGTGCTGCTTGAAAAACTTGATATCAGTAGGTTGCCGCACCGCAGTCTTATTGAAGAATTGATTTTCGACATCGTCGATGACGAAGCCCCAGTAGGCGTTCGCCGCATCGACCAGAATTCGATTGAGCGGATCGGAGTTGTTGGTGGGCTCTCCTGCCAAGATTCCGGGATCAAATCCTTCGAAGGCAGCGGATGGATCCAGGGTTAGCTGCCGACGCGAGGAGAAATCGTCGAAGCCGTTCTCTCCTACGTCGCGGAAGTCAAAGCCGAATTTGAAAGTGTGGTTTCCGTGGACCCAGCTGAGACTCTCAGTGTAGCTGATCGTTCCGGTCTTGCGCGCTTGCGCGTCGGAGCCTCCCAAAGTGCTCGCGAAACTGGTGAAGGGATCGAGAGCGTAATCCCAACCGTTTCCGAAGGAATCCGTTCCACCAGGGGTGTCCAACTGGGAGTATGTCGCTTTTGAAAGATAGAAAGCCGCGTAAATGTGGTTCCAACCAAACTGAAAATTGTTGACCACGTTGTTGCTCAGCGTCGAAGTCAATTGACCTGATAAGCCTTCTCCAATGGCCTTCTCCGCGTACTCTCCAATGCCGCCCGGCAAAATGTCCGAGTGCGCCGGGTTGGGATCGAAGAAGTGATTGTAGGCATAACGAAGGCTGAGGCTTTCACGGTCGCTAAAGTGGTGGTCCAGCTTAATGATCGGGTTATAGGTACTCGTTCTGGACGAGCTTGGGAAAAAGACGTTGCCCTCGATACCATCGGCCGATTGCGTGGTCGTCGGATAGTAGGCGAAGACCTTTTTCATCGTGGGATCGAACGGCAAAGCCAGAGGATTGTTGGCCCCAGTTGGAGTGAGGTTGATGGGTATGGTCTGCGATGCACCGTTAGTTGTGGTGTAAGTGTAGTTGAACACGCCGGTGAGGAACTGCGGCGTCGGGACATCCGCCGAATTGGTTAAGGTGGTGAGGAAACGGTCCATTTCGTCATTGAAAAAGAAGAAGGTCTTGTTCTTGATGATCGGGCCCCCGAACGAGAACCCGAACTGGTGGCGGATGTAAGGGTTCATCGGCCCCGCGTCTGGGCCTACGCCGGGGTTGAACCAATCGCGCGCGCCGCCGAAACCGTTCCAGCGGCCAAAATAGTAAGCGTTGCCGTGAAACTGATTGGTTCCGCTCTTGGTAACAACATCGATAATCGCGCCGGTGTTGCGGCCGTATTCGGCGTTGAAGTTGTCGGTGATTACGCGAAACTCTTCCGTAGATTCCGGATTGGCATTCAGCACGCCGCCCATGCCGCCGGGGACTGAGGTGTCATTATTATCGACGCCATCGAGCAGGAAGTTATTATTGCGATCACGCGCACCGTTGACCGAAATGCCGCCATTCCCGCTGTCGGTTTGCGACGTTCCGGGAGACAGCAACACCAACTGATAGGGGTTGCGCGTGATCAGCGGCAGGCTCTCCATTTGCTGCTGGTCGACGAGGTTGCTGATCTGCGAGGTCTCAAGGTCAATATCCTGGGCTTTGTCGGCCCGCACCGTGACCTCTTCACTGGCGGCACCAGCGATCAGCTTCGGGTCGACGGTAAACGCCTGCGCCACCGTCAATTCAATACCCGGCTGGTGGAAAACCTTGAAGCCATCTTTCCTGACAGTAATCTCGTAGGGGCCAACGGGAAGATCGGGGATGCTGTACGCACCGGTGGCTCCGCTAGTTGTGTTGTGAGTTTCATTCGTGGCGGTATTCCGAGCCGTAACACCGGCGCCCTGTATGACCGCGCCGCTGGCATCGGATACAGTTCCGGCGATGGAGCCGTTTTGCGCGAAGGAAAGCCAGGAAAGCACAAGGACCACGGCAGACACAGCGATGCAGAATTTAAGGCTTCTCATTTGTCTATTGTTCTCCATTCACACAGCGAGACCGTGAGTCTCTGGGGGAGCCTCGCCTCACGAATTTCTTTAAGGAAGGAACAGAAGCTGTAAGCAGATTTCATTCCACACTGCAAAAACCGTTAACTCCATAGCGTTGAGTGAGATAAGTGTGAAAACGGGATGATGTCAAGCGATAATTATATGTTTTTACGGATTCTGGAATATGACAATTTATACAATACTTTACAAACTTGGCTCCGGCGGAATGTTGTTCTTGTCGAACACGGCTCCGCTTGTCGCATCTTCTAATCTTCCGCGCTACAATCACCACTTCAATGGTCAAATGGCGAGCGAGTTCGGGATCGTCGGCCACGGTCGCTTCTCACCGGGGGCATGAACAGGCCGTTCCCATGCTCGACCTGGCACGGCAATACGCAGAAATCGGCAGTGAGGTGCTCGCGGCGGTTGGCCGTGTGTGCGCCTCTCAGCACTACATCCTCGGATCGGAAGTTGAAGCGTTCGAGCAGGAGATCGCTGACTTTTGTGGAGCAAGGGATGCGGTAGGTTGCTCTTCAGGGACGGATGCCCTGTGGTTGGCGATTGCAGCGGCCGGAATTCAGCCCGGCGACCAGGTTCTTACGACGCCATTCAGTTTCTTTGCTTCTGCCAGCGCGATCGTGCGTGCGGGAGCGCGTCCGGTGTTTGCCGACGTCGATCGAGTAACGTTCAATCTCAACCCCAAGAGCGTCGAATGTTTTCTTCGAAGCCAGCGCCGCGACAAGCTTCGCGCCTTGCTGCCGGTGCATCTCTATGGGCAGTGCGCCGACATGAGTTCGTTTCAGCAGATCGCTGACGAATTTCACTTGACCCTGATCGAAGATGCAGCTCAGGCAATTGGCGCGAGTTGGGGTGAGGGGTCAAGCAGCCGCCGTGCAGGATCGATGGGCATTGCCGCGGCATTCAGCTTCTATCCAACGAAAAATCTCAGCGCCTACGGCGACGCCGGAATGGTGACGACGAACAACGATGCGATTGCCAGCCATACGCGCCGCCTGCGCAATCACGGCAGTCCCCGCCGGTATCTGCACGAAGAGTTCGGATGGAACTGCCGCCTGGACGCGATCCAGGCCGCTATTCTCCAGGTGAAATTGAAATACGTCGAGGGCTGGAATCAGGCGCGGCGCGCTCGCGCAGCGGCGTACGACCGGCTTTTCAGCGAAGCCGGCCTTGCATCGCTGAGTGGCCCGGAGGTTTCGGCGCCCATTCAACTGCCCGTGACTTTGCCGCAGGCTCATCACGTTTTCCATCAGTATGTCGTCCGCGCTTATCGCCGCGACGAACTGCGTGAATTCCTCACTGCACGAAAAATCGGAAGCGAAGTGTACTATCCGATCCCACTGCATCTCCAGCCGTGCTTCGTCTATCTCGGCTACCGCGAAGGGGACTTTCCGGAAGCGGAGCGGGCCGCTAAGGAAGTACTGGCCTTGCCGATGTTCCCGGAGTTGACCGAAGAGGAGCAGCGTAGAGTGGTTAACAGCATTGCAGATTTTTATTGCTAGCCGGCCGGCGGAACGGCGTAACTTTCTGCGTCGACACACGTCAGATCAGTGCGGACGAGAAAAGTCAAGGGAGAAGGGCGATGGTGCGGTTTTCGTTTGGCGGGCTGCGCGGCGTTGTCGGAGTTTCTGCCTTGCTGATTTTCATCCGTACTGCTCCCTTCCTGGCTTCGCAGACGCAGCCGAATGATGTTGTTCGCAGGCCGGTAGTGGTTGAGCTTTTTACTTCCGAGGGTTGTTCTTCCTGTCCGCCAGCTGATGTACTGCTTCAAAAATTGCAAGCGCGGCAGCCAGTCCCCACGGCCGAGATCATTCCGTTGGAAGAACATGTCGACTATTGGAATCACGACGGCTGGACTGATCCTTATTCCTCTGCGGAGTGGACGGAGCGGCAGCAGGTTTATTCGGCTTTGGACAAGAAAGATCCGTATACGCCGGAACTCGTGGTCGATGGCCGCAGCCAGTTGATTGGGAACAATCCGAAGGAAGCCGTGATCGCCATTGAAGATGCGGCGAACAGCGCAAAGACAGAAATTCTATTGACGCAGACTGGCGCCGAGGCGAAGGCCGCCCGCTTTACCGTTTCAGTGGGCAAACTTGCGGTGGTTCCCGCCGGTGACGCCGCCGAAGTCTGGCTGGCCGTAACCGAAGATGGGCTGCACTCCACGGTGAGCAAAGGAGAAAACGCCGGGCACGAATTAACCCACACGGCGACGCTGCGCACTTTGCATAAGATCGGCGTCGCTGATGCGAATGGAGCAGCTTCGTTCAGCGGTGAGACCGTCGTCAAATTCAACTCTCGCTGGAACGTCCAGAATCTTCACGTAACAGTATTTGTTCAGCAGAAAAAAAGCCGGCAGATTGTGGGAGCGGCCTCCACGAAAGTTAATAGCTGACCGATGCGGCAGCCACAGCTCAGTTCTCGCTGGGCGTCAGCCTAACTCTTCTCCCTTGACCCGGACACGACTCGGCATTAGGATTTTTGTGCCTTCCCCCAAGGCGCGCGCCATTTGTGCGCCTCTGATCGGCCAGACGAACAGCAATCACTTCCGAAGGAGCCCGTCGTGAAATATGCCAGACTCACCGCAAAACTTTGCTCCGCTGTTCTATGCTCGGCGATGTTCCTAAGTCTTCCACCGATGCTCGCGCAAACAGAGCAGGTGCTCTACACCTTCGGCGAAGACAAGGGAGGTTGGGGTCCTGAGGCCGGCTTGGTTGCAGATCAATCTGGCGCTCTGTACGGAGCTGCATCTGCAGGGGGCCTGTCATTCGGCCAAGACGGTGTCATTTTTAAACTGACACCGCCGTCGGGAACGACGGGAAACTGGAAGGAAACGGTAATTTATACCTTCACTGATCACAATTTAAACGACGGCGTTGGTCCAAACTCCAACTTCGTCTGGGACGCATCCGGCAATCTTTACGGAAGTACAATGGTTGGCGGTCCGCAGTATTGCGGCACACTTTTTCAGCTCGAGCCCCCAACCCTCAGCGGCGCGGAATGGACGCAAAATACGCTGGTAAATCTGAGTTGTGCCAATTTTGTCGGCCCAGGCTATGTGGTTCGGGACCCGGCAACGGGCAATCTGTATGGCACCATCCTATATGGCGGCCAATACAACGGCGGCATCGTTTATCAGGCTGTGCCGCCAAAATCACACGGAAACTGGACGTACAAGGTGCTTCACGAATTTACCTGCAACCCCTATGCGCCTGATTGGGTTGAGGGATGCGGACTCTCAAGCCTGATCATGGGCCCAAACGGAGATTTGTACGGCACGACTCTTGGTGGGGGAACAGACGGCGGAGTGGTTTATAAGTTGTCGCCGCAAGCCGAGGGCCTCTGGCAAGAGAGCGTGTTGTACACGTTTGGTGCGAGTGAAACGGGGCCAGATGGTTATTCGGCTTATGGGTTGCTGATGAGCCAAGGAGCACTCTACGGAACAACGGCTAGGGGCGGGAGTTCCGGCAGCGGGACGGTTTACCGTTTGAATCCACCCACTGAGCCTGGCGCACCATGGAGTGAGAGCATACTGTATAACTTTGCCGCGAGCGGAGACGGGAACACTCCGACGGCGGGCGTGACTCTTGGGCCGAACGGTGTTTTGTACGGAACAACGCAGAGTGGAGGCATCGTTGAGAGCCCCTGTGACACGTCGAGTATTCCCGGGTGTGGAACGGTTTTCGAGTTGACGCCGCAGGCGGACGGCGAATGGCTGGAAACGATTCTTCATGAGTTTTCGCCCACCGACGACGCGTACCTTCCGAATTCCGGGACTTTATTGCTGCACAACGGCTATTTGTTCGGAATGACTACCGCCGCTGCAAGTCAGTCGTTTGATTACGGTGCCGCATACGGAGTGCATCCTTAAATATCAATTGCCCCTGTGCGGGGTTCTTGCGTTCGCTAATGCCTGTGTCGGATCGTCAGCGTCCGCGTAATTTCCTTCTGCTCACCCGGCGCCAGAACCCGGCGGACGATAGGAGTGTTCAGCTTGTATTTTCGTTCTGTTACGTCACCGATTTCGTCTTTCACGCGCACGATGAAAACCGGTAGTGTGCCTTCCTTGTCGAAATTCTCCGACGTCATCGTGACTGGAAGCACGCCGTTCAGACCGTGCTCGCGATAGGCGGTTTCGTAGCGGTGCTTTTTCACATTCCAGGTGAAGACGCGAATCTGGTCAAAGTCGTATGGCTCGCCATCGTGCGCTTCGCTGAGCGCGCAAAGGTATTGGGGAACATTCTTATCGGCTCCTTCTTTCCCCTCGTCGCGAACCTGGTTCAGGATGAAGAATGCAACAATCCGCTGGCCCTCCGCGTATTGCGCGATGTCCAGCGGAACGTCTTCGTCCACCATCCGCGCCAGCACCCAGCCCACGCGATCCTGCGCGTCACGCACCAGCCACCAATCCTCAAGAACGGGTGCGGGTGTTTTCACTCCAGGCTTTGCTGGCCCCGGGACTAGTCCGGGTTGTTTCTCCGCGGTGTCACGCTTCAGGATGGCAACTTTCGCTCCGGCGGAAAGCTGGTACAGATGCTCGGTTTCGCGCCCTGGCGTCACGTGCAGGTTGGTATCGTTGCGTAGCACGCCGGGCGCTTGGACGGGGTCGGCGAGATTATCGTGCGTCAGTTTCTGCAGTTGATCGTAGGTCTGCTGGTTGACCAGGTAGCGCTCTTCGATCCATCCCTCGAGCCCGGAAGTGGTCCGCACCCGGGCGAAGCGTTTCTCGTGTTCGAGGACGTCCACGCGCTCGCCATTTTTCACGGTTCCCACCCGGTTGTAGATCGTCGCCACCTGATCGCGCAGAGTGGCCTGAGGGGCTGAGATGTAATTCACCTCGAGGACGCGATGACCTCGGCGATTGCAGCTGGGGAATGCGAGTAGCACGAACAAAGCGAGGGCCGATCCGGCATTACGCTTCCAGTACGATGGGGCGCAGGCTTGCACAATCGGCCGAGGGGTCAGTTTTATGCGATTCAATGCGAGGAGTTCAGTTTTGCCAATGAATTTCAATCAACCAGCATTCCCACTATAGCCTGTTAGGGCGCGGTTTTTCGCGCACGAAAGTTTATATGGGATGCACCTCTGCAAGGAAGCCGAATACCCGCCTGACATCGCGTGGCCGCATCGGTTACCATAAACAGATCCCGATGAACTCCCAATTCAAGAGCAAGTTTGCTTTCGTGTTCATGTCGCTTTCGTTGTTCGCGGCCGGAGTGTGCGCCGCGGCCGATGGGCCGGTGAATCCGGCGTTGCGTCCGCCGAAGGGAGCGCCTGTCGCCATTGTGGTTTTTGAGGATCTGCAATGCCCGCAGTGCCGCCGCGTGTCGCCGATCCTTGAGCAGGCTTCGAAGACTTATAAAATTCCGCTGGTGCGGCACGACTTTCCTTTGCCGATGCACAACTGGTCCTACGACGCGGCCGTGATGGCTCGCTACTTTGATTCGATCTCCAAGCCTCTTGGCAACGACTTTCGCGATTACATTTTCCAGAATCAGTTGGAGATCAATCCCCAGAATCTGCGTGGATATGCCGAGCGCTTTGCCACTGCACACAAAGTTGATTTCCCGTTTGTGGTCGATCCGCAGGGCAAGTATGCGGCTGAAGTGAATGCCGACCGTGATCTCGGCAGGGCGATCAAGCTGGAGCACACCCCGACAGTGTATGTGGTGAGCAGCAAGAATCCCAGTAAGCCGTATGTGGAGATGAAGGACTCGAGCCAGCTTTATCAGTTGATTGACGCGATGATGAATCAGTAGAGATCGAGTTATCGCAGCGCCACAATCAGCCGGGCGAGAAGTAGAATCGATAGCCCGATCGCAGCCAAGCTGTTGGCTCGGATCATTCGATAGCTGGCAGCCCAGGGGAACAGCAACACTTCGAAGACCGGCTTCAACTTTTCCGGCCAAAACAATCCCGCGACCCCGAACGCGAGACACAACTGAACCACCACGCATAATTCCAGTTTGATCATCACACTTCCCAAACGGTGAAGTTCCTTCTATTGAAACGCGAGGCGGCAACTTCAGGGGAGATTACGAAGGTACTTCACACGCGCAGCGGAATCCAGAAAAAACGCAGAGGCCGCGACCGGCGCGTGGTGTAGCTTCAGACAGGGCGCGCAGTACGTTTCCTGCGCGTCGGGGCTGCTGTCTTCTTCGCCTTCGTTTTTCCGTTCTGCTCGACCCTCTGCTTCCACGCGGCGCGTAGCGCTCCCGTAAGAACATCTTCGCTGGCGTTATCCAGCCGGATGTGGGTCATCCCCATTCGCCCCCATCCGCCGGCGATGGGCAGAAAAACATCGGGCAACTCGCCGACGAAGTCGGCCTGCTGCTCGAGAGTGAGCTTTATATTCCCGTAGCCCAGCTTTTGCGACGCGAGCGTGGCGAAGATTTTGCCGCCGACGCGAAAGTCGGGAGATCCCATGTGCGAGCTTTCTTCTGCCCCTTCGAAGCTGAGAGCGATACGGCGAAAGTCTGTCGGAGTCATGGTCGATCCAGATATTAATCGCGGCGTGACAACCCCTGCCTTTCGAGATCCTCAATCTCCGAAGCTGATGCCGATCGCGCGAGCTGCGCGCACCAGCTCGCCGGCGGGATCGACCGATTTTAAATGCCCAATGGCATGGGCCACATCTACCGAGATAATTGAATCGCCGTGCAGGGCGACCATCATGCCGAAGCCTCCGGCTGCGATCAGATCGACGGCCGCGACTCCGAATCGCGTAGCCAGAATGCGGTCGAACGGCGAAGGCGAACCTCCGCGCTGAATGTGGCCGAGCACGCTGACGCGCACGTCCTTGTTCGAACCGCGGGCGATCAGATTGCCGATCAGGTTGCCGACCGTGCTGGCCCGCCGGTTTTCTTTGAATTCATTCGGCAGCCTCACGCCTTCGGCCACGACAACAATTGTAAAATCCTTGCCGACTTTGTCGCGTTCAGAAATGTGTTTGTAGACGTGCTCGACCGTGAATGGAATCTCAGGAATCAGAATCACGTGCGCTCCCCCGGCGATGCCCGCTTCAATCGCGATCCACCCGCAATCCCGCCCCATGACTTCGACCACCATCACGCGATGGTGCGAGGCTGCGGTCGTGTGAATCTTGTCGATTGCGTCGGTCACCGTATGCAGCGCGGTATCGAATCCGAAGGTGACTTGCGTTGCAGAGAGATCGTTGTCGATCGTTTTCGGCACGCCGACGATCTTCATGCCCTTCTTAAAAAGCTCATAGCCGATCTTCTGCGAGCCGTCGCCGCCGATCGTGATAATGGCGTCGATGCCCAGCTTGGCGGCGTTCTCGATGATCTGACTGGAGATGTCGCGCGAGACTTCTATACCGTTCTCGATACTTCTGTAGTGGAACGGATCGCCCCGGTTGGTGGTGCCGAGAATTGTGCCGCCGCGCGGCAGAATTCCGCTGACATGCCTGAGCGTAAGCTCGAACGATTTCTCGGGCCAGATCAGGCCATCAAAGCCGTCGGGAATGCCGATGACCTTCCATCCGTACTTGATGATGGCGGCCTTGGTGGCCGCGCGAATCACCGCGTTGAGGCCGGGCGCGTCCCCGCCTCCGGTGCCGATTCCGATACAGCGTATTTCAGACATAGGATCGTGACTTAGCTTAGTCAATGGATTTGGATAGTGGTTCTACGATACAACGCTCGCGCCGTACTGGGCAGGTTACGGGTGGGAGGGTCACGCTTCCGCAGTGCCGCGACGAAATCCATAACGGCACAACCCTTATTTGGGCGATTAATGTACTAGGCTAATCCGCGCCGTCGTCGGGCAGCTTGGCATCTATTTCGCGCAGTTTCTGCCTGTTCTCAGCTAGCTCACATTTCGAGCATTGGCTCTCAGGCTCATCGCAGACCTCATTGCCGCAGTCAGCGGCATGGAATCTTCCGCACCAGCCTGAAAGACAAGGTCAGATTCATTTGCCCGCGTCCTTCTTTTTCCTCGCCCGTTTTCGTGCGTTACGGTGTTTCCCTTTGTTCTCCCGTCTCACAATTTCTGCCTTTGGGATGGAGCATTGCTGAGCGGAAAACTCGCTCAAAATTGCTGAACTGATTCTGGAGCGTGAAGAAAATTTCCACGTCTCGCAAGCGAGGCAGCGCCTCGACTAGCAATGGTTGGTTCTCCTCGGGAACTTACTGGGTTACAGTGACGCCGACCGAGTTGGACGTGATGATGTTAGTGCCGCTGGTGTATTGGGCAAAAACCGTTGTGGTGCCCGTGCTGGTCGACGATTCTACGCACATCGGATCCTCGCCATTTTCGACGGAGATCAAGGAAGTGTTGGCCGTCTGCCAGGTGACGCTTGACGAAACATCAATACTTTGCCCGCCCGCGTTGGCCGTCGCTGTGAAGCAAGTCGTCGCGGTCGAACTCACCTGAAGCGTCGCCGAACTTGGCGTCACAACAACGCTCGTAACATTTCCCAGGGTTACGGTCGCCGTTGCCGTAGCGCTGGCGGTGCCCGAAGATGCTGTGATAGTGCTTGTTCCCGCCGAGATGCCCTTCAGGAGACCGCCGGTGCTGATGGTCGCAACGCTCGGGGTATCGCTAGACCAACAAACGGTCGTCCCAGTGCAACTGGTACCAGCGGTTAAGGTGAGCGCATTCCCGTTGCTGTCGGTGCCAGCCGCGTTCAATTGCACCGTGTCGGCTATGCTCACTGTCGGGGCCGAAGGATCGATCGCGATGCTGGAGACCGTGGGGTTCACAAAAAAACCGGTGCATCCCACGCCGATGGCGAATATGGCGAGCACAGCGAAGCCCCCGGCCAGGCGGAACTTGTGTTTATTCGACGACATACTGTTTGACACTCCCAAGGCGCGCCCTTTCGGCCTGATCCTCACTCTTTACAATACGATTTCTGGACGCCTTGCGTTGTAAAAAATTGTAGCAGAGAACATGCCCAGCAGACCCATGACGAGTACCTTCGTGCATTCCGCGGAACCACTCAGGCTAATCCCTGATCTCAGCTTAAGAACGCAGGTCAGCCGGAAAGCTTGCAACGAAAAATGGCCAGCGCCGAAGGTAGCTTGGGCGCTGGCCATTGCAAATCAGCTTTGAAACATTTTCAACTCACAGCCCACCTTTGTGCTCTTCCTTGGGAGCGCTCGGCTTCGGCGCAGGCTTGGGAGCGGGGCTTGGCTTGGCGGCGGCCTTCGGTTGAGCTGCGGGCTTGGGCGCGGCCGGCTTTGGCGAGGGACGGCTCGCAGCAGGCTTCGGTGCAGCCGCCTTAGGCTCGCTTGGCTTGGGTGCGGCGGCTTTAGGCTCGCTGGCTTTGGGAGCAGTCTCGGCGCGCGGTTTCTCGGCAGGATGAGCGGTCGAGGGCCGCGCCGTGCTTTCAGTTCGAGGCTCGCTGGCGCGAGGAGCTGGTTTTGCGGCAGGGTGCGCCTCAGCTGAGTGAGTCTCAGATGGACGGGCTTCATTCGACCGGGCCGCAGCCGCCCTCTCACTCTCTGTTTTCGCTGGCGCTGTTTTCGTTGGCGCTGTCTTCGCCGGCGCTGCATGATTTGCCGCGGCAGAGTGAGTCGCAGCCGGATGGCTTGCGGCCGAGCGATTTTCCGCAGCGTGATCGGCTGGAGCATGACTGGTTGCAGCATGGTTCTCCGCAGCATGGTTCTCCGCAGCATGATTTTCCGCAGTGGGGTGAGCCGCCTCGGGATGACCCGCTTCAGCGTGGCTTGCAGCAGCTTTATTTTCCGCCGGTGCAGAACCTCGCGCCTCCTTCGGTGACATCGCCGGAGCGTGGTAGGTTCCTCCCGCAGCCCTGGCAGCGACCACACCGCGTCCGCTGAATTCGCCAGGTTTTGCCGTCGCTGCGACTGCCGGACGCCCGTGGTTAGTAGACGCAAATAAAGCTCGGTTCTGGCTGGCTGCGTGTTCCTGCTGCACTTGTGCCGCGACTGCCGCCCTGTGGCTCTCGTGCATGTAGGTTTCCTGTTGCGCCGTGGGCCGCACCTGCACGCCGCCCTGGCCTCCGTTGAAAGCTACGTGCGAGACGTTGTTCACGATCACGGTCTTGTTCACATAAACATTCGTGATCGTAGTGGTGTTCACGCGCATGACGGCGGTGTTATAGAAAAAGCTTCCACCTCGCCATTCGCCGCCGTAAAACCCATTGCCGCCATACCCGTAGCCGTAATTGATACCACCGTAGAAACCCACTTGCGGGCCCCAGTAGCCGCTATTCCACGCATACATGCCGTCGTTCCATCCCCATTATCCGGGAGTCCACAACAGGCCGGGCTCCGGCGCTTCCACCCATGTTCCCGGTACCCAGTAATAACCGTCGTCATCGCCCCACGCCCAATATCCGGGACTCCACAAATATCCGGGACTCGGACAGAGTGGTTGATCGTAAACCGGTAGCGCAGGCGGGCCGATACGAACGGAGATAAGGACCTGCGCCGGCGAGGGGGTAGAAAGCACTGCCGGAATCAGCAGCAGCATCAGTAATCCCAGCGAAAGCAACCGAACTGCACGATAAAATTTCATTCTCATAATCCTTTTGGCCGGCGGCTCGCCACGAACTTCTCTGCACGGCGGCGATAGGCGCCGGGAATTTGCCTGCCCCAACTTTGGCCCGAACTTACGTTTCTTTACAGAAACGCCTAAGCTTGGAGTCCCTTGCGCTCCAAGAAGTTGTTTTCGGGTTTTCTGTACTGTCTGTTGACCCTTCGACCGCAGCTGATTTTCTTCATTTTTCCGCATTTTTCAGGCAACCGCTGGTAGAGGAGCTTCCTATTTTCCGGCACTTGCGCGATCTGCTCCAAACCGAATAAGCTTTGCGGCCATGAAATCTTCTTTCACTGCCATGCTCCTAATGGTGTTCGCATCAGTGTTCACTGCATTCGCATTCGCCTTCGCCCAGGAACTTCCCAAACCCACGGAGGGTGATTTCGCCATACACGATTTCCATTTCCGTTCCGGCGAAACGTTGCCGGAAATGCGGCTGCACTATGCAACGTATGGCAAGCCTGTCACCGATTCTTCGGGACGAGTCACCAATGCGGTGATGGTTCTCCACGGAACTACCGGCTCGGGACAGAATTTCACCCAGCCAAGCTTCGCTGGAGTTCTCTTCGGCCCCGGCGAATTGCTCGATGCCAGCCGCTATTTCATCATCCTTCCCGACTCGATCGGCCACGGCAGATCGACCAGGCCGAGCGACGGCATGCACGCGCATTTTCCACACTACGATTACGACGACATGGTCGATGCGCAACACAGATTGCTAACGGAGGGATTGAAGATCAATCATTTGCGCCTGCTGATGGGCACGTCAATGGGCTGCATGAATTCTTTCATTTGGGCCGAAAATTATCCTGACTTCATGGACGCGGTGATGCCACTGGCCTGCCTTCCGGTCGAACTCGCCGGCCGCAATCGCATGATGCGCAAAATGATGATGGATCAGATCGGCGGCGATCCCGCTTACATGAACGGCGATTACAAGCAGGAACCGCTCGCCGGCCTGCGCAATGCGATGAACGTTTTTCTCATCATGACCAGCAGCCCGTTGCAGATGCAGAAGGGCTTTCCGACTCGCGAACAGGCAGACGCGTTCCTGGCGAAATATCAAAAAGAACAGCCGGCAAAGTTTGATGCCAATGACCTGCTCTACGCCTTCGATGCATCACGCACTTACAATCCGGAGCCGAAACTCGATCAAATCAAAGCGTACGTCATGTTTGTGAATTCGGCCGACGATCTAATTAATCCGCCGGAGTTGGGCATCGCCGAGCGCGAAATTAAGAAAGTGAAGAATGGGAAATTCGTTCTGCTGCCCATTACCGACCAGACGCGCGGACATGGGACGCACTCGCTGCCGGCGGTGTGGAAGCAATATCTGGAGGAGTTGTTAAAAGAGAGCGAGCGCCAGAATTAGTTCGTTCGCTTCGATCGAACAATACGCTCATCGATTGGCTTGCGGCCGGCAAATCCCTCTTCGACGCCGTGCCAGTGCGTGATCGAAGTCTCGCCCATTTTCCAGCAGAGCAGAACGACGCGCCCCTCGACCTCGCATGGAAAATCGAGCAGGCCGATATCGAGATCCTTCACCTGCACACCGATCGAATCGATTTCGGCAAGAGCGTCTTTCGCGCGCTGCTCGGCCCTGGCGCGCTGGGCTTTGCGCCGCGCGGTCGCAACCACATCGACGTGTGTGCCGCCGTTCAGAAAAATGCGCTGGCTGAGCGCCTGCATTTCCCCATCGACGTCTTCCATAATCTTCTTGCTGGCGATT
This sequence comes from uncultured Acidobacteriaceae bacterium, assembly GCA_964530145.1. Lineage (GTDB taxonomy): Bacteria > Acidobacteriota > Terriglobia > Terriglobales > Acidobacteriaceae > Sulfotelmatobacter. The sequence continues at coordinate 33,905 of CAZGXY010000004.1, read as the reverse complement.
GCGGTGCGTAGCAGTGATTCGAGAATAGAAAGCAAAGACTGTGCTTCATCGAGAGTGAAGGTTCGGTCTCTCATGGGATACACCATTCTAGCGCAAACGGTCAGCCACCATTACACAATTAGCGCGATCTGCCACGGGAAGGGTCGGGTGAGGTGGCTAGATCGAGATCGACGGGCAGATCTTGCACGCCAGCCCGGTCTGGAAAGCAATTGCCGTTGCGCGCGTAATTGGTGCAGCGACCGGCAAGGTCTTTGCGCTGCGGAGACTGCGCGTACTGCCAGATCTCAGCGAAGCTGACGCCGCTCTTGGCGGGAACGGATGTATTCGCTGGAAATGCGCAGCCAGGTGCCGGTGGGCAAGCGTCATTAATGGCCCAGAATGTAATCTGTCTTCCGGCGGCGCTCGCGCGAATATCTTCCGCCGTGACGATGTTGCCGTCATTCTTAGCGGGGATGCCGGAGCAGTAAATGCCGGCGCGGAATCCCTCGGCAATCAAGCCATCCACCCAAGCGAAAATGTAGGCTTTCTGCGCGGGCAGCATGCGCCCGCCCTGTTCCTGATCGAGGAAGATAATAGTCTTCGCCGGAAATCCCTCGCGGCGAGCGGCTAGTGCCGCGGCCTGCGCATCTGATTCACCGCGCTTCTGCGCGTTCGCCACCGATTTCAGTTCGGCATAGAAGCGGCCGTTGAAGAGAACCAGAAAACCAAATCCGGCCGACTCGATCGCCGCGCGATGACCAGTCCAGTTGTTTGTCTTTTCGCCGGGAGGATTGTTCAGCCAGTAACCGGCGTAAGAAAAAATTTGGTGCAGGGTTTTCAGGTTTGCGTCGCCTGGGTAGTCGTTGCGATCGAAACCCAGATATGCCTGAGCCTGCGCGGGGGCGCATGAAAGGCTAAGCGCGACAAAGCACGCGAATTTCATCGTGTGATCTTAAATCGCTGGCGCAGACCTCGTCGCGCCTGGTCCAAAAATAAAAGGCGAAAGCGGCAACGGTCAGCACCAAGCCCGCACCGAATTCCGTGGTGAAGTAAAGCGCCTTGCCGGCGGGCGCCGTGATGCGGTCGAAAACTGCCTGAATGAAGAGATTGTGGCTGGCATGAAGAATCGCCGCCGGCCATAGACTGCCGGATTTCAGCCGCAGCCAGCCGAGAATGTAGGCGTCGGCAATCACCATCAGAGTGAAGCAGGTCAGCCCAAATGCGGGTTTCGTGCCTGCGTTGTAATCGGCGAACAGCAGCAACGGATAGTGCCACACCGCCCAGATGCTGCCGCTGATGAGGCATCCGACGGTGAAGCCGAGCTGCTGCACCAGCCGGGGCAGAAGAAATCCGCGCCAGCCAATTTCTTCTCCGAGGGCGCGGGCCGTGCTGGCGATTACACCTACAAATGCATACAGCGGAATAGCCAGCAGCAGGGCGGCGGCTCGTGGGGAATTCGGAAATCCGAAAGATGCTCCGAGGGGTGCGGCGAACTTCGCGAAGTCGAACGAACCGGAAATTGCCATCCAGGTAACGAGATAAACCGGGAGTGCATACAGAATCGGAATCACGTACGCCCAGACCTCATAGCGCGCCGGACGCCAGTTCCAGCCGAGGGTTGCCGAATCGATTTTCGACAAAGCGCACGTGGCAAAGGCCGCCAGCGCCGGGCACCACATCAGCAGGCCCACGACGATCCCGCTTCCGGCAGAAAGGTGTCCCGCGTGAATGACCAGGTAATACGGCAGGCTGGAGAACGCGAATACTAGCACGAGAAAGGTGAGGATCTGTTTCGCGACTGAGCGCATGGGCCGAAATCTTACCACCACCTTCTAAAGATCTGAAGAATCTCTACCCACCAATATGCACCATCGTCCTTGACGCGGGTACGAAATCCGGCTCGCCGATGTGATGCCGCTCTTCTTTTTTCTGCACAACTCCGCGGATGAAATCTTCCAGCTCCTCGTCGCTGGCACCGCGTTCCATCTGCGCGTGCAGATCATGGTCCCACACAGAAAACAGGCAGGTGCGAATTTTGCCGTCGCTGGTGATGCGGATGCGGCTGCAGTGTCCGCAGAAGGGATGCGACACGGGCGCGATAATACCGATTTCGCCCACGCCATCGTCGAACCGGTAGCGGCGTGCAGTCTCTGAGCGGGCGTGCGGAATCTCTACCAGCGGACGGTATTCGGCCATGCGCGCGAGAATTTCGTCGAGAGTCACAACGGTCGTGGGCGCCCAGGTGCCATCTTCTTCCACCGGCATAAATTCGATAAAGCGCACGGTAACGCCCTCTTCTCGCGCGAACATGCCGAACGGAATGATCTGATCTTCGTTGAAGCCGCGCATCAACACGCAATTTACTTTCAGCGGCCACAATCCGGCGCGGCGCGCGGCGCGAATCCCGGCAAGCACGTGATCGTATCCGCCGGGCACGCGCGTGATACGGGTAAAGCGGTCGGGATCGACCGCATCCATGGAAACCGTGACTCGGGTCAGGCCGGCCGCCTTTAATGGCTGGGCGAGTTCCGCCAGCAGATGACCGTTAGTGGTGAGGGCGATGTCAAGAGGTTCGCCGCCGTTGCCATTAGGCCTGCGTAGAGCGGCCAGCTCGCGCACAAACTCGACCACGCCCCTGCGCAGAAGCGGCTCGCCTCCTGTAAGGCGAATCTTGGTGACGCCCATTCCGACCAGTACCCGCGCCATGCGCAGATAGTCGGCGAACGGAAGATCGCCGTATAAGGCGCCTTCGTTGCCGGTACGGCAATAGACACACTTGTAATTGCAGCGGTCGGTGATCGAAATTCGCAGATCACTGATGCGGCGGCCGAATTTGTCGTGAAGGGTGGCCATGCCGAGAACAACCAACAAGGCTGCGGGTTGGATGCTCAATTCATTATAGAGCTTGTGTCGAAAGGAAAGGCCTCAAGGGTTGGCCTTCCGCAAAGCTTTTTCGATCGCAGACTCCGCCAGCGGCGCCATAATCCTGTACCCAGACGGGTTGGGATGTAATCCATCGTCCGACAAATCGCGTTTAAGCATTCCGTGGTCGTCGACGAGAGCCGAATAGTAGTCCAGATAAACGAGACCGCCCTTACTGCAAAAGTCTTTGAGCCAGGCGTTCAGCGTCAGTATCCTCCCCGGCGGCCTCAGGGCATAGTTCTCTTTCGCTTCTCCGCTGTAGTTGTTCGCCGGAAGCAGCGACGCGAACACCAAACGGATGCCGTGCGCGCGAGCCAGCTCGGCCAGGGATGTGTAGTTGGCCTCGATATCCTCGTTACGTGCAGGTCCGGTGACGCCGGCAATGTCGTTGGTACCGGCGAGCACGACCAGCACTTTGGGATGGAGATCAATTACATCCTGGCGGAAGCGCACCAGCATTTGCGGCGTGGTTTGTCCGTCGATGCCACGATTGATGTAAGACTTGCTGGGAAAATAGTCCGCCAACTTCCAGTAGTCGGTAATGGAGTCGCCCAGAAATACGACCCGATTCTCATTCGGCGCAGGAGCTGTGAGGGCCGCGTCGGCTGCGCGATAACGCTTTAATTCGCCGAAGTCGTCGGTGTAGATGGCAACGCGCGAAGCGCGATATCGATCGAGATCGGGGGAGCCGGTAGAGGGAATGGAGGGCGCGGAAACGGCCTGCTGTGTGGACTGACCAAACGCGACCGCACTGAAGACGATGAGCACGAGAGCATGAAGAAACTGCTTGCGAGGTGAAGTTATCGACATAAGAAATCCCCTCGTCTTCTTACGCACTAATCCTATTTCGCGATTCATCCGTGAAATCCGAGCGATCCTTAGCGAAGGAGAGCAAAACCGTCACATTCCATCGTAATTTGGTCCACCGCCGCCCTCCGGTGGCACCCAGGTGATGATCTGATAGGGGTCGGCAATGTCGCAGGTTTTGCAATGAACGCAATTGCTGGGGTTCAGGCTAATGCGTTTTCCATTCGGCTGGCTGGGATCATCGACTAATTCATAGACATTCGCCGGACAGAAATTCTGGCAAGGGCCCCCATATTCTTTCACGCAGCGGGAGGCACAAATATTCGTGTCGTGAATCACCAGATGCGACGGCTGATCTTCCTCGTGTTTGGTGCCGGAGTGGTAGAGGTCGGTGAGCTTGTCAAAGCTCAGCTTGCCGTCTTTTTTCGCAGGGCCGAGCAGGTGGGCTTCGTCGCCGCCATCGGCAGGCAGTTCAGCGAGTTTGCGCATGTGCTCATGCCCGGCATGAGCCGGATAACGGTTGCGAACGCCGCGCCCGCCGGTGACCATTTGCAGCGCAGTGTGCATCATGCCGGCATACATGCCCTGCTCGAAGCCCTGGTGCATGTTGCGAACTTTCCAGAGTTCATCTTTGATCCAGCTGGATTCGACTTTTTTCTGATATTCGCCAAGCGCAGCAGCCGACGAATCATCTTTCTTTAGGGCTTCGAACGCAGTTTCGGCCGCGAGCATGCCGCTCTTGATGGCGAGATGAATTCCCTTGAGCCGCGCGGAATTCAAGAATCCGGCTGAGTCGCCGAGAATCATCCATCCATTGCCTGCAACCGGCGGAATCGCCCACCAGCCGCCGTAGGGCATAGATTTTGCGCCGTAGCGAATCATCTTGCCGCCTTCGAGCAGCTTCGCAACAAACGGATGCTGCTTGAAGTCCTGCAGCACGTGCTGTGGATCGAGGCGTGGGTCGGGATAGTCGAGCCCGGTGACGAAACCGAGAGAAACGATGTTGTCTTTACCGCCGTAAATCCAAGCGCCGCCGTATTCTTTCGTGGTGAGCGGCCAACCCATCGTGTAGATCACTTCGCCCGGTGCGATGCGTCCTGGGGGAACTTCCCACAACTCTTTTACGCCTACACCGTAGGTTTGCGGATTCGCATCTTTCGCGAGATCGAATTTCGATACGAGCTGTTTCGTTAACGATCCGCGCGGGCCTTCGGCAAGAATGACGACTTTTGCCCGCAGATCGTACCCCGGTTCGAAGTTAGATTTCTGATGGCCTTCTTTATCGACGCCTTTGTCGTCGGTTTGAACGCCTACAACGCGGGCTTCTTTCGTATCTCCGTCGAAAATTAATTCCGACCCCGCGAATCCGGTGAAGACGGTGATACCGGTCTCTTCCACCTTGCCGCCGAGCCACTTCACAAATCGGTTGAGCGAAATCACATAATTGCCGTGGTCGCGCAGCGGCGGAGGCGTGATGGGCAGCTTGAACTTGCCCTGCTTCGTCAGAAAATAAACCGCTTCTTTGCTGACTTCGGCTTCGAGGGGCGCTTCTTTTTCAAATCCGGGCAAAAGTTCGCGCATTGACCGGGGATCGAGCAGCGCGCCGGAAAGGCAGTGCTGGCCGATTTCACGCGCTTTCTCGAGAACGTAAATATTTTCTTTGTTGAGTTGCGAATCAGGATGCACGGCGTTGTGCGCGTCGATCAACTGCGAAAGCCGCAGTGCGCATGCCATGCCAGCCGGGCCGCCGCCGACGATGACAACGTCGGCCGGCATCTGCGGCCGCTCGATTCCTTCGATGGGTTTTCGAAAGATCAGCATGAATTATCGGTTAGCAAGAGTTGAAATTTCGCCCAATCCCAGCAACTGTTTGTCAGCAGTAATCAGCGTGAGCTTCAACACTTTCGCTGTTGCAGCCAAAAACCTGTCCGCCGGATCAGCATGGGGCAAAGGTAAACCGAAGCTCACGCGAACGATCTCGCGCGTGAGCGGTGCTTCCCGCATCTGCTCGGCCGCACGCTCAACCCAGGTCGGTGGGTCGTCTACCTGAACGCGGCCTTTCTGCATCAGCGTCAGGGCTTCCCATACGCTCACCGGAGAAAGCCAAAATTGATTGGTTAGCGACGAGAGCTCCTTGCCCACGTGTTTGCCGATCCGTGCCGGTTCCAGTTGACTCCAGATCCAAATGTGGGTGTCGAGGAGCAGGTTCAATCTCGATATGCCTCAAACTCTTCCAGATCGATAATAGGTGCAACGATATCGCCTACGATTTTTCCAGTCCCAACCATCGCACCGAGAAATTGTTTCTTTCGGTCAGGCCCTGCCGGGATAAGCTCCGCAACCGGACGCCCGTGGCGCGTGATCCGCAGCGGTTGACGGGTCTTATCCACTTGCTCGATTAGTCCGAGGCATTTTGCCTTGAACTCTGATATGGAGATGCTCTTCATGACCAATATTTTATCTATAGTCATAAAACTGGTCAAATTATTATTTTAGCCAGCCGCCTTCGCCTTCTTCACTTCGTCGATCAGCGGCGGGACGATGTCGAACAAATTTCCCACGACAGCATAGTCGGCGATCTCGAAAATCGGCGCTTCCGAATCTTTGTTTACTGCGATAATCGTGCGCGAACCTTTCATCCCAACAATATGCTGGATCGCTCCGCTGATGCCGAGCGCAAGATAAAGCTTTGGCGCGACCGTCTGACCCGACGATCCGATCTGGCGATCCATGGGCAGCCAGCCCGAATCGCAGATGGGACGCGACGCCGCAAGATCGCCGCCAAGCGCGTCGGCGAGCTGCTTGGCGATCTCGATATTCTTTTGCTCTTTAATGCCTCGGCCAACCGAAACAATAATTTCCGCTTGCGTGAGATCGACGGCCTGCTTGGCTTCCTTGAATACTTCCTGCGGCTTATTGCGCACCACGCCGTCAGCAATTTCTGCCGCAAACGTTTCAACCGGCGCCGCACTCGATCCCGCTTCTGCCTGGTCACCGCGAAATGCTCCGTTCTGAAAAGTCGCGAACCAGGGAGCCTCCGAACTAAAGCTCACATCCGCCGCTAGCTTGCCCTGGAACATCTGGCGAGTGAAAAACAATTTTCCGTTTTCGTGCTTGAACCCGATGCAGTCGCTAATGACGGCGCGTCCCATGGCAGTGGCAAGCTTGGGCACGAAGTCGCGCACCTGATAGGTATGTGGCATGACAACGAGTTTCGGCTGCTTTGCGGTGATGAGTTGCTTGAGAGCAGCGGAAAAAGCGTCGGGAGTGTAAGGTTCCAGCTTCGGAGATTCAACCGCATACGCCTTCGCTAGCTTCTTGGCGGCGATTTCCGCGGCGATGCCCTTCGCATTGACGCCCACGACCGCGGCTTCGAGATTCCAGCCAGTAGCAGCGGCGATCGCCTGCGCTGCCGCAATGGTTTCCCATGAGACACGGTTCAGTTTGCCTTCGCGTTGTTCGACGACTACTAAGATGGTATCGGGCATAAGGTCAGCTTCTTACTCCTTGGCGGCGCGCTTCCGCGAGCTTCGCTCGTACAGCCGAGGACGGCTGTCCCCACATGAACACTCAGAGCACACGCAATTCGTTGCGCAATTTGTCCACCAGTTTCTTTGCGATCTCGCCCGGCGGACCTTCGATGCGTTCCGTCTTTTTCGTTTTCTGCGGAACGTAAAGCCGCTCAACTTTTTGCAGATTGTCGCCGATGGCGGATTGCACGTCGGCCAGCGTCACTTTGCGGACCGGCTTGTTCTTTGCCTGCTTGATTCCAATCAGCGTGGCGTAGCGCAGCTTGTTAATTCCGGATTGAATCGTAAGCACCGCCGGCAAAGGCATGTCGACGTACTGAAAATATCCGGCTTCCAGCTCGCGTTTCACGCTGATGCCGCCATCGTTTTTCTCGATCTGCATGATGATCGTGGCGTGCGGCCAGCCCAGCAGCTCCGCGAGAATCACGCCGGTTTGCGCGTAGCCATAATCGTCCGATTGCAATCCGGTAAAGATCAGATCGAACTGCTCGTCTTTGATCGCGGCCGCGAAGGCCTTCGCAGTATTGAAAGCATCCAGGCCGACAAACGCATTGTCTTCGAGATGGATAGCGCGGTCGGCGCCCTTCGCCAATGCCTCGCGCAAAACCTGCTGCGCCCGGGCTGGGCCGGATGTGATGACTACCACCTCGCCCTTATGTTTTTCCCGCTGCCGCAATGCTTCTTCCAGCGCGAAGGCATCGGGCTCATTGACTTCGTAAGATACGTCCTCGCGAATCCACGTGCCGGATTCGTTGAGCTTGAGCGGTGCGTCTTTTTGCGGCACCTGCTTCATGCACACCAGAATCTTCAACGATGACTCCTCATTCCCTCCGGCTTCGGGGAGCGAAGGGAAACCTGCCAGTATAAATGAGAGCGAGGGGGAATGTTGGCGATCTTCCCTCAAAGCCACAGTGGGCGATCCGGGAATCTTAAACGGGATGAGGGCCGCCGAGCCAAAACGGAAGGCGCTATTCGGTAAAGACGACCGACTGCACGCCCGAGATTTCAAAGCGTTTGCGGCAACGCATATTCTTGCAGGCCATCATGTCGTCTTTGCGCAGCATATAGGAGCGCGCCTTGGCAAAGCGGGCGCGGTCGCGTTCGTCGGCACGGCCAGGGAGCTGTCGCTTCTTGGTCCGTACCAGCCAGCTAACTTCGTACTCACCGGCCTCGCGGCAGTGCGGACAGCTCAGGGTTGCGGGCTTTCTTTCGGTTCGCTCGTCAAAAAAATCGCGTTCTTCCATGAGTTCGTTCTTGCCGTCCCAGACGGTCTGCCGATCACCCGCCCTTGAGCGGGAAGCGGACCACCGCGAATTTAATCGCAAAATACGATTATTACAGTTTTGCGGCAGACAAAGCTATGGCAACATGAAGTTCAGGATAAGTAAGCGATGGCGCGCAAGAAAAAGACTAAGCCGTTCCGAGCAGTGCAGATCGTCAAAGAGATGGCGCGGGAACGCGTGGGTGCCCCGCCGGGGGAGAAAATTGTTCCTCACAAGAAAAAGCATCCAGAGAAGCACAAGCCAACGTTGGAGAAGTTGCTGGAAGAACGGGAGTAGATTAGCCCTTCGCTCCGCAACTTCGATAACGAGGTGTTATCCAGCGGCGGCGGCGACGACATCAATCAAAAGTGGCGGTGACGGTCACGTTGCCGCTTAAATTGTCGATTGTGCAGGTGTCGCCGGAGACTGACCCGCACCCTTGCCAGCCTCCGAAAGTACCGAAGGGAGTAGCTGTCAGAGTAACGTCAGTGCCGGTGGGAAACTCGGCGCCGCATGCCGTTGCGGTGCTGGCGCAGCTGAGGCCCAAAGGCGAACTAGTTACGGTTCCCGACCCGGTTCCGCCAAAAGCCACTGTGACAGTCGGTTCGGCGCCGCCGCTCCCGCTGCCTCCGCTGCTGGTGCCGGTAAAACAGGTAACGTCCGCCGTCATATAACCGGTGACAACCGCGCCCGACGCCGAGAGGCCTGACGCGTCGGCGTTAGTCTGCACGGTAGCCGAAATGAGCGTGCCTCCACATGGGCCACCAGTCACAGTGATCAACCCGGTGGAATTGACCGTCACCATTTGCGGAGTATTCGAAGACCAAGTCACCTGGTCGGTAATATCCTTCGTGACCGGAGGGTGAACGTAAGTACCCAATGCTCTGAGCTGAACCTGCGCCCCGGCCAGCGAGGAGACGGGAATGTTCGACGCGCCGAACGTCTCAGTGCCGGGTTGAATCGTGATGGATGTCAACTCTTGCGGATCGCCGCAACTCGAAACCGTGAGCGCCGAAGCTCCAGCGACGATGAGAAAGAAGATGCTATACCACTTCCGGATCATCAACGGCTCCTGGGAAAACCAACCCGGCTGAGATTGGGGGATGGGCCAATTTAGTCAAAAACCGCCTAAAAAGCAATGGTTAACCTGCTCCCGAAAAACGACAGTCACGCCTTCACGGCTTCCGAAACCACTTTTACAAACCCGCGCACATCCTCTTCCGTCGTATCGAACGAGCACATCCAGCGCACAATCGACTCCTCTTCCATCCACGTATAAAAGAAATATTGCCGCTTGATCTTTTCGATGGAATGGCGCGGAATCTGCGCGAATACTCCGTTCCCCTCAACCTTCCAGACGATCTTCACGCCGGGAATGCGGCTGACTTCCCTTTCGAGCAGGCGAGCCATGCGGTTGGCGTGTTCGGCGCTTCTCCGCCAGAGGTCGTTCGTAAGCAGAGCCTCAAGTTGCGCCGCGATAAATCGCATCTTCGAGGCCAACTGCATCGATTGCTTGCGCAGATAAAGAAAATCACGGCTCAGCTCCGGCCGAAAAAAGACCACCGCTTCCCCACCCATAATTCCGTTCTTCGTGCCTCCAAAAGACAGCACATCCACGCCTAGATCGCGGCTTGCCTGGCGCAAGTTCTGCCCCAGAGAAGTCGCAGCATTAGCGATGCGCGCTCCATCGACGTGCAGAAACATATCGTTCTGATGAGCGAAATCTGCCAGAGCCTGAATCTCTTCCGGCTGGTAAACCGTACCCATCTCGGTCGATTGCGTAATCGAAATTACGCGCGGCTGCGAGTGGTGCTCGTCTCCGATGCCGTGATAGGCGTGGCGGACGGCTTCGAGCGTGATCTTTCCATCCTGCTGCGGCAGGGGAATCAGTTTGCATCCGGTGTGCTTTTCAGGGGCGCCGCATTCGTCACAATTAATATGAGCGTAGTCGCTACAGAGAATCGAATGAAAAGGGCGCGTAAGCGACTGCAAGCTGAGAACGTTCGCCCCGGTTCCGTTGAATGTGAAGAAAACTGCAATGTCCGGCCCAAAATGTTCTTCGAATTTCTTAACCGCCGAGCGGGTATACGGGTCGGCGCCATAAGCGACCACGTGTCCCTGATTGGCGCGGCTAACAGCTTCCAGGACTTCCGGATGGACGCCTGCATTATTATCGCTGGCAAAGCTTCGGCTGACTTGCGTCGAACTCTCCATAGGGCAACAATGTAGCAGAGTAGTGCGGCCGATCCGAGTCCGGACAAAGAGAATTTCATCAGTATCTTCTCCATTTGTTCACCGAATCCGTGTATTATTTTGCGACCTGACGGGTTGTAGCAGAATCTTGTAGGTACGTCTAACGCTCAGTCTGCTCGAGCGTCTAACAGTCACATCAGTCAGTGGGAAATCTATGCTTAAGAGAATTAGAAGCAGTTCGCTGGGAGCGTTGTTGCTGCTGGCGGTTTCGGTGGGCGGTGCGACGCTTGCCTGCTCCAACAACCAGGCGCAGAATGCCCAGGCTGCCGGGCCACAAGCCATGCCGGTGAAAGTGGAGGAGGCGAGGGCAACGGCGGTCGACGACGCCAGCGAGTACGTGGCCACACTCAAGTCGCGCGATTCTGCCGTGCTTATGCCGCAGGTCGAAGGTCAGGTCACCGAGATTCTCGTTCACTCGGGTGAGACCGTGACTCCGGGCCAGCCGCTGATGGAAATCGACCCGCTGAAGCAGCAGGCAACGGTCAAAAGCCAGCAAAGTTCCCTGGCTGCGCAGCAGGCGAATTTAGCGTGGGCCAAGCAGCAATATGAGCGGGCCCAGGGTCTGTTCTCCGCGGGCGTGGTGAGCAAGCAAGATCTCGATCAGGCAAAATCGACCCTCGATTCGGCGCAGGCGCAGATGGAATCGCTCGACGCCCAAGTCAACGAACAGCAGGTGCAATTGCACTATTACAAAGTAGTCGCGCCCGGGAATGGAATCGTCGGAGATATTCCGGTGCACGTGGGCGACCGGGTCACCACCTCGACGCAACTCATGACGGTAGACAAGCCGGGCAGCCTGGAAGTCTACGTATACGTGCCGATCGAGCACTCGTCGCAGCTCAAGATGGACCTGCCGGTGCAGGTGCTTGACAGCGAAGACAAGGTGATCGCGAATACGCGCATCAGCTTCATTTCACCGCAGGTCGATAACACCACCCAGACCGTTCTGGTGAAGGCGCGCGTCGCCAACCTTAAGGATGCATTGCGGCAGTCGCAGTTCATACGCGCGCGGGTCGTCTGGGGAACTCATCAGAGCCCCGAGGTTCCGATCCTCGCCGTATCGCGGCTTGCGGGGCAGTATTTCGCCTTCGTGGCTGAGCCGGAAAAAGGCGGTTCGTATGTGGCCCGCCAGAAGCCGATCGAGGTCGGTCAGACTGTCGGCAACGATTACGAAATACGCAATGGAATTAAGCCCGGCGACAAAATCATCGTCTCGGGCACGCAATTTCTACTGGATGGTGTGCCGGTAATTCCGCACAGCTGAAGCCGGATTTCAATGCCAGCCTCTCGGCTTGAGTCCTTAACCGCAGTTTCAAGCAATTAGGTTGTGGAATGAAGTGCGCCGGTGTGCTTAGGCGCAGAACCGAAGACGAATTCCAGTTTTCCAAATGTTCATATTTCGAAGTTGGCACATGCGAATTCTGAAGCCACGAGGCGGGAGCCGGCCGATTCCTTATGTTCGCTGATTTCTTTATTCGACGTCCGGTGTTCGCCACGGTTTGCGCCTTGCTGATTGTTTTGGCGGGTACTGCCGTCATCCCCACTTTGCCTATCGCGCAGTTTCCCGATCTCGCTCCGCCTCAAGTCGGCGTGAGCAGTTTCTATACCGGTGCCAGCGCGCAGACGGTAGAGAGCGCGGTTACGATTCCGCTGGAGCAGCAGATCAACGGCGCCGAGGGTATGAAATACATGACCTCGACCAGCGGCAATGACGGCACCAGCAGCATCACGGTCACCTTCGATCTGAACCGCGACCCCGATCTCGCCACAGTCGACATTCAGAATCGCGTTAACACTGCACAGGGGCGTTTACCTGCAGCGGTCAAAGCGGTCGGCATCACCACCGCCAAAACCTCGCAGAACTTCGTCTTCGGCGCAGCGATCATTTCCGACAATAACAAGTATTCCACGCTGTTCATGTCGAATTACCTCGACATCTACGTGCGCGATGCGCTCAAGCGAATTCCCGGCGTGGCCGATGTAATCATCTTCGGTGAACGCAAATATTCCATGCGACTGTGGCTCGATCCGGACCGCATGGCGGGGCGTGGCCTGACGGCGCCCGATGTGGTCAATGCTCTTTCGGAGCAAAACGTCGAAGTCGCCGCCGGCCAGGTAGGCCAGCAGCCCGCTAAAACGGGTCAGGAATATCAGATCAGCGTTCGCGCCGTGGGCCGGTTGAGCGAAGCCAGCCAGTTCGGCAATATCATTCTCAAGACCAATTCCGATGGAACGCTGGTGCGTTTGAACGACGTTGGCCGCGCCGAACTGGGCGCGGAGGATTACAGTACCGACCTGCAATTCAATGGGCAGGATGCCGTCGGACTGGGCGTTACTCAGCTTTCCACCGCCAATGCGCTCGATGTCGACCGGAGAGCGATTGCCGAGCTGGAACGGTTGTCGAAAAGCTTTCCGCCGGGCATGCGTTACAAAGTTGCGTTCGACACAACCGACGCGGTTGGAGAATCAATTCGCGACGTGGCCTTCACGGTTGGTTCGGCGATCGCGCTGGTCATTCTCGTAATCTTCATCTTTCTCGGGGACTGGCGCACAACCCTCATTCACTTCATCGCCACTCCGGTCTCACTGATCGGAACCTTCGTCTTTGTGAAGTTGCTCGGCTTCTCCATCAACACGCTGACGCTGTTCGGTATCACGCTTGCCACGGGCCTGGTCGTCGACGACGCAATCGTCGTAATCGAAAACATCGAGCGCCATATCGCAGGAGGCGAGCACGACTCCCGCAAAGCGTCGGCAGCGGCCACCGCTGAGATTACCAGCGCCGTCATCGCTACCTCTCTTGTGCTGGTTGCGGTCTTTGTGCCCGTGGCGTTTTTCCCCGGGACAACTGGCATCCTCTTTCGCCAATTCGCGCTGACGATCGCATTTTCCATCGCGATTTCCGCCTTTAACGCTCTTACGTTGGCCCCGGCGCTGGCCGCCATCTTTCTGAGCGGTCCCCACCGGCAAAAATGGTGGTGGCTGCAGAAGTTTGACGATGGAGTCTCCGCCCTTACCCGCGGATACCGTGGACTATTGCATTATGTTCTGAAATACAAGTTCGCGATGGCGGTGCTGTTTTTCGCCGGGCTGGCCGCGACCTATGTGGTGTTTAAGCATGTGCCCGCCGGATTTGTTCCGGATGAGGATCAAGGATATTTCATTATCGTCATACAGGCGCCCTCGGGCGCGTCGCTGGAATATACGAAAGCGATCGGCAAGCAGGTTTCGGATCTGCTGGCCGACGTGCAGGAAGCGGAGGGAACGTTCTCTGTCGCCGGATTCAGTTTTGCGGGTTCAGCCGCCAACCAGGGAATCATTTTCGTTCCCTTAAAACCCTATTCGCAGCGAAAAGGTGAGGCTCACAGCGCGTCGGCGATCCTCAACCGTATTCGTCCGCGTATGTTCGGAGTGTCGGGGGCAATCGTGTTTCCCACGCTGCCTCCGCCCATCCAAGGCCTGGGGCAATTTGGCGGGTTCCAGTTCGTGGTGCAGGATCAGACCAGTCACCGGCTCGATGAACTGGCCGCCACCACGCAGAATCTGATGCAGCAGGCATCGCAGCGGAAGGATCTGGTGCGTCTCTTCACTTCGTTCACAGCCAACGATCCGCAATATCTAATTACGATCGATCGCGAAAAGGCCAAGAGCCTGCACGTGCCGCTCTCGCAGATTACCGATACGCTGGGCGTCTACATGGGGTCGTCGTACGTAAATGACTTCGACTTTAACAATCGCTCGTATCGCGTCTACGTGCAGGCCGACAAGCAGTTTCGCGCAACAGCGCAGGATATAAAGCAGTTCTACGTGCGCTCGGATTCCGGCGCCATGGTGCCGCTCGATAACCTGATCAGCGTTTCGCAAACGACCACGCCGCAAGTCATCAGCCACTACAACTTGTTCCGCTCGGCTGAAATCGATGGATCGGCTGCGCCGGGTTACAGTTCCGGCCAGGCAATCACGGCCATGGATGAGTTAGCCAGCAAAATGCCGCAGGGTTTTTCTTACAGCTGGACGGGACTTTCGCTGGAAGAATTGCAGGCGGGAGGAACTTCCCTGATCCTCTTCGGGCTTGGCACTTTGGTCGTCTACCTCACGCTGTCGGCGCAATATGAAAGCTTCGTCCTGCCTTTCATCGTACTGCTGGCCGTTCCAATGGCGCTTCTCGGAGCGCTCGGAGCGCAATGGGTTCGCGGCCTGCAAAACGATGTCTTCTGCCAGGTCGGGCTCGTAATGCTGGTCGGACTTGCCAGTAAAAATGCGATTCTGATCGTCGAATTTGCGGAGCAATTGCGCCAACGCGGAGTTCCACTCGTGGAAGCAGCAATCCAGGCAGCCACCATTCGTTTGCGCCCAATTTTGATGACCTCGCTCGCCTTCATTCTGGGCGTCGTTCCTCTGGTCTTTGCAACCGGCGCGGGTGAAAACGGCCGCCACTCTGTTGGCACAACGGTATTCGGGGGAATGATCATGTCAACCGTGCTCAATCTTCTTTTTATCCCCGTTTTGTATTTGATAATCGAAGGCTGGCGTGAGCGCGGGAAATCTGTTCCGGAAAGAGCATGAGTTTACACTGCGAGACTTCTCTGAAGAATCTCACTTACTGATCGAAATAGTCAGGGAAGGCCGCAAATCGAACTCGCCGACCCGCCGGCCGCACGCAAAACTTGTTGATCTACTTACGAGGTCGTATACATCTCTGGCCTTCTCAACTTATGCCATTGATATATTGATCTTTCGACAACCTTACGAATATTCATGCGACAAGTTGCAATTTAAGATGAGGCCGTGAGCCTCTCTCTCCCAGCCATTTCCTCAAGCACGCGCAACGTGTTAAACGCATGGTTTAGCGCACGCTGTTCGCTGCCAGGAGGAAGAGTCATGATCTCTTCCGCGCGGTCCAGAATTGCACGGCGGGCGTCTTTGATGCGTTCCGGCAATTTCGACGAGTCGAGTTCCCCGGTTGCCCTTTCGTACATTTCCCTCCACGTTGGACTTGAAGGAGTGGAGTACGGAAGGACTTTGCCTGGCGAAGGAGCGCCAGAAACCGCTTTGTTGAATTGAACCATATAATTCCTTTTTTCGCGCACGGCCCTTACCTCAGGCTGAGCGGCGTTTGGCAATTCGCAATGGGAGCAAACGGGCAATTGAAGAGTCCACACCTTCCCGCTATCCGAGAAAAATGTGCCCTCCACATGCAAAAGTTTGAAGCCGCAATTGCGGCAGTAGATCGAGAGTGGCAGCCGGGACAGGGCATCGAAAAGCTCCTCCAGCGACTCGATAGAGACAGGGGCACGACCAGCGGATGGAAAAGTATTTTCCATGACCGTAATCCTCACATTTTCAACTAGCTCGCCTTCGCAGAAAACCCGTCACCTAGGAGCGGAGGGCGGGTGGAAAGATGCGGTGAAGCTTTCTGAAGATCACCCTACGTCGGTCATGCAGCGTTGTCAGTCTACTTTGGGACAGGCGCGTTTTTTAGTCTTCTGGCTTCAGTGTCTAGCCGGCGGATGGCGTCTCTCGAGCTTCGCTACTTGATCTTCGATCAGAGTCAGGAGCGCATTGATGTTGATCACAAGCACGCGCAGCCTTTCGGGATCACGTTCCCGGGCAATCTGTTCTCTCAATTCACGCAAAGCTTCTGATCCCAGTTCGTGTGGCATTTATTTCTAACCAAATTGACTGTAAGGATAGGAAAGAATATTACGGCTGGAGCGCTCCCACTAGATCACCTTCGTAATCACGCCGGATGCGAGTGGCGGAAGCTACATTACTTTACATACTCAGAGATGATGTTATACCCACCCCTTCGGAAATTCTAACACTAAGGTCTTAAGTCAATTTATACTTCAGTGTAACTCGATCCTGCGAGTCCTCCTTAATCAGGTTTTTCTGCGGAGGCGTACCCTCTGCGGCACGTTTTTCGAAAAAGTTCGCGGAGTGAGGACGTCTGCAGGATTCCCTTTTCTTGAGGCCACCATTAGAAGCTTCTGGAGACTGAACGCAGCCGACGGGAGCGCCTTTCTTGCCTTGAGAAACTGGTTTGCGTCTTGATCGGGACCTTCGAATGTCGCGCCGGCGACCTTTGTCTGCCGGACTCGTGTGGGCATCAAGAGAAGGAATTGCTGGCCGCCCGGTAAAAGGCTTGCGGGGGATGGCGCAAAACGATTACTCACGGCGGCCAACACACTGTTCGCCATCGGCCGTTCGCAATCGCACCGTCAAACAATCGGCTCGGCCCAAACACGCAACTATCTGTGGACTTGAGGCATCAAGTCATGATCGTAGCTGCTGGCTTCGGGAGGAACAATTTCTCTTTATGGGGAAAGGTCTCTCCGGGCGGAAATGTACACGTCGGTCTCCCGGAGGCTGGAGAGGCTCTTACGACTTTGGGTCAGAGGCACTCTTGGATGTCACAGAGTAGACGCACTCCAACAGTCTGGGAAGCCCTTAAGTTTTGTTCGCGGCCGATGGTGGCAACGCGGGCTTCCGAAATACGTACAAGTGCTTCTCATCGGAAGTTGTCGCCAGAGTTACGTTACTCTTCTTGGCAGCGCGGTGGAGCGCGGAACGAAGGTCGGCTTTCTTCTCACCCGAATCGAAGAGGTTCACTTTGATCGCGCTGTGTTCGTCGAGTTTTTCCACGTCGCTGAGGATTTGCGACACAATCTTGGCGTGTCGACTGGTTCGACTTTCGACCGCTTCGGCCAGGGGAACAGAGGGGAAGTGAGACGATGGCGTTTCTTGCTTTCTATTTTTCATTCCCTTGTTTCTTTCTTACTTCGAGCCGTTTTCGATGGCAGTTGCTGTCACCGCGTAGCGAAGCGTTCAGATGTCTATCGGCTCGTATCTTGTTCGCTTCGCTAACCGAGAGCATCAGCGGCCGTATATAGGATGTACTACCATGAACCCTGTTGCACCTACGGTTGCGCACCTCAAAGTGTTCTTGACAGGGCCGATTCCATTGCATACTCATTGATTCAACCCAAAAGGCTTAGAAAGTTGTGGACAAAATGCAGCGCGCCCCTGGGAAAACTTTTGACGCGGCTTCCTTTCTGATTTCCATCTGCCCCGAGAAGCGGGCTGTCCGTTTTGCCGAAAAAGAGATCATCTTCTCAAAAGGCGAACGCAGCGACTCGATTTTCTACATTGAGAAGGGCATGGTGAAGCTCACCGTTACCTCCCGGCAGGGCAAGGAAGCGATCATCGGAGTATTCTCGCGAGGCGATTTTTTTGGCGAGAGCTGCATCGCCGACGACCAGCCGACCCGCTTTCACAATGCAGTGGCTCTCACCGACCTGCGGGCGTTGAAAATCGATCGCAGCTCAATCATGCGTACCTTGCTGGAGCGAAGCGATGCCTGTTACGGCTTTCTTACCCATATTCTTCGTTGCAACGCAAGGATTCAGGACGACCTGGTTAACAACCTCCTGGACTCAAGTGAAGAACGATTGGCGCGGGCTCTCGTTCTCTTGGCTCGATCTGGCAAGGTCGAGCCTTCGGCCAGGATCAGCCAACAAACGCTCGCCGAGATGATCGGGACCACCCGTCAACGCGTTAATGTGCTGATGCAGCGTTTCAGGAGGTCGGGACTCATTGAGTATGGCCGCGGTTTGGAAGTTCGTGAATCTCTCCGCACGATTCTCAGAAATGACTAAACCACTGTCCGCTTTGTGACTGCTCTGGCGTAGCCCGGCTGGTTAAATGATCGCCAATATGGTGGGCAGCCCGACCAGGGCCGCATAAAACATTTCGCTCGAAAATATCGAACCAGCCGAAAGGGATGACGGCTTCTGGGGAAAATAAGCCGCGTTGATCTTGATTCAACCTGAAGAGGATGTCTGGCTCGCATCCCGCTAGCGGTCGGAAAGGTAACCATTTTACTGATCGTCGGTAGCCAGGGAAAGGATAGGGAGTTGAGGGGGACACCATGGAACTACTGGGGGATTTTCTTGCTCCAAACGACTTCATGCCACACGGGTACTGCTACCTTTGGGATCCAGGTCTGGTCTGGCTGCACGCGGCTTCGGATTCGCTGATTGCGCTGGCCTATTTCTCGATTCCCGTCACATCGGTCTATTTCCTCCGCAAGCGGCGCGATCTGCCATCCAGCCGGATATTTGCCTGTCTTGGCGTCTTCATTCTGGGCTGCGGCGCCACCCATGCGATGGAGGTTTGGACGCTATGGCACGCAAACTACTGGCTCTCAGGCACGATTAAGGCGATTACCGCTTCAGTTTCGGTTGCGACCGCCATCTTTCTGGTGCGTCTGGTACCGCCAGCTTTAGCACTCGCCAGTCCGCAGATCTTGCAGCATAAAATTGCAGAGCGGCGCCCCACCGAGGAAGATCTGCATCGAGCCAAAGCGGAACTGGAATTCCGCGTCGAGAAGCGAACCGCCGAACTCACCCAGTCAAATCGTGTCCTGGTGAACGAGATCGCACGGCGCCAGGAGATTGAAGACGAACTCAGGCATAGCGAACAAAAGTTTCGGTTGCTGGTCGAAGGCGTACGGGATTATGCCATTTCCATGCTGGATCTTTCCGGGCGGGTCACGAGTTGGAATGCCGGCGCAGAACAGATAAAGGGTTATAAAGCGCATGAAATTCTCGGGCAGCACTTTTCTCGTTTCTATCCTCCCGAGTATCTTGATCAACACGAACCGCAAGCGGAACTGGAGGTGGCGGCGGCGGCAGGCCGCTTCGAAAGTGAAGGATGGCGAATACGCGAAGACGGCTCACGCTTCTGGGCCAATGTAGTAATTACTGCGGTGCGCGACAAACAAGGAAAGCTGATCGGGTTTTCGAAGATTACCAGGGATCTCTCCGACCGCAAACGAGCTGAGCGGGAACAAGGAAAACTGACATCGCTGATTGAACGCAGCAGCGACTTCATCGGCATTGCATCGTTCGAAGGCGAAGTGAGGTTCGTGAATCCTGCAGGTCAGTTATTGGTTGGATTGGAGGGAGACGCAGCGGTGCAAGCTTCCAGGATTCCGGATTTTGTATTCGAGGCTGATCGGGAGAAATTCCAGCAGGAGATTTGGCCGTCTATCGTGCAAAGAGGCGAGTGGGAGGGCGAAGTGCGCTTCCGTCACTTTAAGACTGGGGCTGCGATCCCAATGCTGCAAAAGGCCTTCTCCATCAAAGATGCCGATTCCGATCATCCATTGGCGCTGGCGACCATCAGCCGTGACATAACCGACCGTAAGCGCGCCGAGGAACAATTACGCCTCGCACAGGCCGAATTGGAGCACGTGTCTCGAGTCACAACTATCGGTGAGTTGACGGCTTCGATCGCTCACGAAATAAACCAGCCGCTTGCCGCCATCGTCAACAATGCTAACGCCTGTGCCCGGTTGCTCTCCTACCATCCCCCCGATTTGGAGGAAGTTCGCCTGGCAGTTGGCGATATTGCGCAGTCTGGGACAAGAGCCGCCGAAGTCATAACGCGGGTTCGTGCCCTCCTGAAGAAAAGCACTGTGGTGAAAGATCGCGTTGACGTTAATGAAGTCGTGCTCGAAGTTCTCGCTCTGGCCGAGGGCGAACTGGAAAAGAATCACATCTCGGTTCGAACCGATTTAGTTCCCCATTTGACGCCGGTCCTGGGAGACCGCATCCAGTTGCAGCAGGTAATCCTGAACCTCACTATGAACGGCATCGAAGCCATGACTGCGGTGACAGGCCGGCCTCGCCGCTTGCTGATTCGATCGGCGATGCACGAATCCAGCCAGGTGCTGGTTGCCGTACACGATTCTGGCGCGGGACTGGATCCTAAGATTGCATCCCACATTTTTGACGCTTTTTTTACAACCAAACCGGCGGGAATGGGCATGGGATTGCCGATATGCCGTTCGATCGTCGAAGCGCATGGCGGCCAATTGTCGCTCGCTCCGAACGAGAGTGAAGGCGCCACCTTTCAGTTCACCCTGCCAGCTTGTGCGTGAACCAGCCATGGATGAAGCCAACCCGGTTGTTTTTGTCGTGGACGACGATCCGGTGGTCTGCGCCTCGATGAAAAGACTCATTCGAAGCGTGGGCCTCGAAGTCCAAACCTTTAACTCGGCGCATGAGTTTCTGCACGCTCAGCGCCCCGATACGCCGGGGTGCCTGGTACTCGACGTTCGTCTGCCGGATTTGAGCGGTCTCGATCTGCAGCAGGAGCTTGCCAAAGGCAACGTTGATCTGCCGATCGTGTTCGTCACCGGTCACGCCGATGTCCCCATGTCGGTTCGTGCCATGAAGGCCGGTGCAGTCGAGTTCCTCACCAAGCCGTTTCGCGAGCAGGATCTCCTGGAGGCGATTCAGCATGGCGTCGGGCAAAATCGCGCGGCTAGGGAACGGCGGGCCGCGATCGGAGAATTAGAAGAACGCTTCGATTCGCTCACTCCCCGCGAGCGGGAGGTCTTCCCTCTCGTCGCCGGCGGAATGCTCAACAAACAGATTGCCGATCAATTAGGCGCCAGCGAGAAGACGATCAAGATTCATCGCGCACAACTGATGCGGAAAATGCGAGCTGAATCCCTGGCGGATCTGGTTCGCATGAGCGAGCGACTCAAGCTCACTCCACTTCCCTAAAGTCCTAGTTCCCTGAGACTAAGGCCCGATAGACGCGGAGCGCCTGCGGACTTATTTTTCATTAGGGGCTTATTTTTCATTCGTGATTAAGGAGGAGAGGAGATGGGATCTACATCCGTTCATTTGCCCGGATTTCGCGAAATCGCGGGGCTTCAATCCGCAATTTTATCGGCTGTTTCATTCCCGCCATGGGGTTTGAACATCGAGCCGCGGTCAGGTCCAGTGGCCATCGTGGATGATGACAAGTGGGTCTTGAAGTCCCTGGAAAGGTTGGTAAAGTCTGCCGGCTTCAGGGTCGTGACCTTCCTTTCGGCCGAGGACTTCCTGCGATCTGGGAAAAACTCCAAATCGGTCTGCATTATCCTCGATATCCGGCTGCCGGGAATGAGCGGGATTGATCTGCAACGCCAGCTGGCCGCAGAAAACCCTCAAGTCCCCATTATTTTTGTTTCGGCGCATGATGAAACCGAAACCCGAACTCAGGCTCTGGTCGGTGGAGCGATCGCTTTTCTCAGCAAGCCGGTCAATGACAAAGCGCTGTTGGAAGCCGTTAGCTCGGCTGTGAAATAGAACTCCCCAACGTAATTTGTAAGAAACATTAACTCTTGCCCCCGCAACCTGACCCTTAAGAAGCGCAAACTTTGCGAAATCAACTCGGAGACGGAATGAGGACAGGAGCGTGCGATAACGAGAAATTGGACAATTCGAAAGTGGAGGACATAATGAATGCACTTAGGAAATCGACGGACAATCGTGTTTGCGACACGCCAAACCTGGGCAGGTTCCCGAACCCGGCTAATCTGTTCTCAGGGGCACGAATTTCTGCCCAATCCATGCCCACGCAAACACGAATTGACGAGATTTTGCGTAAAGACGGCCTATCCCAACCCTTGAATGGCAACGGTCAAGCCAGGATTGGTTCGGCGCGGCCCTATTTGCTGACGCCGGAGATCTCCGCGGCAGAACCTTTAACGCTGATGGTGGCGGATGATCATCCCGTAGTCCGGGAGGGCCTGATCGCGATGATCGAACGTCAATCCGACATGCGAGTTATAGCCCAGGCCGGCAACGGGCGCGAGGCAGTCAACGAATTTCTGGCTCGACGTCCCCACGTCGGGCTGCTGGACTTGAGAATGCCGGTGATGAACGGCGTCGAAGCGGTACTCGCAATCTGCGAGAAAGACCCAGCAGCGCGCCTCCTCATTCTAACGACATACCAGGGACAAGAGGATATCTACCGTGCACTGCGTGCCGGCGCTCTGGGCTACCTCTTGAAAGACGCGCCTGCCGAGGAACTCATCGAATCGATTCGTGCGGTCGGCGCGGGGATGACGTGGATTCCGCCAGCCGTGGGTGCAATGTTGGCAAAGCGAGTCACCGATCGCGAACTAACGGCGCGCGAAATGGACGTCCTCCGAGTACTGGCAGTGGGCAAGAGCAACAAAGAAATCGGAGTGGCATTCAACATCAGCGAAGCCACCGTCAAAGTACACGTGACTCACATTCTCGAAAAATTGAAAGTCACCGGCCGCACTGAAGCCATCAACGTCGCCGCGAGGCGCGGACTGGTGAATATAGATTCTGCGACTGCGGCGTGATTCTTATGGATCCGGCCGCAATCGTGCCCAACAGCGCCACAACCCAGTGAGACAAGTCGTCCGCTCCGGATTCGGCCAAGCTCACCAAATAGATCCAAGGGAAGAAGTGAAGTTATGAAAGCGAGCAATCTCTGCCAATTTCCACATCGTCTCGATTTCGGGAACGGGAGACCAATTGCAGGCGACCCACGTCTGCAGTTTTCTTCCGGAGCTGAAATAACCGCTCACAACCTGTCAAACGCGTTAATAGAAATGGTTCTACCGCACGTCTCAGACGGCATCGTGCTCTGCGATGCGGCTGGGTTGATCGTAATGGCTAACTCGAGAGCGAAGCAGCTCGCACAACAAGACCCAGAAGGCAAACCGGTGGATCTCGTCGAAGACATCTGGGGGAAACTGCTGGATTCCAGCGGCAACCATCTCCCCGTGGAGGAATGGCCGCTGTTTAAAGCTCTGCTCGGAGAAAGCGTTTCCTGGAAGGAGTGCCGCCTGATTCAACTGAATGGCGGGGCTGTCGATATGTTGTTCAGCGCCGACCCGGTTCGAGACATGGCGAACAGGATTGTGGGGGCGGTAGCCACGCTCACTGACATTAGCCAGCAGAAACACCACGAAACAATCCACTATGAACAGGCTCTGGAGAGAGAACGCAGCCGGATGGCTACGCACATTCACGACACCGTCTCTCAAAGCTTGACCGCGATCAATCTTCAGCTGCAGGCGGCAGAACGAGAAATCCATCAGAACGCGGATGCGGCCGGTCTTTATGTGCAACGTGCGCTCAGCGTGGCTCGCGACACGCTCGCCGACCTGCGCCGCTGCATATGGACGCTCTCCCATGAATCGCTGGAAGGCGAAGATCTGGCGGAAGCGTTATCGTTTCTGGCGGAGCGGCTTCTCACCGAAACTCCAGTGACACTGGAGTTGTCTCTGCAGCGCGAGACCGGCACGCTTCCGCGCGAAATCCGGCATGAAATCCTGTGGATCAGCAAAGAAGCTCTATCTAATGTGCTGAAACATGCGCAGGCGACCAAAGTCATCATTGAGTTACTTTGCGGAAACCGGGAAGTCCAATTGAGAGTTCACGACAACGGTTGCGGCTTCGGATCGGCGCCCGCGCTGCGAAACGCTCAGGGCAGCTTTGGTCTGCTCAGCATGCGAAAACGCGCAGAACGGCTTGGCGGCACCGTTGCCGTTGACAGTCAGCCGGGAAAAGGCACCCGTGTGATTGCTGTCGTCCCCTGCGCTTTGCACTGAACGTCGGGCGCTGGCACAGTATCTGTTCTAGAAATATTGTCGACACACGAATCTAATTGGGCGTGGTGCCGCGCTAGCGAGCGCAAAGCGCCCACCGAACCGCTTTCTGATTTCACCATGGGAGTGCGTTTTTCCGCGTCCGCTCGCAGAGGAGTCAAAAACGTCGATTCCTTTCGACGATTTCCAGCTATGGCAGGTAGTCGAGACGGGGGACAGTCAAGCATTTCTCCCTGCAGAGAAAAACTGTCCCCCCCGCCCGGCTTAGCTTGCCCTGGCCTTCGTTTCCCAGGCAAGCGCACAAGGTGCATCTCTGATTGAAGATGCTATGCAAGCTGGAGCTTTGGAGCAATTCCTCGTAAGATGGAACGAGGCCTGCTGGTAGACGCCTATAGATCTTTGCTTCGTCGGTCCCATTCCGATCTACAACGATGGCGGTAAGGGCTCCCGCGGATCATAAATGCCGCTTAGGAAAACGAATCGTTTCTCGTCGGCTCCGATCCAAGATAGGCAATACGTTGCGAAGGGATGAAATGCCAGTAATTCGAGCCTGCAAAGTCTGCGGACGAATGAATCGTGTTCCGGCCGCGCATCTCGCCGATACCGGACGCTGCGGCAATTGCAAGTCTCCACTGCCGCCCACAGATGAACCTTTGGAAGTAGATGCTGCTGTCTTCGACGAGATCCTTCAAAATGCCCGCGTCCCTGTGCTGGTAGATTTCTGGGCCGCGTGGTGCGGCCCCTGCCGGATGGCAGCGCCAGAGGTTGCACGCACGGCCGCCGACATGGCGGGTCGAGCGGTCGTCGTAAAGCTTGACACCGAGCGCTATCCGGAAGTCGCCTCCCGTTTCAACGTGCGCGGCATCCCTAACTTCGTCGTCTTCTACGCGGGGAAGCTCGTTATGCAGCAGGCCGGACTAGTTGACCATCAGCAGATGGAAGCCTGGCTGAAATCCGCGGCCTCTGCAACCGTGGCTTGAACCATATCTTCCAAGTTGTCGCTCAAAAGGAAATGCGTAACCAAAATAGAAACTATTTTTGACGCGCGCTTAGTTCGTCGAGCCTTCGCTTGAGTTCTTCCAATTTCTGTCCGGCCTCGCCGAGTTTGCCTTCCGCAGTTAATCGCTGGTAGTCGGCTAAATCCTTGGCTGCCGCCGTAATCAGCGAATTTAGATCTTCCACAGGCTTGGTCCCGGCCGATGGCGCGGCCTTCGGTGCCGCCTCGACAGCTGTAGCGGTCGAGCTGAGCGATGAAACTTCGCCGCCAAACAGCGATTTCATCGCGGCCTCAAAGGTGGGACCGTAGGCCAATCGATCTTGCAGCGCGAGCACCACCAGCCGCAATTCCGGCATCGGGCTGCGTTCCGCCTGCAAATAGATCGGCTCCGCATAAAGTAACGCCCGCCCGCACGGGATCACCAGCAGCGTTCCGCGCCGCACATGCGAGCCTTGCTGATTCCATAGCGTCAATTGCCCCGAGAGCTGGGCGTTTTGATCGATACGCGCTTCAATCTGCAGCGGGCCATCCACCAGCTTGGTTTTCGGAAAGTCGTAAACGATCGATGTCCCGTATTGAGCACCGTCGCTGCGGCCGGCGATCCAGCCGATAAGATTGTTTCGATTAGCAGGTGTAAACGGAAGAATATCCACGAACTCGACATTGTTTTCGCCGGGCAGTTTCATCAGAACAAAGTTCGGCTCCATCGTCTGTGCCTTCTGCTCGCCTGCGTCACTCATCCCCACTTCCGAAGCTACGGTCCACAGGTCCTCCCGGTTGTAAAACACCTCCGGATCCGTCATGTGATAAAGCCCGTACACCGCGGCCTGCAGCTTGAGCAACATCTCGGGATAGCGTACATGCTTCCGCAGCGCCGGCGGCATCGCCGACGCATCCTTAAATAAGGATGGAAAGATCTGCCGATACGCCGCAATGATCGGATCTTGCGGATCAAACACATAGAACGTCGTCGTGCCATCGTAGGCGTCGACCGCGACCTTCACGCTGTTCCGCATGTAGTTGATCGAATTGTTATTAAGAACGTAATGGCTGGAGTACGGATAGCTGTCTGAAGTAGTAAATGCATCCATCATCCAGGAAAGCCGCCCATCGTCGCCAAGCACAATATAAGGGTCAGTTTCGTACGTAAGAAACGGCGCCAGCGCAGCAACTCGATCACGCACATTCCGTCGCATCAGCAGCCGGCTCTGCGGGTTGATGTCGTCGCTAAACGGCAGCTTCGTCAGATCTCCCTGGTCGAATGCGATTAGGATGCGGCGGAGGAATCCGTCGAGGGCGATGCCGCCGGTGCCTTCATAGGACGTCAGATTGTTAGTCTGCCCTTGCGGATAGTTGAATTCCTGTTGCCGTGTCTTCACGTACACGTCGTTGGTGGTCAACTCGCCAAAATAAATCTCCGGGCGCGTTACTTTGATGCTCGGCACACTGCTCTGCACCGGCATGTCTCTCAGAATCAGCGTCGGCAATCCTTCCGGCGTAAATCCATTCACTGGATTCATGGTCATGCCGTAGCCGTGCGTGTAAATCAGCTTCTCGTTGATCCAGTTGCGGCTGCTCTCGGGCAGCTTATCGATGCTCAGCTCTCGTGCGGCCAGCATCACCTGGCGCATGTTGCCGTCGATGTCATATCGATCGATGTCGATGTCGGGAAAATCGTAGTAGGTTCGGATTTCCTGAATCTGGCGCAGCGTATCCTGCAGTGCCCGCCAGTCCCACAGCCGGATGTTTTGCAGCGTCACCTGATTGTTCTGCGGGTCGGTCGCTTCCACGGTCGTCTCAGCGGGAAATTCGCGTTGTGCCATCCGATCCAGCCCATAGGCTTTACGCGTCAACTCGATGTTGTTGGCAATGTATGGCCGCTCGCGCACCAGCTCATTCGGCTTGACGATAAAGTTTCCCACGTACCATCCGACGATCTGTACCGCAACAAAACAGATCGCCGCCGGCAGTACCGCAGCCGCCAGCCAGCGCACTCGCGGTTCTGACACCACATTGGCCATTGCAATTGCGGCGCCAAAAATCAGCGCCGCACACACCACGAGCAGGCCGCTCAACGTAACATGCGCGTCGGTATAGGAAACGCCGCTGAAGATCGTATGCGGCTCGAATAATGTATCGAAGCGGGTCAAGTACACTCGCGCCGCGAATATCAGCAATAAGAAAGCGAACGAAATCGAGAAGCCGCGCCACGGTAATGGAATCGAAGCGCCCCGCCGCCCGGCGAAAACGCGAGTGCTGCCCGTGATGAGAATAAAGAAAAAAGAAACGAGGCAGGCGATCACGGCCATCGTCAGCAGCCAGCCTGTGATCAGCTGCCACACAGGCAGGCTGAATAGATAAAACGGAAGTGGCCTGCCGAAAACCGGATCCGCTGCCCCCGCTGCACTCCGCCCATACCAGTAGAGCGCGAATGTGGCCCATTCATCCATCATGGTCGCGCCCGTGGCCAGCGCGATCAGAAAGAAGACGAGGCGCGCAATGAAACTCAGAATGCGTTCCACCGGCAGTTTCACCGGCTGGCGGCCAATGTAAATGATGCCGCCATTCAGCAGATCGGGCTGATACGCACGCTTCAGCGCCCAAAACCACCCGTACAGAACGAGGTATGTGGCAAGTAGAAAAGCCACGAAGACCGTCCACTGCAGGCTCAGCGTCTTGCGGAAAACGTCGCCATATCCGAGCGAATCAAACCAGAGATTCGCCACGTAATACGAGATCGATGTGCGGCTGCCGAAGATGACGATCGCGGCTACGGCAAGAACAACGATGAATCGTCGGCGGTTTTGGGGCCGTCCCTGCCACTCGATGGTTGGGGGCATCAAACTAGTTCGCCTTCACTCTGCACGTTTTCGACTCGAAGGCATTGTACTTTGTTTGGCAGCATCGGCGTTTGACGGAACCGGAGTGGACGTTATTACTCTGAGCCGAGGGTGACGAGGACAGTCGACCGGCAGAAACTTGAGAGCTGCAACAACGGTGCAGCGCCCGCACTTCATCGGAATTAAGCCGCATCACAAGAACTTCCACTTTGCCCTCAGGAGAGGTCAAGACAAAACTTTACCGTGGTGGTGCGGCGATCCGGCTATCATTCCTAAGGGACAAATGCGCCGCTGCTTGACGAATGACCGATCATGGTGACTTGGAGGCTGGATCTTTGGATTCTGCTAACGTGGTGGTTTCTGCTGTCAGCTCTTGCTCAAGCCCAGCGCGGCGGAACTGAAGTTAAACCATCGCAGCCGGAAAAGATTCATGGTGTCGTGAAATCCGGGAACATGCCGATTCCGGGCGCAGCCGTGAGCATCTCTTTCGGATCTTCCACCGAGAAAATCTCTGTCTGGACAGATGTCGATGGCCGCTATTCCACGACTGTTCCGTCGTACGGTTCCTACACTGTGCAAGTGCAGATGGTCGCGTTTGCCAATAGCACGCAGCAGGCGGTAATCGACGCCACTCACCTAAATGCAGAGGCAAATTTTGAATTAACTCTGTTGTCTCGCACCCGCGAAGCCGCGCCTCAACCGCGAAGGCCGAGCGGGCAAGGCGGCGCGCAGCGCGGATTTCAGAGTCTTTCTGCAATGCAGAGCATGGCTGACCAGGGTAGCGGTAATGCAATGAGTGACGTGGTGCCCTCGGGTATGCCCGTACCCGGAATTTCCCCAGACAGCGCGACGGAATCCATTGCCATCTCCGGCAACACTTCGAATTCATTCAACGCCTTGGGCGGTGACGAACTGCAGCAGCGAATCAACGACGCTCGCCAGCAGGGAGGCGGCTTCGGCGCGGCCAGCGGATTTGGGGGGCCCGGTGGTGGAGGGTTTGGTGGAGGCGGCGGGCGCGGAGGCGGCGGGCCAATGACAATTACGGGCCGACGCGGCTTTGACGTCAATCATCCGCATGGATCGATCTACTACGGCATTGGCGACTACGCGCTCAATGCCGCGCCGTACCCTCTCGCCGGCGAGCCGCCCACGAATCCTGCCTATGAGCAAAACAGTTTCGGAGGCTCGCTGGGAGGGCCGCTCAATCTACCGAAGATTTATCACGGCGGCGCGAAGACATTCTTTTTCGCGAACTACAACGGCAAGCGCGGAGAAAATCCGTTCGATCAGTTCTCAACTGTGCCGACGCTGCTGGAGCGCGAGGGAAATTTTTCGGCAACGAAATACACTTCAGGAGTCGCATCCGGTTCGCCGGTAACAATTTATAATCCTGCCGCCAATACTCCATTTGCCAACAATACAATCCTTCAAATCAATCCGATCGCGGCGGGATTGCTGAAATATATTCCGCTCCCGAACCTTGTCCCTCCACCGGGCGATTTCCAGAATTTTCAATTCGTCACTTCGGCTCATAACAGTAGCGACGATCTCAACGTGCGTATCAATCACACCTTCGGCGCTGCGCCGGTGCGTGGGCGCCGCAGTGGCGGAGGCCGCAATGCTTCGCGCAACAATCTGACCTTTGGCCTGCACTACCATGGGTCGGCTTCGACCATCACCAATCCGTTCCCCAGCGTGGGCGGCAAGACTGGCGTTCGCAGTTTCGACGTACCCATCGGCTACGTGCGGAGCATCGGCAAACTGACCAACAGCCTTCGATTCGATTTCAATCGCAGCCGAACCAGCACGCAGAATCTCTACGCGTTCAACAACGACGTAGCAGGCAACCTCGGCATCAACGGCATTTCGACCAACCCATTCGATTGGGGATTGCCCAATCTTTCTTTTATGAATTTCAGCAGCCTGCAGGATACGACCCCGCAGCTTCTGCGCAACCAGACTTACACTTTCTCGGATTACATGGTATGGGTTCACGGCAAGCACAATTGGCGCTGGGGCGGCGATTTTCGGCGCGTTCAGTTGAATACCGAAACTGTCGGCAACGGTCGCGGGTCGTTTGTCTTCAGCGGAATCAACACATCGGAAGTCGTCAACGGGCAGGCTGCGGCCGGAACTGGTTACGATTTCGCAGATTTTCTTTTGGGTCTGCCGCAACAAACTTCTGTGCAATACGGCTACGACAACTACCATTTCCACGGCAACTATTGGGATTTGTACGCGCAAGATGAATGGAAGGTGCGCGGGAATCTTACGCTCAATCTCGGCGTTCGCTACGAATACGTGTCACCGCTTTCTGAAGAAAACAATCTGATTGCCAACCTCGCGCTCTCGCCGGGCGTGCTGAATCCGGCTCTGGGAGCACCAGCCGTTGCCGTAGCCGTGCCGGGACAAGTCTCGCCGTACAGCGGCAGTTTGCCCGATAGCCTGGTGCGGCCTGACCACAAAGCATTTGCCCCGCGCGTCGGTTTCGCATGGAAGCCATTTTCGAAAACTGTCGTGCGGGGCGGATACGGCATCAACTGCAACACCGGAGCGTATCAGGGCATCGTGCAGCAGTTGGCCTTTCAGCCTCCGTTTTCGACGGCCGCGACGAATATTCAAACCGCTTCGGGCGATCTGACCCTCCAAAACGGTTTTCCTACTCCCACCAGCGGAGTGATCACCAATAGTTACGCGGTCAATCCTAATTATCGCTTTGGCTATGTGCAGATTCGCAATCTCGATATTCAGCAGCAAATAAGACCAACGGTGCTGCTGAATATCGACTACACCGGGACCAAGGGCACGAACCTCGATATTCTCGAAGCCCCCAACCGCACCATTACGCCGGCGGGAATTCAGATTCGTATTCCGAATGTGCAGGCATTCACTTATGAAAACTCCATTGGTGACTCCGAAGCCAATGCGGGGTCGGTACGGCTGCGCAAGCGATTGGCGAAAGGCTTTTCGCTCGGCGGCCTTTACACGTTCTCGAAGTCGATTGACGACGCATCTTCGATCGGCGCCGGAGCGACTTCGAGCGCGAGCACTGCCGGCCTCGGTGCTGGTGGTACGGGCGCTGCCGGTGCGGGCCCAGGCGCATCGGCCGGCAGCGGCGCGAGCAGCGTGGCGCAGAATCCGTTTGAGATCTCAGCGGAACGGGGGCTCTCCAGCTTCAACCAGACGCACAGATTCACGGGAGATTATTTGTTGGAGTTGCCGTTTGGGCACGACCGGCAGTGGCTCACCGGCAACACTCCGCTGCGGGCAATCTTCGGCGACTGGCAATGGAGCGGCGACTGGACCATCGCCTCGGGACTTCCCTTCACGCCGCATTTCGTCAACACTGCCAGCGAAGTGAACGGAGGTACGAATAGCACGTTGCGGCCGAATCTCGTGCCGGGACAACCGATTCAAATATCGAACCCGTCGATTGGCAGATGGTTCAACACTGCGGCATTCGTCGCTCCGGCCGCGGGACAATATGGCGACGCGCGGCGCAACAGCATCATCGGTCCTCCGACACATGGGTTCGATATGGCATTCACCAAGGTCGTTCCGCTGAAGGAGTCGCGGTCGCTTGAATTTCGAGCACAAGCAACGAACGTCTTTAACATACCCAATTACTCATCGATCGATACCTCGGTCACTTCTCCTACATTTGGCCGGGTTACCGCGGTGGGCGCGATGCGGCAAATCACCATCACCGCCCGGTTTCGTTTCTGAGAAGAGGTCGAGAGGAAAGATGATTTCGGTGGTTCATCAATGGATACGCAGGACCCTGGCGATCACTCTCGCGCTTACTCTTCTGTGCGTCTATGCCGCTCCACAGCAGCAGGACGAATATACCTTTCGCGTAGAAGCTGAACTGGTGCTGGTGAACGTAACCGTCAAAGACAAGAATGGCAACTTCGTTCGCGGACTCAAACCAGAGAACTTTACGATCCTTGAAGAAAACAAGCCGCAGAAGGTTACATCCTTCGATATCGAGAACGTTGATGCGGTTGCCAATCAGGATGTGGCTCAGGCCAAACCTGAAGCTGGCGCTCCGCCTCCAACAAGCCCCGCAAATACGAAGACGCTTGCGGCGAATTCGCCGGACCACTTCAAAGATCGCCGTCTTATCATTCTTTTCTTCGATCTTTCCGCAATGGAGCCGGATGAGATCGATCATGCCGTCACCTCCGCCGAGCACTATGTGGAGTCACAAATGGCCTCGGCAGATTTGGTCGCAATCGTGTCCTTGGGAAGTTCGCTGCTGGTCAATCAGGATTTCACTTCCGATCGCGACTTACTTAAGAAACAACTCCAGGCTTTTGCAGAAGGCTCCGGACAGGGCTATGAAGAAGGAACGACCGGCTCTACGGAGGGCACGCCCGACACCGGTCAACCCTTCACTGCGGACGATACCGAATACAACATCTTCAATACGGACCGCCGACTCGAAGCGCTGCGTTCGGTTGCCGAGAAACTCACTCATCTCCAGGAGAAGAAATCTCTTATTTATTTTTCCAGCGGGATGGACCGCACCGGAATTGAAAATCAGTCGGAACTGCGCGCCGCCGTCAATGCTGCAGTGCGCTCGAATATGGCCATTTACACCATGGATTTACGCGGACTGCAGGCGCTCGTCCCCGGCGGCGAAG
Organism: uncultured Acidobacteriaceae bacterium; assembly: GCA_964530145.1. Lineage (GTDB taxonomy): Bacteria > Acidobacteriota > Terriglobia > Terriglobales > Acidobacteriaceae > Sulfotelmatobacter. Next base: position 1,240 of record CAZGXY010000004.1, on the reverse strand, counting down.
CGCAGAATGCCAGCTTGCGTGGCACTTCTGTGTATTCCGGCCAATCCACGCTTAGCACTTTGAATTCCAATTTCACGACGCAAGAGACGCTGGTCACGCTGGCAAGCGATACAGGCGGCCGCGCCTTTCTCGATTCCAACGACTTCAACCAGATTTATAAAGGAGTGCAACAGGATACTTCTACCTACTACCTGCTTGGCTATCACAGCACCAATCCGGCAAAGGACGGCCGTTACCGCCGCATCACGGTCAAAGTCAACGTTCCCGGCGTAAAGGTCGACTATCGTCGCGGCTACTACGCCGCCGCAGACTATCAACATTCTACAAAAGAGGATAAAGAGCTTCAGTTGCAGGAAGAACTCGCGTCCGAGTTACCCGCCACCGATCTCCCTCTCTATCTCGGCGCGGCATATTTTCGCCTGGAGCCAAATAAGTATTTCATTCCGATTTCCCTGGTTGTGCCCGGTTCTCAGATTCCCTTCGTACGCAGCAGCGACCGGGATAAAGCAACCCTCAACGTCATTGGTGTGGTGCTCGACAAAGAGCAGCACCCTCTGCAGAGGATTCGCGACACCGTGAAACTTGCCGTGAATAGTTCGTCCGAAGTGCAAAAGAAGAACGTGCAATACGACACGGGACTCAGCCTGCCACCGGGCAAATATCACCTCAAATTCGTGGTGCGCGAGAACCAGACCGGCCGCATGGGATCGTTCGAAACCGATCTCGAAGTCCCCGATCTCAAGTCGCAGCCGCTTAAAATGAGTTCGGTGGTACTCACGAGTCAATTGCAACCAGCGAAGAAGGGTTCAACTCTGAATCCGTTGATTCGCGATGGCTCCGAGATCATTCCGAATGTGACCCACGTCTTCTCGCCTGCGCAACACCTGCGTCTTTACTACGAAGTCTACGATCCGGGGCGGTCGAAGCCTGCGCAACCGGCGGAGGCGGGATCGAGACCGGCAGAATCTGGCGCCGCAGGAATCCATCTGCTGACCAATGTTGCCTTTTTCCGTGGCAAGGCGAAGGTGTTTGAAAGTTCTCTGATCGAGCTGACAGAATTGAGTGCCCGCGACCGCAAAACCGGAATATTTCAGTTGGATTTGCCTCTCGATACGTTGAAGCCCGGCTTCTACACTTGCCAGGTCAACGTGATCGACGATGCGGCAGGTTCTTTTCTTTTTCCGCGGCTGGCTCTGTTGATTCGCCCCGAAAACCCTGGCGCTGGTCGCTGAGGCGCCTC
>CAZGXY010000003.1:0-4442 GCA_964530145.1 uncultured Acidobacteriaceae bacterium | reverse complement strand
TGTGGACGGGGCTGCCCTATCCGAGCACGCTGGTTCCGGGCCGGGAAATGGGCCGCAAGCTGTTCCTGGAGGACCTATACATCTTTGGGACCGCCACTTCGCTGCTGGTCCGCTCAAGTCTGGTTCGGGAGCGCAACCCTTTCTACAACGAATCGAACCTCCATTGTGATTCGGAAGCGTGTCTGGACATTCTGAGGACGTGCGATTTTGGATTCGTCAATCAGGTTCTAACCTTTACGAGGGTTCGCGCAGGGTCACTCACCTCATTCACTAACGACATCAATACTCTCATCGCGGGCCGATTGCACGATCTGATCGCTTATGGTCGCGATTATTTGACGCCGCGAGAATTCGAATCGTGCTTGGATCTGCTGCTGTCCAAGTACTACGACTTCCTGGCACGTAGCCTGAGGCACCGTCGAGATGCTAAATTCTGGGATTATCACAAAAGAAAACTCAACGAAGCAGGCGTAGGTTTCAGCAGACTGCGATTATCCCGCGCTTTTCTCGGCAAGCTCGCCTCCGCGCTGCTGAATCCAAGAGATTCAATTGAGAAATTACTCAGGGGAGCAGTTCCTCCTGACGGTCGCGCCTTGGACGCATCCGAGGAGCCGAGACAAACTTGCTCACCGAAATGTCCCGAGCCGATTCGCGTAGCGAAGTCGTAGGCATGGATAGGCAGAAAGGCCATCGAGTGCTTCAGCACGCGGCCGCCGGCAATCACAAAGTGAGAATGCAATGCCCGCTAGTAGCGTAAGCCACAATCACAAATTGGACCTGAAGGCCGGAGAATGGGTGGAGGTTCGCACTCAGGCTGAAATTCTTGCGACGCTCGATCCGCGTGGCCGCCTGGAAAACCTGGCTTTCATGCCGGAGATGTTGCAGTACTGCGGCCGCAGGTTTCGAGTATTCAAGCGTGCGGACAAGACCTGTGAATACACTCAGGGATGGAGCATCCGTCGCATGGAGGACTCCGTACACCTTGAGGGACTGCGTTGTGACGGGGCGGGACATGATGGCTGCCAGGCCGGTTGCCTGATTTTCTGGAAGGAGGCATGGCTCAAGCGAGCGGTGGGCGACTTTGTGCCGGCGGAGAGTATTAATCGAGCGGTTCCGCCCGCGGTGGTGCTCGGTGGACTCTGCACGATTGAAAACATCCAGGCCGCGACCCATCTAACGGACTCGAACGGGGAACTGATCTACAGCTGTCAGGCCACCGATGTTCCGAAATTCACATCGCCGATGAGCTTCTGGGATCCTCGTCAATATATTCGCGATCTGCGTTCTGGCAATCTCAATAGCGGCCTCGCGGGCGATTTTCGCGGGCATAAAATACTCGAATTGATTCTTGCCATCGCGCGTTTGCTACAGGCGACGATCATCGGCTTCTTCAATGAGTTGCAGGAAAAGCGCCAGGGCAACCGTTATCCGTTCATCGAAGGCACTGCCGCGAAGACCGCGATCGAAGTGCTCAACTTGCAGCCCGGTGAGCTCATCGAAGTCCGCAGTAAAGAAGAGATCATGGCCACGCTCGACAAGACCCAGAAAAATCGGGGGCTGTGGTTCGACTCTGAAATGCTCCCATACTGCGGCGGAATTTACAGGGTATTGCGGCGAGTCCACAGGATTGTTGATGAGAAGACTGGGAAGATTGTGAGCATGAAGAATCCTTGCATCGTTTTAGAGGGCGTCGTCTGCAAATCTGATTTTCACCGGCTCTGCCCCCGTGCGATTTACCCCTTCTGGCGCGAGAACTGGCTCAAACGAGCCGCTTCTGCCGCTGTGCCGTCGCTTGAGCAACAACACGCACCGCAAGACGAGGCGAAGCAGCCTGGCGTTGGTGCAAGTCGAAATCGGCTCGCCGGCACCGCCTCATCCATCGTAGTTCCTGCCGTAACCAAATAAGAGCAAGATGCCACCTAAACCCGAGAAAAGTTTGTGGCCCTACTTCGCTGCCTTCAGCGTGGCCGTAATCATCGTAGCCGCCATTCGTTGGTCGCTGGCACATCCCTACGGCGTGCATTGGGACGAGGCTGAGTATCTGAACTGGGTGGCCGTTGATCTCCAGCGTCTCTACAGCGGCATGCTGCTTCGACTCGGGGGCCGCATTCTCATTGGCAGCCAAGGGATGCCCCCTGCATATCGGGTCTTGGCTCTCCCATTCCTGGTTCCGTTTGGATTCCATCCCACCGCGGCAAGGCTGGCCTCACTTGCGGTGTTCGGTCTGAGCTGTTGGTTCATCTATCTCGCCTCGTGCCGCATTGGAAGCCAGACGGCGGGCGCCTTCGCAGTACTCATTTTTTCGTTGTCACCTGAAGTTGTTGGCGCCAGCATGTTCTTCGGTACGGACGCTCCCTTATATCTAGCCACCGCCGCAATGCTGTACTTTCTCTTCGTCTATTGGAGTGATCTTTTGGAGCGACCCAGCACTTGGATTGGCCTCGGGCTGGCAATCGGCCTCGGGCTTTGGTCGAAGGCTTCGTTTTTCGCGATTGGTCCCCCGGCGTTACTATTCGCTCTGGTCGTAAGCTTTCGCAAGCACCACGGCCTTGCTGGCGTGTCATCACTCTGCAAGGGGTGTGTTCTTGGGGGACTGATCGGCGCTCCGTGGTGGCTCGTGAATATCCGCGCGGCAATGGCGTACGCGAAATACTCTCGGGGTTTTGTTCGAAATTCCGTGGGATCGCCGTCTCTTGCCACGTGGGCGCGATGGCTCGATAGCGTCGTGCAGTGTCTGCTGGGCCACGCGGTTAGCATTTTGATCGCTTCGATCACGATCGTCTTCTTGTGGAAAGTTGTCGTCGAACGAGAGAAGGTGCTCGACGAGCTGCACAGGAATGCGGTTGGAGTCTGCGCCTGTGCCGGGCTACCGATCATCCTGGCGCAACTTTCCGGCACCAATCACTTGCTACGTCACATATCTCCAGCCCTCATTCCTTTGGGCATTTCCGTCGGGCTAGTTGCGGACCAAATAGGTTGGACTCGTTCCAGAGCCTTGCTCGCGGCCTCAGGCGTTCTCTTCTCCGTTCAATTGGCCATGCTCGTATATCCGGTCGTCTTCCCAAATAAAAGCGTGGTGGACCCCGGTTTTCCCAACGGATCTCCCCCATGGCGCGCGATGGTTCGCTTGGATCAGTGGAATTGGGAACCGCTTCGAGATATCAGCCTAAGCTGCAGTGACGTGACGCCGACAATTTCCTACTTGGGCGGAGGTCGCGCTTTTGATCCGCCTCACATCCAAAGTCCGTGGGTGCGTGCCAGTGCGTCAGCCAATACTTTTCCATCGCAGGTCCCCAATCCCACGTGGCTCTGGCGCTATGAGGATGGCTCCATTGACTGGCAGAAAGTGATGGCCGGCGCGGAGCAGAGTGACATTGTAGTGACTGCACCGGGCTACATCGGGGAAGTATCGAACATGGAAGATCTCGACAACCAACACAATGCCGAGTTCGCTGATCGCCTGTCTCACGACCCTCTTTTCCAGGCGCCGGTTCATCTCACCATGGGACGATTCGCGCCGATCGACGTTCTGGTGTTCGCAAAGAACACACTGCGTTGCGCCTCGGCAAAAGATGCCCGCTTCGGCGGTAAAATTCCGTGGGACCCAGCGTTTGAAAGTGTCATGGTTAGGAGGGTTTTCTGATGGTCCACAATTACCTTTCACCGCGGCCGGATCCGAAGCTCGTCTCGATCGTGATGCCGTTTTACAACGAAGAGGAGATGTTTCCACTCCTGTGTCCACGACTGACGCAGTTCTTGGATGACTCCCCTTATCCTTGCGAAGTAATCGCGGTAAATGATGGAAGTTCGGATCGAACCATTGATCTCCTGATTGCCTGGAGCAAAGCGGATCCGCGCATAAAAGTTGTGAATCTCTCGCGGAATTTCGGCCACCAGTATGCGTCAACCGCCGGGCTCGACTACGCTTCCGGTGATGCGATCGTTTTGATAGACGCGGACCTCCAAGACCCGTTGGAGGTAATTCACCATATGGTCGAGCAGTATCGCCTCGGTTATGACGTCGTTTGCGGGCAGCGGATCGCGCGCGCCGGAGAGGGGCTTTTCAAAAGATCTAGTGCGTGGCTGTTCTATCGCGTCATGCGCTTTTTTTTCCTGAACTCGTTGCCACAAGATGTCGGCGACTTTCGTCTGCTGTCTCGACGCTGCCTTGATAGCCTTCGAGAGATGCGCGAACTTCATCGCTTCCTGCGCGGCATGGTCGCTTGGGTAGGGTATCCGCAAACCTGCGTGCAGTACCAGCGTCATGCCCGAGCCGCGGGAACTACGAAATATCCGCTGATCAAAATGCTTCGGCTGGCTTGGACCGCGACCCTCTCCTTTTCTGCGCTGCCGCTGCGTCTCAGCTTCATCGGCGCAGGCGTCATGACCTTGGTAGCGTTGGAAGAGACGATTCGGGCCCTCGTGGTTCACTTCTCCGGCCA
>CAZGXY010000002.1:0-14566 GCA_964530145.1 uncultured Acidobacteriaceae bacterium | reverse complement strand
GCCTGGGGCAAACCCGACAAAGCCGCCGAGTGGAAGAACAAGGAGGCCTGAAATTGAGCCAACAAGACAACATTAATGTGCAGAAGCAATTCGGCGACGCGGTCAACAACGGATCGGCGGGTGGCCCATCCTTTCGCGGTCGTTGGCCGCAAAATGAAAAAATGGGTGCCCCGCTCTTCGCGTAGTGTGGCGGGTGGCCCAGGCTTCCCGCGCCCCTGTTGGTTTTTGTGGACAGTATCCCCTGTGGAGGGTGCCCCATCCTTTCGCGTTCTGTGCGAAAGGGTGGGCAGCACAGACCTCAAACCCTCAAGTTGATACGTCGGTGATTCCCACCCTTGCAAAGGACGCAAGGATGGGGCACCCTGATTCGTGGCGCTCGGGGGCTGGCCCAGCTTTGCCTTTTGCGTGCGCCACCACAAATGAGGCTGCCCCAGCTTTCGTGGTTTTCGAAAGCTGGGCACCACACAGGCTAATGGCGGGTTTGTCCAGCCGTCACATACACGGCTTCAGATTCTATGCTAACTGTCCCTCGCGCCCAACAAAACGTCGTCGCTACTACGGTGCGGGATATCTCCATTTCATTACACCAGTTGTTATCAGCGGTGGGGGTGGAGCAGTTCCCGGCACTACGCTCTTGCCGAGTCTGGAATTATTCTCATAGAGGACAAGCAGAGGGCGCAGATGAAGGTTCGACAGATAATTGATGCATAGCGTTGAGGCCGGTGGTGCCCAGCTTTCGAAAACCGCGAAAGCTGGGGCAGCCTCAGTTGTAAGATGTCGGCGTGGAAATCAAAGTCGGGCCAGCCCGCCATCCTCAGTTAGAATCGTGCCCGTAAGGGCGGGCCAGCCGGCCCGTCATTGAGTCATTCTCTGGACCTCGGGTATTCCTAACTATCCGAATAAGAGGATTTGTATTCCCCTTCTATTATTGGGCCTTCGTCGTGGGTCTTTTCTTCGCTGGCTGCCGAGAGCTTCCACTTGCGATAGACATTTATTACGGAGAATGTCCAGAAGGGGACCAGATCTAATCCTGGGACGAGTTCGGCGGCGAAGGCTGGGAGGAACTCCCAATGCCAGCCTAGAAGGCGAACCAGAATGGCTGCTACGGCGATGTCGAGCAGGTCATCGGCGGGAGACAGTGCGCCTTCGGAGAAGAGCGGGAAGACGAGAATCTGAAGCACGTCGGCGGCAATGGCCAGGACCATCGCGGTTTTGAAGCGCGAGCGCTGCGACGTCTCTTGAAGTTCGTTGTCGCGCTGCATCATCTAATTTTGCCTCATTATTATTCGCTGCAGGTTCGATGCGGGGGCGGGAAGGTTCGATGCCGGCGCGGGGGCTTTTGTTATTCGACATCGCGAAGTAGTTTCCTGGCATCGAAAAAGCAAGTCATGGAGATTGCCGTCTTTTACACCACAATCGCTGTCAGGGGTTCGATGGCGCCGCGGTTGGTTCCTGATAATCCCGACAAAACGTCCCGCTCGAAATAAGGAGAGTTATGTCTTCTGCACAGAAGAGCTTTGCACTTGACGGAAGTGAGCGCGCACCGCTGCCGGGAGCGCGAGAGGTTGGGCCGGCCGATCCGGACGAAATCGTCGAGGTGACGGTGCGATTGCGGTCGAAGGCGGGAAAGAAGCCTATTGTCGATCCCGAAGAATTTAAGAAACCGGTCAGGGAACGGCAGATTTTGAGCCGCAAAGAGTTTGAGCAGGAGCACGGGGCTGACGCCGAGAGCATGAGGCTGGTAGAGGAATTTGCGCGCGCGCACGAGCTCAAGGTGAAAGAAAAGAGCGCGGGGCGGCGAACAATTGTGCTTTCTGGCACGGTAGCGGCGATGAATGAGGCGTTCGGCGTGCAGTTGAAAGAGTATGAGCATTCGAATGGAAGATATCGGGGACGGACGGGCGCGGTGCATTTGCCGGTCGGACTTCGCGGTCATGTGGAAGGGGTATTTGGATTGGATAACCGTCCGCAGGCGAAAGCGCATTTTCGTAAGCGGCAGGGACGGGGCGGGGTCCGTGCCGCGGCGGTGAATTTGTCTTATACGCCGTTGCAGGTGGCCGAGTTCTACGACTATCCGACAAATGTGGATGGAACCGGAGAATGTATTGCGCTGATCGAGTTGGGCGGTGGCTATGCGGCTGCGGATTTAAGCGCGTACTGGGCGCAGTTGGGCTTGAAGAAGACGCCGAGTGTGTCGGCGGTTTCGGTTGACGGTGGCAGCAACAGCCCGACTGGAGATGCGAATGGTCCGGATGCGGAAGTGATGCTGGATATTGAAGTGGCGGGGGCGATCGCGCCGGGGGCGAAGATTGTCGCCTATTTTGCGGAGAACACGGACGCGGGTTTTCTGAATGCAATCACCACGGCGGCGCACGACAGCACCAATAATCCGTCTGTGATTTCGATCAGTTGGGGCGGGCCGGAATCGTCGTGGACGCAGCAGGCGATGACTTCCATGGACGAAGCGTTCCAGGCCGCGGCAGCGATGGGCGTAACGGTGACGGTTGCGGCGGGGGATAACGGGTCGACGGACGGGGTGAGCGATGGCGCGAGTCACGTCGATTTTCCGGCGTCGAGCCCGAATGTGCTGGCGTGTGGCGGGACCAAGCTGGTGGGCTCGGGGGAAACGATTACGAGCGAAGTGGTGTGGAACGAACTGGCAAACAATGAAGGAGCGACCGGCGGCGGAGTGAGTGACGTGTTTCCGCTTCCGAGTTGGCAGAGTGCGGCGGGCGTGCCTCCGTCGGCAAATTCGAATCATCATGTGGGCCGCGGAGTTCCGGATGTGGCGGGCGATGCCGACCCGAGTACGGGCTACGTCACCCGGGTGGATGGAAGCCCGGATGTGATTGGCGGGACGAGTGCGGTCGCACCGCTGTGGGCTGGATTGGTCGCGCTAATTAATCAAAGCGTCGGAGAGCCTGTGGGATTCATCAACCCGCTTCTCTACGAAGCGGGCGATGCATCAGGAGATTTTCACGATATTACTTCGGGCAACAACGGAGCCTATTCGGCTGGTCCGGGGTGGGATGCTTGCACGGGGCTGGGATCGCCGGTAGGGAGTGGAGTGGCGGGAATTTTGGGCTAAACCATGTCGAAGGCCGCTACATGAACATGCGGCAAGTTGCATGGCGTCTCGGAAAACGGGGATGCCTGCAGCTAATTGACACATAATACGTGTCCACATATACTGTGTCGATGAATGTGACTCTCTCCATCGACGATCAGCTCGTCGCCCGAGCACGCAAGAAAGCGGAGGCTCTCGGAAAAAGCCTGAATCAGCTGGTTCGCGACTATCTTCAGACCGTTGCGGGAGGAGACGACCCCGAGCGCAGCATCGCCGAGTTCAAGCGTCTTTCCGGACGTGGCCACTCTCGCGGCTGGCGTTTTGATCGCGATGAGATTCATTCCCGGCAGCGGCCGATAAGATGAAGACGAGTCCCGCTCGCAGCTTCTTCGACACCAACGTTCTGATCTATGCCGACGACAAGGCCGCGCCCGCCAAGCAGAGCCGTGCTCTCGAACTGGTAGCCGAGCATCGTCGCGCCCGAACCGGCGTGGTCTCGCTCCAGGTTTTGCAGGAGTATTTCGTAACGGTAACGCGCAAGCTGAATGTTGAGTCGTCGATCGCGCGCCGCAAGGTTGAATTGCTGACCGAGTTTGATGTTACCGCTCCGGACGTTTCCGATATTCTCGCCGCTATCGACCTGCACCGCCTACATAATCTTTCTTTCTGGGACGCTCTTGTCATCCGTTCCGCGAAGCAGTCTGGCTGCAGCGTGCTTCTTTCTGAAGACATGCAGCATGCACGCGAGATTGACGGCCTGCGGATCGTGAATCCGTTCAAATAGCTCTGAACTGGAGAGGGGTGACAGGCGGGGCAAGTCCTGTTGCACCTTGCAAAGAATGAGCAGACTCTAAATCGGTCGACTACCAAATTACAAAACTTACTCGATTTTTTCTCACTTCATCACGCCGCGCTGCGCGATCCCAATGTTGTCACGCGTGGTGTTCTTTACCAGATACATCATCTCGTCGGCCTGGCGGATTACGTCGTGGGCGTCGCGAGCGTCATGCGGATAGGTTGCCAAGCCGATCGACGCGCGGACGTTGAGGTTTAATCCCGCATCGTGGCAGAACTTGCTGGCGCGCATGGCGTCGCGCAGGCGCTTGGCTACCACGAGCGCCTGATCCTTTCCGGTCTGGGGCAGGAGCACGACGAATTCGTCTCCGCCATAGCGGAAGGCGAAATCGATCAGCCTGAGTTGGGCTTTTACCAGATATCCAATTTCGGCGAGCAGTTTGCTGCCGATTAAATGGCCGTATGTATCGTTGACCGCTTTGAAGTGGTCGAGATCGATGAAGAGCACGCTGAATTCGTATCCAAAGCGCGAAGAGCGGTAGACCTCGGTGTCGAGGGTTTTATACAGGTGCCGCGCGTTGTAGAGGCCGGTGCAGTCGTCGGTGATGGTGAGTTCCTGAATTTTTTCGACCCACTTCGCGTTTTCGATTGCAATGGCAGCGTAATCACAGAGCGACTGCAGAAAGAAAACTTCCGGCTCGTTGAACTGCGCCATATCGACGTTCACCAACTGGATCACACCGAGCACACGCAGCCGCGAGCGCAGCGGCATGCAGATCACGGAGTGGGTTTGCCACTGCGTGATGTCGTCGACATGCTTGGCAAAGCGCGCGTCATTCTGAACGTCGTTAGAAATGACCTGCTCGCCGTGTTTGGCAACCCAGCCGGCAATTCCCTCGCCTACTTTGAGCCGCACATTTTTCAGCGCTTCGGCGGCTTCGCCGACCGCGATGGCGAAGTAAAGTTCGTCGCGCTGCTCATCGACCATCAGCAGCGACCAGGTATCGGGACGGAAATATTCCGCCATCTTCTCCATGATGGTTTGCAGGATGGAGTCGAGATCGAGCGAGGAAGTGAGCGCCTTCGCCACGTCGTGAAAGATGGTTAATTCCTGGCTCTGGCGGGTTAGTTGAATGCCTGTGGCCTCGGACATGCCTTCTTCCCTGAGCTGAATTTGTTCGATCTCTTGCACACTGGACGGAGTGACGGTTCGCACGAATGACAGTTCAAAAAATTATATGGCGGCAACTTCGATGGGGCAATAAACGTCGGTAACCAGTACCGTTAAAGCCAATGGGATGCGTGCCTTAGCCGACCCATTTAGTCTCAATAATCCAAATTCCCGGGCGTTCATTTATTCTTGTAGGCATGCGACCTGCAAGATTGCGATGGTTATTCGGCACATTTCTACTTGCGCTGCTTTCGTTCTCATATGTGCGGGCTCAGACTCCCGATCCGCACTCGGTCCCCGTTGTGGATGGCGATATCGGACCATGCACCGCTGATTTCACCATCACCGACAATGCGGGAAAACCGATCTACGATGCTCATATTAAAGTGCACATCGCTTACCGGGCCTTCGGGTGGCACAAACTTGACCTCGATGTTGGAACCAACGTCGATGGCAAGGCCCGATTCACCGGATTGCCCTCGAAAACCAAGCAGGGATTATTCTTCCAGGCCTCGAAGGAGAACCGCAGCGGCTCGGCTTTCGACGATACGTCGGCTACGTGCAAGGCGCAGTTTACTGTCGCGCTGGAAGAAGCCAAGCCCAGCGCGCGGTTTCGGGGCGGCTGCGAAATTTTGTTGAGCGATCACGTTCCTGAGGTTGCTGAACCACAGATTCCGGCATCCTTGTGGCATCTGCCCCCGGCTTCGCCTATCATTAGTTTCATTGCATTGCCAATGCGGAGGGCAAGTTAATCATCCGCAGGAGTGAATTAAGCTTTGGGTGCGTTCGGGGAAAAACTTCGCAGACAGCGCGAGCAGCGTGGCATCGCGCTTGAGGCCATTTCTAGCTCCACGAAGATCAGCACGCGCATGCTGCGTGCGATCGAAGAGGAGAACTTCGAGCAACTGCCGGGGGGAGTGTTTAACAAGGGCTTCGTCCGCGCCTTTGCGCGGCAAATCGGCCTTAACGAAGAAGAAGCGGTCAGCGACTATCTCGCTGCGCTGCGCGAGAGCCAGATTCAATCGCAGCAGATTCTGCCGAGTCTTCGCGGCGGAAAATCTTCCGGCCCGGCTGAGGCGCATCCGGGTGGGCGTCCACAACAAGTCGTGGATGGTCGTCATCCAGCGAAACCGACGATTGTCGAGGCAGTGCGCTCGGAATCCACGAAAGAGATTCACCCGGTTCATGTGGAAGCCCGCGAGCGCGTGCCAAGCGCCAGCACGGAGTCGAGTAAAAGCAATACCAAAGAGACTTCCCGTAAACAGGCTCGTCTTGATGAAGAGCGCCGGAACGAAAAACGGCGCAACGACGAACGCAGAGCCCAAAAGCGCAGGGTGAATGATGACCGGCGAGGCGAACTGAAATCGGACGAGCGTTTCACCGAGGCTGCGCCGCTGCTCGAGGGGCGTCGCGCCTCCGATCTGTTGAGCGAAGCGCCGCGAGATGGCGGCGATGCCGACCGCAGGTCACGGCCGACTCCACTCTTCAGCAGCGGAACCTTCGGCGAATCCGAATCGAACGGTGTGCCCTGGGGAAAGCTTGCCGCCGTGCTGATCGCGATTTTTGTGGTGGCCGCTTTCTGGAATCTGCATCGAAGACAGGCTCGGGTAGAATCTCACTCCTCGGCGCTGGCAGCGGCGCCCCAGCCGGCGGCGATGTCATTGCCTGTGCAAAGTGCAACCAGCCAGAATTTACAGAAAACACTCGGATCCGGAAGAGCTGTCGCTGGGCAAGCTTCGATGCCACCGACTCCCATCGCCGCGAACGGCGCTTCGCGCATGCCGCGAGAAACTTCGGCTGCCTCGAATCCGATCGTTCAACCTTTGAAATCCGTCGCGCGGGCGACGGTGGCGAAAGCGCCAGCTACTTTTACGCTGCGAATTCGTGCCCTCGAAACCATCTGGATCTCCGTTATGGCCGACGGCCGAAGTGTTGCCCAGGAGACGCTGATCGCTCCGGCAGAAACCTCCATACGCGCAAACAGCGAGATCGTTGTTAAGACCGGTAATGCCGCAGGCATTGGTTTTGCTTTGAATGCCAAGGAAATCCCGGCTGAGGGTAAAGAGGGCGAAGTTAGAACTTTCACCTTTGACAGCTCCGGGATGAAAGCTTCCGCTGCACAATCCACCAATCTGACGAACGTTAATTAGTCACCTCTGTTTCAGGATCGAGGGCAACGGAACCGGAGTGTCCGCTCCACACCGGCATGCATCCTGGGAATTTATTGCAAGGTTTGGCGGGAGGATTCCGGGCCCTGGCTGCCGCTGATGTTGTAGCGTTTTAGTTTGCGGTAGAGGGTAGCGCGGCTGATGCCGAGCATGCGTCCCGCTAAGGCTTTGTCGCCGTGGACTTGCTCGAAGACTCGCTGGATGGTGGCGCGCTCGATGTCTTCCAGGTCGGTGGTAGAGAGTGGCGCTCGCGCGGCTGCTTCGGCAGAGTTTGTATCGCTTGAGTTTGCATCGGCTGCGATTGCCAGGTCGGAAACTAATTCTGGCGGGGCGTTGATTGCGCGGGCGCGTGGCGTCAACGCAGCAATCGTTGGCGGGAGATCGCTTATATCGATCAGCGTTCCGTTGCCCAGCGCTACCGCGCGCTCCACGCAGTTTTCGAGTTCGCGCACGTTGCCCGGCCAATCGTAATTCATCAACGCCTTCATGGCGGCGCTTGAAGCGCGCAAGTCGGAGCCGGGGGCGTAGCGTTCGCAGAACCAATTCACCAGCAGAGGGATATCGCTACGGCGCTCGCGCATCGCGGGGACGTGAACAGTGACAACGTTAAGCCGGAAATAAAGATCTTTGCGGAAGGTTCCGTTTTTGTAGGCAGATTCTAAATCGCGGTTGGTCGCGGCGATGATGCGGACGTCTACTTTGACGCGTTGATTACTGCCGACTGGGCGCACTTCTTTTTCCTGCAGCACACGGAGTAACTTGGCTTGCAGTTCCAGCGGGAGTTCGCCGATTTCATCCAGAAAAATTGTCCCTGTGTCGGCGGATTGAAAGAGCCCCTGCTTGGATTTCAGGGCGCCGGTAAACGCCCCTTTTTCATAGCCGAAGAGTTCGCTTTCGATCAGCGTGGGAACCAGCGAGCCGCAATCGACGGCCACGAAAGGGCGGTTGGCGAAGGCTCCGCGGAAATGGATGGCGCGGGCGATCAGTTCCTTTCCGGTGCCGCTTTCACCAGAGATCAGAACTGCGGTACGCGTGTCTTTGAGGCGCGAGGCAACGCGGAGAACTTCCTGAATTTTGGCGGACGATCCGATGATGCCGTGGACGGCGGTTTCGGAGTCGGTGCGCTGGCGGAGAAATTCGTTTTCTTCAACCAGGCGGACTTTTTCCGCCATGCGGCGCAGGAACAGGCGTAATTCTTCCAGCGGGGAGAATGGTTTGGTGATGTAGTCGTAGGCGCCGAGCTTCATGGCTTGCACGGCAGTTTCGATGGAACCGTGTCCGGTCATAAGAGCGACTTCGGTGCGCGGGAGAAGTTTTTTGGCACGCTCGAGGAATTCGAGGCCTGACATGTGGGGCATGACCATGTCGCTGAGAATCATATGAACTGGCTGCTCTTCGAGCAGGGCCAGCGCGGACTCGCCGCTATCGGCTTCGAGGCAGATGAAGCCCAGGGCTTCACCTACAGTGATGCAGAGCTTGCGGATGGTCTGTTCGTCATCGACGATGAGCAGGCGGACGCGCAGATCTTCCCTGTTCAAAACAGCTGCTGAGGGCTTGTTGAGGGCGGCGGTCACCGAGGTTTCCCCATAGTTTTTTCGATAGCGGCGATCAGGTCCTGGACGCGAAAAGGCTTCTCCAAATACAGGGCGCCGATCTTGCGCAGCGTGGTTACGGTCTCTTCGTTGGCGTAGTCGCCGGTGATGATGACAACTTTGTCGGCGAGGTCGGGACGGTTTTTGGAAATCCAGGTGTGAACTTGCGCGCCGTCGACGCCGCCGGGCGTGCGCATATCGGAGATGACGCCGAGGAAGCGTCCAGCTTCGAGCAGGCGAAGAGCCTCTGCGCCGGATTCAATGCAGACGACGGAATAGCCGTTACGCTCGAGCGTGGCGCTGACCAGCGACATGATGGAAGGCTCGTCTTCGATGAGTAGAACCGGCAACAGAGTTGGTTGCAGGTCCGGCGTTGTGCTGGCTGCGTGGCTCATGGCTGATTGACTCCTGCGGCCACACCCAAGGAAGCAGAGTGTGGCGCGGCGGGAAAGCGGACGATGAAGGTGGCTCCTATCCCGTTGGGATTGTTGTGGCAAAGAATTTCGCCACCGTGCTCTTTCACGATGCCGTAGCAGATGCTGAGGCCGAGGCCGGTGCCTTTGCCGACCTCTTTGGTGGTGAAGAAAGGATCGAAGATGCGGTCGGGATTGATGACGCCGTTGCCATTGTCACAAAAAGAAACTTCGACGGCGTCTCCCGACTTGGTGGTCATGATCTCGATACGGGCGGGACGCCCGATTTCGTGGACGGCATCGTAGGCATTGTTGAGGATGTTCAGAAAGACCTGCTGCAACTGTTGAGAGTCGCCGATGACTTCGGGGAGATTTTCGTCGAGGTGCTCGACCACGTCGACGCCGTGGCTGGCGAAATCGTAGGAACGCAACTGGATGGTGCGGCGAAGAATGAGATTGAGCTGCACCGGGTTGCGCTGCGGCGGCATTTGCCGGGCGAAGCTGAGCAGGTTTTGGACGATGGTCTTGGTGCGTTGCGCTTCCTGCAAGATGACGCGGATGTCTTTGCGCGCGGTATCGGGCAGGTCGGGATTCTCGAGGAGCAGGTCGGCGAAGCCGAGGATCGCGGTGAGCGGATTGTTGACTTCGTGGGCGACGCCGGAGACGAGTTGTCCGACGGCAGCCATCTTTTCGGCGTGGACGAGCTTGTCGCGGAGTTCGGCGGAGTCGGTAATGTCGGTCATGACTACGACGATGCTGTTGATATTGTTTTGCTCGTCGCGCATGGGGCTGAGGTTGACGGAAAATTGCCCGGCAGTTCCTTTGGCGCGCACGATCTGCAGTTCCAGATTATCCACCTGGCCGCCGCGAAGCGTGGCCTGGAGCGCCTCGGACAAAGCACGAACGTAGCCGGGAGCCGCAAGCTCCAGAAGCGGACGACCGAGAAGTTCGCGCTGCTCGAATCCGGCTTCGTACCAGCGGCGGTTGGCGTAGCTGATGAGACCGGCCGTATCGGAGACGAGAATCAGGCTTTGGGTATTGCTCAGAATCTTGCCGGAGAAATCGCGCTCGCGCTGGAGTTCCGATTGATAAGTGTGAAGGCCGGTGACGTCGAGCATCAGGCCGCGAATTTGGAGCAACTTGCCGGAAGAGCCGTACATGCCGAAGGCATTGATCAGAACGTAAATTGGAGAGCCGTTCTTGCGGCGAAGCGTGGCCTCGAAGTTGCGCATGTGGCCATCTTTTTCCATGGCCTCGGCGTGAATCAGGCGCTGCTCGGGAGAAAAATAAAGATGGGTGGGAATATCTACCTGTAGAAGCTCTTCGCGGCTGGAATAGCCGAGCATGGCGACGAGGGCGTCGTTGACTTCGACGAAGCGGCCATCGGGCGTGCTGAAGAATAAACCTTCCTGAATATTGTCGAACAGTTCTCGATAGCGACGCTCGGCCTCGCGGCGGTCGGTAATGTCTTTTAGAACGTGGATGGTTTGCAGCCCCTCGCCGGAAGCTCCGGAGACGCGCGAGGTGGAAACCAGATACGTGCGGTCGAGAGCGGGATGGACAAATTCGTCTTCGTTTTCGCCCATCGAGCGGCAGAACGGACAGGCATAAAGCGTGGACTCGCGGGTGAGAGCGAGCAAGGCGCGCATGTTCACGCCAATCAGTTCGTGGGGCGAAACGCCGATCAAGTTTGCCAGGGAGCGGTTCACGCGCAGGACTTTATCGGTCTCATCGTGAACAACAATGTAGTCGGTGATGGCGTCAAAGATTTCCGACCAGTGGCGCGTGGCCTGCTCCATGCGGCTGAAGAGACGGGCATTCTCGAGGACCATGGCCGCGTGGCCGGCGATTGCCTGGAGCAGGTCGCGATCTTCTTCTTTGAGGGGATGGGAGCGGCCGGAGAGCGCGAGCATACCGGCGAGTTCGCCGTTCGAACGAGTGATGCGGACGATTACGCTGTCGTTCCATCCCAGGCTGGCCGCCAGTTCGCGGTTCAGGAGTTCGGCAGCCGATCCGGAGATGATCGCGTCGGGCCTTTTTGCAATAAGATCGGAAAAAGCCTGCGACAACTGCTGGTGAAGGGCGCGATCTTCCTGGCTGTCGGGAACGTGGGCCTTCACACCACCTTCGGCCGGTTTACTTCCGGTCACAAGATGGGTTCCGTAACGATCTTCGGCCCGCGGCTGATGCAGCGCGACCGTATGAAATCTTCCCTCCTGAAACAGGGCGACGGCAGCTGAGTGAGCGTCCATCAGCTTGGCGGCACAGTCGACCAATCTGCGGGCGAAATCCGGGAGGTGCAGGACTCCGTCAATTTCGCGAGCGAGTTGAGTGAGAGCTTCGGCCCGGCGGCGGTGCTGTTCCGATTGGTGGAGATTGCGCGCGACCTCGAGCACCGCGGAAACCTGCGAAGCGAGGGCGCCGGCGCGGCGAATATCCTGCTGAGAAATGCCGCCTTGATCGAGGCGGTCGAGAACTCCGAACATGCCGAGCAGGACACCATCGGCTCCGAGCAGAGGAACGGTCAGCAACTGGCGAGCCTGGTGTTGCGAAATCACTTGCTGGTTTACGCCGGGGATTTGGGTGAGGTCGTCAGACCAGAAAACTTCTTTTGCCCGCAGGGAGCGGGTGGCGACGCCTTCGGGAAAGATATTGTCGAGGCGCTGCGCTTTTCCCCGAACCGAGGCGTAGCGTACGTGGAATTCTCCGCTCTCGTGCAGGGCGACGAAGCAGCGGCCGAAGCCCAGAAAATCGGCGGCGCGAACGACGAAGGCTTGTAGAGAATGTTCGAGATCGCGGCTGGCGCTTAGTTCGGAGGAGATTTCGAGCAACTGATGAAGCTCGCGCGCCTGACCCTGAGCGGTAGCCGAGAGTTCGGCGTGGGCCACGGCTACCGCGCCGAAGCCGGCAATTGCGGTGACCAGAGATTTTTCTTCCGCGGTGAAAGTACCGTCCTGGCGCGGGTAGACGAGGATCGCACCCTGGGTGCGCGAAGTGCGGAAAGGCGCGGCGATGAGCATTCCGGGAGAAATCATGTTCCCCAAAGAATGTTGATCGCTGCTGATGGAAATGGTGACGGCTTCTCCGGCGGAGACGGCGCGTTGCGCCAGGTCGACGGCGAACCGTATGGTCTGGCGATCGTGGCCGGCGCGGAACATGAGCGCAAGCTGCGGAGTTTCGGCGGAGACGGCGCGGAGTTCGAAGGGGCCTTCCTGGCGCAGGAGGACTGAGACCAGGCGAGTGCGCAGAAGGACGCGAAGGCGCTCGGCCAAGGCCTCGATAACGGCGGAGACGTCGGGAGTGCCGTGCAAACTGGTGGCGACCTCGGCCAGAATTGCAGTGCGGCGATGCTCTTCGCGCGAAGCCTCGCCGAGGCGCGTGGCTTCGAGCAGACCGCCTAATTGTCCGGCGAGGATAGTGGCTTTGGCGGCGAGATCGTCGTCAAAAAAATCGCCTTCGGAGTCGTGCAGGAATGTGGCAGCTCCGATGACTTCGCCGAAGACGACCAGCGGGGCGGCCATCATGGAACGAGCCGCAAACTGGTGCGCCGCGGGAAATGAGGGATCGGCCTTCCAATCGTTGATGAAGATCGTGCGGCGCTTGCGGACGGCTTCGGCGGTGATGGCGCTCTGTTGGGGCAAGAGCCGAAGGCCGAGAAAGTGCTCCGCCATCTTGCCGTCCGCTTGCTCGCCGACCAGCTCATCTCCGGCACGGCGACGCCAGAAATAGACGCCGCTTACCTGAAAAAAATCGCGGGAAGCGCGGCAAAAAAGCTGGATCAGCGCCGCCGCGTCGGCGCGTTCAGCGGCCTTGGCGGCGATTCTCAAAAGGAGCTTCTGGAAGGCCTCGTCAGGATTGGGCAGGACGTGGCCTTGCGACGCCAGCTTCGGATTGCTCGCGAAATCTTTCAGAGTCTCACCGCTTCCCAGCGAGGGATACCGATAAATCCTATAAGTGATTGAATCTATTGGAAAACTACGCTGTCATCTCATTTTGAGTCAAGGGAAATGGGGGAGGGGTGCCAAGGTGTGAAACGAGATTATTCACTTGACACAGCGATGCCGCTAATTTCAATATGAGACGACAGGGCAGCGGTCGGCAAGTTACTGCGGTAATGAGATCAGAAAGGAACAAAACAGGGAAAACCCATGAATCGGTCGGTCACTGTACGTTTTCCACAACTACGGAATGAGGTTCGTCACTGACGGGGTTATGACGTATGTGGCAAACTGGATACATAGGAAAGACTCTACGAAGGAAGGCTCTATCCGAACTCAAGAATTTCTGGCAAATTTTATCTTGAAAGCCTGCCTTCCACGAGTTTAGAATTCGGGCCGTTTTGCGGAGGCACCAATGCCGATACTTTCCCTCCGTTCATCCGTCGCTTGGTCACTCGTCAGTCTCGGGGCAATTGTCTTTGCGTTGCAGCCATCGCTTTTGTCCGCCCAGATTGAGTTCCAATGCGTCGATTCTTCCTCCAATTGTTCCGCTCTTATCGAAAGCCACGGCAAGGTCGGCAAGTCTTACGAGTTTAGCCGCGTCTGGGCCCATGGATCTGAGGACTTCGGGAGAAGCGGTGTAAGTTTCGGCAGCAGCTCGCGCGGTTTTTCCAGCGACGTATTCATCAAAAACATCGGTAGTTCCGGCAGCGCACGGCGCGAAAACACAGGCTCCGATGGCGGATGTATTCGTCTTGATAACCCCATCCGCGAAAGTAATACTGCGATCAGTGATTCCTATTGTGTTTCCCAAGGTGAGAGCGAAAACACCAAGCGACAATCCCCCGTGCTGCTTATCGGCAATTTGTCTCACTTGTTCGGGATGAATAACGTAGAGCGCAAGCCAGTCGCTTTTTACGATGTCGGCCCAGGCGTCAGCTATAACGCCAATTTGGGCGCCAACCGGCTCGTCGGGTTTAATAGGATGTTCGGAGATAACTGTTCTCAGTTGCTCTTTGGCGTTCCATGCCTTAGACAGGTCTCGAAGCCCGACAGTCGTATGACTGACGCCGCCAGTACGAGCGACAACAAGCTGATTGCCCACTGTGGCAATCTTGCAATACGTGTCAACTGGTGGAGTGGTTCCACTGGTAGTTCTACTGTCGGCAGCTATGATGAATTTTCCGTTTACGAATTGGAAGACAACGATCGTGCCGGATTCGACTTGGGCATGTGCCAGATTGCAGAGCAAGAGTCCGAACAACAAACAAGCCGCCCTTTTCACCTTGTCGTAAAGAGCGGCGGAAACTCGCTTACAGGATTTGATTCCGGGTTTGTTTGCGACGAGTGTTTGCCAGTGATCGTTACCGACGGCGGTAAATGGTTGGCGATTGCACGAGTTCAAGCAGCCCCTCCACGGGT
>CAZGXY010000001.1:0-14944 GCA_964530145.1 uncultured Acidobacteriaceae bacterium | reverse complement strand
TGATGGACCTGAAGGCGGAGACGCCACCGACGGCCGTGACCAGCGGGAAGAATTTTCTTTACAGCGCTTCGATTTATGACGGGAAAGTTTACATCGTCACCAATGAAGATGCTCCGCGGTATCGGGTGTTTGTAGCCGATGCGGGAAATTATGACCGGGCGAACTGGAAAGAAATTGTTCCGCAGACGGATGCGGTGCTGCAGGGCGCGGCGGTTTGGGGTAAGAAGCTTTTTACCCAGTACGAACAGAATGCTACTTCGCAACTGAAGCTGTTCGACCTTGATGGAAAAAAGATCAGCGATCTGGCGCTGCCGGCGATTGGCAGTATTTTTGGGTCGTCGGGAAAATGGAATCGCGACGAGATTTTTTATGGATTCCAGTCGTTCACCACTCCGACATCGGTGTATCGGTATGACTTGAAAGATGGATCGACTTCCGAGTGGGCCAAAGTCGATGCGCCTTCGATCGATCCGGCCGGGTATGACGTGCAGCAGGAGTGGTTCAACTCGAAAGATGGGGCGCGGGTGCCGATGTTTGTGGTGCATAAGAAGATCGTCGGGACCAATGCGTTTAAGAAAGACGGGAAGAATCCAACGCTGCTGACTGCTTACGGCGGATTCAATGTCAGCCTGACTCCGACCTTCAGCCGCGCGGCTTATTTGTGGATGGAGCATGGCGGAATTTATGCGGTCGCGAATTTGCGCGGTGGGGCGGAGTTTGGCGAGGACTGGCATCGCGCGGGCATGCTCGACAAAAAGCAAAATGTTTTTGACGACATGATTGCCGCTGCCGAGCATTTGATCGCGGAAAAGTATACCGACAAAAATCATCTGGCGATTCAGGGCGGGTCGAATGGCGGACTGTTGATGGGCGCGATGATTACGCAGCGTCCCGATTTGTTTCGTGCTGTCATTTGCCAGGTGCCGCTGCTCGATATGCTGCACTACCAGAATTTTCAGATTGCGAAGCTGTGGATTCCGGAGTATGGCAGCGCCGACAAGCCCGACCAGTTTAAGTGGCTTTATGCATACTCTCCTTATCACCATGTGAAGGCGGGAACGGAGTATCCGGCGATTCTGTTTATGACGGCCGATACGGACACGAGAGTTGACCCTATGCACGCAAAGAAGATGGCGGCGGAGATGCAGGCTGAAGCTAAGAATGGAGAGAGCAAGACTCGGCCGATATTGTTGCGGATTGAGTCGAAGGCCGGGCATGGGGCCGGGAAGCCGGTTACCAAGCAGATTGAGGAGTATACGGATATTTATTCGTTTTTGTTTTGGCAGTTGGGGGTGAAGGAGTAGGGGGCGGGAGCATTCGTGAAGCGAATGCTCCCGCTGGCTCCCCTTCTTCTTGAGTTTCATTAGCAGCGCTGGAAGCGCTGCGCCACCCAAAACATAAGGGCTGTGCCTATTTTTGGAGAAGCAGGTTCCTCGCCGTTCTCGGCGCTTCGCGCCGGAGATCGACTCGGAATGACATCGCGGATTCGGTGTTCGATGCGGCGCTGAAGCGCTGCTCTTCGACGGTGCGTTGGCCGGATCGGCGCGGCTGAAGGGCGCGTCCCTTCGAAGATTCTTCTCACCGAGGCCAAAGGGGGCCTGGGCGTTCTCATCTAGCGTAGCGGCACGCGAGATCCCTCGCTACGCCTGGTGAAAGCGGCTCCGCTCGGGATGACGCCATGGAACGTCGTTGTGCCACGTTATTGCTTCGCTGGTTCCCCTCAACCTTGAGATCATTCGCAGCGCTGAAAGCGCTGCGCCACCCAAAACACAAGGCTGTGCCTATTTTTGGAAAGGCAGGTTCCCGTTCGACTCCTTCGCTACGCTCGGTCGCTCAGGGCAGGCTCTCGCCGTTCTCGGCGCTTCGCGCCGGAGATCGACTACTCGGAATGACATCGCGGTTTCGATGTTCGACGCGGCGCTAGAGCGCCGCTCTTCCACGTACGTTCGCCGGATCGGCGCGGCTGAAGGGCGCGTCCCTTCGAGGATTCTTCTCACCGAGGCCAAAGGGGGCCTGGGCGTTCTCATCTAGCATAGCTGCACGCGAGATCCCTCGCTACGCCTGGTGAAAGCGGCTCCGCTCGGGATGACGCCATGGAACGTCGTTGTGCCACGTTATTGCTTCGCCTGCATATACGCCCGCAGGATGGCGTTGATGCGGGTTTGGTATCCGGGGCGGCGGCGGAGCCAGCGCAGCAGGTCTGCGTCGAGGCGGATGGTGACGATTTCTTTCGACTCCGGCATGACCACTTTCGCGGATTTCCAGAATGCGTCGTCGGTCGGGTGGGTTTCGGCGTCGGCAAGGATTCCACGGCGAATTTCGGCCGGTGTCATGCTGCGCAACCTCTTCCAATCCGTGCCATTTACGCCCCTGGCAGAGACTCCGTCAGGCTTCGATGTTTCGCCAATACCGCCGCCTCTAGCGGGGCTCCGAGCGCCACGCCGAGATAATGCGTCTTTCGTCGTTTTCTTTGTCGGCATAAATCAAGGTTATTTCCAGCCCATTCACTAAACCGATCGCGTAGACTCGATCCTCCCCATAGTTGAATCGGTCGTCAGGGGCTTCGACTGTCGGACCTTTAAAGATACGAATTGCGTCTTCGAAGACGATGCGGTGCAGACGAAGATTGCGCCGGTTCTTTGCCTGGCCCCAAGTGTAGCGCATCTGGTGTATTTACACAACGTAAATATAAAGTAATAGATGGTGTCGGATAGATTATTCGGTCTTGCCGAACGGGTGGCTGTGACGGCTGGCGCTCGTGCTGTGGATAAAGACGAGGGTGGCTGGGAGTTCGCGAGGCGAATGCTCCCGCTGCTTCCCCTTACCTTGGGCTTCATTCGCAGCGCTGGAGGCGCTGCGCTACCCAAAAGCACACGCCTCGGGCGCTCGGGAGTCCCACCCTTCGAAAACCGCGAAGGGTGGGGCAGCCTCGCATTTCTTCTGGCGTCAGCGGACTGGGTTTCGGCTGTTCGGCTGTCAGCTTTTTCCCGTTGTGGAAAACATCCTAAATACTTGGCGGGATGAACTCGACTTTGATTGACTCGTGGGGAATATTGGAAGTATTGGTGAGAAATTTCGCTCTGGCGGCTCGGTTTTGCGCGACGGCGGCGAACTGCGGGCGGCTTTCGGGGTGGCGATAGTTATCCTTCGACGGCGTTGCCCTCGGCTGCGCGGACGGCAACTTCGCTTGATTGCATAAAGACGTTGAATGACAAACCTGAGAGAGCCCTGATTCTTGCTCAGAAACTTCAGCGGAGGGTTCGATGGCTGGTGGCAACAAGTTTGAGCGGGCGAATGATTTCCTGGGGCGGTTTGGGATGGTTATTCCCTGCATTTTTGGGGTGGCGGATGATGCGGAGGGGGAACGGGGGTGGTGGGAGCGGCGGAAGAGGAATCCGAAGCGGTTGGGGGAGTGGTCGCAGGCGGCATTTTTGATGAAGGCGCAGAAGATGGGATTTGGGCTGGCGGTTCCGTGGGGCGACAGCGAGAAGTGGGACTTTGTTGTGTGGGCGGGTCCGGGGGAGCGGCTGTTGCGGATGCAGGTTAAGGCTACCGGTCGGCTGAATGGTGGAGGGTACGATGTGCAGCCGGTTTATTCGACTCGGGGCGGCGGGAAGAAGTGGTACACGAAAGAAGATATCGATGTGCTGGCGGCTCATGTGGTGATGGAGCGCGGAGAGGATGCGTGGTATTTGCTGCCGGTTGAGGCGGTGGCGGGGGTAAAGAGTTTGCGGCTGTTTCCGGGGCTGAAGGGGAAGAATCCGCGGTGGGAGGGGTATCTGGAGGCTTGGGAGTGGCTGGGAGGGGCCAGAAACAGGTCGTAATTTTGACATACGTAAAAAGGGGGCTGGGATACAATTGGGGTGCGGCGCTCGCTGCTGACCGGTGGTTTCCTATGGCCGACTTCGTTGAAAAAATAAAATTCTGCCTCTCCGGACTATTGCCTGCTGGGGCTTGCGGGCTGTTTTTTATTTGCGCCGGCGTGGCGCTGGGGCAGGTGCCTAATTCGCCGATGCAGGGCAGCATTGAATTGCGGATGAACGACGTCAAGGTGAACAACTCGTGCGACGAGAATCAGCGACTGGTGGTGACGGTGGTCGGCGTGGAGGACGACAAGAAAGAGCATCTCGACCGGCAATCGGTGGTGAAGTTGCACGACCTCAAACGGGATATAACGACCTGGCAAACTACGGATAAGGAATCGGAAGTTACATTCTGCAACATTGATTTTGGGAATTATGAGATTGAGGCGATCGCGGTCGGATATCTGACGGAACACCGGCAATGGCACTTGACGGGGAGCGTGCAGGAGCGGCAGTACGAGATTGTGCTGCGCAAGGATCCGACGGCGGTGGAGTTGAACGGGGCGGAGAATGAGATTCCTCCGAAAGCGCGCAAGGAGGCGAAGCACGCGGTAGACGCGCTGAAGTCGGCAAATTTCAAGGAGGCGCAGCGGCGGCTGGATCGGGCTAATAAGATTGCGCCGTCGAATGGGCAGATCAGTTTCCTGTACGGCTATTTGTTTTTTGAGCAGAAGAATTATGAGAAGGCCGAAAGTTATTTGACGAGCGCGGCCTCGCTGGAGCCGGGCAGAGTGCAGACATTGACGTTGCTGGGGCGAGTGCAACTGCAACGTGAGCATTTTGAGGATGCGTGCAAGACGCTGGAGAAGGCGGTGGAAGCCGACTCGGGATACTGGATGGCGCACAACCTTTTGGGCGACGCGTATTTGCGGGAGAAAGAATTCGACAAGGCGCGGGAGCAGGCGCAGATTGCGATTGATCAGGGCCGAGGCGCGGGGAATGTTGCGCTGCTGGTTCTGGGGCAGGCGCTGGCGAATACCGGGCGGGACCAGGAAGGGATCAAGGCGCTGAATGGTTTTGTGGAGGCGAATCCGGAGAATCCGGCGGTGCCGCAGGTGCGGGCGTTAGTGGTTGAAATTGAAGATCGGGACGTGGGGCGCAGCGGGATTGTGCACATGAAGCCGGGGACGGATTTGGCGCTGGCAGCCTCAATGCCGTCGCTGCCGGAGAGTGCGTGGGGACCGCCGGGAGTGGACGATGTGAAGCCCCCGGTCGCTCCTGAAGTGACTTGCCCCTACCAGCAGGTTCTGGAAGCGTCGGGCGATCGGGTCAAGCAACTCGTGGACAACATCACGAAATTTGCCGCGATTGAAGACATGGTGCACGAGCAGCTCGACAAGACCGGCAATCCGGTAAGCAAGGAAACCCGCAAATTCAATTATGTCGCCTCGATCACCGAAGAGCAGCCCGGATTTCTGGAGACGAACGAGTACCGCGATCTGCGGTACGGAATCGCGGACCTGCCGGACCATATTGTTACGACGGGATTTGTGACGCTGGCGTTGATTTTCCATCCGGATATGCGGGACAACTTCCAGATGAGCTGTGAAGGCCTGGGACAATGGCATGGACAGCCGGCGTGGCTGATGTATTTCAAGCAGCGGGATGACCGGCCCAACCGCTTTGCGGACTATGTGATTGGTACGGATCGATATCCGATGAAGCTGAAGGGACGGGCGTGGATCACGACCTCAAATTTGCAGATCGTGCGCGTCGAATCCGACCTGGCGGGACCTTTGCCGCAACTAGCGGTGCAGCATCAGATCGTGGAATATGGCCCGGTTCATTTCAAGTCGGACAAGGTCGACTTGTGGTTGCCGCAGAACGTGGATATCTTCCTGGAATTTAACAAGCACCGTTACCACCGGCGGCATAGCTTCGATCATTACATGCTCTTTGCGGTGAATTCAGAGGACAAGGCGCACTCTATCCGGAGTGGTGAGAATAAGATTCCGGTGCAGAATCTGCAGAATCCTTAGGCGCGATCCCGGTGAAGGACGAGCGCTAGTCATCCGAGTTCAGGAAATCCCACTTCTCGCAAAAGGATGCGAGAAATGGGGAACCCCAAGCACATTTCGCCGATTCTCAGGCAGCTTCGTTTTTGTCTTTGTTTTTATTCTTGCCCGCCGGGAAGAGCGGAGGGTCGGATAGGTCGGAGTTCAGGTCGCTGTCATCCTGTTCGGTTTCTGCCTCGGTCGAATTCTTCTCCGCGGCTTCTTTTCTGGAATCTTCGGTTTGCGACTGTGGTCGATCGCCTTCTTCAGCTTTCTCCTTATTAGTAACCTCGTTCTTAGTAGCCTCGTTGGCCGAGTCAGCGCCTGCATGGCCGGCATCGGCGGGTTGCCCGGCTGTAATATCGGGCGGCCTCAGGGCCGATGAGATCAGGGCTTCCGCACGGATGCGAGCGCCGAGCCAGCGGACGCTGCTGGCGTCGCCGGCCTGTTTGAGGAAGGGCGCCAGTTCTTCGTCGGTGACGATGCCTTTGGATTTGAGAAATTGCAGCAGGGCCGCGGTTTGGGTGTCGAGGGGTTCGAGTGACTCGAAAAGCTCGTCGAAAATCTGCTGCAGAATTTGTTCATCCATTCAATGTCCTCTTCTGACGATTTTCTCACGATCTCTTCGGGCGAAGCTCGCGCGCTTATGCCGCCATTGCGCGGCTGGCTTTTCGGAGCTTGTGCGGAAGCGTGCTGGTTGCCGGCGTATAGGATTCGGGAGTTCGGGCGGGTGTTGCCGGGATTTGTCGGACTTATGCTTGAGAGCGGGGAAAAAGCAGGCTCCTCGCGCCAAAGGCCGGCGCTACGGAATGACAATAGTTTATTCAAGGGGATGACGAAATTCTCAAAGTCAAAATCCCCACCGTGTCGCAAAAACGCGACGAGGGCGATAAGCCAAGAAACTTGCCTGGCTATGCGTTTTTGATTTTCTCGATGTCGATCTTGACCATTTGCAGCATGGCTTGCATGGAGCGTTTGGCTTTTTCGGGATCTTTGTTGCTGAGAGCCTCCATGAGCGCGGAGGGAATGATTTGCCAGGAGAGGCCGTATTTGTCTTTGAGCCAGCCGCAGCGGCTGGGAGTGCCGCCGGCAACGAGTTTTTCCCAAAGGTCATCGACCTCCTGTTGCGAATCGCAGTTGACGAAGAGCGAGATGGCTTCGGTGAAGTGAAACAGAGGGCCTCCGTTGAGGGCGATGAAGGATTGGCCTTCGAGCTGGAAGGCGACGGTCATGACGCTGCCCCTGGGGGCGGGAGCGCCTTCCCCGTAGCGCGCGACGTTGGTGATTTTGGAGTTCCTGAAAATGGAAACGTAAAAGTTGGCGGCTTCTTCGGCTTGATTGTCGAACCACAGGAAGGTGGTGATCTTCTGCATTTGTGAATCTCCGGTTACATTCCCGTTAAGGGAAGAACAAAAAACGAATTAGAACCTTCAGGCACTTGCCTTAGACTACCAAATGATTTATTACTAATTCGCCTCAGCGACAACTTCTGCGTCCGATGGAGAGACCGGGTTGCCCCCAACGGCCTGGCGAGACGCGGTGGTGTGTTCGGAAATCTCTGGCGCAAGACCCCGAGCAAAATCAATTTCACACAATTGAAGGGATCCGCCATGCGCGTAAAACACCAATCTGTCTGTGCCG
Organism: uncultured Acidobacteriaceae bacterium; assembly: GCA_964530145.1. Lineage (GTDB taxonomy): Bacteria > Acidobacteriota > Terriglobia > Terriglobales > Acidobacteriaceae > Sulfotelmatobacter. Next base: position 7,446 of record CAZGXY010000001.1, on the reverse strand, counting down.
CTTTGTCTGGTTTTCTGATGGGATTTGTCATGATTGCCGGAGCTGCGATTGGCGCTCCGGCACAGGTTGTGCCTCTGGCCCAGCACGTTGTGCTGGTAATTGACGAGAACACGTCGTTTGGAACCACCTTTCCCAACGGAATGCCGTGGCTTTCAGGCGAGGCGAAGAAATATGGATACGCTAACAACTACGAATCGGACCACAGCGGTTCGCTGCTGGATTATCTTTATCTGGCTTCGGGAAGTTGCGAGTCGAATTACCAATGCGCATCGGCGCCGCAGCCACAGTGCAGCCTGCCTGCGGGTTCGCACAACTTTTATTGCAACGGGAACGATTGCTACGTATCCGCCAACTGCGAGAACACGGTGACGAAGGATCCGATCACCGACAGCAACATTTTCCAGTTAATGGACAACCAGCCACTCTCGTGGAAGGTTTATGCGCAGAATTATCTGAATGCCGGAGGAACGGTGAACGTGCCGGACTTCAGCGAATATGGGCAGCCGCCGAACACTCACTATTACGCGCGGCACAATGCCGCGGTGTGGTATGCGGAGGTTCTGAACAACAACCTGGGCGCGCAGGGGAACATTGTGGACTTCGAGCAGTTCGGAATCGATGTGGCGAATAATGCGCTGCCGCGCTTCGCCATCATTGTGCCCGATGGATGCTATGACAATCACGATGACTGCTTCGACAATTCGCTGGCGGAAGCCGACGACTTTTTGAGCAGCAATCTGACTCCCATGCTGGCGTTGCCAGATTTTCAGCCGGGAGGGAGCGGGCTGCTGATTGTGACCTTCGACAATGGCGCGGATGACGATGCAGGCCAGATACTGACGGCAGTGATCGGCCCGAACGTGAAGCCCGGGTACGTCTCGAATATCGCTTTCAAACATGAGAATGCGCTGCGGACCATGCTGGATTCGCTGGGAATTCAGAGCTATCCGGGATGGTCGGCGAGCGTGAGCGACATGTTGGACTTTTTCCCGTCGAGTTCCGGCAGCGTGGTGATCAACTCTCCGGCGAATAATTCCACGCAAGGGACTTCCCTGCTGGTAAATGCTGCGGCGGCGGAGTTGGGCGCGCAGATCGACCATCTCGAGGTTTGGGATACTTACGACGGCAAGCCGACGAAGCTGGGGAACGTTTTCAGCAAGACGATCGACCAGGCGTTTTCGGTGAGCGGGAACGGACTGCATACGATGACCGTGCAGGATATTGGCATTGGGCCGAAGTATTCGATCCTGCATAAAGAGGTTACGAATTACACGGTTTCGTCGAGCTATGGAGTGTTTGTGAATACTCCGGCAAGCGGATCGACGCAGGCCGGGCTGTTTCCGCTGGGCGCGTTTGCGGTGGAAGCGGGCGCGGAGGAGTCGAGCGCGGGCATCGACCACGTTGAAGTGTGGAATAGCGACACGAAGCTGGGAGATTCGCCGAAGGGTACGGCGATCAGCCAGTGGTTTTCGCTGGCTCCGGGGAAATACACGTTGAACGTGCAGGACGTGAGCGGATCGTGGAAGGTGATGCACAAGAGCGATGTGAGTTTTACGGTTGCGGCGGGGACCGGGGTTTTTGTGAACTCTCCGGCGAACGGCTCGAGCTGGCCGACGACGACGGTCCCGATCAATGCTTATGCATACGAGCAGAGCGGGGCGAGCACGCCGCTGGTCGACCATATTGAGGTCTGGGACAACACGCACGGCGTGAAGCTGGGGCAATCCGTGACTGGAGTGGGCGTGAACAGCGCCTTCATCAATCAAAATGTAACTTTGGCGGGGCCGGGGACTTACCAACTGGCGATTCAAGATATCAATCCGAATAACGGGTATAGGCCGATTCACACCACTTATGTGAGCGTGACGGTGAAGTGACGGGCAGGTTTTTCCACAATCATGTTGCCTCCTCTTGCAAGAAACTGGCAGTCGATTGCTGAGAGCGGATGTCCTTTCTACTGCCGACGAGGGTGCAGGGTTTCGGCTGAGCATCTAAGATAAGGAGGATGCGCGAAGGGACCGGAACGCCTGACACGGCTGAGACCGCGCAACCAGCGCGGGAATTGCAGCTGCTGGTTGCGCCGGATTCTTGGCCGCGGAATTTCCTGGAGAATCTTCGGGAACTGTTCCGGCCTGGCGAAGTTCTATCGTCCCGGGGAGAATCGCCGGCTGAGGCTGATTTTTGGCCGGATGTATTCGTGTGTTCTGGGTTGCCGTGGTTGCGGTTCCTGCAATCTGGCATGTATCACGTTCTAGTGATCTTGTTGATTTGGGCGGGGTCGAGATTTTTGGCTCTGCAGCCGAGGGCTGTTTCCCTGACGCCGATCACGCACGCTGAGGTCGTTTACTACACTCCTGCGGAATATCTTCCGCCGATTGACACGCGGCCGAGGCACACTGCATCGGCGAAGAGAGCCGATCCTGAAGTTTCCGCGCAGCCGATTATCTCGGTACCCCGAGAAGCGGACAATCGAAAACAGACCGTGGTTGCGCCTCCGAAGGTGAAGTTGCGCGAGGATGTGGCCCTGCCGAACGTGGTGTCATGGAGGGAGAAGACGCAGGTGCCGATTGCTCCGGCTCCGGCGGTGATGGCGTCAGAAATTTCGCGGTTGGCGCCGCGGGTGGAGCAGTCAGTGATCGCCCCGCCGCCGGACGTGCGAGATAAAGCGCGCGATGTGAAAGGACCGCCAATGGCCGTGATTGCGCCGCCGCCTTCGGTCGACGCCGATGCGAGGCGGCGGATGGGCGATCTGGAGATTGGACGGAGCGCGGTGATTGCTCCGGCTCCGCAGCTTTCGCTCGACGCGCAGCGGGCGGGGAGAAACCCGGCACAGTTGAGCGCGGGTGCGGCGCAAGTGATTGCTCCGCCGCCTTCGGTGCGGGGATCGCAGGGGCCGCGATCGCAACGGAGCATGATTGCGTTGAGCTTGCATCCGGCGGTGAGCGCGCCGGTTGCGCCGGCGGCGGGAAACCGGCGCGGGAGTTTTGCTACCGCTCCGGGGGGACACGCCGGAGCTTCCGGTGGTGCGGGCGATGCGAATGGCAAGGGGAGCGGATCTGGCGCGAAGGGCGCGAGCAGCGCGGATTTGCCCGCGGGGTTGTATGTGGGCAAGAGTGCGAAGGCTCCGTCGGCGGCTTCTGGCGGGAATGCGGCTGGGAGGACCGACCGGTATGAGGTGAATCCTAAATTGCTCGCCAGCGCGCGGCCGCCTCGGGTTTCGTCGAGGATGTTAAAGCCGGAGGTTGACAGCAAACTGGCTGACGAAGAGCGCGCGGTATTTGGAAATCGCAAATTTTATTCGCTTAGCCTGAACATGCCGAATTTGAACTCGGCGGGCGGGAGCTGGGTGATTCGGTTTGCGGCGTTGCAGGATGCAAAGCCTTCGGATTCCGGTTCTGCGGCGCGAGCGGCGGATGCGAACGCGACCGGGCAGGATTTGTCGGCGCCTTCGGCTACGCGGAAGGTCGATCCGGCTTATCCGCTGGAACTGATGCGGCAGAATGTTGGCGGGACGGTGATTCTCTATGCTGTGATTCGCAGCGACGGGAGCGTGGGAAAGATTCGCGTGCTGCGCGGCGTGGATGAGCGGCTCGATCGATATGCGAGCGATGCGATTGCCAAATGGAAATTCGATCCGGCTACTAAGAATGGGGCTCCGGTGGATGTGGAGGCTACGTTCTGGATTCCGTTTAAACCGAGCCGGACGGGTTCGGGGTTCTGATACTTCTGTGTCGCTTCTGCGACATCGGCAGTCGCGCTTGCTACAGGGATCTTTCGATTGCGCCGTCCGATTCGCTTCGTTCTTCCCTGCCTGACCGGCACGGCTTCGCTCAAGGAGACGAGGGGATTTAATTTAGCGGGCGGCGGCTTTTTTCTTTTCCAGCGCGGCGTAGATTGCAGGATCGGTGCAGATTTCGTAGTAGGTGCGGTTGGTCCATCCCTGGACGGAGAAATCTTCGGGATTGATGCGCGGCATGCGGCTCTCGCGGACGACGATCTTGCGGAAGATGTCGCGATCGACGGGAACGGTGCCGCTGAGAAGTTTGTATTCGCCTTTGTCGGATGCGACTGAAGGGGGCAGCTTGACGGCGAGCGGAACGAGGGAGATCTCCTGTTCGAGTTTGCGGAAGGCGGCTTCGTTCAGGCGGATGCCGCCGAGGTTGTAGCTGATCACCGAGTCTTCGGGATTACCCGACGGGCCAGCCTCGGCCGATTGGAATGCATAGACGTGAAATGGTCCGGCTTGCGGCTCCATGACTTTGCGGGCGTGCTTGTTGCAGGAAGAGAGGCGATCGCTTTCGTTGAGCGCTTCGGAAATCATGATCTGATGCTCGCCATCCATCAGATAAAGCGGAGCGGATTCCTGAAGAGTGATGCCGACGCCGAGTTCAAGTTCGGGCATGGAAGAGCGGCGCATCAGTTCGTTGTAGCCGCGAACGATTTCGATCATTTCGCGGGCGAGAACGCAGGCCCGACTGACAGCGAGTTCGGGTTCTCCGGAGCGCTCGAGGATGGCGAGGATAATGGCGTCGCCTTCGAGAAAAACCTTTTGCGCTCCGTATTTGCTCAGAAGTTTGTTGACCGGAGCGTAAAAATTCAGACTGAAATATGAGGCCGGGTTCAGGCCTTTTTCCATTAGCGTGCGGGTGAGGCGGGTGGAGTCGCGAACGTCGGCTTTGATGACGACGTGGCGCAGGACGCGATCTTCTTCGGGCTGCTGCTGCTCATCGGGCAGGAGAAATTCGTAGAGCGTTCCATTGACGCGGGAAAGCTCGCGAAGTTTCTCGGTGGTGGCGATGTTGATGGAGTCGAGAGCGGCAGTCAGGGTTTCAAGGCGGCGCAGGTCACGGTGGTAGTGAGAAAAATCCTGAAGAAAACGGGCCGCAACCTTGGCGCGCTCGGCGCCGCGGCATCCGGCGACCTTGGCGACGGCGGCGTAGAGGCTGTTGGGCGAGAGCTTGCCATGCTCCTGAATCATGCGCTCGACGCGGTCGCATTCGGGACGCGAGATGAGAGCGTTCTTGAGCTGCTGGGGATTGATGCGCGGCGCATATTCGCTGAGCAGCGGGACGGTGTGATATGAGGCGATGACGCACTCCATGACCTGCTCGTCTTCGAGCAAGCGCACCCATTTTGCGAGCCGTTCAGTGCGAGCCAGGCCTTCGGGAGTGGATTCGTCGGGCGTGCCCGAGCCGACGATGGCGTGAGCGTTCTCCGGAACGCAGAGCCAGGAATCGATGGTCTCAGTATTTATTTCCTCGCCGTAGAGCGAACGCATGAAATTCCAGACAATATCCTGGAGGCGCGGGTAGCGGTCATTGTCGCGCTCCCAGTTGCCGAGCATGACGTAGTGTTCGGCGCAGAGATAGTCGTCGCGGCCGTCTTCAGAAAAGGCCAGCCGGTTTACGAAGACGCCATAGCTTGCGAGCGCTGTGCCGGTGTTCTTGTTTTCGGACGCGGCGGCTTTGCCGGATTCGTTTTCACCTGAATCGGTTTGGTTGTGCGTCGTCTGGTTGGCTGGGGCTTCGCCGAAGAAAGATCGGCGGGTGCGAGCGAGGGTTTCTTTTTCGATCTCGCGAATGGTTTCGAAAAGATCCTGCCCGGTCTTGCGCAGAATGATTTTTTTTCGGACCTGAAAGGCGGCGACGCGCTCGCGATACTCGACGGCTTTGCCATGACGAATGCCTTCGTAGTTCTTGAGCAGGACGCGGCAGCGCTCGAGAGCCTGCGCGAACTGCTGGTGCATTTCGGTGCGCAGAAATTTGATGATGGCGAGGCGCGCCAGCAAGTCGATGGAAACATTCTCGTCTTTTTTGGAGCGGTTGAGCGCGGCGAGATGCAACTCGGTGAGCAGCGGTTTCCAATCGGATTTGTCGGGGGCGTTGCGGGTGGGAGTCGCGGCGACCCGCATCCAGGAAGGTCCCTGATTGCGGGGCTGGGCTTCGGCGGCGAGCAGGCCCTCCAACTCTCCGTAGCGCACGATCAGGCGCATGATGTTGGCGCGTGCGGCTTCGATAAATCGCGGACTTAAGGCGACATCGTGGCGCAGGTTATCGACGCCAACGGAGATGCCTTCCAGGGTAAGCGACGGCGTGTTGCGCATCAACTCGGGCAACGGCTGTTTATCCGGTTGCTTGCCCAGGCGGAAGATGGGAAGTCGTGGCATCGTAAGAGCTTGAAAATTATTGGAAGTCGCTGATTTGCCAGTGCATATCGAGGCTAGCATGGGGGCTGGGATGGCTAAAGTTACCTAGGTTATCGGGGGGGGCGCGGGAGCCACGCGGCTAGTTTTATGAGCAGGGCATAATAAGTGTGTACGGCGCAGAAGACAGTTGGTGCTTGGGCGAAAGCAGTTTCCGCCGCAAGCCTACTGCATGGCCGTTTTTCGCCGATGCACGGAGCGGTATCGCGCTAATCGATCTTCCAAAGCAAAGCATGGCCGCGTTAGCAGGCCAGGTGGTGCACCCAGAAAAATGGCTTCGACGCTGAACAACACGAGGGGCAATACTTGTGGCAGGCAAGCGATTCGGCGAAGGAAAACTCGTTCTTGCGACACCTCAAGCAATGCGGCTTTGAAGCTTACAAGCTTGACTGACATCATTCGTGATTATGTCGTCAATTTTCAGCCTGAACACGAGCAAGAAATGATGTGGTTCCGTAACCAAGCTTCGTTTGAAGAGGCATTGAATCTCGCTGCCCAAGCTCAAGATGATATGGGGCGTCGCTACTCACACCAGAGGAGAATCAAACTCCAGTCGATCGCAAATGCGACCAGGGCGCTCGCAGATGCACATGACGATCTGCGAAACTGTCCCTCGTTTCACGAATTGTGGAACCTTATTGGTTCTTGCCTCGACAAAGTCAAAGGCGTCCGTGAACTGTACGTATACGATTGTGCTTCTCGATTAGGTGCTTACCTGGGACTGCAACCGCAGAAGGTTTATCTGCATGCAGGTACTCGCGAAGGAGCGAAGAATCTCGGCCTCCTGTCCCAAAAAGACGCTCGGCCGCAGTGGTTGGAACCAACCGAACTATCTCCGGCGCTGCGAAGTCTGCCGCCAACAGACGTCGAAAATCTGCTCTGTATTTACAAGAGTGAACTGGCACGCCTTAAGTGATGGAACGATTCACAGCCCATGATGTACGTTCCACTCCCAGATGTCCTCAGTCTCCAAAGCTCCATCTGGTAACGCCCAAAAGACTTCAATTTTGATTGATTATTGACTTTTCGTTCTTGCCGGTTCGAACTCGTCGCCCTTTTGCCAGCCCACGAGGCGTGACAGGCTTGCTGCTTCCCAGCCTAGCGCGAAGCCGAAGCGGGCCATGGCGGCGTCTCCGACGAAATTCATCTCGGGATGGTATTCGTCGCTGGGCTGGTGGTAGTGCTTTTCTACGTACTCTTTATTTTTGCTGTCTCCCCAGGCGGCGTCGTGGCCTTTGAACTTC